>NZ_WHOD01000122.1 GCF_013141765.1 Paenibacillus foliorum
TGAAAAAGAAGCAGTTGATCTTTCATAGATCGACTGCTTCTTTTTGTGTAAAGAGATTGCTGGGATTAAATTGCTACTATGTTTAAAACACTTATTATCTACTGAAAGCTGGCCTCGAGTAAGCTGATGACTGTTATTATTTAGTTTTTGAAATTAAATCGGTCACAGTCACAAATTCAAATCCTTGCTTTTTCAACTCAGGTAAAATTCTGCGTAACGCTCCTACCGTTTGTGTACAATCCCCCTGCAAATCATGAAACAATATAATATCCCCATTGTGTACGTTGGAGAGAACCGTATCCACTATTTTGTCTATACCAGGCCTCTTCCAATCCTTAGTGTCCTGATACCAGGACCACATCACAACCGTTAGCTTGTCTTCCTTTGTTAAATCGAGCAGAGCCTCATTATAGAAGCCACCAGGAGGGCGAAATACATGGGGAACTTGCTCAGTTATATCAAAGATTACTTCTTGTGTCTGACGTATTTCTTCGATTAATTTAGCGGGAGAGACATTTTTTAGATAATGATGATCAAAAGTATGATTTGCAATCTCATGCCCTTCATTTACCTCACGAATTGCAATAGTCGGGTACATTTGTACTCTTTTTCCTAACACAAAAAAAGTTGCTTTAGCCTGATGTTCTTTTAATAAATCAAGAATTTGAGGTGTAAATACTGGGTTTGGCCCGTCGTCAAACGTGAGCGCGATCAATTTCTTATCAGTGGTGACGTTCCAAACTACTTCGCTATTAGGGCTTACAGAAGCTGCTGTGGTTAAAGCGACAATGAGTGCACAAACGGCTGACCTTTTAATTATATTGAACAATATAATCAACTCCTCGCGAATCCTTTCTATAGTTTGCAAGAACGTTATTAGGAATATACAAAAAAGCAGCCGCTCATTTTAAGCAACTGCTTAGAAAATTTTTCTATTGATTTTTGAGCATATAGATTTTTACCTGTTGAATTCCAAATTTCATCGCCTTTGTTTTGCTGTCTGGAACGTAAATATCAATTTTATTGCCTTTAACGGAACCACCTATATCTGAAGCAACTGCATACATGCCTTCAGCTGGCAATCCATCATAGCTATAGCCTTCAATGTAAACTTTTGAACCTAATGGGATGACTGTTGGATCCACGGAGATAGTACCTACCTGCAGAGGATTTCCAAAGTAATCTACGCTGGGATGGCCACCATTTTCTGATGATGATCCGGTGTATGCTGTAGCCTTAGCGTCGATAATTCCTTCGAATTGGGTTGCATACCAAGCTGGAGCGTGATAATTCTTATCTTCATTTAGGATAGCTATGCGGTTTGTTGAATCCCATTGTATACGAATTTTTAGCAAATCAGCTAGTGACCTAAAAGGTACATATACTTTTCCATTGATGAATTGTGGCGCTGAAACAAGTGAAACAGGTTTTTCGTTAACAATAGCTGTAAGGCTTCCCGTAGTGAAAGTAAATGTATTACTTTGGTTCTTAAGAGTTACTTTCCATGCTTGGCCTACAGGTTCGGGATGAGCCTCTAATCCTAGCGAATCACTCATAGACCGAACAGGAACCTGCAGAAGGTGTGAACTGTCCAAGAAAGGCTGTGAATCTGGAAAATTGACCAGCTTATCATTGATCTGTACTTTGATTTCTGTTGATACTGGTGGAGAAGCGAGTGCACTTGTTGCTGGAACAAGATAACCAAACAGTAAAGATGATGTGATAACAACGCTTTTGACAAAACTATTCATTTATTCCCTCCTTGTGCCTCCGAGGTTAGTTGACGGATTCGGGAAGAGGATTCTCCCTAGCTTGCATGCCTGCATTCATTCACCCCAATAAATCGTCCCCCGTACAAACAAGATATCTGTTTGATTCGGCATTTTTAGAAGTTATCATATATCAGTCAAATGATCAACGTATAAAATCAACCAGTAAATTACTTAATTTGGGCATTATTAAAAAAATACCTAAGTATTTCAATATTTTGCGAATGTCGTTATGCCTATTATTTATAGAAGGTAAATTCACTTAAATATAAATAAACCTTTTAGTTGCTATTAGTAGAGTATCGTGGTATATTAGTCGTCCGGCCATTAACGGCATGGAATGCAAAGCAGTTAAACAACATGAACAAAAAAAATAACTTGCATTGTTTAAATCATTATGATATATTAATCAGGTCGCTTTTGACAGGTTGTCGAAAGTAATGGTAAATATAACACAATTGCCCTTTGAAAACTGAACAACGAGTGAGTGTTAAAATAGAGAATGCAAATTCTCGCTAGCATTACTTTTGAGCTTAAGACAAGCTTGCGTTAAACGGACGCTTCGGCG
>NZ_WHOD01000123.1 GCF_013141765.1 Paenibacillus foliorum
TGAAAGTCCCTCTATCCAGTCCCCTAAATACCAGACATCGTTTCGAAGTTCACTGGATAAAGCATATCGTCTAATACATACTTAGCTTGATAAGGAGGGGGAAATAGTACTGTATTTAGTACAACACTAGTGTCATTCATAATTGTATTCCCGGCTTTTTGAAACATACTATATATACCATTAATTTACTTTTTTCGCCACACTATCCTGCCCGTTGCTTCAATAAAGAAAGAGGAACTGCTCAGCTGCAGATCCTCAACTATAGTGTCACGTTAGCGTAACATCAAAAAAAATAAAACAGGCTTTAGTTATTTATTTATTCATATACCATAACCCAATATCTTTCTTCTGGTTTACCTTCTTCAACAACTTTTTTCCAACCATTATTCTCATAAAACTTCATCGCCTTTTGATTTTCGGATACACATTTCAATCTTACTGGTTTATTCATTTTTTCTATGGAGGCATTAACCAATTGACCACCAACACCCTTACCTGAGAAATCAGGGTGAACAAATAAATTATGTATAAAATCATCTGGCAGGTACAAAGAAGCAAATCCAAGGATATGAGTATCTTCCTCTGCTAAAATTATATACTCTCCTACAGTATGCTTATCAAAGTCTTCTAAAGTCATTTCTTCTGTATCTGCCCAATGAAAACTTTTACGACGAGATTCTAGATATATAAGTCTTAAATCAGGGTAGTCTAATTCACTTGCTACTCTAATATTCATATTTTCACTCTCACCTTTTATAAAAACTGTTTGCATTAACAATCCCCTCTTCATGTAAAAGACAATCCATATCCCTTTATGGGGTATTGTATCATATTTCAAAAGAAGAGAGATTTGTGTCACTAGTCGACAATGTAGGGCGATTTGTGCATTTTCAAATGACACAAATCCCCTTAAATAAAAAGCCTGATTCCTCAAGCTTTTCTTCGATATGTTATGTAGGCACATTTGTGTCATTGGACAACTACACCCCCAGTCCCCAGTACAAGAGTATTTCTATTTTGGTCACAGTTATTAGCTTTAGTTCAAGCAGCTTTATATGTGTCCATGTAAAGAGCACTATTATAAGTTAAAGTTGTTGAATCTTGTATAAATTTATCAGAGCCGTCCTCATCTGTTATACATGCCCCCCCCCTGCATTAGGACAAGTAGCCATGCCCGGTCCAAATGCGTTAACGGATTATTATGCACATACGTATAAAGATTCAAACTCAACGGATTCGTAATATCCCCTCGTAACTATCTTGGTGAAATGACGTCATCAGTATCAATTGTACGTCCAAACGGGCTAGAGGTCGAACCCATCAAAATCAGTTCAGCAGAAAGGTAATTTCATACCAATAATGGTCCCAAGTTTTTCTTTAGTATTAATTTTTAAACCATAATTTTTGCCGTAAGCTAATCGGATCCTGTTATGTACATTCATAATTCCATTACCTGACTTTTTATTTCTTAATGTAGAGTTAATGATGCTTTCTTCCATTTCAGTGAATATATTATTTGAAATTTCTGCAGGTATTCCAAAACCGTTATCTTTAATTTCAATGATTAGATTCGATTCCAAGATGCATGCCTTAATTTCTATGTAGCAATTCTCATCAATTCCATTTTTGAAACCATGATATATGCAATTTTCAACTAGCGGAAAAAGGCTTAACCTTAGGATTTGGATATCTTTCAGTTCTTTTGGTATCTTCAAAATTAAATTAATATTTTGATCTCGATAGCTCAATAATTGCCAATACTTTTCAATATAAGTAATTTCCTCATTGATAGTCGCGAATTTACGGTCGACATAAAAAATGTAACGCAGAATAAAAGAATAAGACTGTATTATGTTTGATATTTCTTCTATCTCTGCTTGAATCGCGTAGCTATCTATAGTAGTTAGTATGTTAATCATAAAATCCTGATTCATGTGTAGTTTTGGAGCTATAGCATCTGCCAAGTAATACTCTAAGAGCTTTAAGTTGGCAATTGAGAATTTTTCAAAATCTTCACACATTCATGCTCCCCCTTGTTTTAAGAGATTCCTACGAGAATTCCTTGATTTAAATATACTCAGTTTGAAGAGATGAATTTGACGGAAAATTTATCTCATCCGGATGCTCCCAGTCAAATGCATGGGAGTAATAAAAGCCGAATTATCCTCGACCGAGATACGCTCAACGCTGCGCACCCACTCCCCTCTTGCCAGAATAGCGTACAATCCCCAATGAATAAATATGCCGTACCGGTCATTCAAAAACCATTTCGTCCGCTCTGTGCGTTCTTGAATAATAGTATTATTGCTTGTCATTAGATACACACCTCTCGCTCGAAAAAATCAATTTCGAGTTCACTACTTTAGTATATCAAGGCTATGGTATCATAGACATGTATGAAACTAATCTTTACCCGTCCATTATTAACATTTACAGGTGAACATATGATGAATGCACAACAATCTGCTTTCTTGGCGGATCTTCTTCAAAATCTTCAGATACATGTCATGGATGCTCATCTTACTCAGTGTATCGAATCGTGGAGACTACATAATTTTACACCGGCGTACAATAAACTATATTGGATTCTGAACGGAGAAGGCTGGATCAAAATAGGCGATCAAGAGCTGCACCCTCGTCCAGGGCAACTTTGCTTGCTGCCCGCTCATTCGCAGCAGTCTTATTCCGTCACCAGCAATCTTCCTTATTTTAAATATTGGTGCCATTTCACAGCGCATATCGGTTCGTTTGATCTATTCCAATGGCTGGACATACCGCTCTATATGAAGGTCAGCAATGCCGAGCAGATGACAACATGGTTTAAAGAGCTTGTTGCGCTATTCCACGATTCTGCGTTAACATCTCGGCTTCGCGAAAAGGCAATCCTGCTGCAAATTATATCCTGCTATTTAGAATCTGTTCCCGTCCATATGCTGCAGCAGCGCACCGAAGAAATGGATAGACTTGACCAACTGCAGCGATTCATCGAACACAATCTGCATAAAAGCATTACCGTGGAACAAATGGCAAAATCCGTCCACTTCCACCCCAATTACTTGATCAAATATTTCAAAAAGCACTTCGGCATGCCACCCGCTAAATATATGCAGCGCAAACGGATGGATAAAGCTAAATTTCTGCTCACAACAACGTCGCTGAGCATGAAAGAAGTCGCTGAGCAGACCGGTTTT
Source organism: Paenibacillus foliorum (assembly GCF_013141765.1). Taxonomy (GTDB): domain Bacteria; phylum Bacillota; class Bacilli; order Paenibacillales; family NBRC-103111; genus Paenibacillus_S; species Paenibacillus_S foliorum. The sequence goes on from NZ_WHOD01000123.1 coordinate 3,192, forward strand.
GAAAATACGAATCATTTTACAAAAAGCTTTCGCAAAGAAACAGGGTTTCCACCGACGGAGTATCGGAAAAATGTACGGGGTAGCACTTCGCTCTCCAACACCTGAGCCGCTAAAGTAAGGAACGCGACGGAACGTTTGAAAGCACGGGCTGCACGATCCGAATGCAAATTTGACCCGACAAGCATGTCGTACTAAACGCGAGGCATAGTAGATCAGGTTCTGAATGACTGTACGAATCCGCCTACTCCCAACGTTGTTTCGGATCGAAGCGTCTGGAACTTCCAAACTCCATTTCCTTAAGACTCCACCTCACGATGGACCACCTGTCTTGTTTTAAGCTAATGACTACTACTGCCTTCGTCACTCGGGACTTACACCCTGTAGTTAGCGCCCATGCTGCGCGCACATAAATAAGAGCAGGCTGCCACGGCGCCCGCTCATCGATAAATAATTTAGCTTAACGAGCTGACCTCTTATTCTTTAAACCTCATAAAAACACCTTTGATTAATCAAATAAAATCATTCTTTGATTAAATCTCATGAAACCATTGAGAAAAACGGATCATCTACATATTTGGGATTTCGACAACTTATTTGAGAGACCCCTAGCTAAATTATAAATGGACGTAATAAAGGAAGAAGTAGCTTCCTAATTACGTCCATTGCACTATCGTGTCCCGTTAGAGTTCAATAAAAAGAACGCTCCCGCGCCTTCGCTTGGGCTACGTCCTCCTCATTATATTCCATTTCCAATCACCCATTAAAGAACGTACGCGGGTAGCATGTAGTGCTTAAACAGGGGACTTATCTTAACCTAAGCACTAAGAAAATACTTTATTTTCTCACTCTGCAACAATATTTTCATTTAACATGTGCAACTATACTTCGCGACAATGTAGGGAGATTTGTGCATTTTCAAATGACACAAATCTCCCTACATAAAAAATAAAAAGCCTGATTCCTCAAGCTTTTCTTTCAATTGAAGCTGGCTGCCTTCTCTTAACTCGCACTATACCTAGTCAATGCTATACTGCTTCACTCAGAGCTGCAGCAGCGTTTCATCTTACACGGAAACAATCCTGCCAGCTAATCTAGGGACGTTTACGGTGAAGTTTTCTTCTACTCCGAAAAACGGAAAATTTTTGTGTCGTGAGTTGAGAATGGGACAATGTTCTTGTCGTCGGTTCACGTCATAAACATTGTCCCATTACAAAATAAAGCCTCATTATATGCGACCTTGAAACGGATAATGGTTGTGTCGTCCGACATTAGTGTTATACATTATAATAATGGGATTATTGGTCAGAAAATTTATAAGTTGTTTCAACACAAAAAGCAACGATTTAAATCGTTGCTTTTTGTGTAACGCTTATAATTGTATTTACCAATTTGTTTGAACAATTCCAGCAAAGTGCCCAGCTAGTGATTCTGAAAACGGAAGAATCAGGTCTGTATTCCAATCCGGGACACGCTGGCGAATGCTCTCTCAGGTTACATTCAGGATAATGTCCTTTAGTTCAATCAGAGTTTTGATTCGATAGCTGGCCTGTGTGAAGTCATGTGTTTTTGTGAAGTCGTTATGGACAATAGCACAGTCGATACCAGCCGCCACGGCTGAGTTCAACCCTCTGTTTGAATCCTCTACAACCAGGGTCTCTCTTTTGGTAGCTCCGAAGCGCTTTAGGCCGGTCAAGTATGGTTCCGGGTGCGGCTTGGTGCGCTTGTAGTCTTCGCGAACAAGGACGAATTCCATGAATTGTCTAATCTGGCGCTTTTCATGAATAAGTTGAAAATCCGCACGTTTTGCAGTCGTCACGATGGCCATGCGGACGTACTTTGACAGTTCGGCTAGAGTTTCAACTACGCCTTCAATCTCTATGGCTTCTGTTCTTAGATATTCCTGATAATAGACGTTGCGGACCTCACGCTGCTTGCTGATGGTCTGTTCATCAATACCTGCCGCCCTAGCTTGGGACCAAGTGCCCAATGACTGGGTCATGTCGCGGAGGTATTGATCTTTATCTAAGGTAAATCCAATGTCAGCCAGAGCGCGTTCTCCCGCTTTGTAATACCAGAATTCAGTATCAACCAGAACACCATCATGATCGAAGAGTATGTACTTTTTCATTGTTTCGTTCTCCTTTGTCAGCTGCGGCAACCATGCCTACAGATCCTAATTCGGGAATTATAATCACATCCCAATCGTCCTTCTTTACTACATTAGCCAATTGGTCGAGTAGTTCGGGAGTGTGAGTTGCGTCAATGATGACCGTGGATGACTTCAAGATTCCTTTCTCCACACATTGTTTTACGATTTCGGTCAAGCTGCATGCGACTCCTAATGATAATATATTCTTGAAACCGTTCCCTTTTTTTCTTTGTCTACGGTGCGACGAGCCTCATGTCCGCCGACTTTTGCCTCCGATCTACTTTCCTTTGCTCACCCAGAACTTGATGCGGTCGCCATTTTTCACGGGAGTACCGGGAGTAAGGTCTTGCTTGAACACAACCCCTTTGTCGGCGGCATTCGATTCCATGTAAAACTGATATCGAAGCCCAGAGGCAATTGCTATCTTTTCGGCATCCTCCCTTGTATGAGCGACCAAATCCGGGACAATGCCCGTCTTGGCTTGTACCGCGCTATCGTCTGGCGGCTGAACCTCGACTTTATCCCTCGGTACAACCGTTCGAGCTTGCATCGAGGATGCCGATGCTGAAGACTCCGACGTCTCAGTACGATTTACCGATACAGCTGTGGGACCGAGCGTTGGAATTGTCTGCGACTTAGAACCGTTTACATCGTTAGGGAGCGGACGCAGTATCAGCCAAAGCAAGAATATGAGTACTCCGGAGCCGACGGTAGCAAACAGATGCCATTTGCGCAGCTGGAACGTCTCTCGGAACAGATTGCGCAATTCCGTCATTTTGCTGGCCGTTGCCGCACTGATGCGCGTCTGAGTCTCCCCAGGTTTACGCCCTTCTGCCGTTCGCTTCTCGGCCTTTCTCTTCTTGTTTTTAGTATCTACAAACGCATGTGACTCACGTATGGCGGTTTTCCGCTCCCGTCTGCTTGACGTCATCATATCTTTTACCGGTAAAACCGATATAAGAAGTGGCTCCTTCCCCTCGCCACCGATACCGAGCAGTACTTCCAGCTCTTGCTGAAAATCGGCAAGCGTGCATAACCCTTCATATGCCCTGCTGGCCAAAGCTATAGCACGTTCCCGAGCTACATCCGACAAATCCGCAAACGACCGATTCATCTCGAATGTATAGGCACTAATAGAGGATGTCGGGATATCTGTTTTGGCACCTAGCTGGTACAATAGCAGTGCCAGCCCCGGAACTCCGCGTCGTCCGTACTTCCCCTCCGCCCAAAAATTTATGATCCGCAACCGGCCGTTATCTTCAATCCATAGATTATCCGCGTCAACGGAGCATTCGGGCAGCCGTCTTCGGCGAGCTTCTCGAATGCCCTTGGCCAGCTCGTGCACATACATCAGCGCCTTGTGACCCGTTATCTCCAGATCTATCAGCCGATCGGACAAAGGTCTTCCCGTTTCCGCCTGAAGAACGGCAAACAACGTTCCGTTTTCTGAACCAGCATCCAGAACGCGCATGAAATGCTCGTCGGACATCTGGGATGCTTTTCTCATAAAACGTAAAGCTTCCTGATGCGCTAGTTCGTCTGCCTCTTGGAATGTATATAGAAGAACACTACGTTTGAAGGTCAGATCCATCCCTCTTAACAATAGCCCGTTCGTAATTTCTTTAATCGGTTGTTCGGGCATATATCGATTTCCGATGTTATCCATAGATGTATTCCCCCTTATACGTATAGTCTATTCGCCTAACATCTAGTTTTTGCGTCATTAGTGGTTATATTTACCATGGTCAATCGTACAAGCTCTTATCACAGGAAAGATGAAAAGATCCTGTCCCTACTAAAGAAATAAACCCGTATTTTGGCGGGTTCTAATCGGAATCGGTACATGTTCTTGTTTCCAGTGCATAGATGAAATAAATTACATAGGTTGTTGCTACTAAACTTACTACCAAAAAACCTGTGACTATAAAATTCCAGCCAGTGGCAAAGTTTCTATGTAAAAGCCAAGAGGTACTTTAACGAAAATGGAAGCAGCTGCGGCGGAGGTCTGCTTCCTAGTCATTGCACTATCATGTTCTGTTAGTTCAACCTAATAGTCATTTTCCTTTACTTGTATCAATTTTAGCCTTTTCAATTATTTGTGTTATAAAGG
>NZ_WHOD01000012.1 GCF_013141765.1 Paenibacillus foliorum
AACGAGAGTTTAATGAACTGTTGGCAAAAAAATAAGGACCTTAATAGGAGAGAAAAGACCTATGACTACTACACCCGGTAGATTAAAAGGTAGAATCGCAATAGTAACAGGTGCAAGTCGTAGCGCAGGAATCGGTGCTGCAGTATGCAAAGAGTTGGCCTATCTAGGTGCGGATGTATTTTTTACACATTGGGTTAATTATGATCAACAGATGCCCTGGGGGAGCAATAACGAGGAGCAAAAGCAACTATGTGACGAAATTCGATCCATGGGCGTTCGTTGCGAACACCTAAGGATTGATCTTTCTGTACCTGAAAGCTTTGTGGAGTTATTAAATAACGTTGAGCAGAAGCTAGGAGAACCATCGATTCTTGTCAATAATGCTTGTTATTCAGTTAACGATGACTTAAACACGATTACCCCAGAGTCTCTGGATGCACATTACGCAATTAATGTTAGGGCGGTAACTATACTTAGTGTGGAATTCGCAAGACGGTTTACGCAATCGGCAGGTGGCCGAGTTATCAATATGACATCTGGCCAATCACTAGGCCCCATGGCTGGTGAAATCTCTTATGCCACGACGAAAGGGGCAATTGATGCTTTCACACGCACTTTTGCAGCAGAGGTGGGTTCAAAAGGAATCACAGTAAATGCGGTAAATCCTGGCCCCACAGATACCGGCTGGATGACTCCTGACCTACGACAGCAACTATCTAAGCAATTTATAACAGGTAGAGTAGGATTACCTAAGGATGCAGCTCGTCTGGTTGGATTCTTAGCCACTGATGATGCGGAGTGGGTTACCGGCCAAGTATTACATTCCACGGGTGGGTTCAACTAACGGATAACGATAGTTTAATGCGGTATGAAATGAGGTTGCCGGCTAAATTATGCCGACTAACCTCATCCAGTGAAAGATGCGATGAGGTTAGTCGGCATAATTTGTTCAGATCAGCGGCCGTCGCGACGTCTTTGATAGGATTCTGCGTAGACGACATGGCGGAAGTTGAGAATGGGGTCATCGGACAAGGCCATACCGGATGAAATGACGGTTGGGTCCATGAACAGATCTGCCGGCTCGTTGATGATCTTCGATATATAGAGGCGGCCGAGATCAATCCGACGACGGTCGTCAGGCCAGGCGCAGGTGGGGTCGTTCGTGGGATCGCCTGCTTCGCCTAAAATCGCTGTAAGCATAAATACAACTGGCTTTTCCTTCAGGCGCAGCCGTAGTTCATCTTCCAGGTAATCGCTCGGCTGGTCCGCGGCCTCTATTATGGACATTGTCCGCACGCCGGCATCCGGGATCCATTCGAATTTGACGGGGTGCGCATTATCTTCACGGTCTGTAAAGAAGTAAGCATGAATGCAATAATAACGGGATTCGCCGTAACTGGCTGGGGGTTTCAGATTCTTGACTGCAAGGAGACTTTCTTTGCTTTCTGCGAAATGGGCCGAAATCTCTGTAATAAGATCCCACAGCTGAACGCTGCCTTCCTGGACACGATGTGCGGCGCGAATGATGTCTAGGAAGGATTCGGGTGTTCGTGCAAAAAAGACCGGCACCGTTGTACCGACCAGGTTCGTGAAGCTGCCGTCCGGCAGGACGAATTGAACGGCCATTCCTTTGGCCAGAGACAGGAGATCCGCCAGCGCAGGATTGGTTGAACTGCCGGAGAAGCGGACAACCGGACAACCGCCTCTACCTCCTGCTCCTGTAAATGGGGAGCAGAGGTGAACGGCGCCGCAAGACCGCTCGGGCGAAACACAGCGCGGCAATAAATACCTTTTGCATGCACACGGCGGTATCCGGGATGAACACCGGAGAGTTCCTCTATCGCATCCACCGTCTGCGTAGATAGGCTTGAATGGTCCCTAACCTCCATCGAAGCAGCGCTGTTTGGACGAAAGTCCTTCATGTCATGGTCCTCCTGTTTGTTGTATAGAATTACATAATATTATCCATAAAAAAGTAAATTTAATACGAGCCCTCTATCTGGGTTATGAACGGCAGGATAACGCAACAACAGCAAGAATAAATAAGTTTGTAAGGAAGGTCCTGTGATGGAGGAAACAAATGGCTATCTATATTATCTCTGGTCCACTTGGTGTAGGGAAATCGACCGTCTCCAAGTCGCTGGCTGATTCGATGAACCTATGCGCTTTGATTGAGGGCGATCTCTTTCTCCATGTGTACCGAGGGACGAATGAATCGCCCTGGGAGGAACGACTCCGACTGGCCTGGCTTAATATCACTGCAGTGACGCGAAATTTTCTTCAGCACGGGCTAGATGTGGTTATCGATTTCGTCGTTGAAGACGAGCTGCAATGGTTCTATGACCAGCTGTCGGATCTCGACGCGACGCTCCACTATGTTGTGCTCCATGCGGAACCGGAGACCATTGCCGCTCGACTCAGTCAGCGAGGAGATGAACAATATATCCAACGTTCACTATTCCTTCTGAACAAGTTGATGGCGTCACCGACCAATGAACCATTCCTATTGGACGCCGACAGCAAACGTCCAGAGGAACTCGCTGAGGAAATCGTTAAAGATCCCAGATTTCGGATACATAAGTTGTTCTAAGTGATAGAAATTACCTTATGATAATTGAAGTAATAGGTACAATAGCATAATGTACAGCATGCAAAGGCAGCCAGGATACTTACTGGCTGCCTTCATTAAGTTAACGGGCAGTA
>NZ_WHOD01000124.1 GCF_013141765.1 Paenibacillus foliorum
TGAACTTACTTGGTATGAAAAACTTTTCACAATTATTTGGTTCTCAATCAAAAAAACATTTCCTTCCATATTTCGTTGAATATAATCCAGTAATCCTGCTTTCGTACATATTGAGCACCATCTCTTTTACCATTGTTTAAAATGATTCTAATCTCAATATGCAAAGTAGCGATAATTGCTTATGTGAATAAACTCATCCACTGGATTTTTTCCATTTTAACTACTAAGGAAGTGTTCCGTTTAGAGTAAGTGGCAAGAATTAGAAATATATGGAATGTACTTCCGTGCATTATAGGACGGTTCTTCCCTATGCACTTTTTTAAAGCAAACCAAATTTATTCACGAATATGCGCTTATGTTTGTGTCGTTTGACAACTGGGTTTTTGGAGATCGACTTCATAATACCTGCCAATGGAACGTACTCGTCATCATACATTACCAAAGAAAGCTGACTGGAGGCATACTCTTGTTTGTTTTATAATTACCACAATTTGGTCGAACCTATTACGGACTCAAACCGCCATAACATCACGAAAAATATACAATTAATATAGTAGACAAACATATAAGGGGTCACGTCGTGAAAGAGAAAAAGCCACTCATTTTCTGGTTTATTCCGCTAATGATTTTAGGGTTGGGAGCGCTTCCAAGCGTTAGAGAAAGCTTTTGGTGGGAAGCGCTTGGGGCACTCCTATTTGTGATTTTCATCGTTATTTACGGTTGGTCTTGGCTTGATGCGGTTCAGGAACAACGTAAATTATTTAAAGAAGCTGAGCAGGCAACGATTCAAGAAAACAGCACAAATACTGGGCCTTACCGTAAGTCATCTTAGATGGCTATGGAATAACTCCTTATTCTCATTCTACAGAAAACAGGC
>NZ_WHOD01000125.1 GCF_013141765.1 Paenibacillus foliorum
TGAGCTTAAGACTAATGTATGAGCATTATCAACAAAACCCAAAATCAGACAATATATGGACGGGGACTTACAGTGATGGAAAGATGTTATGGGGACAGTTGTTAAAGTAACGGGTACGATAGTTGAATAAGAAACCAGGGACGAGGCTGCCGGCATAATCGGGCAGCCTCGTTTACGTCTTGGGATATGAGGGTGAACCGATCTATTGAGGTGAACGGTCACCAACTGCAGATGAAAATCTCATCTATTCATCTTGGCTTTCGGTTGCAGCGCGCCGGAGCTTAGGGGCCGCGATCCAATTGGGGTTTTTCAGCAATGGATATATGTTCTTGAGGTCTACGTTTGTGGGGCTATCTAATGGCGTAGGAAATCATCAAAGTCTAATATCGAGCATCCTGACGATGGCGGTTACAGCCTCGGCACGGGTAGCCAATGTTGAGGGTGCAAAGTTGTTTCCAGTCGTACCACCAAGCAGATTGTTCTTTCCGGAGATCGAGGCAGCAGGTTTGGCCCAATCGGGAATATCGGCATCGTCGGCATAATCAGTCGTCGCACCAGGAGTGAGCGTTATGCCCAGTCCTTTTACTACCATAGACATCATCTCCTCATGGGTAATGTTCGCAGTGGGACGGAAGGAACCATCAGGGTATCCGCTAATAATGCCAAGCTTCACGGCTTGCTTAACGGACTTGGCCGCCCAGTCTTGGATCTGGCCCGTATCGGTGAACGTGAGATCCGCACCTTCAAACGCCGGCTTCAACCCATTCATTAGCATAACAGTGAATTCTGATCGAGTAATGTTCGCATTCGGCTGAAACGTGAAGTCTGGGTAGCCGCTTGCTACTTTTAACTCATAAGCGCGCAGTATCTCAGGAGTCGCCCAATGTCCTTTGATGTCAATGAACGGGCCGGAGTCTGCGGAAGTTCCTGCCGTGACGACTACCTTGCTCCTGGCAATAAAGTTGCCGTCCTGTGTGGTGACTGTAATGTCTGTCGAACCTGGGGAGAGTGCGGTTACTTTTCCATAAAGGTTCACAGTAGCTGCTCCCGGGTTGCTGCTTACCCATGTCACATTCTGATTCGTAGCGTTATCCGGAATTACCTTAGCCATGAGAGCGACGCTATCTCCGGTACGAAGGAATAGTGCAGTTTTGTTCAGGACAACACTGCTTACTTCGGTTGTCGTGACCGTTCGAGCTGTGACGGAAATCTTGCACTGTGCTACGGGACCGTCTCCAGAAGTCGCCGTAACGGTTACCGTACCGGATATGTGGGCACTCACGTTGCCCTTATTATCAACGGAAGCTATGTTCGGATTGCTGCTTTTCCACGTGACGGTGGAATTGGAGGCATAGCTTGGCGTAAAAGAAGGCGTAAGCTTGCTCGTCTGCCCCTCAGTTAGGGCTAGAGAAGTTTGATCCAAGGTCATCGTCTTGACAGGTACCTTGAGGGCATACATGTACATCACATAAGTATGTTCCATGTCGTTGGTGTCAACGTTTTTCATATCAGGATAGTTGGTGGATACATCATACAAGGTGCCGTCATTTCCGACTGAGAGGGGTTGTGGGTTGTCTGTTACGAATCTATATTGCCATTGAATGGCGCCATCTGGGTTAAGCGCATAGATTGCCTTATTGGAAGAGGATTGGGTGTAGACCAGCCCATTTGGCGCCAGCACGGGTGGGACAACGGAGCCGCCTGCGGCAAACTGCCACTTTAGACTGCCGTCAGAACGAATAACGTTCAGTTTGGAGTCCTCTGACCCTACATAGACGTCGCCATTCTGCGCGACCGATGGAGCGAAGAGGGTGCTCCCTTGATCAAACTTCCATTTGAGCCCCCCGCTAGGCAAGATGGCGTATAAGTTGTGATCGGCCGATCCAGCGAAGATCGTACCGTCTGGTCCTACAGCGGGAGCAGAGCTCACAATCCCGCCAGCTTGGTACGTCCATTTTCTCGTTCCGTTGGGCTTGATCGCATACAGGGATGAAGTGCCGTTGGCCGCATATATAGTCCCGTCAGGAGCCGTCGCTAGGGAGGCTTGACCTCTAACCTCCATATCGTACAACCAGATTTCGGATCCGTTCTGAGGATTCAGAGCATGGAGGATGCCATCACGGGAAGCCGCATACAGGATGCCATCTGATCCGAATACAGGAGTTGATCTAATCTGATCCCCGGCTGCGAATGCCCATTTCTTCGTTCCATCCGGACGAATGGCGATCAACTCACCCGGATTATCGTTTGCATTACTGACATAAATCGTGCCGTCCGGCCCAACGATAGGTGGTGTTAAAAGAATGTCATTGAGCGTGTAGCTCCACATTTTCGTCCCATCGGATTTAAAGGCAGAAACGTATGATACAGAGCCAAGAAAAAAAAACGTATGTCCCAAGTAGATTGTCTGATCTGGTCCTATTGCTGGGGCGCCCATATATCGGCTGGCAAGCGTCGGAGCTTTCCATTTCAACTGAACGTCGCTGGAGTTTTGGAAAATAATCAAATCTTTGATAATGGGGAACTCGATAATGTGGCTCGGAGTTAGTATCGTTCAAGGATCAAGCTTGATTTCAGCTGAGACGGATATATTCAGGCACCCGAAGCACATGGATATTCCCAGTAAGCCGGATATCCAACTCCTGTACATCCGCATAGAAAAAACCTCCTGTTTTAATTTGATTATTCCTTTTCCGGTCTTACGATTCAATAGGACTTCTCACTCAATTATGGTACGAATCGTGTCGAATCGAATAGGACTTTTATGGCAAAAAAAACATGGTGACTTGGAGAAATTTCAGGCAAAGAATTGAGTTTTGTTTAATTGAAGAACATCATCCATTTTATGTTGAATTTTGAATATGTCATTCCGCTAAACATTCCTGTATAGCCTAAGAAATGGGCTTTGTCAAAAAAGGAGCGCCTCGGTATGATGGGTTTGTCGACGGGTAAATACCCAACACCATCAAGGAGGCGCTCTTATTATGAAGTTTAAACAATCGGATGGACAAAATCAACGGATTGAACGAATTACCACTTCTCATCTTATTGTGGGTATCGATATGGCAAAGGAAACCCATGTCGCTCAAGCAACTAACTACCGTGGAATTGTCCTTACAAACCAGAATCTTTCGCTCAAAAACACAATCCAAGGATTTGAAAAATTACATCGATGGATAGGTAGCTTGCAACAAAAACACCGGCTAAATAGCATCATAATAGGCATGGAACCGACGGGACATTACTGGTATAACTTGGCCAATTGGCTTGCCCAGAAAGGAATACACGTTGTTTTAGTGAATCCTGCAACGACAAAACGAAACAAAGAGAACCGAGATAATTGTCCTTCCAAGAGTGACCCGAAGGATGCTCTTGTTATTGCAGATGTTGTTAGCCGTGGCTACTACTATGAGTACACTCGGCAAGCAACCCATTTCAACGGTTACGTACCGTTATGAGCGATCGTGAATTTTGGGTCACGAATAGTGTTCGAATGCAGAATCGGATCATCCGCTGGCTGGATATTCGCTTTCCTGAGTATGCCTCGGTGTTTAAAGATTGGACTTGTCCGCGATCCATAGCGACACTCAAAGCGTTTCCGTCCCCGTTAGATCTAAAAGGTCAATCAACGGCAGAGATTATTACAGGATGGAGAAAATATATGAAACGAGCTGGTGGATCCACGGGCATTCAGAAGGCAGCAGAGCTCCTTGCTAAAGCAGAACAGAGCGTTGGGGAGTCTGTTGCACTCAGTGAGGCCAAGCAGGACCTACAATGCTTACTAGAAGAGTACGAGCGTATTGTTAGTATACTGAACCAGCTAGAACAAGAAATTGCTGTTAAAAGAAAATAAACCATTAGACTGAAAAATAAAGTGTTAGACTAGGAAAATAAAGTTGTAGACTGAGAAAATATAGTATTAGACCGGGAACGGCATTAACCTAACGGGCAGGATAGTTACAATTCATGGTAAAATAAACGTAAGAATTAAAGTAGCTAAGGAGGACTTTTTATAGCTTTAGTTCATGATTTTATACTTATTTCAAACAGTAAGTTTGGAGAGATATGTTTAAGTGGAATTTATGACTATAAGGACAGCAATTCAGAAAATGTTGTTCAACTACATGATGACATGTTCGGTTACATGCAAGATTCATTGAAATGGATTAAAACCATAAATCCGGACAAAAACGAAAGTGCATTGGGATTTAATTATTATGGACGCTCTTTAATTGAAAAAAATGGAGCAGTGAAATTAACGAAGCTCATGAAAGCATGGTATCTTATGTTTTCTGAAGCTCCTGAAGATATAATATTAACGGGTTTGTATACGTGGAATGAAGATGGGGATCCTCGAAAAACAGGGACTTATGAGAAGTTATCATTTAAGAGAAAAGAAATCCTTGATACTCTAGGACAGTTAATTGAATTCTCACTTCTGGTTGAGTCAGGTGAATACATAATGATTTATCATGGTATCTGAATTAACGGGACACTTCGGTCGGAAGGGAGCGGATAAAGTGTTTAATATCAATGAATTAATTCCTCAACATAAATTTGACGAAGATGCCCTAAACAAATTAAGAATCTTGGTCCCTTCTGAAGTAGACATTAGTCCGGTAATAGCTCAATTGTTCGAGTGGATTCAAGACATAAACTGGCCAATTGCACCAGAACTGTGTAAGATTTTGGCTTCTCTCAAACCTGAGGATATCATTCCACATATTAAGATGGTATTGAATAGTGGTGACGATTGCTGGCAATTTTCATGTATTTGTTTCCTTATCCCAGAGCTGCCTATTGAAGTAAAAAGGGAAATTGTACCTGACTTATTAAGAATCATAAAGAATCCCACAATAAATGAAAAACTTTGTGAAATTGATGTTGACGCTCGGAATGTATACGAGGATTTGATTGCTTTGTTAAACTAACGGGTAACGATAGTTGAACGAACCAGGGGGACAGACGCTGCGACAGCTGATCCCTTTTATTGCATGGATAAACTCAAGTCACTTTGTGGAAGATAATTTGATGGGGTGATTTGTATTAAATGTAAAAAGATATATCGGATTACTGCTAACGGTCATCATTTTCTTGGTGTCAATACAGCCCGTTTACGCTAAGCCACACGAAGAACCATTGCAACGGATTGTACTTACTTTGTTAGCTCCAAAAATACAGGAACAGATTAATCGATACTATAAAGATAAACTAACTGTATCACCTACGTTTTCGCCTTTTCTGGGTGGAACTAATTTAGACGTTGAATATCATCCTTCTCATATTGATGTTCATGTTAAAACAATCCCGTACGTAGGACCTCATCTGGATGTAGGGATGGACTCGATGAGGTTTAGAATAGATAATACGGGAACTGTAATGGTTCTAGAATACAAGCACATTAGGGACTATGAATTGCCTCCTAACTGGCAACACATTATTAAAACTTCGTTCAACTTAAGGGTACGATAGCTTAATAAACAACTAAGACGCGGCTGCCGGCATGGATTGGCAGCCGCGTTGTGCTAACGGGCAGATTAATTGAGTAACTTTTCCATATGTATAATCCATTTGATGGTACTATATAAGTAGATTGGAAACTAT
>NZ_WHOD01000126.1 GCF_013141765.1 Paenibacillus foliorum
TGAGGATACCCCCACCTTGTTCCCGCATGCCTTCTGGCAGATCACAATGCCGTTCTCAATATCCTATCATGAAATCCGTCATATAAGAGAGGGTGAAATCCTGCGAATTCACGAGCATACGTAAGAAAATCAAATCATATTGAGGGAGCTTAGTCGTTCATTCATCTGTTTGAGGTGATGTATATCGTGGTCAATAAATATCTTCAAGTACTTATCAACTGTAAATTGGCGTTTCCCAGAACCAATTGTGAACTTAACATTACTGTCGATTCCAGATATCGTTTCAATTAACAGTCTTCTATTCAGGACAAACTCATCTATTAAAGAACCTGTTGTTATAAAAAAACTTATGTATTCGATGGCTTCTCTATTATGTAGGTCATGATTAGGGAAAGCATTCAAGTTTGTACCATCATTCATAAATGGAACATGCTTCTCTAAAATGAACTTATCCCAATAATATAGATGGCCTATGATTTCCTTAACTGACCATTTACCTTCACTTATCGGCTCGAGAAGGCGTTGTTCATCGAATTCTTTATACTTCAGTATTTCTTCTGCTGTCTGCCCATAATTCAAAGCTGTTTTATTACTCATTTATAAACCTCCATTTCTCATTTGGTTATATGTTAATTTTATCCATCGATAGTATATATGTAAAGAACATTTGTTCTATCTTTTGTTCCTTATGTTAAAGTTAAACTATCCTGCCCGTTCGTATTAACGCCAGGCAAGTACATCTGTATCAAATACCCTATTTTGTACAGATATATCCGCGTTACTTAGTTTTACTTTCACGACACTTTTCCGCTTCCTTGATGAGTACGGCGACTCACCTTCTTCTTCCGCTAGTGCCCGTTTATCCAGCCCATTTACATTAGGCAAGCATCCCCTTTTCTCTTTCACACATACGTTATTATTGCTAACTGAGATTTGGGAGGATGTTATGATAAGTGAAACCTCTTATTGGTATTCTGGCACATAGAACAAATAAAACGTTTATGAATGGCAGTTTTTTGCGGGATTTAGTCCGTGAAGGCGAAAAACTAGATAGCCAGGTTGTTGTGTTTTCTCATTTAGATCTGATAGAAAAAGACAAAAAAATTCACGGCTTTATACCTTCCCCTTCAAATCGCTGGAAGATGAACATTTATCCTTGCCCAGATGTCGTGATTGATTTTTGCCGGTATCTTAAAAAGCCTTTTCGGGATATGCGCCGCCGGAAAGAATTGTTCACTTATGCCAATCATAAGTTCACCTACAAATGGAGAGCTACTAAGTTATTTAGTAAATCGGAGAAGGTGAAGCAATGGATACCGGAAACCTTGCTTTATACCCCTCAAAACCTACTGGACATGATCCGCAAGCATCCTATCCTCTACATCAAACCAGGCAACGGTACTGGTGGCCACAGTGTAGTTAAACTCTCACGAAAATCCGGTACATTTCACATCAAGGGCCGAAAAAAATCGGCACGCTTGACGCATATTGTTCTGCCCTCGGAAGATTCCGTAGTCCGCTGGCTTAACTCATGGGTGAGTACGCAGCGGATTCGCACCGGAAACTTCATGATTCAGCAAGGATTGAATCTGGAACTGACCCCCGGACGCGTACTGGATGCCCGACTGATCATCCAAAAAAACGAAAGGGGCGAGTGGGAAGTGACCGGGAAGGGCATGCGGGTCAGTGCTAAAAACAGCCCCACCACCAATCTGGTTCATGGAGACGGAAAGGCATTGCGTTTTGAACCGTTCATGATCCGACGGTTCGGCCCGGAGAAAGCCAAACAAATCAGCCGGGAATGCGATCAAATGGCCATGAAATTGATGGAAGTGATTGAGGAGCGGTATGGCTCAATGGTGGAGTTCGGTTTGGATGTTGGTGTCGATGTGAAAGGGAATGTCTGGTTAATTGAGGCGAATCCGAAACCGAGCCATTCCATCTTCTTAGGCACGAAGGAAATGGGCCTTTACCGCAAATCCATACAGCGTCCCATTCAGTATGCGGCGTATCTAGCGAGAACAAAATTTGAAAATGGATTGTAGGGTCTTTTCTATGCTTCTGAATAGGTTTTACTTTGTAGAACCCTCACAAAACTTTCGGCACCTGGCACGTATTAATCTTTTGGCTGCTGGACAACACGTTAATAACGCCATATTTCTTTTGTTGATCAGGTATCTTCTTCAGTAACATTACTGAACATCTGTATAAAAACCATTATTTTGCGAAGAAGTCAAAAAGGATCCGCCGCGGCGGATCCTTTTAGTTCCTGAAGAGTGCACAACTGCACGGCTTCGATCAGTTACACCGCAGTCATGTTCCTGCACTTTGGAAATGAGCTGCAACCATAAAATTCGCCTTTAGCACTTTTCCGCAAAACCATCTTGCTTCCGCACCTGGAACAAGTCTTTTCTACTGTCGGCATGGCTTGCTTTACTGCTTTTGCCGAAGGTGCTGCACCTGGATTGAGTTTTGGTATCATCTCTATTAGTTGTTCACGGTTAATTAGACGAATGCGATTCGATTTCGCGAGTGAATAAGCTTCATCAGTATATTCCCTATTCGCGATAACCCAACCCTCGGAAGCACCATAGTGTGCAATCGAGGCTTGTACTTCTTGCACTGCTTTCAACCCCACGTTTTTGCTATAGCGCTTCGCCTGGACAACGATTTTTTTCCGTCCTTCACGATAACCAGGTCAGCCCCATAATCGCCAGCCGCACGGGTAACTTGAACAGCATAGCCATGCGCTCTAAAAAGGTGTCCTAAGTAATGCTCGAACTGCCTTCCGTCCATCTCATCAATGTCTTTAATACCCGATTTCTTCAATTTCTCTTCATAGAGCATCTTTCGGTAGAACATGACCCCGACAAATAGCCCAAACACGCAGCCCGCAGCCACGATACCGGCAGTAATCGATTTTGTTAGATTAAACACCCCAAAAAATGCTCCAAAAATACAAATCACAAGCAATCCTTCAATAAGCTTCCATAGCTCTCTTTCTACTTTCTTCTTCTTCCTGGACATGACCCTCTTCTCCCTCGATGCGACGTTCTTTACACACATCAACTATTTCGGTAAATAAAGTAAAAACTATTAACGTTCTGGGGCTTTACCCGTCATCAGCAAAGCCCTTCATCAAACGCCTAATTTTGTATGTACGCGAAATCGTGCTTAACAAATAGAAAGGCCCTAACTGCCCGTTTTGTTTTCTTTCGAACTTTTTCGATTAGCGTTTGTTTTCTTTTATTATCAAGACCTTGTCTGCTCGAATTACAGATACGCTAGAAACCAAAACGATTCCAGTTTTCGTCATTTTCTCTCCCTCACATTCTCATCATCTGTCATAATAGGATTCTTCTCAATATTGAACATAAGTTCCACACATCAAATATGAAGCTTTTAAAATTCCACCTGAGTTTGGAAATCACAATATTATGATATCGAATATACGTTCGCATGTAAATGGCGAGCTTTTCAACCATCCTGCACGTTAGCTCAATGAATAACTGATCATTTTGAGAAGATTCCTCAATTGCGGGAAACAATATATGTTTTTGTCCTAAATCGGCAAACGATATAAGTTCTTGTCACTGACTTTTGACAAGAACTTATATCGTTAAAATAAAAAAAACCGCAGTTATGCGGCTTCTAAAACATATATGTTCTTGTCCTCCGACAGTTGTTGATGTTTGTAACTCCCCGCGATGTAAATCACATTATATCTATTATTCTTCGCTTTAGCTTCAGAAAGTGTCAATAATATACAAAGATAGAGTCCAGAGAACTCTATCCATACATAGCCTTTATTCGGTTAATTTGACAAGTTTCTGAATTGGAAGAACTTATCTTTTAAATTCTTAATAAACTGGATTCCTTCGGCTCTAGTTAAAGAGTCGTTAGGTGCATACCCCTCATAAGACTTGGCTGTTTTTCCTTCTGTGTATTCCTTACTGAACAGGTACGATACAGCCGTTTTCTCGTCTACAGATGCACCGTCAGCAGCAGCGATAATACGAGCAACTAGACCACGCTTAACCTCTGCTCCCCTACTATCAGTAATATTTATCCCCAGCATCGGAAACTTACCTTTTTCGGCTAGAATATACAAGGCGTCCGACCAACGACCGGACTTAGTATCATCATTTACCACTTTGTTCTTTAAGAATGACTTCATGAACATACTCAAGAATTCTTCTTCTGTCAGAACAGCATCTGGCTTAAATGTTCCATCTGCGTAACCATCTACGATTTCGTTAGTTATTGCCCATTCAACAGTAGCATTTGCCCAGTGGTTACCCGTATCCGTAAACTTAATTGGTTTAGAGCCTTTCGGCAACTCATCGTTATTATTGATATTTACGGTAGTAGGGGTGGCACCTGTTGTAGGGACTGTTGTAGGTACAACAGGTGTCGGAACTACTGTAGGTACTACAGTTGTATCCACTGTTCTATTGAAATCAATTAACTTCATACGCCGTGGTGCCGAAGGTTCTAAATAAAAGAAATTTACCGTGTACTCTAAGGATACCGTTTCGTAAGAGGGCGAAGTAATGGTGCTTGTCCCACCACCATATGTAGTGGTTGTTACTGTCTTATTACCGCCTTTCTTTGTCAATCCATCCAACTTAACGGTGTATGAATCACCTTCTTTGTAATCCCCAAAGTCCGATGGGATAGAAAAGATAACAGCTGGGCCTGCTCCAAAGCCCCCTGATTCGTAAATAAAGTTATTACTCCCCAAATTAACCATCTTCCCGTCAGAGTTTCTCTTTACAACCAATGTCAATGCACTAGTGGATGTTTCAGAGAATACCTGATTATTTAACTGAATTGACCAAGGTTGGTTACGAATCAAGTTATCTGCTGGATAGAAACCAGCTCCTGGGTACGAAGTATAGCTTACATTCGATAAACTGGTATTAGACCTATCAAAAACCTTCAAAGCAGCATAATATGTACCGTTCTTTTCATTGATCTCTACCTTCTTAACTAGACCGAATCCAATCTTACCCAGAGTAGGATTAAGAACCCAACGTCTGTGTCCTACTCTACTATTATTAGACGCATCTGCATCATCCATATACATATCAACACTTAAATCTAATATGTTGTATCGTGTATCCATCCCAAAGCCAGAAACATAAAAGATGTTGCTACTAGATGTTGCATCATACGCTTTTTTATACACGTCTTCAGACATCCCTGAGGGTCTGGAAGGAGTATGACTCATTTCTCCATTAACCCCCATTATGAAAGCGCCAAACTGAGCAGAAGTACTTAATGACGAATCCAGTGTCACATTGTCAGGTAACCCGCTGATGAATCTGTAAAAATTCAGTTTCTTCAAACCCGTTTCAAGATGATTAGACTTTAATACCCCAATATCTGGATTAGAAGGGATTAGGTTAGGTACAGATACAAAAGGGTCACCTAATGCAAAAGAGTTTTTGTACACATTCCACTTGGCCTTTATTTCCTCTTTCGATCTTACAGGTAACTCGTTTGGAATTACCGTGGAAGCACTCGCTGTACTCAGCGAAAATAACATGGCCACAGACGCTAGTAGTGCTACTGTTATTGACTTTTTACTTGTTAAATAGGACAAACTCGACAACATGGACAAACCCCTTTCAGATACTCTTGCTTGGAAGAAATTAAAATAGAAAGCTTTCGATAGACAAAATCATTTTGTTAATATTCGACAATTTATTCGGTATCCCCTTCCTCGAGATACTAACTAAAGACCAAATTGCTAATATCTATCTATATTACTTACACCTAAGGATGAACCTATGCATTGCTTATAATAATGGAAACCTCTACTTAAGTCAGTTGATTATAAGTCACATTGACCAATAAGGTTACAAAAACATATTATAAAGGCTCTTTAACCCTTCAGAAAAAAGACTGCGAAGCTTAG
>NZ_WHOD01000127.1 GCF_013141765.1 Paenibacillus foliorum
TGATAGATGATATCCCTTTGTTTTGTTCCCTGATCAGGTCGCTCGATACCCGAAACACGACAAAATGGACATTCGTATCCTTCGGGCCTATGTGAAAATGATGCTGTCATCTTTCTCATTCAACTCCTTCCACATTTCTCCAACCAGCCGATTCATGCCGGCAGCCTCGTCTTGGTTTCTTATTGAACAAACGTTCTCCGTTCAATCACACCGCACTGTGTCTACCATATAGGTTTTCTGCTTACAACTATTTGAGTCCTCGTACAAAAGCGTTCACATTGCCTAAGCAACAAGCACCTTGGGGGTTGTTTACCTCACACCCACAACGACCAGCTTGAAGATGAGCTTTGATGTGATCTGCAGGTTTTAGGTCAGTGTCAATGGCTTGAAGAAGTCGCTCTCTCGTCCAATCAAAGCAGTAACACACAGGCACATCTGCCCTCTGATTTTTTTGATACACTGGCACCTTTAGGTCATTCCCCACAAACGATTGCGAATGGTTCCCGCTGAAGTAGACGATAGTGCAAGAAGGATTAGAACAAAAAACGTAAGTGTTATCTGGCTCAATGATTTCTAATGCCGACGCTTTTAGCAGGGACTTAAGCGTTATGAGTTGCACGTTTTTAGCCTTTTCACCACATGTAGGGCACTCCGTTTTTACGGCTTCTGTACTATTAGATGGTGCACAACAATCCATTTGAAGTCACTCCCTATTAGACGAACAAATTAATTCTCACTCCCTCAGATAATTATCTCACTAATTTGTAAAATAATAAATCAACACTCCGCTAAACTGCCTGTTAGCCATTCATGCAGCGCAAGATCAGCGCTGCACCACAGAGGATGAAAATGGATAAAATCTGTCTATACTTCTACTATGGCTGGGAGAAGAAGGTCTATAAACTCTGGTGCTTTTAGAGCCCAACCGTTAGTCTGACTCCACTATCTTTTTTAAGATTTTGAGCTTTTTTATTTTCATGGGAGCTTAATAAAATGATTTGCTCAAGTAATTCATAGGAAGCATAAAAACCGAGGATTCTGGATATTACCCAGCAGTTCCTCGGTTTTTATATAATGAATATTATCGACAAGGAGTATCCATAGCCGTCCTCATTTACATAAAACAATATGTTCTTGTCACCGGCAGTTGCCAATTATATAGGCTTGAGCAGATTAATCTCGACTTGCTTCGTAAATCTTCAGCGCCAAATAAGCTGGTCTTGTGCGCGTATCCGTAAAGTGGTCCCCATCACCAACGATCAGACGGAACAGACCGAGTCGTGTTGACATGTGGGGATTCCAACCGTAGCCCTCTCCTTGAGGCAATACATTATCTTGGTAGAAATATACATAGCTTTTGGGGGTTGGTAGCGCGTGGAACGCTTTAAGATCCAGTTTCTCGAAAAGTGGTTTAGCAGGTTCAGGAGAGACACTTTTATAGAATAGTTTGGCATCTTCCGTGGAGGCCGTATTTACGAACAAAGCCCTAAACAGCTCAAACGGAAGCATAATCGTATCGTCTTTCGACATGGTTCTGAGCTGTTCAAAACCTTGTCTCGTTTGGGGCGGCAACTCGTCTGCAAGCGATTCCCCATCTTTCAATACGAACGCATCCCAGAAGACCAGTCGCTTGATACGATCAGGCACCTGTTCTGCAACTTTTTGGATGACTGTGCCACCGAAGCTGTGCCCAACGAGAACAATGTCGTGCAAGTCCAACTGTTTTATATAATCAACGACTGATTTCGTAATCATTGCATGCGTGACTTTTTTATTTGGATCTGTTCCGTGGCCTGCATATTCTGGAGTATAGACTGTGTGCCCTTGACTGCGCAATTCAGCAGCTACGCCATTCCAAAAGTGAGCATCCGCCCAAGAGCCATGCACAAGTACGAAGGTAAGTTGCTGAGGCGGAGAAAAACGGTAGCTTCCTTTCGATTCTATGGGATAATGCCACCAAAGCCATCCTGTGTCAGAATAAGGGTTGTAATACTGCCCCTGGGGCATGAATCGGTAATAAGGATTTGGAATTTGATAATTCCCCGATTGATACGGAAACACGAACAACATCCCCTCCTAGACAACATATTTGAGCTTATGACTCAGACGTCTAAAATATTCACGCTCCCGTGGATAGATTTAGTCGCATCGTTAAAACAAAAAAAGCCGCAACTACGCGACTTTAAAAGCAAACTCCTACATTATCGTTTTCCGTTTAATCTTAGGAGTTAAATTTATTATTTTGTACCGGTACATTTGATTTACTTCGAGACCATATGACAACAGGTATAAGCAAAAGGGCAAGTCCTCCCCCAGCAAGCGATAACGTCGCATAGCTTGAATGAGCTACAACCATGCCAGACATCGCTCCACCCGAGGCCCCAGCAAGCGCAATCAAAACATCAATCGTTCCTTGAGTTTTTGCACGCGTTGTTGGGTCAGCTGCATCTACAATAATTGCTGTCCCACTGATTAAGCCAAAATTCCAACCGATCCCGAGCAGCGATAGAGCAATAACCAATACCACCATAGAATCCGGGGGGGGGGGCAGCTGCGGCTACTATACCTGCAATTAATAGAACACCCCCCGAAGCAATTGACATGGCTGTACGACCGATTTTATCAACCAGAACTCCTGTAATAAGTGAAGGGAAAAACATGGAGCCTATATGAATGCCAATTACTAATCCTACATCTCCCAAGCTATGACCGTGATGTTTCATGTGGATTGGAGTCATTGTCATTATTGCAATCATAACGATTTGGGTTAAGATCATTACTGTTGCTCCTACAACCAAGCCGCTGATATTGCTTCTTTGAACCCTTGTACCCTCATCTACTTTCTGATCCAAAGATTGTTGCACTTCAAATACAGCCTTTGCAACAACGTATGGATCGGGCCGCAGAAAAATAAAGAAGACCAGCCCTGCGAAAATATAAGCTGCTGCAGCTAGGATAAACGGACCTCCAAGCGCTGGAACACCAATAGAAGTTGCAAAATCTCCTGTAATATTCACCATATTAGGGCCTGCAACAGCACCTAATGTTGTTGAAACCATAGCGATACTAATTGCTTTGGCCCGCTGATTAGGCTTAGCTAAATCTGTTCCAGCGTAACGGGCTTGCAAGTTAGTTGCCGTTCCTGCACCGTAGATAAGTAAAGATATGAACAGAAGTACTACGCTATTATTTACTGCAGCCAATATTACCCCTAGTGCACCAAGGCCGCCAGCGAAGAATCCGGCAGCCAACCCTAACCTTCGTCCGTAATGTTCTGAAAGTCGACCTACCAACAAGGCGGCCGCGGCTGAGCCAAGGGTAAACAACGCAGCAGGAACACCAGCAAAACTTTCGGTTCCCAACATCTCTTGAGCAAGAAGCGCGCCGACCGTTACGCCAGCGGCAAGACCTGCACCTCCGAAAATTTGGGATAGTACTACTATTAATAAGGAGCGCTTATACAGCTTCCATTGCAAATCCGTGGAATCTATGTATTGCCGAATATGACTGTCAATTACTTGGGGTTCATGCGTCATCGCTTAGAACCACCTTTCTAGGTGTTATTGGCTTATTAAAAAGTCAGTACTTTGTCGCTCCATTCTACAAGGTCAACGCAATCGTTCATGGTTGAGATTGGGCAAATGGTTTCATGTTCTAGATTTCTTGATTTAAGACAGGTTCCACATGCATATAGGACTCCGTCTAACTGAACAAACTTCATCATTTCCTCATGTACATTAAACCTTGGATCTCGAATCTCTTCGCATTCTACGGCTTCTCCCATCAGAAACAATTTGACGGAATACTGCCGTTTTAGAGAAGTGTTAGCGAAACGAAAAGCATTCCATGCCTTTTCAGGCTCCTTAGTTTCCAAGATGATTCCAATATTCATACTAAGTGTCCTCCTTGGTTGACATATTTGAAAGTTCCACAAAGCGTTTCCACTCGTGTACGCCTTCTTCCAAACGAGATGCTCTGATTCCCTTACTTTTTAAAATTTCAACTGCTTGCGCGGACATTAGACAGTAGGGACCTCTACAATAAGCCACTATTTCCTTATCCACTGGAAGGGACGCTAGGTGCTTCTCCAGTTCTTCCATAGGTATAGAGATTGCACCTGGAATATGGCCCGTGGCATATTCATCTTCTGGTCGGACATCCAATAGTAGAACTTCTCCTCTGTCCATACGCTCGAGCAACTCTTCTAAAGCTATAGGCTCTATACTGACATGGTTTAGCAAGATTTCTGATTTAAGCTTCTGGACCTCCACAAGTTGCTTTTCACTAAGACGATGTAATGACACCATGAAATCGGCAACAGAAATTTCAGCAATTCCGTATATCACAAAGTTACCTTGTTTTTGGGATCGAACCAGTCTTGATTCATGTAATGTTTGTAAGTGTTGGGATACATTGGCAACACTCATGCCTGTTATTTTTGCGAGCTGCTCTACTGATTTAGGTCCTTGAGAAAGCATGTCAAGCAATTCCAAGCGTTTAGGACTAGATAAACACTTACCAATACGAGCAAATTCCTGATACAACTGATCTTTCCATATTCGTTCAATACTCATCACACTGACACCTCAACTATTCAATTGTTTTCTTGAATAGTTATAATGTAAGGCTTCCTTCATGTATTGTCAAGAAATAACTTCATTGAAATTAACCTGCCCGTTACTTCAACAAATCCAGGGAGCAACTGCCGCTTGGCGATCTGCTCCCTGGCTATTACGCTATCGTTCTCCGTTAACGCAACGAAGCCACCGATCGATCTGCGGCAGCTTCGTGGTGTTGTTTTTTGAGCTCTCATCTCCTAAGTTGCTGTGTATTTTATTATTAATATTGAAAACTAATTTCCGGGCAGTTGGATGTCGCGCCAACCGCTAACATCGCATTGGCCATATTCATTATCACCCACAGCAACCACCGTGCCGTCCAATTTAAGCCCTACGGTATGGGCACAACCCGCCGCAATCGCCACAATATCGCGCCAATCACTTACATTACATTGGCCATACTCATTCCAGCCCACAGCCGCCACAGTACCGTCCGATTTAAGGCCGATGGTATGATTACTACCCACCGCTATCGCCACAATACCGCGCCAGCCGCTTACATCGCATTGGTAATGTTTATTCAAACCCGCAGCCATCACCGTACCGTCCGATTTAAGACCGATTGTATGAAGATAACCCGCCGCGACCTCCACAATATCGCACCAGCCGCTTACATTGCATTGGCGATACCGATTATTACCCTCAGCCGTCACCGTGCCGTCCAATTTAAGACCTATGGTATGCCAGTCACCCGCCGCGACCTCCACAATATCATGCCAGCCGCTTACATTGCATTCACCTTCATTATTTCGGCCCACTGCTACCACCGTGCCATCCGATTTAAGCCCAATGGTACGACGCCAACCCGCCGCAACCGCTACAATATCGAGCCAGTCGTTTACATCGCATTGGTCATACTTATTCCAACCCACAGCCGCCACAGTACTGTCAGATTTAAGACCGATTGTATGAGCATTACCCGTGTTCGTCGCCATATGAACATTACCAGCAGCGACCGCCACAATATCGCGCCAGCCGCTTACATCACATTGGCCATATTTATTATCACCCACAGCCGTCACCGTGCCGTCAGATTTAAGCCCAACGGTATGACGACGACCCGCCGCTATGGTATCTTTAGGCCACCGTTTCACCTTTAACATAGCTTCCTTCGGTGAAATGTAATCCATGTTTTACCTCCTTGAAAACAAGACCTATTTTTTTATATATGTTTCATCGTGGTCAACTACACTGCGAGAGTTGTACGTTCCATCAAGAAATATTACCACGAACTGTCGTTCTTGGGTTCTGTTAGTTAGCCTGCCCTTTAGTTTAATGAGGCTGCCAGCAGCCTCATCTTGTTGCTATTTAGCTATCCTGCCCGTTAGCCGAGTGAAGGGCTACCACGACGGTAGCCCTTCAAATGTTTAACTATCGTTATCCGTTAGCGAAACAATACTAACTACCTTTTGCCCATTCAGTTACTTGGCGAGTGAGCTCCAACACTTAGCAAGCTTCAATTACAGTGCCCATCTCGTAGGTAAAACAACAGTAACAGCAAATTGAATACGATGTAACAATAACGATGTTATTCTTCAATCTTAAACCATGGACCCGAAGCTTGGATTATATTCCAAAGTTTTTCCGGAAGCTCAAGCTCGCTTACTTTTGAAGTCTTAATTGCTGTCTCAATTTCAGCTTCTTTTCCATTCTGGACCTTTTCAACCCAGTCTGGATTCATAATTAACGCATGACCAACCGCTGCTAAGGGCAGTCCCTTATTTAAAGCTGTTGCAACGTCATCCGGAGTTAACATAGAACCAGCAGCCAAAACAGGAACTCTGCCGCTTACTCTTTCCAAAATCAATTCAAGCCGTGTTTTTCCATCTTCACTGCCTCGCGGTTTTGAAGATACATCATCAAGTGAAGCATGGATGTAATCCAAATCCTGTTCAACTAGACGGTCAATTAATTCATAGGCTTCTTCCATTCCATAACCGCCTTGTTCTTCAGGAGATATTCTGTATCCGAAAATAAACGGTTTTATTGCATGTTTTTTAATCGTATTTTTAATTACCTGAATTACTTCCAATGGAAAACACAAGCGATTTTCCATTGCCCCCCCCCATTGATCCTCACGTCGGTTAAAGAAAGGAGAGAAGACGTTTTGGAGTAAGAACCCGTGTGCGCGATGAACTTCAACACCATCAAAACCAGCTTCAATAGCTCGTCTGGTTGTTTCTCCAAACGCATGAATCACTTCCAATATTTCATCGTGTGAAAGCGCTCTAGGCAAAACTGACGGAGCAAATGCTGTAACTTCAGTCTCTACAGCGCTTGAACTAACGACATCTCCATTTGGTGTCAAGTCCGGTAGTGCTTTGTTACCTGCGTGGAAAATCTGAAGTAACGCTGGAGCTCCACCGCTTTTCGCCGCATCCGCCAATTTCCGTAAGCTTGGAATAAATTTATCATCATAAGCTGCGAATTCATTTGTAAAACCTATACCGTTTGGTTGCACATGCGTACACCCTGTAATAACCAGACCTACGCCATTCACTCTTTTTCTATAATATTTCATTTCATCATCTGAAACCGTGTAATCGTCATTACTGGCCCAAGTGGTCATAGGTGCCATAACGACACGATTTCTAAGGGTTATTCCATTTTTGAATGTGAAGGATTCAAGCAAGTTATTATATTTTGTGTACATTTTCTAACCTCTTTCTAATTATTCATTTATAAACTGTAGTCATTGTTGTCTTAAGTTAAAGCGTTTATTCGCATTCCCATAAGAGTCACCAAGCAATCTCTGTTCCTTGTTTAATGAGGGATGCCAAAGGAGATTATCAGTTGATGAGCGCTCACAACATTGGTACAATGACATCATAAAGTATTCGAGTAACTCGAAGTCAATAGCAAGGAGGTTCGAAATTTTGAATCAAACATTACATGAACCTAAATATACGGTAAAAGATGTATCTGAAATAACTGGCCTTACAAAACATACGATCCGTTACTATGATGACCAACAATTAATACCTTTCGTTTCGAGAGACGGCAGAAACAATCGCTTATTCTCTGAACATGATCTGGATTGGTTGCGAATGGTGCATTACTTTCGTATTTCAGGATTGCCGATTTCAGAAGTCAAACATTACATTGCTATGTGTTTGCAAGGCGATGAGACGATTCCTGAAAGGGCTGAGCTTGTTGCAAAACAAGAAAAAGAACTAGAAGCGAAGATCCATGAGTACAACCTTCAATTAATGCACATAAAAGAGAAGAAGGCTTACTACGAAAGTGTCTTGGCTGGTCAATTGGACGATACCTGGAATCCAGTAAACAATAACCCTGAATGTGGAGAAAAGTATGATATACCGGAACATATCAAATCAGCGTCAAAAGTTTATGTTTGACCTTAGAAGATAGTCTACGGCTTCGAGTACACTCGAAGTCAATTTTTTTGTCTATTTAATGTTGACGGATAATTGTACTAACCTGCCCGTTACTTCAATGAAATCAAAAAAAAGAGCTGCTTTAATGCAGCTCCTGCGCTATAGTTCGCCATTAGCGGAATGAGCAGTATAACATAAATTATTAAAACTTACGTTTTTGATAGGGGATACCCTCGCCATCTTCACAATAAGATTTGAGACTATAAAGGAAAATAGCCCAGTTGTAGTTACAGGAGCGATAAAATGGCGTTACTTCTTTTCAGTTCGTATGACGCAAAGTAATAAAAGACTTCCCGTTCTTCTCTTGAATATCAAAGGAAATAATCGTACCAATCCATTCTGGATCTGAATCTATACACTGCCAAACGACTTTTTTATTAGTGATCAATTCCTCTATTCTCATCTTAGTTATGTCATTGCTGCCGAATCGAAATTCATTAATAAAGCCAATCTGATTATTAATAATGAGTTCATTGGTCCATATTTCCGACAGTCCCTCAGCGGTGGTTAAAGTTTCATACACCTTCGACGCTGGAACATGTACGGTTTGCAAGTGCTCGATATTTGCCATGCCTTACTCCTTTCTAACTGCAATAATTTATGTTTGATGCTTATGATAACATATGATGAATATAATAGTTTCTTTTGGATTGCTATGTTGCAGTTATTGCAATTATTTGCTCAACTATCCTGCCAGTTAACGTAATGAAGCCGCCGACATTTGCCGGCAGCTCTTTGGTCATTCCACTATCTCCTCGTTAGTTCAATTCTTTATGAAGAACTAGCCGTCTTCGAGTTAAATAACAAAATTAGTGTTATTGATTTTATTATATTCTTCAACTAATTCCTCATAGAGCCCCTTATTTTTCCGTAACATCCATTCAAATAAAGTCTTAACACTCTCGAAAATATCCGGTTTAATTCTGTAAGGTATTGCTCTCCGAGTTATTTCATCTTCAACTAAATGTTCATAAAACCCAACACAGATGGCGTTATTTAAATAGTTACTTCTTCGATATTGATAAAAACACCATTCAGCGTAGTTATAGATCTTATCAAGATCTTCATTATCATTATTCAGATGGGACTTAACAACCCTGTCTCTAAGTTCAAATATTAATGAATAAACTGTATCCCCCTTGCCTACGAAACTAAATCTTATATCGTAGAACAATTCTAATCCCTTTCTCCTCCAAGCACTCATATTCGTTCATCCTTAGTAATTTATTAAAGAGCTTAAAACTGAGTTTATATTATTTTAGAATATTTCCTAGTCTTTCATTTAACTGAAGTATTCGCGAAGTAAATGAAACTCTCCTGCCCGTTACTTCAACAGACAAAGGCAGCCGATCGTGTGCTGGCTGCCGTCATATCGTGATTGAACTATAGTTCCTCGTTAGTTCAATCGTGGTTAGCAAATATTTATTACATTACCATTCAATTTCAACATTTCCCATAGTTCTATTTCAACTTGATTTAAGCATCGGCAGTTACCTGCAGAGAGTTGTAGGGATACTCGAACTTCCATTCCCTCACTTATTTGTCCCTCCAACAGGGTACCTTTAATGATTAAAGTATTTTCCGTCCTCGATGTTTGAGTAACCTGAAACTGTGCCATCTATTCCTTCACAAATCTAGTTAGGTATTCGACTATCCGGCCCCTTCACTAAATCAGTAAAATAATCTATGTAATACCCTTCAGAATCCCAGTAATCATTGTACTTTTTGTAAATATGAATAATCTTCTCCTTAGGTGTCCCGCAACGTTCAAGAAGCCAATTTTTTATATAGTTAATATCTTTATTTTCTTCTTCCCAAATAAAATCTAGAATTACTGATTCTTTAGAGCCATTGTCTGGTACATAAATTGCATAGGTTGATGAAAAGTAGTTTGCTAGATCGAATGCAACTTTCCTAAGATACAGCTGAATCTCCTCATCAAGGAGAAAGTTTTTCCATCTACTATAATGATGAAAATAACAAACCTTCTCAGAGAGAGTAAACTCCACCCCGCAGGGTCCACTGATTTCTACAGAGCCACCAATCCCAACCTGGACCTTCCAAGACTTTCCCATATCTTTTGGATTATATGGAAGTAGGTAAGTTGTAAATTCATCGACGTGCTTTAAAGATCTTGAATTTAGAGCATCACATAATAGTTTAATGTCGTCTGGATTCAATGTATGGCCTAAGAAAGCCGTGAAATTCGTCCCCATTTCATCCCCCAATTTTATAAACTCAATTCAAAGTTCCCCTTGAACAAGGAGAGATACCAGCAGATCTCCTGGCAACTTAATTTTAAC
This sequence comes from Paenibacillus foliorum, assembly GCF_013141765.1. Taxonomy (GTDB): domain Bacteria; phylum Bacillota; class Bacilli; order Paenibacillales; family NBRC-103111; genus Paenibacillus_S; species Paenibacillus_S foliorum. The sequence goes on from NZ_WHOD01000127.1 coordinate 10,321, forward strand.
ACATATTGGAA
>NZ_WHOD01000128.1 GCF_013141765.1 Paenibacillus foliorum
TGATATAGGCAGCCTTAAAATTATGTGATCAAAGTAACCTGTGGGAACAAGGAATCCATCTTTTCTTTCACTTCCTTCGGAATACCTTTATAACCTTCTTCATCCACATTGTATAATTATGCATAATCTCATAAATTTTGAAAAATCATTTCATTAATTATGAAAATAATCTCTCCAATTATGACTCCACACATTTGACGCATAGACTCCTTCTCCCGACCCATCTTTAATGCAAATTCCATGTAATAACATCAAAAAAATGACAAAATATAGTCCAACTTTAAAACCTCATCACCCAGTATTTTATTCGAAATAACAAACACCTTCGAAAGCAACCAAATTATAAAAAAGGCCGTACCATCAAGGCACGGACCCGCGATATTTATGTTCAAACTCAACGACATTTTATCTTCAAATTGTCGACATTTTAAATTACAGCTCACATCATAAAAGCAAGGGTCCCCCCTCGCTTTTCCTTAACTGCACTTACCATAACCGCAATTGGTACAATTCTTGCAGCCCTCACTATTAATCAATGAAGCTGAGCCGCAGGATGGGCACAGGTCCAGCGATGTTGCTGAACTACGATTGACCGCATACTGGGCAGTTGTTTCATGCACGACCTCCTGGGTTGCAGTGACGTAGTCGTCCGCATCGTCGGAGAATTCACCGTGGATCTCGAGAGCTTTGGCTACTGCATCTGCGATGGATTCGACACGGTTGGCACCGAACCCTATTGCTCCAGAGCCGCCAATGCCTTTGAGATGCTTGGTTAACAGCTGCACCTTGTTGCCATGGTCGCCATAACGCAAGAACAACGAGCAGACTCGGCCAAGTGCCTCGGACATAGCGAATACATCAGATCCTGCTTTTCCTACATTCAGGAATATCTCAACGGGTGAGCCATTCATATCGTTAATCGTAATATAGGCCATGCCGAATGGCGTATTGAATTTGTAAGTTGCACCGCGCAAAATCTGCGGACGCCGTTTGTATTGCTTATCATCCACCCTGTCCGTCCGCGGAGCGGAAACAGCCAAAGATTCACCAATGCTGCTAAGCGCCGTATGACCACTTTCCTTGCTAGACGAGCTGGCAGGCACTTCTGATTTTTCGCTTGGTTCTGGTGTTACCGCTGAACTTGCATCACTTTTTTTATCTTCTTTCTTCTCTGTCGAAAGCACTTGAACATCACGGCTGCCGTCACGGTATATTGTAACGCCCTTGCAGCCAAGATCGAAGGCCAATTCGTACAGCCGCTTGGTATCGTCTACTGTAAAATCAGCTGGGCAGTTCGCAGTCTTAGAAATCGAACTGTCCACCCACTTTTGAATCGCAGCTTGAGCACGAATATGATCCTCCGCAGATAAATCCATCGAGGTTACGAAGTAATCCGGCAGCTCCTCTTCAGGATGAGCATCCTTCCAATCTTGAGCAATTGGCACATACTGCTTATCAAAGCCAAGACGGCTTTGGCGATAATATTCGAATGCAAAATAAGGCTCTATACCTGTCGAAGTGCCTACCATTGTTCCCGTACTCCCAGTAGGCGCTTGAGTAATCACAGTTACATTGCGCATTCCTTTTTTCTGAATGACTGCCCCAACCTCAGGGAATTCACTCGTCATCGTTTTCATGAAGCCGCTCTGTAAGTATTTATCCGCTTCAAATTGGGTGAAGCTGCCCTTCTCCGCGGCAATATCAGCGGATGCTAAGTAAGCTTCCTTGGCCATAAAACCGTAAATCCGGTCCATGAATTGGAGTGATTCAGGACTTCCATAACGAATCTGGAGCATAATCATCAGCTCCGCCAAACCCATCGTTCCAAGACCTACCCTGCGTTCATTTTGTTGATTAAGTCTGTTTTCCTCAAAATGATAAGGTGTCTTGTCAATTACATTATCTAGAAACCGCGTCGAATAGCGAACAACCTTGCCCAGCTCATCCCAAGCTACATCATGCTTTTCGGCATCATAAAATTTGGACAAGTTAACGGCAGACAAATTACATACACCCCATGCCGGCAATCCCTGTTCTCCGCATGGATTGGTGCAAATTATCGGATTGAAATACCAGCTGTTAGACATTTGATTGTAATATTCCATGAAAACAACGCCCGGCTCTGCAGATTTCCAGGCCGACTCTATGATCGTATGCCATATTTCACGCGCTTTGACAGTACGGTACACATTCACTTGCTTTCCAAGCTTCTTCCATTTATCCAGGTCGCCATCCCACAATTGGTCGTATTGAGGATCCGTTGTATCGGGATATACAAGATCCCAATCGAGATCTTCTTTCACAGCCTTCATAAAACCATTGCTGACGCAGACGGATAAATTCGCATTCGTAATTTGACCCATCGTTTGTTTAACTGTAATAAAATCAGCAACATCTGGATGCCAATCGTTCATCATAAGCATCAACGCACCGCGGCGGCTGCCTCCTTGTTCGATTAAACCTGTTGTGTAGCTAAACAAGCCACCCCATGATACAGCACCGCTTGAGGAACCATTAACTCCCTTAACGATCGCTCGTCTTGGACGAAGCGAGGAGAGATTGATACCAACGCCACCACCACGTGCCATAATTTCGGTCATCTCGGTTAACGAGCTCATAATTCCTCCACGGCTATCGTGAGGTGATGGAATGACATAACAATTAAAAAGCGTCAATTCCTCGCTCGCATCAGCGCCTGCAGCAATCCGTCCTCCTGGAACCAGCTTCCAGTCATCCAATATATATCTGAACTTCTCCGTCCACTCCGTTTGTTTCTCCGGAGTAGTTTCTACAGATGCCATTGCACCTGCCAAACGGTTCCACAATTGTTCAGGTGTTTTTTCCAATGTTAAAGTAAGCTTTTCAACCGGAGATTCTATAATATCCCCATTGCGAAGCTTAACCTTCACAATCCGTTCATTGCGGCTAATCACTTCCCCGACTTCTTTAGCCGGAAACTTAGGATCGTCCTTTGTCAGAACTAATACGGTATCTCCAACTTTCGTTAACGCAGTATCTGCGTTCTTCATGGCATAACGATCAAGGAAGATTTTTTCGCTTAAACCGCTTAATTTCTTGCTTTTTACTGTTTCCAAAACAATAACCTCCCGAGAATAGAGATCAACATCAAGCACAATATCTAGTATGTCTTCAACATTATACAACACAATATATGGTACTTCTAATAGGACAGTAGCGGAATTCACCGGTTAGGACAAGACACCTTGCCAATTGCTTGCATTTGCTCTGCAATTCACTCTTTTTCGATAGTTGAAAACTTTATTTTTTTCGACAGCTTTCACCTAATAATCGATTCGCAAGAACTATTTCCCGCGACAAAAGCACTACCAATCCCAACCTAATCATCCATTAATTACAGAGTGCAGCAACTTATTTTGACATACCAAGCTAACCTTGTTACCCTAACGATAGACAGCTTTTGAAATCAATCTTTACTAAATTGAGCATACCATATTCCCCACCTCAACACAAACGAATGTTCGCATTTCATTTCAAACTAAGGAGCGCCAAGCTATGAGCCTATATTTGTATCAAAATCAGTTTCTCCCTAAAGATCAGGTGTCCATTTCTCCAGATGACAGGGGCTATTATTTCGGAGATGGCATCTATGAAGTATTTCGCGTTTATAACGGTGTGCTTTTTGAACCGGAGGGTCATTATCGCAGACTGGAAAAGAGCGCTCGCGAGGTCCGCATTCCATTGCCCTATAACATAGAGCGGATGCATCAGTATTTGGTCGAGCTCATTCAAGCAAACCATATTCAAGAGGGTACGGTGTATTTGCAAATTACTCGCGGAACAGCACCACGTTCTCATCCATTTCCACCTCTCGATACAGAGCCAGTTTTGATGGCGTATTGCAATCAGATCGCTAGACCCCTAAGTACTATGGAGCAGGGAATTACAGCTATCACAGCGGATGACATAAGATGGCTCAAGTGTGACCTGAAAACGTTAAATCTGTTGGCAAATGTAATGGCCAAACAAGAAGCTTTAGTTCAAGGTGCAGGAGAGGTCATATTACATAGAAAGGGTACCGTAACCGAGTGCAGCTCCTCTAATTTCATGATCGTAAAAAAAGGTGAGATCTTGACACACCCTGCCAATAATCTCATTTTACACGGCATTACTCGTGAGGTTGTGTTTAGACTTGCCCGTAAATTAGACATAGTTTACCATGAACGAGCTTTTACTATTGAGGATTTGCATTCGGCTGAAGAGGCGTTTATAAGTGGAACTACAGTAGAAATAACGCCCGTTATCTCGGTAAACGGCAGGGCAGTCGGACAAGGAAATCCTGGGCCTGTAACTAGGAAGCTTCAACAAGCCTTTGAGCAGCTAGTAAACAGTCTGTAGCTTATATTTTCTGCTTGCCGCCGGAACCAAACCTATGTTAAATTGACAATTACTTGTAAAAGACCCAAACACCTGATGATGTCAATCTATTGGTCAGGAGAGTTCCTAATGAAAAAAATTGCGCTAATCGGTTCTGGAGGATCAGGTAAATCTACACTTGCCCGCAAGCTTGGTGAGCTTACAAAACTGAATGTGTATCATCTGGATGCGTTACATTTTCAACCCGGTTGGGTTCCCATGCCTAATGATCAATGGGAGCATCTGCAGAAACAGCTAATTCAAGAACAAGAGTGGATTATTGACGGGAATTACGGAAGAACCATCGATATCAGATTGAATGAAGCCGACGTGATCATCTTTTTTGATTTACCCAGGCGGATAACAACCTACCGAGTGATCAAACGAAGAATCATGTATCATGGAAAAACGAGGCCTGACTTAAAAGAGGGCTGTCCTGAACGATTAGATTGGCCATTTGTTAAATGGGTTTGGAATTACAGAGCAACGAAACGACCTGCGATTATGAAAAAGCTCCATACATTGTCTGCGGCCAAAATCGTTTTTGTGATTAAAAGCAACGCCGATATAAAAAGGCTCCTAGAACAAATCCAGAACGGAGAATCTCTCCAGAGCAATCTTTCATAAGGAAAAAAGAGGCAGGGAGCCCACCCACAGCTCCTTGCCTCTTTATTATTAATAGCCAACTGTAAAACGTTGACGGCTGTACTGGGGCTTCTCTACCTCATCCAGCATCGCAATAGCATAGTCCTCAGCAGAAATATAGCTTTCACCTTTCTCATTAACGATTAACTGTTCCGTTCCTGTGCGGTACTTTCCAGTGCGTTCTCCTGGAGCAATCTTAGCCGCTGGACTCAGATTCGTCCAATTCAATTCATTTTCTTGGCGATACACGCCTAGTGCGTCACGATGAGCTATTGCAGTAGGTTTAACGATTTCGGGGAATTCCGGAGTATCGATGAGCAGTACTCCAGGTGCAACCTCTAAGCTTGCAGCTCCGCCTACAGCCAAAAGCCGACCCACACCCGCTTTTTTTACTCCTTTAATTAAAGTTCGGGTTGCGTCTACTAGAGTATGTTCTTCACCAGTACCGAATGCCGGACCGAATGCACTTATGACGACATCATGTCCTGCCACTGCATTCGCTACACTTTCTTCTTCAAAAATGTTACCTGTTACAACCTTTAAGTTTTCATTCTGCTTAGTGATTCGAGAAGGATCGCGAACTACGGCAGTAACTAGATGTCCTCTTGTCAAAGCTTCCTCTAGAATACGTTGTCCAATGGTTCCGCTGGCACTAATTAATGCAATTTTCATCCTTGTTTCCACCTTTTCTAATTTATATAGTCATTCATCGAGGAATGTTAAATGAACAGTTGTAACATCGTTGATTACAACGAGTTTAAAAAAAATTAGTCCGCCTTAGACAGCTGAATTTGCTCAGCAAGCACGGTTACTAATTCTTTCATCGTAATATCCGCTAAAATTTTCTCCATTGCGTCTTGAGCACGCCCTAACAACAACTGTAGAACAGCCTGAATGTTAGCTCCTACAGGACATTGAGGGTTAGGTTGTTCGTGGATGTGAAATAGCTGGCCTTCTTCCACTACATCAACCGCTCTGAATACTTCTAACAAAGTAATCTCTTCCAATTCTTTTAGTAAGAAAGCACCGCCGGTCCCTGCACGCACATTTACCAACCCAGCCTTTTTAAGCTGCCCTAATATTCTCCGAATAATTACAGGATTCGTTTTTACACTTTCTGCAATCCACTCTGAAGTGCCATGAGCATCCTTAGCAATTGCTAGAAGAGATAATATATGAACGCCAATAGAAAATCGACTGCTAATTTTCATTAGTAACACCCTCTCGATGTAATCATTATAGTTACAACCAAGGACAGAAGTCAAGCGAATCCAATTATTCCTAGTTAACCCCCATTATTTTATAATAGAGGTTCAGAAGATTCAGCTTGACCCCCACTTTAGCTTTCGGCAAATCGAAACATCCTCCAAATGGCTATTGCTGAGCAGTGAGTGTGCTAGCTTACCTCCGAAGGTTCCATCCCTCATTAGCGTATTTCTCAGCAATCAACTGCTGGACTAATGATTGCTCATACTCAGTTAGCGTGCTTTCCACAAGCTCAATGTCCAAGCCCTCTGCTATCCCTGCCTGAAATGCTTCTTCCACCTCTGGTAATGTAACTTCCTGCTTATCGATACTGCGGCATAAATCATTAATGGCGACAGCTTTGTGGACAAATTGCTGCTTTAACCTGGCCTGCAGTCGCTCATTCGAAAACTTTAACACCCGAAACAACTGATCCACATCCATATCCAACAAAATAGAACCGTGCTGCAGTACAACCTGCTTTTGCCGGGTTTGGGCGCTGCCTGCAATTTTACGTCCCTCAACGACAAGCTCGTACCAGGATGGAGAATCGAAGCAGGCCGCCGAACCCATCGAAGCATATTTGCTTTTGTCCTCCTCGCTCTCCAGCTGAACCATGCGCGCATCCAATCCCAGCTTACGGAAACCAAGCAGCAGTCCTTCACTCAACACTCGGTATGCTTCTGTTATGCCGCTCGGAATGCCTGGATAACTCTCTGAGACAATAATGCTGTATGTCAGTTCCTTATCGTGAAGTACAGCCCTGCCTCCGGTAGGACGCCGTACAAAGCCTAATCCTTCCTGCTCAAGCTGATCAAAATCGATCTCTTCAATCGCCTTTTGAAAATATCCGATCGATAAGGTCGCTGGATTCCATCCATAGAATCGGACTGTCGGAGGAACCTTGCCCTCGCTGTGAGCCGTCAATATCGCCTCATCCACTGCCATATTGTAGGCGGGGTCATTCATGCCTGAAGAAATAAAACGCCATTGAGTTTTCATAGTATGCTCCTGTCTGTAAAGATACGGTTTGATTTACTTTTTCACTGCTATTCGTTTGCCTGTGGTAATCTCGGGGATACTAAGTTCACGGAGCGGTTGATCCGCCGCAGCATCTAAGCCTACAAACGCCAATGTGCCGTCTTCGGCCAATACCACAAATTCATTAGACAACACATCCGCATCAACCGGTCGGTGCTCCCATGCCAGATGAATTTGCTTGCGTGTTTTCAGATCCAGCAGCCCTAATGGTCTATCAAGCTCAACATTAATATTAGATAAGTCATAACGAACGATCAACATTTTACCTTGAAGTCCAACCATACTATAGGAGTAGGGTTTTGTGTTCGAAACAAAATTTTTCGTCAGCTCATAGGGAGTTTGTTTGGGGTTGTATTTATATATTTTATTAGACCATTCATTCTTGGATCGCTCTGATATCATCATATAAATATCGCCGTTCGTATCCAACGCCACTTGATCGAGCGGATAGCGCCGCCCTTCTTGAATCTGTTTGTCCCATTCCCCGCTGAGAACATCAGCTTTATACAGATTAGAGCTTGTCTCTATATTATTTGAAGTTACGAAGTAGACGCTCCTCCCGCTCCCTTTCACACTCTCAACGCTTCCTGGCACAAACCATTCCTTAAGCCATTTATGCTCCAACACATCATACAGGGCTACCTTCGTGAAATCTCCACTCTTCTGAGCCGTTTTATCGGCGGAAACAAGGAATAATACATCACCGAATAAATAACTGAACTTGGGAGATAATTGCGGCGTTGGGTATTGAATGAAGCTGTCTGCTTGCTTATCGCGTAAATAAAAGCCCTTGAACGCTTTCGGATCGTTAGCATTATAAACCGTAACCACCGTATGCTCGGAGGTATAGCAGATGCTGCTTATCGACTGCTCCGTATGCAGAATTCGTTTAGACAACTTCGTCTTGCTATTCACGCTGAACAGCTGAAACTCATCAGCCAGCAGCATATTGCCAGTCTCGTCTATGGCTTGGGTAGCCTGTGGATCGATTGGCGTAACATGAGTCTTAGTTTGGAACACAAAGAACAAATAAACGGTACTTGCGACAGTCAGTAGAATGAGAGAAATCCATAAGAACCGTTTTTTCAACAACAATCCTTCCTTTCTGCACAACTATAAACCATCATAATGCATTCAATCGAGTTATGAAAGTACCTCTTTTCGTCCATACTTAAAAGTAACGATTATGAAGAATTACCTATGTTCACACGTACGTTTGCCAGCTTGCCTTCCTAAGGAGGGCGATAAAGGAGCGTCTACTATGCAAACAACCGATCACAAAGAACACGTGCGACCGTTCAACGATCATGTTCAGCTTCATTTTGACAGGCAGTGGTTTGAAGAATTGCATACCAAAGCTCTTCGCAACGGCCCTTGGGACGATTGGACCTTATATCAGCTCGCTTACGAGGCTGAACAATCCAGCCTTATTTCCAGCTTTGATGAGCTGCAATGTCTCGTTCATATTCAACAACTAACCCCGATGCCTCATCAGATCGATACAGCCAAAAAGGTTTTGAACGAGATGCGCGGCAGAGCCATCCTGGCCGATGAAGTCGGTTTGGGCAAAACGATCGAAGCCGGACTTATTTTAAAAGAATACATCATTCGCGGCTTGGTCAAAAAAGTGCTAATCCTCGTTCCCGCTTCATTAGTGCTGCAATGGGTTCGTGAGCTGAATCAGAAGTTCGGCATTCCTGCCGTTGCCCAGAAAAAGGAATATATGTGGCAGCAGAACGACATAGTCGTCGCTTCCATGGATACAGCCAAACGTGATCCGCATCGTGAAATAGTATTGGGTCTGGAATACGATATGCTCATTATAGATGAAGCACACAAGCTGAAAAACAAAAAAACAACTAACTATCAGTTCATTACCGAGCTGCGCAAAAAATACTGCCTGCTGCTGACAGCAACACCGGTACAGAATGATTTAAAAGAGCTATACAATCTCATCACATTACTCAAGCCCGGTCATCTGGGTGGGCAAGGCAGCTTCCAGTCCAATTTTGTTGTGGATAAACGCGTACCCAAAAATGAGGATCAGCTGCAGCAGGAGCTTTCTAAGGTAATGATCCGAAATCGGCGAACCGACGGCAATGTGAACTTCACCAAGCGTATTGTACGCAACATTCCACTGACGCTTTCTCCCGAGGAAAAGGCGCTTTATGATGGCGTAACCAACTTTGTCAAAGGCCGCTATGAAGAATCAGGCAGTGATCTGAGCAGTATCCTATCCTTAGTCACATTACAGCGAGAGGTTTGCAGCAGCAGGGACGCGGTTTTTATCACCCTGGTCAATATGTTCAAGAAAACACCGGAGGATTCCCCGCTTCGCCCCCGAATCTGGGAGCTGGTCGAGCTGATCCGGAGCATTAAGGCCAACACCAAGGCGGAAAAAGTAATCGAGCTGATCCAAGATATTAATGATAAGGTCATTATTTTCACCGAATACCGGGCCTCGCAAGAATACTTGATGCAGTATTTGAAAGAACATAAAATTACTGCCGTACCCTATCGGGGCGGTATGAACAGAGGTAAGAAGGATTGGATGATGGACCTGTTTCGCAACCGCGCCCAGGTGCTAGTAGCTACAGAAGCCGGAGGCGAAGGGATCAATCTACAATTTTGCCATCACATGATCAACTTTGATCTGCCCTGGAACCCGATGCGAGTTGAGCAGCGGATTGGCCGTGTTCACCGATTGGGACAGAAGGATGATGTGAAAATCTACAACCTCTCTACCCAAGGTACAATCGAGGAATACATTTTATCCTTGCTGCATGAAAAAATCAATATGTTCGAGCTGGTCATCGGCGAGCTGGATACGATTTTGGAGAGGCTGGAGAAAACGAGCTCATTAGAAAATCATTTGGCCAAAATGATCCTGACCTCACGCAGCGAGGAAGATATAAAGCGTCAAATGGACGACCTCGGTCGTTCCATTTCAACCATTCGGACAGAGGTGGAGCAGCATACACAGGATCCCTCGCAGCTCACAGCGCTGCTAGATTCCGTGGCAGGGCAATCCGCTCCTCAGGCGGAGGTGCTTCCATGAACCAAACGCAAATTCAAGAATTCGTATTGCGCTACTTAGATGCGGAGCAATGCGATATTGTGGAGAAGCATCCAGCTTACGTTACCGTAAAGCTATCTCCTTCTGCCGATAAAGAGCTGACTTATCGACCTTATTACTGGAGCTTCGTGGAACGAACCGGGGTTGCGCCCGAGACGATGACCTGCACCTTTATCTTCGATCCGGATGGCCATAAGGCATCCGTTCAGGAGGCAGGCGGCGCACCGGCTGCTGGCTTGCCTCCGCAGGCTATGCCTGCTAGCGCCAGGCCAGCGGAAGGCAGCTCTGCGGGCATAACGCCGCCTGTGGTGCCTGGGCAAGAGCAGCAGCCGGACAGCATCCTCGGCCGCTATTTCGGCTTCGTGCCGACACAGATAGTCGCACGGGTGCCGAAGGACGAAGTCACCTTCGGGAGCCGAAGGCTGGAGCAGATCTTCGGCGCAGTGCGCAACAAGGGCCGCTTCGTCCACCTGTATGAGCAATTCAAGCCAGAGCAGAAATCCACAGCAACCCTCCCTTACGAGAATTGGCTTGCGGTGAATTTCAAGGTCGAGCTCGCATGTGATATGAAGCGAAGTGAGATTCACTCACTCGGCATTCATCTGGAAACAGGACAAATCCGTGAACGGTTTCAAGAGTCATTGCTTAACAAACGACTTACTCCGCGTCTGCCCGCGCAAATTTTCATCATTCCCGATAAAATTACACTGCCGCGAGCAGTTATCTATCTGGAAGAATATTTAGAGCAGCTGCTGAGAGGTTATGACCATAGCTGGGCCAAAGAAGCAGGCTTGCGCCTAACCGATGAGATCGACCGTATACGGGGATATTATGAAACATTAATCCAAGGAGCTGACCCTGAAAAGCGGTCTGAGGTTGAAGCCCAATATGTTAACCGCAAGCAAGAGATTGATTGGCAGTACAGACCGCGAATCCAAGTATCCGTCATCAATTGCGGTCTATTTCATCTTCAAAAAGATCACTTGCCCATCAACTGACGAATTCTGCTAAATGGCAGCAAAATAAGAAGCAAAATGATTTTACATTCCCTACAGGTTCTAACATCCTTTTCAAGACATATTTTATACAATAAGGGCATAGCAGCTTGTTCAACTAACGTATCTCGACATAACCTTCTATTAGAACACCTTTTCAAAACTACAAGCTTCATGTCCGAAAACAATACACAAGCAGGTGAATGGATGATCAAATCAACTCTATGGCTCATGTCGCTCGTTATCTGGACTAGCCTAATGCTGCCTATGCCTCTTTCCAATGCAGCCGTATCTAGCTCTGGATCATACACAGCAACAACACCCAATGCTGCGACTTCTGCAGCCTCATCGTCATCAGCAGAAGCGCCTATTCCCGTTCCTGTCCCATCGCCTTCGCAGCCGGATAACACCCTGTCTTCCCCATCTTTAATGGAAGCAATCAAGCAATGGACTCAAAGCATCTCTGCAAAACCAGGCTATGAGGCATGGAAGCAAGCAACCTGGACAAGCCAACCGCTTGGGCCAGGAACACATGGTTGGATCGTACTGCTCCAATCCAATGGTCAACCCGTAGGTTACATGGTGATACATGCAGCGGACCCGAACAATCCCACTAAGTACCGTCTGACTGAATACGGAAGTGGGAATACTCCTCTCTTCAGTATGCAAACTCTGTACCAATCTCTGGTACAGCTTGAACTAATGAATACTTCCTATCATGCAGAACGTCTGTATACAAGCCCCTTGCAAGCAGTCTGGAAGATAACCTCCGGTGAAGACCTGTATTTCATTGATGCCAAGACAGGTGAGGTTCTCCCCCAGCTAACGGTTTCCGAGAAGCAGGAGTTCGATAAACCACTTGAAGAACAAATAGCTTCCCTTCTGAAACCAGAGCATACGATAACCGGAAGTGTTCAACTTCCCGAATTTGATCCATATGAACGTCTGCCATGGGTAAAAGGCACTCCCGCACAATATGGATCCATCTCAGCACTGCTTAGCGACCTTGATCAGCAAAAAAAACTTACCTATACGGCCCAATTGTTTGATGATAAGGTTACGATCCCGTTAGCAGTAACTGGTTATCATCAATGGTCCAATAATGAAGTGTTTTTGCTGTTGGAGCAAAAAGGGCAGCGTGCGATTCCTTACGGCACCACTTTCCAGCTCGGAAAGCTGTATCCTTAACTAACCTAAAAGTAGAAAAGCTTCCCTTCTTCAACAGTCGATTTGGAAGAATCGTGTCTGTTAAAGAGCGAAGCTTTTCATTTTTTTATGCGCAAGCCTTGAGTCCACATCAGTATGGCTACAGGCAGCATGCCGAACCAGCGGTACTTCCAATGCTCCCGTGCCTCCCTCTGACTCGCCCTAACTTGCTTGCGAACCTCGCGAGGCGTTTCCATATAATGCAGCAGCTGTACGGTTACATATTTAACCAATTCATCACTTTTTGCCAGCACAACCACCCCCATGATATAAGTATGACCTATTTTTATAGGGGTAACCCTTTCTGCTAAAAAAATGGATACGGGCCGTCATAACAAGCGAATCTTAAAAGTACGGTCAAAGGGTGTCAGCAAATTCACATGAACATACTGGCATCCACCGGGATGCTGATCCTCACGAATATCCGGGGTTTGTACCTGCAAACTGCTTGTTGATCTCCTGTTCAAACAGCTTCAAATTGTTTTGATACGTGTAATAGACGGTAACTCCAAAAGCTATTGATATGATCATGGACAAGCTAAGAATCAGCTTTACACTAAAGCTTCTGCTGATGCCTAATAGATCACGCGCCAAATCATCCATTCACCGCCCCTTTTATGCTTGTAATTACAGTATCATAGGTTATTTTTCTCTCCAGCACAAAGTTTTCTGCACGAGGCTTCGGATAGGTTCACGCATGCAAAAACACCCTGAAATCCGCTTTCTGAGGAAAACGGATTCCAGGGTGTTTAGATTCAGCATTGCAATGTACATAGGAACAAACGAGTTGGTCTAGGTTGAGAGCACAGTTACCTTAAACTTAGCTCCTGCGTAAGTCACGCAGCTACATTTTTTCCGGTGCTTCCACACCGATTAGAGTCAAGCCATTGCGCAGTGTAATCTGCACACTCTTTACAAGTGCTAATCTAGCTTGACGCAGCGAAACATCATCAACAAGAATAGGGCACTCATGGTAGAAACGGTTGAAGCTTTGCGCCAAGTCGACCAAATAACGGCTGACAATTGAAGGCTCTAGCTTGTACATAGCCTGTTCCACACGTTCCTTGAACAGGTACAGCTGCTTAATTACTCCCTGTGCCTCAGCATCATCCAGCAAAGCCAGATTCAATGCATCAGACGATACAGGCAGCTCTATCCCTTCCCCGCCATTAGCTCTGCGCAGCAAGCTGCAAGTTCTTACATACGTGTATTGAACATAGGGACCTGTCTCACCATCAAAGTTAAGTGCATCCTCCCAAGAAAATACAATATCCTTGATCCGATTGTTGCTCAGGTCGCTGAAAATAATGGCGCCCACACCGACTTGACGAGCAACCTCGTCCCGGTTTTCCAAATTCGGATTTTTCTCTTCGATAATCTCCCGAGTCTTCTCAACCGCTAGCGTCAATAGCTCCTCTAGGCGAATTACATTCCCTTTACGAGTTGACAGCTTTGCACCCTCAAGACTTACTTTACCGAAAGGCACGTGGGCAAGCTTATTAGACCAATCATAGCCCATCAGCTCAATAACTTTGAACCACTGCTGAAAGTGCAAGCTCTGCCCTGCATCTGTAACATAAATAGCTTTCTCGAAATCATACGTTTTATTACGATAGATTGCAGCCGTAACATCCCGAGTATGGTACAGTGTTCCCCCATCCTTCTTGATCATTAGAGCAGGAGGCATGTTGTATTCGTCCAACCGTACCAGCTGCGCGCCATCATCCTCTTCCAGGAGCTTCTTTTGCTTCAGCTCCTCGATGATCGCATCCATTTTATCATTATAAAAGCTTTCGCCTGCGTAAGAATCAAACCTTACACCAAGTAAAGCATACATCTTCTCAAATTCCTTTAAGCTGATTTCAACAAACCATTTCCACAACTTTAAGGCTTCTTCATCACCCTGCTCCAACCGAACAAAGCATAGTCGAGCTTCGGTTTCCAGATCTGGATTGTTATCTGCCTCATCGTGGAATTTAATATACAAGCGCTGCAGCTCATCGATGCCTTCTGCTTCAACCGCAGCCTGGTCTCCCCACAGCTTATAGGCAACAATCAATTTACCGAACTGAGTTCCCCAATCACCTAGATGGTTAATTCCAACGCAATTGTACCCGAGAAACTCATGAATTTTATAAATCGCATTCCCGATCATAGTAGAACGAAGGTGGCCGATGTGAAATGTTTTGGCTATATTAGGTGACGAAAAGTCAATGACAATGTTCCGACCATTGCCTATATTTTGCGAGCCGAAACGTTCTTTCAGTTCAAAAACCTCACCAAGCACATCCGCAGCAAACTGTCCGCGATTCAAATAAACGTTGAAGTAGCCGGATACAGCCTCCACCCGTTCGAAAGCTGGATGCGCTTCCCATTGCTCCTTCAACCCCTCCGCAATGGCTTGCGGCGCTTTGCGCAGCTGCTTGCTTAATTTAAAGCAGGGCATAGACAAGTCACCCATCTGCGGGTTAGGCGGGTATTCAATTAGCTCGGCAATTTCATCCTCACTAACACCTTCCACCTGCGAAACTAGTCTGGATGCAAGTAAACTTTTATAATTCATGATTGATGATCCCCTTTTCTTTTCAATATCGAGCTGATCGGCAATCGGTATTTTATACAATAAAGCACCCCAAACGGGGTGCTCAGAAGACTTTTGTCCCAATATACCTTCATTGACATATGTTACATTATAGCTATCTGCAAAAAATGAGTCAAGCAAAGAAGCAGGTAGGCTAAGAGATTTTGAACTTCCTAACCACTCCGCTCAGCTCCTCGCTTATCGTTTCCATCCCATTAGCTTCGGTAGTGATTAATTTCATGGAATCCAACTGACCGGCAGACAGCTTGGCCACCTTCGATGATTGCAAAGACGATAGCTTGGCAATCGTCGCCGTTTCATGAACGGATGAAGCGACCTCCTCCGTACCTGCTGAAATTTGCTGCGAAATCGCTGAGATTTCCATGATCTGTCCATTAGATTTATGAGCTTTGTCTACGATGCTTTGGAATCCGCTGGATAACTGGTGAATGTATGTTTTGCCTGTCTCCATTTCAACCATTTCCCGCTCCATCGCCGCTACCATATGCTGAATCTTGAGCTGCACGGTTTCAATTAATTCTGCAATATGCTCAGAGGATAGCCTCGACTGTTCAGCCAGCTTACGAATTTCACCCGCTACAACTGCAAAACCTTTGCCATCTTCACCTGCTCTCGAAGCTTCGATAGAAGCGTTCAAAGCCAGCAGATTGGTCTGGGTCGATATTCCCTTCATAACCAATACAATTTGACCTATTTGTTCCGAGTTATTGGATAATTCCTTAACAGCTCCTGAGGATTCTTCTACTGATTGATGTATCGAGTCCATTTGTTTCAGAACGCGGTCCAATGTTTCACTACCCTCTACCGCTGCACCTAGAGTATCCGACATCATCTCAGACATTGTCATTGCGGAGTCGGCAATTCCATTGATTCCTTCTGCAATTTCCTCCATGGCACGCGCGCTCTCGTCCGTCCCTTTCTCCTGCGCTTCAGCCCCTGCTGCTATTTGCTGCATAGCGGATACCATCGTGTGAATCGAAGCTGCGGTCTGGTTAGCGTCTCCCGACAACACTTTGGATGTCCGATTAACCTCTCGGGAAGTATCCTCTATGGTATGTATCATTTGCTTTAATTGAATACTCATTTGATTCACTGAACTAACCAAGCTGCCAATTTCATCTTTGCTTGTGCTTGTAATGGCCTCTCCAGTTAAATCGCCTTCTGCAATTTTTTGCACCCTAGCACTGACGAGTCCAATAGGCTTTATCATCCTGCTGATTAGTAAGTAAGCTATTAATGCGGCGACTACTGGAAAAATGCCTCCTGTTTGTACCGTAAACTTCAGCATCTTAAAAGTACGATCCTTAATGATCGATGCGTCAAAATCAACTGCCATCAACGCTACAATGTTTTTGGAGCTATCATGGTCGGCAAAGATTGGAGCATAACCGGATTTACGGTCAATACCTGCAAAGTTATGAACTGCTGACGCTTCAGGATGCTTCATGCTAACCAGCATGTCTACAGCATCACGATCCACAAATACTTTATCTCCTGCTTTATATCCCTGTGCTTCCCAACGTTTATCAGGCACAATCAGCACGCCATCCAAACTTATTATTGCAGCATTTTTAAAAATAGGCTTATGATCAACGATCCAGTTAACTTTCTCCTTTAAGTTCTGAGAAACTTTGCCTTGCGACAACTCCTGTATCTCTACAGCTGTAAGCAGCCCTGAGGTAATGCTCGCGCAGCCTATTAATTCATCGCCTGCCGCTTCATCAACCTGTTTGTAATTCACATAATATCCAATACTAAGAAGTGATAATACACTTACCATTACAGCTATGACCACTAACCATGTAACCTTACCTACAATCCCCATTTTAATGTTCATGAATATGTGCCTCTTTTCTCTATATAGGTAGCTGTACCTACAAAGTATCATGATAAACTGACTCTATACTGTGATAAATATCACACCATATAGTGTTATATTTAAAACTGTTACCGTTTTGTTACGCTTCCTTGCCACTACGGCTGGTATAATGACCTAATGAATGAACCCTAGATAAGAAGGTGATTACCCTGTTACAGTTCAAGCTCCGCGGCACATTCATGTTGTTTATAGCTCTCACCTTTTTTTGCAGTGGCTGCGCACTTACTAAAGACCCGCAGTCCTATATGCGGTTACCACGATTACCTGAGGAAAAGGAAAGCTTGAAGCAAGTGATCCAGAATGCACTTCCTTCTGGCGCATCTTTAGTACGACCGAAAAATTCCCGAGCTTCTGGCTCCATATTCGTAAACGATCTGAATCGGGATGGTATACTGGAAGCTATTGTATATTACAAGACTTCAGAAAGCAACCTAGGATTAACAGGCATGCTGTGGCAACAGGATGGAGAAACGTGGAAAATGCTTGACCAGTTCCAAGGGGAGGGTTACGAATTGGACACGCTGTTGTTTGACGATGTAACCCATGACGGCAGCATCAATGTGCTGGCCGGCTATTCTGGAGGAGCTAAAGTATCCAAAGGATTGATTGTTTACCATTTTGACGGAAAGCTTTTTTCCAAAATATTGGAATCTCCTTATACCGAATTTATAGTCGATGACATCAACCAAGATAATAAAAAGGATATATCCATTCTGACATTAGAACGAAATGTCTCCTCGTCATTGACCGTCTTCCAATACGACTTAAACAGCTTTCAAACCGTTGGAAAGACGCCGTTAGATCCTCATGTAAACGGCTACTATTCTATCCAATCAGGCTGGATCGCTGAATCCGTACGCGGGGTTCTATTGGATGCCGGGGTAGGTGCTCATTCAGCATACACTCAATTGGTATATTTTGCACAGGGCAATTTGATTAAAGTCTTCCCAGACAATGATATCCCCATGAAGCCGCGCCCTTCGATTAACGGTGACTTCAACCATGACGGTATTGTGGAGATTGGTATCGACCAGGCGCCAACAGGCTGGGAGAATGAAGCTTATGCTTCGACTCCCTGGATTACAGCCTTTTACCGTTGGGACAGTCATACGGGCTACTCTCCAGCCCCGCTATATGAACTGTATATGGATTTAAGCAACGGTTTTTACTTTGAAATACCAGTCGAGTGGGATAAAACCTATGTGCTTCAGCGGCCCAAAGACGAAGAAGTGCTGCGGTTCATATCTAGCAGTAATGGCGAAACAGTAGAATGGAAGACGATGTCTGAGGAAGCTTGGATCGGCATACAGCCTTCTACCGATTGGATGGAAATCGGCCGAACCGCCAAAACGGTAACTGCTCTTCACCTTAATGAAGCGAGTCGCAAATACATGACCCATTTTCGGCCCCTGTCCGAGCTGGTGAAATAGCTGCTGAATGCTTATCCTTTCGGCTAAAGCCAAACTCTTAGGAGATGCGAACCCATGAGCACTGTACTTTTATTAGAGGATGAAGAATCAATTCGAAGCTTTATCGTTGTTAATTTGCTTCGTGAAGGATTCCAGGTTATTGAAGCTGCCTCAGGCAGTGAAGCCCTGCAATCTCTTCAGGAGCACCCTGAGATCAACCTTGCATTGTTAGATGTCAAGGTGCCTGCACCTAATGGATTTGAAGTCTGCAAGTACATCCGGCAGAACAATGAGCGCATGGGGATTATTTTCTTGACGGCCAAAGTTCAGGAAAAAGATAAAATACTCGGTTTGACTCTCGGAGCCGACGATTACATAAGCAAGCCGTTTAGTCCGGGTGAATTGATGGCACGTATTCACTCTTTGCTGCGCCGTGTTGAATTAAAAACTCCTACAACCAATAGCAGCAGATTAATTCGCTCAGGCCCTTTTGAGCTGGATATGGAGGGTCGTGAGGTCAAGAAAAACGGTCTCTTACTGGAGGTGACTCCAACCGAGCTAGCTTTACTGCGGATGTTCATGGACCATGAGGGAGTGCCGTTAAGCCGCGACTCGCTGCTGGATAATGTATGGGGAAAAGATTATTATGGCGATCCCAAGATGGTTGATGTCAATATACGACGACTCCGCCAAAAAATCGAGAAAGACCCCTCCAAGCCTATTTTTATTCAGACGGTATGGGGCTTCGGCTATAAATGGACGGATCCTTCATTATGATTAAAGCAGGAATGAAACGGCTTGTCGTGTCCCATTACTTTCTCGTGGTTTTGTTAACCTTAATTTTAGTGGAAAGTGTGTTTATTTACTCTGTTCGAACTTACTACTACAACACCATTTCCAATCAACTCAGTAATCATGCCCAAGTATCGGCTTCCTTCTATAATAAGTTTCACGCCAACCTAAACGTTATGCTGCTTGACACCCAGTTGGCGGATATTACGGATTCCTTTGCCCATAACAATGCTGAGCTGCAAGTTATTAGCACCCAAGGCACCATTCTAACCAGTTCTAGCGGCTTCTCTGTTCGGGAGCAATTGTTTACTAAGGATGTGCAAGCAGCAGCCCAAGGAGCTACCAGTCGTTGGATCGGTGACAATCCAGGAACACTCGAACGCATAATGGCTGTCTCTACCCCGCTTCAATCGAACGGCCAGTCCATCGCTGTGCTGCGTTACATCACTTCCTTGGAGGCCGTTGACCGTGTGATACGCACATTATCTGGCATTGCTTTGTTAATTGGTTTGATCATATTGGCAACAGTCACACTGATTAGCATTGCATTAGCAAATTCCATAGTTAAGCCGCTCCATCATATAACAACAGCTTCTTCCCTTATGGCCAAGGGCCGATTCGATACACGAATAGACGAAACCTACCGGTATGAGCTCGGGGAGCTGGCCCAAACTTTAAACTACATGGCCGAAGAAATTGTCAAAACCGATAATTTGAAAAATGACTTCATCTCGTCTATCTCTCATGAACTACGAACGCCGTTGACCAGTATAAAAGGTTGGAGCGAGACGATTCTGCTTGGTGATTTACAAGATATTAATGTAACAAAAAGGGGTCTTAAAATCATTTCCAAAGAAACGGACCGTTTGGTCGGATTGGTTGAGGAACTGCTTGATTTCTCCAGATTGGAACAAAAGCAGCTTGTGTTAGAGGTTAAACAAACGAATATACTGGAATTGCTTAATGAGGTTATACTTCAGCTCACAACCAAGGCTTCGATCAAAAACAACTCACTCCGACTTATCAATAACGCACCTGAAAATAGCATCATTCCTGGGGATGAAAACCGTCTAAAGCAGGTGTTTATCAATCTCGTCGATAACGCAGTTAAGTTCGCTCATCCAGATACGACTATAGACGTTTCCTTATTAGTCGAACGCGAATATTACGTAATTCGCGTTCGTGATCAAGGTATCGGCATCCCGGCCGAACATATCAACAAAGTTACCGGTAAGTTTTATCAAGTTAATCCCGGAGGTGGGGGAACAGGCTTAGGTCTTTCCATCTGCAAGGAGATCATTAATCTGCATGGCGGCACTCTCACCCTGGAAAGCATCCAAGAACCCCAAGGTACCGAAGTCGCTGTCCGTCTGCCGATCACGCAGGTACTCCGGCAGTAAGATTACAGCATTTTCTGCATCATAATCACGTCCAGCATCCTACCGAACTTGAAGCCTACTTGCCGCATAATTCCTACATGCTCGAAATCATAGACTTGATGCAGATGGATGCTGCTCTCATTCCCTACAACAATTCGGGATAAGACTGTGTGCAAGCCCGCTGCAAGCCCAGCATCTAGTACTTGCTTCATCAGCTGCTTGCCAACACCCTTCCCCCTGTAGTCACTGTGAATGTACAAAGACAATTCAGCAGTCCTTCTATAGGCTAGCCGGTCGGAATAAGGATTTAACGATGCCCAGCCAATAATAATGCCAGCCTGCTCCGCAACCCAAATGGGGTATAATTCTCCATGGTTGTGAAACCATTGTGTCTGCTGTTCTAAGGTACGCAGCTCCGTATCAAAGGTGGCTACCGTATTTAATATCGCTTCATTATATATATCCAGAATCGATTCAATATCCGTTTGCTGTGCTGACCTAATCTCCATTCATGTCTCCGCCTTTTCTTATTTTGATAGTGTAAAAAGCTTCTCCCTCAGGCATGGCATCACAAATTAAATTAAAAAACCACCTGCTATGAATCTAACAAGTGGTTGTAAATTAAGAACTAGCGCGATGTGACACAATAAAGGATTGTCCTCTCGCATTTGCCCACTGCTTATGACGTCTTTTCTCTCATAAAATGATATCACCGAGGGAAGATGTTGTCAATAAACATACATCTTTCTTGCGTCTAGGTTGATATGATACTGATTACTTTGAATCTCTGGTCGAGAAAACGGTATCCAATTAGCTAGACATGGCATAGCCGCTTTCTTTACTTTGACTCTATTTAAATACAAAAAAACTCCAGAGAATTCTCTAGAGTGTCGTTTAAGTATGTGGTGCGGTCAAGAGGACTCGAACCTCCACGGGGGGTTAGCCCACACGGACCTGAACCGTGCGCGTCTGCCAATTCCGCCATGACCGCCTATTAGAAGTGTCTCTTCAATTAAACTCTGAAGGGGACAAGAAGTATAATATCATCTGCTTTGCTAGATGTCAAACATCTTTCTAACATTTTATTCATGGGGGGAATTTCTTAACTCAGACATTATTGAACTAGGCAATAAAACAGTAATAACAAACCCAAGCTATAAGACACCAGATTGGGAGCGTAAACAAAATACCATAAACGGTTCCCTTCAGCGTTGACCCTTCATCAGACATCTTACACCCTCCCTTTAAATCCCAGCACCGCTGTACTAAGGACTGATTGATTGGATTATATTGTATGCTGTGAAAAGTACATTTATACTCCGATTTTCATCCAACTATCAATTATCATTTTTTCCATGCTTGGCCCATATAATGGAGCAAAGAGCAAGCCTAAAAAGCTTACGCTGCCAAACTCTTAGGAGGATTCCAGAATGGTACTATATCAGATAGCCATTGGCGTCATTGCCGCTTTATTAATATGGGGGTTCATTAAGCTAACCTTCCAATCTATGCTTTGGATAATAGGTATTGCTGTTGTAGCAAGCTTTATTATCCCTGGTGCTTTTCTTTTTCTAAGTGGCCTTCTATTCATCCTTATCGGGATGCTTGCGACACTGGGAATCATGTTTGTTTTGGGGGCTTTTAGGCCTTAGAGAGGATCTACACGCTAATTTGATGCCTTCTTCTTACCCTTAGACCTTACCCCTCCCTGTATGCCTGCAGAGCCCTCAAAGCCCATTCCTTAGCTGCCTGCTCGTCTTGCATCGAAGGGATGTCGAACAAATGTGTATATGCCTGTCCAGTTCCTGCAGAAAGCCTTATAACATCCCCGCTTACCCCAATCTCACCCTCACTTTGAAGCCTTAGCGCATAATAAGCGTCCAGCATAACGGTTTGCATTTCCTCCAACAAGCTTCCCCTCCTAATTCTCTACCAGCTACCATATAGGGTTCCAGTAACAGCTCCGAGTTATTCTTATCTGCAGTGACGGATAAGAACATTATGAACTAGATAACCTATTCTCGGGGAGGTGATAACATGGCTGGCAGAAATAATAAACCGAAAAACAGAGGACCTGCTTCTCATCCGTCTAGGCTAGAGCAGTTTGATGAAAAGTGGGCAGAGGGTAGGAATACGAAAACAGCAGCTGCTGATTCTCCAGAATCTAAATAACACCATTTTTCATGCAAGTTCACAAGGTAGCCGGGGGCAGCCCCGGTTTTTTACCCTTCAATCCACTCTACATTCCGTTCCTCAGCAAAAGGCTGATAATGATGCTTGCGATCAAGCTTCACAATGCGCCTATTTTGCTTCCGAATCATTACCGTTTCATCATCCCATGCAACCACAATTCCTTTTACATCATTTTTGACATCGGCATCCCTTACAACACGAATCAATGTCCCTTCAACCCGATACTGATCCAATAGATCTTCCGTAATCATTAAAATCGCTCCTTTTTCTATCCAGCCTATGTAAGAATAGAATACACCAAACGAAGCGTACAATAAACCTATTAGGAATTACTCAAGTCATTTGCTCAAAAGGAAGGGAACCTTAAACATGGATATGAATACAGAAACCGAAAAAAAGACCTTTTACGTTTCAGTTGGCCAAGGAGAAATTTTGGAGCCATCCAACATGACAGGTAATTTTGAATTTGTCATCAACGCAACCGAGGAAGAGCGTGACCAGCTTGAGGAGTTGTTCGAGGAATCGATGGAAGCTCAAGAAGATACAGGCATACGGGCACATATCCCATACCGGGAATATCATAACGACAAGGAAAACGATGCCGCTGATTATTACTTAGCCCAAATTTATCAGAAGCTGCATGAGCTTGGCACGCCTGAGACCAAATCACACATCGAAAGTATGAACATATTGCCAGATTAATTAACTCCCTTAAAAAATACCCTTTAAACACCATGCGCCATAATCAGCGTGACCTCAATTTCCGCGTACAACAACAAAACCTATCTCACCATATAGGTGAAATAGGTTTTATTATTCCTACTGTATAGCACGTACTTCGTACGACTAGCTTACATGTTCTTTAGAATCATTAGTTTCAAACCAGTAGTCAAGAACCTTGCTAGACATGACTCTCTTTTGTATATAATCTACCTGTTGTTGAGAAAATTGTTCCTGCCATTCTTCCCCTAGCTGTTCACACAACTTAACGATCGTTAACAATTCAGACCACGCTACGTAACGTTTATACCAAAAAAATTGAGGATGTTCAATCATATAGGGATACAGGTCGTCAAACTCTGTATGTTTACAATCGAGGGCACGTTCAAAGTGAATTTTGGCTTCGCTTAACTTTGTCTCAAAAAAATCGGCCGGGACTCCATTCCCCATAGCAATGCCTCCTCTCTTAACATGTAATCATTATAAATGAAAATGATCATGCTGAAAAGGTCTATTGAATTTGAAAATAATTCATGAAAATCATCCTATTCAAATTCAATTTTCCCAGGCTCCATTGAAGCAATCCTAGCTAAAGATTCCACACGTACCCCAGATTCCCTGATGGTACGTCCACCTGCTTGAAAGGATTTTTCCACTGCTATCCCAACACCCGCCAAATGAGCGCCTGAACGTCGGATAATCCGGATCAAGCCTCTGGCTGCATCCCCATTGGCAATAAAGTCATCAATCAGAAGAATTCGATCTTGAGGATCCAAAAATTCACGCGATACCATAATATCTGTGACCAATCCTTTGGTGAAGGAAGGAACACGCTCGCAATAGGTTTCTGATAAGTCTGCGTTGAGTGATTTTTTACGGCGGGCGAAGACCATCGGCACACCGAGCTCCTGCGCTACCGCAAAAGCAATCGCAATCCCAGACGATTCAATCGTCACTATCTTCGTAATATTCTCTTCTCTGAATAAACGTGCAAATTCTTTTCCCATTGCAGTTGTCAGCACCGGATCCACTGCATGATTCAATATGGCATCCAACTTAATAATCTCATTTGAAAGTACAGTTCCTACTTCTCTTATACGTTGTTTTAATAATTCCATTTATGCTCCCCCATCCGAAAAACTCTTTCCGTTAACTTATCACAAGGAGATTCCGGGTTTCAAGTCCTAATGCAATAAACTTTTTTAAAGGATGTGCAACTTCGTCCTGTAAAACGCGTCTATATAGATGTAATAAGAGAAACGATGATCTTAATCGCGAAAAAAGCATACTGAAAATAATAACCAGCTATTTTCATAAAATTTGCCTTCATTTAGTCATAAATGCTCTTTGTGGATTACTGCTTAACAGAGTATGATTAGATAGGTTATCCATCGGGTAATTATTTATACAACAATCACAATCAGATTAATATTTACAATTCAATAAGGAAGGAAAGATTGGGATGATCAGACATAATAAATTCATCGCTCTTTGGTCTATTCCATTAATCTTCATTATGCTATTAATAGGATGTAAAGATACATCAACTACGCTGCAAAGTCCCAAGCCGGGGGAATCACAAGTTCAACCTCCCACAGTAGCTAATGTTGATGTGACTAATAAGCATGATGCAGCCGATGAAGGGACCGCATCTGTCAAACAGGCAGATAACACTCCAGCGATAGTAAATCCGACCGATAAGGTATCGTTGGCGAGTGTTGAGCATAATAACCTGCCAGATCAGGACACACCAGACAGTAAGCCGGCTGCGGCCACTAAGCCAAAGATTGATATTCAAGATCCCTATAACCAGGAAAAGCCTACACTACTCGGATTAACCTTGAATACCTCATTGGATAAAGTTACAACGAAATACGGTAAACCGAAATCACAATTCGTCATGGAAGATGATAGCGACCCTATAACCGTGTATGACTACACTGATTTCCTGGTTGGCTTTAATCAAAAGAATTTACTTCAATTCATCGACATTCGCAGCAGTGATATTAATCCTGGTCTTAACGGTCTTAAGCTTGGTCAGTCTACGAACGATGTGTTCAAAACATTGGGCAAACCAGACTCCAATACAAGCTTTGTTCTCACTTATAAATCTACAGGAGCTGTATTGAAGCTTGACATTGACCCGAAAACCGATAAAGTGAACTCCATTAAACTCTTTGCTGTAGAGTAATGAGTCATATAAGACTTTCGATTCATGCAGAAAAGGACCTCGATTCGAGGTCCTTTTCTTTGTTCTTTCGTTTCCGTATCCCTATGAGTGGGACCTTTGACGTTTACGGCGATAACGCCAATAGATGTAGCCTCCAACACCAGCCAGCACTACAATTATTGCAACGCAAAGTCCCAGATAATGATGTACCACACCAGCAATCATAGGGGCATTCCTACCGATGAAGTGACCCAATGATAGGAATGTCAAGCACCAGACTAACGCACCGCTGCCCGCATACAACAAATATCTCCATAATGCGACACCGCTAACACCTGCCAAATAACAGGTGAAATGCCTCACCCCGGGGACGTAGTATCCGAATACGACCGCCCATATTCCGTATTTCTTAAACCAGCCCTCCGCTCGTTCCAGCCTCTGCGGCGTTAGCTTCACCCATTTACCATATCGATATAGGAAAGGCTTCCCAACGGTCTTTCCTAAATAATAACTAACCAGCATTCCAGTCATCGTACCAGCAAAACAGACTATAAATGAAGTTCCGAATGATAGCGGACCACCTTCTAAGGTTAAGGAACCAACGGTTGTCATCAAGATTTCATCAGGTACGGGGATTCCAATAATCCCCACAGCCAACAAGCAATATAACGCAATGTATCCATAGTTTTCTATCAAGAGTAGAATATCATCCAGCACTCAAACACGCTCCAACCTCAGATATAATCAGTAAAAATAAAAGTTATAATCAATTTTAACAGAATCTTGCCATTTTCCCAAGTTCAGTGTCATGTGTTCGTCCACTTTTTCATACCTTGTACTAATATCGGGAGTAACATGCCGTGTGAAAGGTAGGTCTATACATGAGAAAACTCGGCAGCATCCTGCAAGTCTGTTTTACTTATGTCGGCACTGTCGTAGGTGCTGGCTTCGCAACAGGCCAAGAAATACTACAATTTTTTACTCGGTACGGTTGGATGGCTACGCTTACGATTGGTATTTCCAGCCTGCTCTTCGTTTGGCTTGGAATTAAACTAATGTTGTTGGCTCATGATGTCAAAGCTCGTTCTTATGAGGATTTAAATAGACTCCTCTTTGGTGAAAAAGTAGGCGAGTGGATAAGCCTGTTCACCCTAATAACTTTGTTCGGTGTGACAACCGTTATGCTAGCCGGAGCTGGCTCAGTCTTTAAGGAACAATTTCATTTGCCTAATCAGTTAGGTTTAGTAGTTACGTTAGTATTGGCATTTATCGTATTAAATAATGGAATGAAGGCCATTCTGGCTGTAAACTCTATTGTTGTGCCATTGATGCTCTCCTTTAGCTGTATCGTTGTATGGGATAACTGGGGCATACCTGGCTCGAACAATTGGCTTCAGCTAACATCCGATTTCAGCATGGTTCGAATTTGGTTTGCCCCATTTCTTTATGCTGCCTTTAACCTGACTATGTCACAAGGAGTGCTTGTCCCGCTTGGCGCTCAAACTAAGGACCGCTCCGTTCTATTCTGGGGGGGAATTTCTGGAGGAGTCATTATTGGAATGATGCTGCTTGCCGGCCATTTTGCTTTATCAGCACAAATGCCTGGAATCTCCCAATTCGAAATCCCTATGGGACATTTAATTCATAATCTCGGACCGCTGCTGCAGTTATTGTTTATTGGTGTCATCTATGGAGAAATATTTACAACCCTTATTGCTGATGTTTATGGGCTTTCAACTCAGCTGGAGCAACGTACCCGAATATCTCGAAACTGGGTTTTGATACTCATCCTGCTGCTCAGCTATATAATTAGCCAGCTGGGCTTTAAAACACTGCTTTCCACACTATACCCGTTTTTCGGCTTGGTCAGCGCTGCCTGGATGATTATGATTATCCTGTACCGTAACCGGCCGATCCGAACGAACTAACGAAAGCACAAACGCTAGTCGAAGAATCATAAACAACATACCTAATAACGTAAAGACGAATCCACAGAGCAAGTAACCGTAGTGGTACAGCGGGTAGCTCTCCGCATCGCGAATCACAGCAATAACATCCGTGAAAAGAAACAAGCTTCCTATAGCAAATACAGCAATTAATGCATAGTCAAAAAAGGTCCATCTCAGCATCGCAGCCGAAACTGCACTTCCGGACGTGATTCCCATCTTCTCCGAGGGTTCTCCTGTTACAGTTTCTTGAGTTGACTTGGTTTTATGATGCTGAAACAAAGCCCAAGCCATAAATACAGCAGAAGCTGAAACTAAAAGTCCAATACTCCCTCCTACGATTGCCAGAATCAATTTCATATTTGTCACCAGCCTCATTTCTTGATAAATAACTTCAGAATCCCTTACGGTTGAAAGGACAATTTATAGATCAGCCACATGGATATTCCAAAAGCTATGACTGGGAATACCCATAGCACCACTTGAAGAACCTCATCCTTTATTAGACCTACTGGTCGCCATAACCAGCGCAAATTCAAGCTATCGATACCTGACAACAGATTCTTGGTCCCTTCAATCTGTGCAGCAGGTTCTCCGCAATCAACTGGATGTGCTGTATTCAGTTTGATTTTACCTCGTTTCCAACCCACTTGATAAGTTATTTCCCGTTCCGTTCGTTGTTCAGGCTCCATCATTGCGCCTCCGTTTGTTATACTATATACTATAGTATTTATAACCTGTAAAAAAAGCAATGGCTTTGTGAAAAGGATGACCTATGTTTTCAATAAATTTAAATATTATTTACCAGTACTTTACTAAATAAAATAATGCCGGAGGAAGAAGATCACATGCAAAGAGTGGTTGCAGTTACCGGAGGAGCTCAAGGTATTGGTAAAGCCATAGCCCTCTCTTATGCCAAGGAAGGATATATAGTTGCTATTGCAGATGCGGATCAGGAAGCTGGGCTGGAAACCGTTCAAGAGCTACTACATATAGGGGAACACGCGATTTTTATGTGTGTGAACATAGCTAAGGAAGATGAAGTCATTCAGTGGATACGCACCATCCATGATAAGTTTGGGCGCATCGATATTTTAATCAATAACGCAGCAATCAGCCGCAATGGCTCTATGCTTCAATTGCCAATCGATCAATTCGATGAAGTGATTGGGGTGAACCTCCGCGGTGCATTCCTATGCTCGCAGCACGCTGCTGCTGTCATGAAGCTTCAGGGAAGTGGCGCTATTGTGAACATGGCCTCTACACGTGCGCTAATGTCCGAAGCGGACACAGAAGCTTATTCCGCCTCTAAGGGCGGGCTGCTTGCGCTCACCCATGCTATGGCCATAAGCTTAGGAAGGTATGGCATACGTGTAAATGCTGTCAGTCCTGGGTGGATCGAAACACGTGACTGGCAGAAGACCGCGAACAGGCAGGAGCCGGTGCATAGTGAGCGGGACGCGCTCCAGCACCCTATCGGTCGGGTTGGAACTCCTGCCGACATTGCAGCCGCATGCCTCTATTTAACAGGAGAGCACGCAGGATTTATAACAGGTCAGAATCTTATCATTGACGGTGGGATGACCGTCAATATGATATATGAATAAATAATAATTCAGCGAGGAGTTCTCATCATGTGGTTTGTATTTGCCGCCGCTGCAGCCGTTTGCTTCGGCCTCAGAGGTATCCTATATCAATGGACTTCCCAACGTCCAATTGACCGAAATTTATTGCTATTCGGGGTTTATTTGTCGGGAACTATTATCGCATTAGCTATCAATTTTTTTGCAGGACAGCATTGGTCTTCAGGAGTTTGGGTAGGTGCTGTTATGGGCTTGTTCTCTTTCATTTCGAACGCTGCGATCTATCGCGGCTTTGCGGTTGGAAAAGCCGCGATTATTGCTATGTTTACAGGCTTACCGCCCGTGGTGGTGGTCATTATGGCTTATTTCATTTGGAATGAAAAGCTAAACCTTTGGCAGACACTGTCTTTTGTCGTCATCATCTTTGGGCTTTTGTTAATCCGTTATTCTAACGAGATATCTTGGAATAATTTAAAAGGAGCGCAATGGGGCGCTGTTGCTATGTTTGGCTTTGGTTTAACCGATTTATCATCTAAGCAAGCTGCCTTGCTAGGCGCAGAGACACTGCCCACACTGTCTCTTATGTACATTACAGGCACAGTGTTGTTTGGATTTACCTGGTACTCGGCTCGACGCAAGAAGGCAGCACACGAAGCTGAAACAGCTGCAGCGGCAGAAATCAGCGCCGTGAATGGAAATAGCTCCACAGCCCCGATCTCCACTCGAACGAATTGGAGCATTAGTAAAACACTGCTTTGGGGAATGATTGTAGGATTAACTAACATATCCGGAATGATGCTCGTTATGCCAGCTTTTAAGCTAGGAGTAACTGGTTTAGTCTCCGTAGTTATTGCCATGAACGTTGTTTTTGTACTGCTCTACGCCCGTTTTGTCTTAAAAGAGCGATTTACTACTTTGGAAGTTTCAGGACTTGGAGCCGCCATGGTTGGCATTATTATCCTTCGTTTAGCAGCGTAAACAGCCCTTATAACTTACATAAAAAAGACCGATCCGCCGAGGATCGGTCTTTTTTATGTAAGTTATAAATAGGTTATGATTGCTCTTTACGGTAAGGTCGGTATACACTCTTAAGCTGTTGTACAACCCTCGACATGGAGTAGGCGTTCTGCGCTTTATCCCATGCGACACGTCCCAGATTATAGCGATAGGTTGGATCTCCGATCACTTTCTCCAATGCACTAGCCAATGCAGGAACATCGTCCACAGGCACGAGCAGGCCATTCTGTCCATGCACGATCTGTTCCGGAATCCCACCTACATTTGTACCTATCAAAGCCAATCCGCATAGTGCCGCTTCCGCAAATACGGAACCGAAGGACTCAGCTCGGGACGGAAGTACGAATACATCGAAGAACGGCATGAAGTCCTCAGGATGAAGCATGTAGCCGTAAAAAATAATTTCCTCGTAGATATTCAACTCAATGGCCATCTGCTCAAGCTCTTGGCGAATCGGGCCATCCCCAATTAGATGAAGGACGAAGGAATGCCCTTCTTTCTTGAGCTCCGCGCAGGCTAATAATAAAGTATCTAACCCCTTGGCAGGTACCAGCCTGCATACGGTAATCAGCTGTGGGGTTTTATTCTCATGTGGGACCGGACGAAACCTTTTCTCATCAAACCCGTTCGGAATTACACCAATCCGCTCAGGCTCCTGCACATACTCAGCTAAATATTGTTTGAATGAACTGGAAACCGTTATTAGTTGGTCTACCCGCTCCTCCAGCTCTCGGTAAATTGAAGTTAAAAAGGTATGTTCCGGTCCATTCTCCTTAATTTTACCATTCAGTATTAGTTCCTTTTCAAAGCTTGAATGAACCGTCATCAGAATCGGTGTATCTGGAAACAACTGCTTCATAACCAGAGCTACTATCGGATGATGGGCATGAATCAAATCATATGTTTTGTTTAAGCGAAGCTTGGTCCACCACACATAGTCCTTATATGTTTGTATATATTTGTCAACGATAGCATTGCCAGCATACTCTTCCCAATCAAAGGTTGAGAACTTTACCGGCTCAACACCCTTACCGCGAACTCTCTTCGGCAGCGAAAACAATTCCATTTCCCAGCCTCGTTTATTAAAGCGATCCAACATAAAAGGGATCATGGATGAAACTCCGCCCGGCTGCTCCGGGGGGAAAAACAAAGCCTGTAAAATATTCATGGTAGCCCTCCGTAACCGTCCAAGTAAACAAGATATTTAATAGATACATCGTAACAGTATTATATTGCTACTACAAGGGTATAAAGTAAAACTTACAAGTGATCCTTTCAGACAAAAATAGACATAATTTTTCACCAAAACGAATGTATGTTTGCTATAATAGATCCATCTGCCTAAGAATGCGAGGTCAATTACGCACAATGAATGGTTTACGACTAGAGGATCTATGGTTAGGCACGCTCGGTGCCGTCGTTTCATATTTGATCATTGAGGTTATTCTGCTTCTCACGCTGCTAGTTTCGATCCGACTGTTAGTGACACGCCGAAAAATTGGTTATTTCTCCATCACGCTTTCTTTATTCATTTTGATGGCGCAGCATTATCAATTAATTTATTTTGAACTCACGCATTCGACGAGCGATTTAGCTTTTTATTGGGCAATCTTGCTTAAGCTGTTGTCATTTCTGCTTGTTAACCTGGGTGTCTACCAACTTTATAACCCAACTCGGCTTAGAGACGGTATCGTGTTCCTCTTGTGTTTCGCAGTGACTGCACTCTTTTCCTTGAGCTACTGGTATATACCTGATTGGCTGCAAGGAAGCAGCGAGCAAATTCGGTTGCTCCGCCCGCTTGGAATCGAACTATTTTTGTTTTTAATAATATTTGTGAGCTTTCTTCTTGTAAATCCCCGTATCGGTCAAAATATCAAGTACCAGCTTATGCTAACCTTATATTTCTGTACACATGTGATACATATGGCGAATAGCTATGTTTTTGATGGAGTCCAATCCGTTTTGACCAAGCTTGAGCAAATTATACCTATGGTGTTATATATCGTGTTGTTTTTGTTTATTTTCGAACGTGTCATCGAGCTGATGCAGGCCATCTATAATTCGTCCATCCGAGATGGGCTAACGCAGCTATACAACCGCAAGTATTTCTACAATCGGGTTCGGCAGCATATCGAAGGGCGTATAAACGTGTCTGTGCTTTTTAGTGATATCGACAATTTCAAAAAGCTTAACGATACAAAAGGCCATCATATGGGAGATCAGGTCTTGAAGCAGGTGGCAAACATACTGAAAGAGGAAACCGATCAAATAGGCATTTGCGGTAGATACGGAGGCGAGGAAATGGTTGTTCTGGTAACGGATACGGAAACAGACGCAAGTAAGCTAGCAGAACGTATCCGTGCCAGAATTGAGGCGGAAACCATTGTAACTGTAAGTATGGGGTTGAGCCGATATAGTAAAAATGTGACTGCAGATGAACTGATCAAGCAAGCGGATGAAGCCATGTATAAAGCCAAAACAAGTGGAAAGAACAAGGTCGTTGCTTGTTAACGAATGGTTTTCATTCAATTACGAACAGAACCTCCAAAGGTTGATCCAACAACTCACATAGCCTCTTAGCTGTAGCTGGCCCTACTGATTTGACTGAGCGCTCAAGCAAACTTATGTAGGATGGACTTAGGCCTGATCGCTTGGCTAAATCCCTTTGTGACAATCCTTTTACAATTCTTGCTTTCACAAAGGCATTCGACTTCGTTGTGATTTTCATCTTAGTGAAGTCAGCCTCCTTTCATTTCTGCTGCTAGTTTTCCAATATAAGCTAAATTATAACATAACTATTTTTGCTATTGCAACCAATATTGTTTACTTTTGAATACATGGTTGCGAACGTTGAAATTACATATGTTTACTGATATTATAATAATGTTAACTATTGTTTACTTCTAATCATGCAGGTGCTGCCTAATGAACTTTTATGAACAACTACGCGATATGCGCAAATTAAAAGGCTTCACTATTAGAGAATTAGCTGACCGTTCCGGTGTTTCTGCAGCTTACATCTCTCAGTTGGAAAATGGAAACCGTGGCGTGCCTTCGCCTGATGTGCTGATGAAATTGTCGGAGGGATTAAACACACCTTACTCTGAGCTCATGGGTATAGCTGGATACTTGGAGAAGCAGGTAATAGAGCCTAATGAACCTTATGCCAAACCACGTGTAAATCTGCGACGTTTTCTACGTGAAAATGATCTGGTATTCGACGGAATTGAGCTTTCTGAGCAGGATAAGGAATGGATTGAGCGGATGTTAACTGCTTTATTCTGGAAGGATAAGCGTAAGGAATATTCGAGCGAGAATAACCAAGGCTAGTGTTAGCTATCTGTGTTGGATGCTCGATGGATCATTGAGTAAAATAAATACCCCCGCTTCATCCGATGATGACTTGCAGGGGTATTTGTTTTACTCAATGTAGTTATTACCTAATGGTAAGCCTCTGTTTCAAACATTAGTTCTTCAAAAGGCTGGTTCTGATATAACATGGTGACATTGAACGACTCGAATTCCTTTTCCTTATCCAATTCTTGCATCAACAAGGTGGTAATGCATTCACGATCATCGGAGTTGCCCGGTTCCCGAAAATCGATAAAACCAGTTAACTGCCTTTCACTAATATCTACGGTTGCAGTGCCAATTGGCAGCCCGCCATACGATTGCTGGTATATTTCATAAGTTAGAGTGTCACCGTCATCACGGGCAAGTACGATTGTATAATCCTCTTCGTTCAAATCCTCATCAACAGATCCTAACCATTCTTCAATCTCGTCGTCCTCATCCTCAAACAGGTCTTGATGGGTCAGCTCAATAGTTTCAACAATCTCCTGATCCCATTTCATATTAATTACGAAAGTATCTACCTCATCCTCATCAAAATCACTCACCAGGAGACTAGTTACCGCTTCTATTTCATCATCATTAGGATCATGTGTCCAAGTAACATTTCCGCTTACTTCGCGCCCTAGGATACGGATCGATGTCTCAGCAACCAATTCCTGAAATTCATTATAAATATGGTATTCAATTTTATTGCGAGACTCTGCAACGACTATCAGCTCGAAATAATCAGAGACTGATTTATCTTCATCCGAAGCACTCTGAACGGGCATGAAGTCCAGATCCTCATTCATTACGTACTCATTTTGCTCCATTGGATCTTCATCCTCAAAGCGTTCATTCTCCGGCCAATCATAATCATAATCATGATCTTCTTCTACATTATAAGCGTCAGACTCCACAGCATCCGTAGCGATGATATGATCATATTTACTATAAGTAACCATCACATCACATGAATGAACTCCCCATGCATGGATCTGAAATTGGATATGCTCCTGTAGAAAAGTCATGACACGCTGTTTAGCATTGCGAGGAAGACTCTCTTCTTCCAATTGGATAGCCCCAGAAATGCGGTCTGCCTCGCGATATACCAGTGTCATGGTTCCAATAAACTGATCGTTCCACAGTATGTCGCTAACCTCTCCGCCTGTCGTCTTCAAATCCGGTCTGAGCCTAACATCGGTCATTATTCTCGCCTCCAATGGACTGTATGGTTGCAGTGGCTTTATAAACCATCTTTACTATCGTGTCCTAATATGCCCAAAAAGTATGCATAGGGGATAGGAGTCCAAACGATCTGAGGAAAATGTCATACTATAAAGAAGACCGATAACCAAGTTAAGCTAATTAAGGCTCCTACCAATGCCCTTCAGCTATTGACGCAGTTTGTCTTGTTGATCGGTTAATATAACCAATGGGAGGAAGCAGCATGTCTACAGTTGGAGGATTTCACACTAGCACAGGTGTTATTTTGGTATTGTTTATCTTGTTGGTCATCGTATCTCGTGCCGGCTTCCTGTAAGCTTGCTATCTAATAAGCGTTAATAGATTTCTACGACCGTTCGAAAGCTTCTATCAACTGATCGCATAGCCACCTGACTTAATAAGGCGATCTTCCTTAAGGACGTACGCGTTCGTCCAAGGTTGAGGAAAGTACCGCATAACAATCCAATCTACGAAAAGACCGCTCACGCGCCGCGTGAGCGGTCTTTCTGTATGCATGATCAGTTGCAAATCACCTTAGACAAGTCCTAATTTCACCAATGCCTCATAAACTCCATTATCATTGTTAGATAATGTTACTGCATCTGCAGCAGCTTTTACGTCTTCAGGCGAGTTATCCATTGCGATTCCTATTCCTGCATATTCGAGCATTTCTATATCATTATAATAATTCCCCATAGCAATTATCCGTTCACGGGGGATATTCCATTGCTGAGCAAGCTGCTCAAGTGCTTTACCCTTGGAAGCCTCCACACTCATCACATCAATAAAGTAATCTCCGCTGCGGATATATTGAAGACCTTTCGGCATTTCCATCAACCTTAAATCCTGCTCTACTTCATCCATTACTTCTAATGAACCGAAGATCGTAAATTTGACAAGTGGGTGGTTCAGCTGCATAATATCGCTAACTCTCTGGGGTTGAAGCATATAATTCTCATACATGCTTACCTCCACGGCACTTATTTTATCGACATACATTTCAAATGCGGTGTTGACGTCAAAATGAACTTGCTTATCCCTGCAGTAACGGATCACTGGTTCAACATCATCGAGAGAAAATCCACACTCATGCAGCAGAATGCCGCCAGGTGTTTGAACGGTTGCTGCACCATTATGCGTAATCAACACTCCCTCCAGGCCCAGCTGCTCCAATATCGGAACAGCATTCCCTGGTCCCCTGCCTGTACAAAGTACAATTCTTATTCCTGAAGCATGCGCTTGCTGCAGAGCCTCTTTGGTAACGTCTGTAATTTCATAACGATCGTTCAGTAGTGTTCCATCTACATCTAATGCAATCATAGAATAGTTCAAATTCTCCAAGCTCCCCCATCGATCCCTGCCATAAATTTCTATCCGATTAACCCTGATGTTGTGTTTGCCTGCAATTCAAGCAGCTCCTCAGCCGTTAATTCTCTGTAAGAACCTACTTCCAAGTATTCATCAAGAAGTAGCGGCCCCATCGAAATTCGTTTTAAGAATACAACTTTTTTTCCAACAGACTGAAACATCCGTTTCACTTGATGGAACTTACCTTCCATGATCGTCAATTCGATCTTCGAAACCTCGTCTGTAGCAGGATCCCCTGATTTTAAAATATTCAGCTTAGCTGGCATCGTTACGTATCCATCATCCAACGTAACTCCTGCTGAAAATGCATCTATGTCCTCTTCTGTCACGGCGCCCTCCACCTCGGCAAAATACGTTTTAGGCACATGCTTGCGCGGACTCAACAAATTATGCGCGAGCTTGCCGTCATTCGTGAGCAGCAATAGTCCCTCTGTATCCTTATCTAACCGTCCGACAGGAAATGGATCGAATGTCTGGTATTCGGGATCCAGTAAGTCAATCACAGTACGATCTCGAGAATCCTCTGTTGCCGAAATGACGCCCTGCGGCTTATTCAGCATCAAATAGATAAACTCACGATAACGTACCCCTATTCCGTCCACGGCAATTTGATCTTGCTCAGGATCGACCTGTATGCCGCCGTCCTTGACCGGACGTCCATTTACACTTACGGATCCTGTTTTCATCAATCGTTTAATCTCACTGCGCGTACCATGACCGGTATGCGCCAGCAGCTTTTCCAAACGTATCGTTTGCTTCATTCTAGGTCCACCTCCAACCGGCTGGATATTCATTCTTAAGCATACCGTCAAGCCATTTCCCCCAACCGACCGGGTACCCGTCGATGCATACAAGACAATAGCCCTTCAATGGGATAGCTGAGCGAGATCTTATTACCCGTTCCTCAGCTATCTCCAAAGTCTCTCCTTTCAAATACCTAATTGCAATCGCATCTGCCGACGATAGCGAGACCATTCGGACAGCATCTGAAGCTCTCATCCCCATTGCCAACGCATGTGAGGGCTCAAAGCGCTGCTTGCGCAAACAACCCAAGTACCACCCTGGACGAATGACTCGGATACCATTCAAATCGGGCAGCCCTTCTGGAGCAGCATAGACATGGTCTCCGTGCAGGATAATATTGCTAAAGGCTATATCCAAAGTGTTCTCTTCCATGAATTGATAAAGCCATTGCAAATCAATGACAGGTTGACCTTTCACCTTAACTGACGGACGAGAGCCTTCAGTGCCATGGCTCCGTTTAGCCTGTTTACGGGCTTTCACTGCCTCGAACGGTTCTGGTGTTTCTTGCAGACATTGCTTTTCCTCAAGCAATTGGTTCTCATCATCACTGGAACATTCAAGAACCGCTGCAAAATGACCTTCTCCATGAAGCAAATGCGGCCACAGTCTTACCGTTCCCTCAACCGCTTGCTTGGTGCTCTCGGAAACAGAACTTACTGCTCCCTCAGTCTCTTTGTTATAACTTGCCATGTCCAAATCTACCCAAGCCGGCTCTCCGGAACGAAACCCATGCTCAGGAGAAACCGCCAACACTTTAAATCGAGGATGTGCTTGGAGAAACTCAGCTATCATTGCCTCATTTTCTTCAGGCGAGAACGTACAGGTAGAATAAACTATCCGCCCTCCTGATCGCAGCATAACAGCAGCCTGTCGAAGAAGCTCTCGCTGCATCTCGGCATACTTCTTCACCCAGTCAGGCTGCCATGCCTTGGCCATGTCCTCTTCCTTACGAAACATACCTTCCCCCGAGCACGGGGCATCGATTAGAATCTTATCAAAATAGCCTTCAAAGGGCCGCTGAAGCTTCTCTGGCTGCTCATTTAATACAACTGCATTGCGCACACCGCTCAATTCGATGTTCTTCACTAACGCCTTCACTCGATCCGAATGAATGTCGTTAGTAACCAGAACGCCTTGCCCCTCCAGTTTCGCTGCTATCTGCGTAGATTTGCCTCCTGGAGCTGCGCATAAATCGAGTACGCGCTCGCCTGGATGAACGTCCAACAGCTCAACTGGCGCCATCGCGCTTGGTTCTTGGATATAGTATAAGCCCGCATGATAGTGCGGATGTTTACCAGGCCGATCCTCCTCACGGTAGTAGAAGCCTGTAGGGGTCCATGGAATCGGCTTAAGATCTAGTTCAGACAATGAGAGAAATTGCTCTACGCTGCATTTCAATGTATTTATCCGCAGTCCATACCATCTGGTATCCTCATAAGAAGCAAGGAAAGCCGAATATTGTTCACCCAGCATACGTTCCATTTTTGTTAAAAAAGCCTCAGGCAACTGACTGCCCATATTCGTCCAACTTTCCGCAGCTTATTCTGCACAAAATACCGTAACCCGTTAATTCCACTGGAAAAAGTACAGCTTATCGCCCTCAGGCTGCTTTTGATAACGCGTCAACCAATGTCCATTCAGCAAACTAAATTTATTATTGTCCCAGTTATATTTCTTATAGTTCAAAGCCGCGACGACCAGATCAGGTCGGGTAAACGAACTAACAAACACCCTTTTTTGCAAGTCATCCTGGTAGATGACAATGTCTTCATCTTGAAGAAGCTGTACCTGGTGAGTCTTCCAACGTGACATATAGTAACTATTATCCAGAAAATTTACAAATACTTGCTCTTGGGCTGAATGTACTACAGCGCTGAGCGCTACTTTACCGAATAGGATATCTTTCTTATCCCAGTTGTCAGGAACATCTATTTTGTTAAGCAAGGTCATCGAGCCTGTGTTCATATCTCCCAGCAGCCAGCCTGACGTCTTTTTATAAGGCTGTCCATTACCATTCATCGCCACTGTGAATTTATGCAGCAAAACCGCCTTCTTGCTTTCACTGTAGCCGCCGAATTCAAGCTTCTCCTTCGCATCCTTCGATAAGCTGAATCGCTTTGTTGGATTACCCTGAAAATCTGTCATCTGAACGCCATTGGGCAAAAGCAACCCTTGCTTATCGCTCATCATTATATTTTCCGGCATACGGTCATTAGTAAAATTATAATACATTATTTTTCCTTTTACATCCATCCCGACCTCAACAAAGCCCTGCTCTGCAATAAACGGTTGACGTCTCACACCTGTATTTAGATCAACCCACAACACATCACTTTGATAACGGGAAGCACTGTACAAGGCGATTCCATTATCCTCTAATAGTTCAAAATATTCACCGGGCTTAACCTCGTTAGAGTCACTACTACTCAGCTTCGCCTCTCCCGTACCCAAATCATAGCTGACAATCCCATTTCTACTATCACGCACGAACAAATGTGTTTTATCAGGGGAAAGCTGCGAGCAATAAATTACAGGAGGTTTGTTATTATTATCTGTATACGAATAGCGGAATAATTCCATTACAGGGGTTACCGTCTTATGTGTAAAATTAAATTTGTTGAGCAAATAAACCCACTCATCATGTTCATTTTTTACAGTCGTATATAGAAATTCATCATTGGATACAAAACCGCTCAACCCCGTCGATTGCAGCGCAGCTTCCAGTTGTTCTCCGTTAGTGTAAGTGAACCCTATCGGTTCTATGAGCATTTGCTGTGTTTGAGGATCAACAGATACAAGCTCGACCTGAGCCCAAGCATCCTTTTCCTCTTGCTGCAGGCGTTGTACCAAATAGACCATTCGCGTTTGGTCTGGAGCCACATATTGTCCCTGTACATGCCCTTGCTTGGCGAGGAGCTGTATACCGCGATTTACTTTGGACTTGCTAACCTGTAGGGAACCAAAATCATGCTTCGGCAGTTCAACATTCGAATTCTTAAAATCTTCCTTCACGCTATAGCTGACTGGTGTAGCAATAATTTTGGCAGAGCCTGCCTTTTGATCGGATGCATCTATCGCTTTAACAAATGGGGTTGTCCGTACAGGGTATGAAAAAACAATGAAGCTTGTCGCAATTAGCACAGCTAGCCCGGCTGCAAGCCAAATAAAAGGTTTTTGTACTTTTCTAATGTTGAGCTTCATACCGTATTCCCCGCAGTCTGTTCAAAGAATCACTCATGTTGTAAGCGTATTGATGTATTCCACGCTAATGTAAAAAATCCTTCATTTAGGGGCCCATCAACAGCGGAATACCACTCCACATAAACAACAAAAAAAGAAAGCAAATGCCGTAGTGGGCACAGCCTTCCGTTCCGTTTTCTTATTCTTCCTCGTGATTAACTACTGGCGGGTTCATTATAAGCTCTTCTACCAGCTGAGCAAGCTCAGGATCCGTAATTTGAATATCCAAATCATAAAATTCGAACGGCTCCTGCTCCAATTGTTCCAAGCGACTCAGATAAAGCTTGCTATCCTGCACCAGGTGTTCCAAATTAATGCCCAATCGTGGCTGTCTGGAATTCACAAGCTTCTCCAACGCTGCTGTAAACAGCTTAATTGCTCCGCTCACATTACCGTTACTGTGATGGTAAAGACCTACCGCTACCTGAAGAAGGCCTTGATATAAAGGAGCTCTACCTTCCTCCAGCCAGAGCTCCTCCATGACCTCATGACATTCGAAATAATCCCGTTCCACATTAAAGTAATAAATAAATTTTACATAAAGCAGGTCATACGGCTGCTCTCCTATCACGGCTTCACCTCAATAACTTCGGATAGGGTAAACCCAGGCTGCAAGCAGGCCATTACCCTTTCTTAGCCCGAGCAATAGCTTCATCAATCTCGGCTGACAGCTCCTTAAGATATCTAACGTCATCAGTCTCCCAGTGCTCATTGAAGCGCAGCTGGAATTGGGCAGCTTCTCTTACTCGGTAGTAGAAATACAGCTCTTGAATTCCATTTAATACGCGTGAAATAATATTCGAATTATCATCAAACAACTGCTGTGCTTCCATGATTTCATCGCGAATGCTGCTCATTTCTTGATCAAGCAAATAAGCGGCTTCAGCGGCCTTACTTAGCCGCTTAATCACTTCCTCCGGCAAGCTCTCTCGATATTTATAATTAAGAGAATGTTCAATTGTAGCCCAGAAATTCATTGCCAGCGTCCGAATTTGAACCTCAGCCAACACCCGCTTCATCCCTAGCGCTGTTTGCACCGGATATTCTACTATCATGTGATAGCTGCGATACCCGCTCGGTTTCTTGTTAGTGACGTAATCCTTTTCATAGACTAGAGTCATATCCTCACGCTTGCGGATCAGCTCAGCCAGCCTTTCAATGTCCTCAACAAATTGGCACATGATACGAATCCCAGCAATATCCTCAATGCCTTTCTCTAATTGCTCACTAGGAACATTCAATCGCTTTGATTTTTCGAGAATACTGGAAACTTTCTTAACCCGTCCGGTTACGAATTCAATTGGAGAATATTCCTCTCTGCTTTTCAATTCGCCGCGCAATGTTTTGAATTTAACTTTTAATTCCTCGACAGTTTGTTCGTAGGGTAACAGGAATTTTTTCCAGTCGCGTCCATCCATCCAAGTTCCTCCATTCTTACTAACGTCGGTGTGCAGAACCGACCGCTTCCGTTATATGTTTGAAACCATCCTTACGCAGAAGGGTTAATAATCCCTCATTCAAGTGCCGTATTAAACCAGGTCCTTCATAAATGAGCGCCGTGTATACTTCTACCAAACTAGCACCGGCACATATTTTGTCATAAGCGTCCTGCGCTGTGAAAATCCCTCCAGATCCGATAATAGGGAGCTTGCCTTCAGTGGCTGCATATATCGAGTGGATCAAACGAGTGGAACGTTCAGTGAGCGGTCTGCCGCTTAGTCCGCCCATTTCTCCTTTATGCCGATGCGTCAATCCATCCCTTGAGATCGTTGTATTGGAGGCAATGATGCCTGAAACACCACTTTTGACAATGGTTTGAACCATGTACGAAACTTCTTCCTCTCGAAGATCAGGAGCTATTTTAACAAGAACAGGCTTGGCTGCCCCTCCCTTTTGTTGATGCTGCAGCTTCATTTCTTCTTGAACGGCATCGAGCAGCCGCGATAAATCGTCACCATGCTGCAAACTGCGTAAATCCGGAGTATTCGGCGAGCTGATATTCACCACGAAGAAATCGCCATAATTATAAAGCCCTCGAATGCAGGCACGGTAATCGTCTTCTGCATGCTCGTTTGGCGTAGCTTTGTTTTTCCCAATATTGACAGCTACCGGTATAGTACGTTTGCCTGTTTCCTGCAAATGCTGCGCCATCGTTTCGATTCCTACATTATTAAAACCCATACGATTGATCAGAGCCACGTCTTCTGGCAGACGGAAAAGCCTCGGCAGTTCGTTGCCGGCCTGCGGCTTCGGTGTAACCGTACCAACCTCCATAAATCCGAAGCCTATGCTCGAAAAGCCAGTAACAGCCTTTGCATTCTTATCCAAACCTGCAGCCAATCCGACAGGATTAGCGAAGGGAATTCCCCACAATTCGGTTCTTAATTCAGGATATTCTGGGACCGCGTATAGTCCTCTAAGCAGCTCCTTACCTCCTGGAAATTTCGAAACTGCGTGAAGGCCATCTATTGTAAGATGATGCGCCTTTTCAGGATCCATTGAAAATAAAATCGGTTTAGCTATCTTTTTATAAAGCATATGTCTCTCCCCCACGAACGTTAAGTGCTCTCTCTGAACAGTTTATCGTTTTATGCAGGAAAAATAAAGAGGACATGTCTTGTAAAATCATCTGTTTAAATGGGTACATTATGATAAAATATTCCTAAATCCATTTAAAAGGCAGGGCTGATCCCTATGCAGCGTAAAAAACCAACTTATTTGCAGCAGCGTAAACCAAAAGACGAGGTCAACAAAAAACTTTTAATTTGGGTGGGCTGCGTATTCGCGGCAGTAATCATTGCCATGACTGTATTATTGCTATTGAATAAATAAATGCCCCATCGCTCAAACTCAAAAATTCAAACAACAAAGAAGGATGCCAGGCTATAACTCCTGATATCCTTTTTTTCACGTTCTATCGTTACCTATTATTTAATTACTAGACCCTTCGGATTAATCCAGCCATTTGTATACTTTCCCAGGATTCATTTCATTGCTGTTAAGAGGCAACCTAAATACTGGCTCACCCCGCTTGATTTCAGAAGGCAGAAGGCCTTTTCCAATCGTTACAGAGGTGCCTAATGGAACCATATCAAACAATTCCTCGACATCCTCCTGAAGCATGCGGATACAGCCCAATGATTGATCCTTCTCAATGCTTGAAGGCTTGTTAGTCCCGTGGATGGCATACAAAGTATCCGAAAGCGCCATGCCTCTGCTG
The DNA here is from genome assembly GCF_013141765.1 of Paenibacillus foliorum. Taxonomy (GTDB): domain Bacteria; phylum Bacillota; class Bacilli; order Paenibacillales; family NBRC-103111; genus Paenibacillus_S; species Paenibacillus_S foliorum. Next base: position 43,486 of record NZ_WHOD01000128.1, read on the forward strand.
CCAAAGTCCCCATTGGATTTCCCATTTGGATTCCGAACCTTTTCCGATATCTCGAACGTGCCTTCCGGTGTTTTATTAGCTCCTAAGCCTACCGGATAACTGCGCACAATCATCTGGCCGCTTATAACCGCCAATCGGTGGTTTGTCTTATCAATAACGATTCGAATAGGTTCAGTCAACGGTTTCATAAGTCCACTTGGACCTGATAAAGGTTTAGTAGAATCAGATCCCCCAGAGCCAATACTTGCTGTTTCAGGCGCAGAGCCAGGACTTGTCACCGATTGATTCTTACTTTGCAGATCAGGCGAATCAGTTGTTATCAGTTCCTTCTGTTGATCGTATAGCTGCTGCATGAAAGGTGTAATACCAGGTAATACATTCTGTGGATAAGGCTTATTCAATGCTTGCAGCTCTTCAGGTGGTTGACCATTTTTCCGCGTGTAAGCAGCTATCGCTGATCGAAGAACGAGCTCCTGCTCTCGTTGTCCGGCCCAGGATTGATAAATCGCGCGCGCTTTCGTGGAATCAGTAGGCTGACAGCTGCAGCTTTCCGCATCATGGTAGTATATTTGCTGCTGGGCGGCATCTTGCTTGCCCTCGACGGAAAGCAATAAATCTGGAGGCTTCAGCCACGAGATCCACTTACCATCATCCGTTGGCTTACCATAGGCTAATATCGCATAGCTGTTCAATCGTTCTTTAATCAGCATTTCCTGTAAGGCTGCACCTACATTTTCTTTATTTTTACCGGCCGTCACATAATAGACCTTTGTTTGTTCAACCAGTGCCGTGCTTACATCCTGGGGAAGTGACGAAATGCTGGATATGGGCTGCGAACTAGGCTGAAATGGTGGTAAATAGGCAATCGCTGCTAGAACCAGCGCGGTTAGGGCAGCTACTCGTAAGCGGTTAAGCCAGCGTTTTCTCATTACTCTATGTTCCCATTGCTTCAACGACTGAAGGGATTCCTGAGAAACGGGAATAGCTTTATTCTCGAAGGCTTCGTAAACCTCCCCTGCTTGTGAATAGCAATACAACGCTTTACCGCGTTTACCTTGAGCATCATATTCGCGACCCAACAAATACCAGGCCATTTTATTATTCGGGTGCTCACGCACATATTTTTTCAAATGAAGTGGATCTTCTTGATGCTTAAAAAATTGTTTTAGCTGCTCCTCATGCTCTTTTTCCTTCATCCAATCCCTTCCTTCCACCCTTCCCACTTAATATCGGCTTCTTTTTCAAATTTTTTTAGGGCAGAAAAAAACACCATGGTATCGAAGAACCTGGTGCAAAAAACTATCCTTTATTCAGCTTATAAAGTCTTATTCCACGGGTGCAACGAACGGTCTTACTTCAAACTCATCCCTTAAATAGTTTCTAGTGTGCATAACCTTTTCGAAGGCCATTACAACCTGGGGATCAAAATGCGTTCCTTTGCACCGAATAATCTCGATTACTCCATCCTTGTAGCTTCTTCCCTTAGCATAGGGACGATCTGTCGTCATAGCGTCAAAAGCATCTGACACAGCAACGATCCTTGCGTAGAATGGTATTTCCTCTCCCTGCAATCCTTCCGGATAGCCTGAGCCATCCATCTTCTCATGATGATACAAAGCTACCTCAGTCGCCTGAATCATCCGTTTTTCCGGCTGCATCTTGGATAATATTCTAGCACCGATTGTTGTATGGGAAATCATAATCTGAAATTCTTCATCATTCAGACTGTCAGCCTTCAATAAAACCCGATCCGGAACACCGATTTTACCTATGTCATGCATCAAGGCTGCCCTATAGAAATGTTTGCATTCAATTTCGGAAATCCCCAGTTCTCTAGCAATCCACAACGAATATAATCCCACTCTTGATGAATGACCTGCCGTATACGGATCTCGGGAATCTAGAGCTAATACTAGAGAATGGATGACACTAATTGAGAAAGGATCATCCGTTTCGGTTGTGCCTTTCTTCAACTCATCAGTCGATTCCAGTAATAGAGAGAGCTCCTTATTCCGCTTCTCCAATTCTTCCACTCGATTCTGCAGCTCTTGCATACTGGACATTCGGTCCCGCCTCCAACCTAGTGGGCTTTTGTCTACTATCATAATCCAAAAGACCTATAATGTGAAGAGCAGAACCCTCTGCTTTTCAACACTATAGGTCTTTCAGAAGCGAAGCCAAAAGGAACTATTAATGTAAATTAACGAAGAATAGCAGTCCTGGCAGCATCACTCCACTGGACGTTCAAACCTATTTGTTCAGCGAAGAAACGTACGGGTACATAAGTTGTATCCTCTTTAATGTAAGGAGCTACATCTGTTTCCTTCATAACTGCATCATTTCCTTGAACCGTTCTTTTAATACCCGTTTCATCGATATACAGTTCAATGGCAACACCGTCTTTTGACAGTTGAACACTGCGTTCTGCATCATTGAAGGTTACTTGGTATCCCAATGCTTCCGTAATGGCTCTGATTGGAACCATAGTTCTGCCTTCCTTAATTTCAGGCTTCACATCAAATTTAATCAATTGTGAACCGTAGACTACCTTCACTTCATCATTCTTTGGAAGGTTTGTCGGTAGACGATACAAACTAATCTTACGCAGCTTATTGTTGCTAGCATCTGCTACAAAGATGCTTCCATCCTTTGAAACAGCCACATCGGAAGGATTTCTTAACTGTGCGCTGCGATCAGCACCGTCAGCTTCTCCTCCACGGAGATTTGCTGCTCCGGCTATTGTGGATACTTGACCGTTTAGTAAATAGCGAATCGAATGATTATTGCTATCCGCAATTAGAAGACCGCCTTCATCCGTAACTGCAATACCCTGTGGAGAATTAAACAAAGCTTTGTCAGCAGACCCATCTGCAAAGTCACCAGCAGCATATAAATCTGACTTGCCGTATAATCCAGTTTTCGTATCATTTAAGCTGCTGCCAGCAACCGTTGATACCGTGTTCTTCTGAAGATCAATATAACGAATTCTTTGATTACCCGTATCACTTACATATAGATTTCCTTTGCTATCTAGAGCAAGTCCCTTTGGTTCGTTGAATTTAGCAGAAGCTAGGATGCCATCCGCATAATCGCCTGATTGAATCACTTGTCCGGGCGTAACCTCGATAAGACGGCCAGACAAAGCATTTAATGTCTTTACCTGTCCACTTGGACTGATGCTTCGAATTAAATGATTCAATGTATCAGCAACATAGATAGTCCCATCTGCTGCTACAGCAACATCGGAAGGATTGTAGAAGGTAGCCTCCATTCCAGTAGCATCCTTCATTCCTATAAGACCGTTACCTGCAAGGGTAATAACTTGACCCGAAGGTGTAATTTTACGGATTGCGTTGTTACCTGCATCAGCAACAAATACATTTCCTTGGCTGTCAACCGTTAGGCCAGCGGGATTTTGGAAAAATGATTCTTCCTTGATACCGTCATATCTTCCACCGATCGGAAAACCTTTACTGTCTTTTTTTAAGCTAAGCCCGGCATAGGTGCTTACTTGATTGTCCTTGACCAAACGCAGTAAATGATTGCGAGTGTCGACGACTAGCAAAGAATCATTAGGCAAAATAGCGATACCTGAAGGACTGCGGAACGTGGACGAAAGTGCAGCCCCATTCTCAGCGCTGAAATCCCCGATTCCAGCAACCGTTGTAACATCAGTCAATATCTGGTTATTGCTGCCCTTAACACTATCTGAGGATAACGATGCTCCCCACGCTGTAGTACTGCTCATTAGGACCGATGCTAGAATACTTAGAGCAACGAGCTTGCTTACTTTTTTCATATGGTTCCCCTTCCCGATTCAAACCTTACTTTGTAACAGTAATCGATTTGGGAGTCGTAAACTCCGCAACGGTAGCGCCGTTTTTATTTACAACCTTGACATAAACAAGATCTACTTTTGTTGAACCTGTTGCATTCGGCGAGAAGGTCAACGGAATTGACACCAAAGCCTTTGTCCCTACTACTGTAATATTATTAATTTCAGCGGTTGAAGTAGATGCTTCGAATTGAGAAGCGGCGTAAATTAGTTCATACTGAGTATTTCCAATATGTTGATTCAATGTTTCAGCTGATATGTCGGCTCCGTCAAACACCGTATTCGGTGTGTCTGTAAGCTCTTTTGGACCTATGTAGCTCAATGTATTGTTATAAACCAAGTGAGCTTGAACCGCATAAAACTCTTTAGCCTTCGGGAAATTGGCCATCGACAATTGCAAAGTTACCGTATTAGCATCTTTGCTTGCCTGAGTAAACAGAACGTCCGGTATTTGAACCGTTATTGTCGGAATAACAACAGAAGTACTATATCTGCCGCCACTTTCTGCACGAGCCGTTAAATTATAAATTCCATTCTGAAGAGGTAAAGAGAATATGGATTCTAGCTCACCTTTGCCAGGAAGAGTGGCAACAACCGTGTCTCCATTCAGGATTTCTATGTTTGAACCTGTGGCTGCCGTTAGTTTTACTTCCACATTTCCTGTTGTATTGGTTGTATTCGCTGTCGGATTCACCAATACCGGCGGCTTCACACTAATAGTGCTTGGTCTATTCGGTGATGGTGATGGTGTAGGCGATGGTGTAGGTGTAGGAGCAGGTTCATTTCCTGTAGAACCATTCTTTTCCGCTTCGTAACGCTTCTTCTCTTCTTCGCTCAGCTTGCTGAGATATTCGGTTTCCGCTTTTTGTTTAGCAGCTTCAATTGCTTTCTTATTTTCTTCTTCAATTCGCTTTTTTTCTTTTTCCATTGCTTCTAAGGCAGCTTTAAATTTTTCCAACTTTTCCTTTTCAAGCCTTTGTTTCGCTTCTAGCTCTGCTTGCTTTTTCGCATTTAATTTCTCAAGCTCAGCTTTTTTTAGTCGTTCCATTTCAGCGTCGACACCCGCAGTCTTATCCAAAGGCACTACTTTATTTAAATCCAGCTTTTTCTGATCGTCATCAATTTTCTTGTTGGCTTCCGAAATGAGAGCATTCATTTCAGCTGTACTAATTTTATTTTGTGCCAATGCTGCTTTAGCAATATTTCCAATTAGATTATCTAAGTTTTGGCTGACTTTATCTAGAGTGGATTGATCCTTAATGGTCAGAGACGAATCACCGGTATTGGACTCACCGTTCTCGGCAATCTCTTGTTTCTTAGCAGCTATAAATTCTTGATTTTCTTTATCAATAAGAGCTTTATTTAGAATGAGAGCTTTAATGACTTCTGGAGATGCTGCCCGTATAAATGCATCAATGTCTATAATATCTACTTTTAAATTCAAATCCTTTACTTCATCTCTACTATCCAGATTCAGCTGTTGAGATGGCAGCAAGATCGTGTTGGCAGTTTCCTGTGTGCCACCTTGCCCGTTGTTTGTAGTTGTTGATGCATCAATCTTCCCTGCCGCCAGAAACACGGTCATAATTCCGGTTTCAGGATTAATGGATATGCCTAATTGTGTTCCACGAACACCCATGACGGCTGTGGGCGTTTCAACCTCAAATTCATCTTCTGAGCTTACCAAGGATTTAACCTTAACCCACAATGAACCAGCCCAGGACTTTATTTTAGACGTTTTCCCTGCGCCTTGTTCAGACAGTTCTGCTATGCTAACTTCCGCATTATCGCTTATCGTAATTTCATCATCATGATCGGCAATTTTTAATACGGCAGAAGAGCTTGCTCCTGTAATAATGACGTCGCCTTCATTTAAGCTCATATCTTTGTAGGCGGTGTAAGATTTGGAGCCTCCTGCCTTTTTGACGCTAACGGTTCCATTTACATCTACTAATATTGCCGCTCTAGTTGATTTTGCTTCTACCGGCTTGGACAGTGTAGTCGATAATAATGAAAATACCATACAAGATGCAACAACTAGCGACAAAAATGATTTCTTTCCATCCATCCTCATTCGCTTTGAATGTCCCACATTAAATCTCCTCTCATCTCTATCATTCATTTTCAACGAATTATTCACTCTCTTGATTGTAATTTGATAGTTTTCAATAAGCAATGCAAAATTTGACACATTAAGAGGCTTTTCCCGCTTTTCCGCCCTCTTTCGGAGCTCCTGTTATGTTTACAACCTCAAACAACTTCAATGCTGAGCTTTTCCCCTTCATTAGCTTCTCACCGGCAAAGTTATATTCGATATAATCCTTTGTCTGCTCATATGTGGACTCAGATACCCAAACTTGATTCGGACTAGCTGTCGATTCGATTCTTGCTGCAGTGTTGACATTGTCGCCAATTGCCGTATAGTCCACGCGTAAATAGGAACCGATATTTCCTACAACCACATCCCCCGTATTAATACCAATTCTTATACTCAGATTAATGCCATATTTAGCCTCAACATCTGCACGAACCTGCTCCATACCTTTTTGGATTTCATAGCCGGTCTTTACTGCATAATAAGCATGATTAGGTACATCCAATGGAGCATTGTACAAAATCATAGCTGCATCACCTATAAATTTATCGATGGTACCGTGATTTTCAAGAGCTCTTTCTGTAATTAAATTGAACATCATATTCAAGAAATCAACAACTTCCTCCGGCTTAAGCTTCTCCGAAAGTGGAGTAAATCCGCTAACATCCAGGAACAGCAGCGTTAACTCTCTTTTGATTCCGCCTAGCTGAATTTCCGAATCACTGCTTGCTATCTCTTTAACTAGATCTGGGGAGATGTAACGTCCAAATTGCTTGGTTATATAGTTTTTTTGCTTCGTTTCAAAGTAGGTTTTCATAGCTATGTTGCCTAAGTATGAAACTAATCCGCTCAAAACTGCCCCGATCGAATCTAAATAAAGATTGCTATAAGCGAAAGTTATGTACTGTGCTATCATAAGACCAACTGAAACGGAAAAAACCAGAATGATACCGGATATTGCCTTCAATTTCCACGTTAAGAAACCGAATAACAAAATCATTAATGCCGCTAATGCAACCGTCACAGAGCCGCTGACTGGTGTAATCGTTTTTTGATTCAGGATCTGATTCAAAATATTAGCATGGGCATAAACCAGATGCATATGGCGCTCGACCGGTGTTATCCCTTCATCCGAGCCTGGTGCGGTATAACCGACCAATATGATTCGGTCCTTAAATGTACTCGCTGGAATTTTACCATTATAAACTTCGGAAAAAGGAATGGTTTCAAAATCCTTCTCCACACCGTCCCACTTTATGAGCATTTGGGATTTAGGACTGTTTTGTTGTACGGGCATATTCAAATATTTAATTACATCCTCACCGGCTAATTGAGCCATAGCAAGTCCCATCGTAGGTAGAATACCTTCAGGTGTGTTGATCTGTAGCCAGTTAAAACGAATGATGCCATCTGTGTCAAATGCTGCATTGATATGCGCCTTGTTAGGAGATTTATTAATAGCGGGGATTGGATGCTGTACACCACTGGCCATGAGCAGTTCGCCTTCTTTAACTTTAGTTGAACGAGCGAATTCATTCTCCAGTTCGGCATGGGAAGGAAAAACTATATTTTTATACTTTGCAATCTCCTCTCCAAGCAACTTGTCGCTCTCTGGATTATTACTTTGCGAATAGAGCTCAATATCAAAACCAATGACTTTGGCTCCAGCTTTTTCTAGTTGGTTGATCAACTGGGCATATACTTTGCGGTCCCAAGGATAGGGCCCAACCGCTTTGATCGATTCCGCATCAATACCAATCACCAAAATATCACCATGCGGCGCTCCAGTCATAGACTGCTTCATATTTATGTCGAATACTTGGTCGGATAGCACTTTCCATAGTCCAAAAGTAAGAAAAATCAAACAAATTAGCACAACAACTGTATTACCAATTACGATCATTGCCGTTTTACTGATACCCTTTCTCATTTAACCCCTCCAACCCAAAGTTTCGTACATAATCTTACCATAAATCCCTCCTAAATACATGGAATTTCTACGAATTTTAACAAAAAAAGCCCTTTTTCATAGGAATAAATCCCTAGAAAAAAAGGCTTTTTGTCGAAAATGATTATTAATTGAAAGGTGTATCCGCTACTTTGATAGAATCGGTTGGACAGCCATCTTGAGCATCCTGCAAATCATCGTACAAGTCATCAGGAATTTCAGTTACGCCTTTGTTGCCGTCACCATCAAAAATTACTTCTGCCAAACCTTCATCGTCATAATCATAAATATCTGGAGCTGTTGCTCCACAGGCCCCACAAGCGATACAGGTATCTTTTTCAACCCAAGTATATTTTGCCATTTTTAAATTCCTCCCTAAATTGTAAGCTCATCCTAAAATATAATATAAAACAAGAGAAAGTTCAAATACTATTCTTCTTCATATGAATCTCGATCCACTCTGCAATTCCGCATATATCATCTATTTCCAAAAAAGGAATAGTTGCGGGCACTAGTTTCTTGAATGTTTCAAACGATGCGACAGCAGCAGGAGGTTGGGGTAAGCTTCTTATAATTTCGGCTTGCTCTTCATTACGGAACAAAGCTATTTTATTATGAGCTCCGTTCTTGAAGCCTTCTACAAAAATGAGCTCATAGCTTTGTTCAACTTGGAGCATCGCCACGATGGGCTCTAGCTCAGTAACTTCCCGCCGGAATGCCATATAGGAATCAGGTGAGATGACAACTGTCGCAGCAGCTCCCGCTTCCCTGTAATGGGTGGAATCCGCTCCTTCAGCCTCTTTATAATGCCCATGCGCATCATGCTTAATCACAGCCACCTTCAGACCTGAATTGGTAAAATGGGTTACCAATTTAGAAATCAGTGTCGTTTTACCACTATTTGAAAACCCCACGAACCCAATCACACTCGTCATCTCTTACTTCTTATCCTCCAACCGATTTAACCTAAGATGATCCATTTGCAGAGACGTACCTCTTGCTTTGTGGTCGCGTATGAGCGATGATGGATCGTCTCCCAGCATACCCGCGGTCAATATCGCGCTTTCCCCGAATTTATCACGTAGAGCGTCCATCGCCTTATTAAGCTTCTCCCTCGAAGGCTGCTTCTCATAATCAAACAAATCCAATTGAACTACGGCCTCCGATTTATCCAATAAGTTTTGAAGCGTGATCCCAAGAAGCCGGACTGGCTTGCCTTTGGACCAATTCTCTTCAAATAATTTACAAGACATGCTATAGATATCCTCTCGGTTTTCCGTTGGAGTCTTGAGTTTGGCGGCACGTGTAATTGTTCTCATATCAGGATCGCGAATAGTGATCTGTATGGTCTGAGCCAGCAGCATTTGCTTGCGGAGACGCCTTCCAACCTGATCGGATAAATTAAGAAAAACTCTGCGAATGTCAGATAAATCAGTAAAATTAACAGGAAGCGTTGTGGTATGACCGATTGATTTGCTTTGCTCGCGCTCCGGCTGAACAGGAGAATCATCCTCACCATTAGCTGAATGTCTTAATATTACCCCCATTACACCGAAGTGCTCTCTAAGCAGCTTCTCCTCTGCCTTGGCAAGCTGACCCAGAGTAAGGATATTTAAACGCTTTAGCTTTTCTGCTGTCTTGCTGCCAATACCGTACAAATCGGCGCAGGGCAGATCCCACAATACCCGCGGCACATCTCGCTTTCTCAGTACGGTAAGGCCATTTGGCTTCTTCATATCCGAGGCCATTTTGGCGAGCAGCTTATTGGGTGCCACACCAACTGAACAGGGTAGAAGCAGTTCCCCGCGAATACGACTTTGGATAAGCTCAGCAATTTCCAAAGGGGTACCGAATTGCTTGGACCCTGTAATGTCCACATAGCATTCATCGATTGACATGGCTTCCACTAAAGGTGAGTAGTTATATACAATATTCATAAACGCATTGGAATATTGCCTGTACAAATCAAAATTCGGGCGAATAAGAATTAAGTCAGAGCATTTTTTCAGCGCTTGGCCAACCAGCATGCCCGTCTTAATCCCCTTTGCCCTTGCGGCATAAGAGCAGGTGACGATAATACCTTTGCGCAGCTCCACACTACCGGCAACAGCGGTCGGTTTTCCTTTGTAAAGCTCAGGCTCAACAGCCTCGTGGACCGAGCAATAAAAAGCATTCATATCAATATGAAGGATCACTCTTCCGTTAACTGGATAAGCTTGATTATTATCATTGTTCATATTCAGCGCGGGAACTCCATAATATAGCTTGAATCATTTCAATTCTACTATGGACAGGCTCTGAATATATTTGAACATAATAGTAGGATGCAAATTCGGAACCGGTAGTAGAGGTTCTGGCCAGAATAGTAGCAGACATGGAATTGCCCCCTATTAGAATGTAACTTCACATATAGCCGTTCATCTTTCAGCATACCTTCCTTGCATATTCAGGTCAAGCAACGTAAACCGCCTTTTTTGTGAAAATGATACCCTTTGATGGAATTATTGTGATATAATAATGAATCATATTTTGTGCAAGTCTTATAGCAGGAGGATAACCCATGGCCAACTTCGTAAAAATATTCGACACTACTCTTAGAGACGGCACTCAAGGCGAAGGTATTAGCTTATCTGTCGAGGACAAGATGAAAATTGCCCGCAAGCTTGATTCCCTTGGAGTTCACTATATTGAGGGCGGCTGGCCCGGCAGCAACAATAAAGATATTGAATTTTTCACCCGTGTTAAGGAGCTTGGCCTCAAGCATGCAAAGGTTACAGCTTTTGGCAGTACCCGTCGCAAAGATACGCTGCCTGAGAACGACATCAATCTCAACCGTATTTTGGAAGTTGGAGTGCCAGTTGCAACCATTTTCGGTAAATCATGGGATTTCCATGTGCACCAAGCTATCCAGACCACTTTAGAAGAAAATCTTTCAATGATCTATGATTCCGTCCATTATTTGAAAAGTAAAGGCTTGGAAATCATCTACGATGCTGAGCATTTCTTTGACGGGTACAAAAACAATGCAGATTACGCTCTGCAAACCATAAAAAAAGCAGAAGAAGCTGGAGCAGATTGGATCGTTTTATGCGATACGAACGGCGGATCCCTTCCTCATGAAATAAGTGAGATTGTAACAATTGTAAAACGGTTCGTCTCCATTCCTGTGGGCATTCATGCCCACAATGATTGCGAGCTCGGTGTTGCGAACAGCCTGGCAGCTGTAATGGCAGGAGCTACGCAAGTTCAAGGTACGATAAACGGGTTTGGGGAACGCTGCGGCAATGCAAATTTATGCTCAATCATACCTAATTTACAGCTAAAGCTTAACTACTCCTGTATTTCGGAAGAGCAACTACAAGGCTTGTCTAATGTTGCTCGTTATGTCAGTGAAATCGCTAATATGCATTTGCCTGTGAATCAAGCTTTCGTAGGCGCTGCAGCTTTTGCCCATAAAGGCGGAATTCATGTCTCGGCTATTCTAAGAAATGCGAGCACCTATGAGCATATTAAACCAGAGCTTGTCGGGAACAAGCAGCGAGTGCTTGTGTCCGAGCTGGCAGGTCAAAGCAATCTGGTATTTAAAGCTCAAGAGCTTGGATTGAATTTCGATAACAATAACGAACAATCACGTAAATTAATTGAACAAATTAAAGAAATGGAGCATCAAGGCTATCAGTTCGAGGGAGCGGACGCTTCGTTAGAGCTTCTGATCCGAGATGCTTACGGGAAGCAAGAAGAATTATTCACCTTGGAATCCTTCAAGATAATAGTAGCTAAAAATGATGATCAACCTGTTGTCACCGAGGCCATTGTGAAGCTAAGCATAAACGGTGAATCCGTCTATAATGCCGCAGAGGGCAACGGACCTGTTAACGCCCTTGATAACGCGCTGCGCAAATGCTTGTTGCAATATTACCCTGTACTCCAAGATATGCATCTCAGCGATTACAAGGTGCGTGTACTTGATGAAAAGGATAAAACCGCTGCTAAAGTTCGCGTGTTAATTGAATCCACTGATTTCCATAACACATGGAGCACCGTCGGCGTATCCGCTGATATTATTGTGGCGAGCGCAGATGCTCTAATCGATAGCCTACGCTACGCTCTAATCGGGAAAACAAGAAGCACCGTACAAATTGAAGAGCAAAAAGAACGTATCGGCTTGGTTAATCACTAATCATACCGTCAATAACCAAAAGCGCGGCAGTACGGAATATCAAATCCGTACTGCCGCGCTTTTATATGTCTCCTCAACTGTTAATTAGCAGTTGTATTCGTTGTTCCAGCAAATCCGGAGGGAGAACATGTATCACATCACGAAGAATACCATGCTTGTCAATTAAGAAGCTGGTTGGAACAAACAATATCCGATACAATTCTGCACTCGTCCCTTTCTGATCCAGCAATACAGGGAAGGATAAATCATACTTCTTAACAAACCCCTTTACGTCCTCAAGCCTATCATCTTTGGTAACGTTAACACTGTACAGATCCATTTGTCCACCGTATTTATCATACATTCGTTTCAAATCCGGCGCTTCCTCATGACAAGGTCCGCACCACGAAGCCCAAAAATTCACAATTAAAGGCTTCTCCCTCTCACCGCCAACTTCATATCCCTTCCCATCCAGCGCCTTTAACGTAAATGACGGCACTGGTTTATTCCTCGCCATTTCGGGAGGCCTGATACTCCCGGCAGCACTAACCTCTCGTTCGTTTTGAATCATCTGATAAGCGGCTAAGCCCACTAACAATAGAGCAATGATCACCGCTGGAAATTTTCGTTTCATTATTATAGCTCCTCTAAATCAATTATTTCCCTCAATTGGAGTCTTATTCTTTTAGCTTAATTCATATTGTAACCAAAATGTTTCCCTGTTATTTGGATGCTTCCGTTTAATAAGTCATAAAGAATGACAACTTCGCCCTTAGGGCACATTATTTGTACACCATTGTTTTAGAGGAGACTTTCGACCGATGCAAAAGACAAAGAATCGCAAGCTAAATATCACCTTCGAGAGCGATATGGAAACGGAAGCAGCTACAGCTCCTCCCCCTAATCAAAAGGATAAAAAAAGCAGCAAATCCAAAGGGCAAATATGGGAATTCATAGCGATTGCCACAGTTCCGTTAGTGCTTGTATTAGGCAACTCCATGCTGGTTCCTATTCTACCTGAGATGCAGGATAAGCTTGGGATCAGTAAATTTCAAAGCAGTCTCGTTATCACCTTATTCTCGGTAACTGCAGGTCTCGTTATACCGATCTCAGGCTACTTGTCAGACCGTTTTTCTCGAAAGGCCATTATGATCCCTTCCTTAATCATTTACGGAGCAGCAGGCGTTCTAGCAGGCTTTGGAGCTGTCTGGAACTCTTACACGATCATAATCATCGCAAGAGCCATTCAGGGGCTTGGCGCAGCTGGGACGGCCCCCATAGCTATGGCATTGGCAGGGGATCTATATAAGGGAGGCACGGAAAGCAAAGCGCTAGGCTTAACGGAGGCATCCAATGGGATGGGCAAAGTACTAAGCCCCATCATCGGCACTTTGTTTGCTCTCATTGTTTGGTATGCTGCCTTTTTTGCTTTCCCTGTGTTTTGCTTGATCTCTTTGCTTGCTGTTATGTTTTTATTAAAAGAACCAAAAAAGGAACAACAGGCTCAAAAACTAAAACCCTACTTGAAATCGATCGGTGCTATTTTAAAACAAAAAGGTCGTTGGTTAATCACTGCATTTTTCGCAGGTTCCTTGGCGTTATTCGTTTTATTCGGTGTACTCTTCTTTTTATCCAATATATTAGAGGAAGAACCCTACAAAATCGATGGTGTAAAGAAAGGGTTAGTGTTAGCCATCCCCTTATTGGGCATGGTCGTAACTTCTTACACAACCGGAGCGATGATCAAAAAGAATGGAACCTTAATGAGATGGTTGATGAATATCGGGCTTACCCTTATGACAATAGCGTTAGGTGCCTGTATTTTTATTTTAGAAAAAAACTTATATTTCTTAATTGGCCTGCTAACTATTAGCAGCATCGGTACAGGCTTATTACTGCCATGCTTAAATACGATGATCACGGGTTCTGTTGAAAGACAACAACGAGGAATGATTACTTCCATTTACAGCAGCCTAAGGTTTCTTGGAGTAGCATTTGGTCCTCCCTTATTCAGCTGGATGATGGACATATCTCGTCAAATCGTGTTCATAACGGTGGCAAGCTTATCACTTCTGACATTAGGCTTAGTATTCTTTCTTATTAAACCAAAGGGGCAGATCAACTAAAAAGCCTTCCTTCATGTTCCTAAAACAAATATAATATAGAGATCAAGCCTAAAAGGAATTTCAATCGCCATGGTTAGAACGGTATTCATAAAAAAATCTACATTGGATCATATCACATGTTATTGCATGAAAAAAAAGCCGTATGAAGCATGCGGCTTTTTACTTGGTTCTCACGAAGCAGAGACTATTTATGCAGATGAATTTATACCCGTTACTAACATTGCTGAAAACGCTGTAAAAAGCTTTGTTATGGATCCGGCCGTGATGATCCCTATTGTTACGAATCATTCAAGTCATGTAAAACCCATTGTAGGAGTGCTGCATTCACATCCGACGGCTGCATCCATTCCTTCCGCTGAGGATTTGTACGCAGCATGGCTTCACATCCCAAGCCACTGGATTGTGTCTCTACAACATGATGAATGTTACGACATACAAGTATTTCATTACTATAGGAATAATTTTGATGACTCATGCCGTACAGGTTCTTCCGACAAAATCAGTTATGCTGCACTAACCTTAAAAATCTTCGATTATTAACAAAAAAACCTTCGGCGCAATATCATGCAGACCAAAGATTTTTATTGCTGATAGCTTAAATGAGTGTATAAATCACCTAGATTGTGAATTTCTCTCGAATGGATTTCAATCAGCAGTTTACTCCATAGCTTTGCAGTCATCAGCGCATCCTCCAGCGCATGGTGGCGCGTTGTGACTTCAACGCCATATAGATCCAGCATCGAGTCCAAATCATAGCTTTTTAGCTTCGGATTCAGCCATTTGGTTACCATCATAGTATCCAGAATGCGATGAGATAAATTAATCTTTGATGTTTTCCACAAGGCCGAATTCAAAAAATGCTTGTCATGTCCTGAACCATGAGCCACTAGAACCTTTTGCTGGACAAACTCCAGAAAATTCCGCAGCCCATAAAGTAAATCAGGAGCATCCCCGACCATTTCATTCGTAATTCCAGTTAAATGAACTATTTCCTCCGGTATGACTCTTTTGGGATTAACCAAACTATAGAAGGTTTGCTCTTCCATGATAGAATCGCCATTAACTGATACTGCGCCAAATGAAATAATTTCATCCCCATTATACGGCGAAAAACCGGTCGTTTCCAAGTCGAAAACAACCAGTTCCACCGTATCTAAGGGAATATCATATAAAGAGTTTTTCCGCTGCTCCTTCATGATGGATCGAATGAAAGCCATCTGCTGGGCGCTTTGCGCATTAAACATTGAAGTAATGGCAGGTGTTATTCCGCCCATTTTGTATAGATGCCACATTCTTCCCGCAGGCTTCATGTCTTTCATTACAATACCACCTAACCTTTTTCTATCTCTTTATGGACGCTTTTTTTTACATACTTTTGCAGATCATTACCAATTCGAAGACAAAGCTTCAATTCACTAATTCGTTCCTTGGTTAATCCGTCCGCAGATAATTTTCCCCTGGTTGTATAATGCCCCTCTTCCAGTTGAAAAGGTGTTAGTGAGCGCAGCTTCAAAGCAATAGACAGCGCTTCTAGCCAATCATGGGCTATTTCCTCTTCAACAAAACCCACCCTCATCAATCCTAGAATCCGCTCCTCTGTCGAAGAGGCCATCACACCTGCTTGCGCAGCAAGCAAACGGATCCCGCTTACAATTGGGATGTAGGCTCCATACTTTATATCTACCCCACCAGCATCCTCGCCGTATCTCTCTTTAATAAGCTGTCCGAACAAGCCTAACGAAATTTTATGATGAAGCGTATTATGCAGCATGTACTCCAGCATAATGGGATGCTTCAGGACATAATCATAAAATTCTTCTAATAGCTGTGTTACCAGACTTTTCTCACCATAAACAATCCTCATATCTGCAAGTATAAGCAAGTATCGGATATGCTCCCAATGTGGGTCCTGCATCCATTCGTAAAGCATGGAGCGATAACCGTTCAGCGGCTTGCGCCACTTCTCATTAGTGCAAATCACTCCACCTGTACACGGAGGATAGCCGAGATGCATCAGCAGCTCACTTACTGCTTCTGCAAGCAGCTGAAAATAGTTACGAGCCTGCTCCTCTACCACTGAATTATCTGGATTTGCATAGATCAATCCGTTGTCCTGATCACTCCACAATGTCTGTTCGCCGCGGCCCCCACTTCCAAACAATACAAAAGCAAAAGGTAACGGAGGCTCACCGCCCCCATCTCTCCGAACGTTCACTTGTGCAAGGCCGACTGCTTTCCCAATGAGAAGATCATGAACTTGATTCAATTCACGATTCCATTCGATTGAATTGGAAAGAAGGAGACGCCCTTCGAACTCCTCATGCAGTTGATCGCGTATTCGTCGAAGCTGCTTATCATCGCCAGCCTTTTGAATTTCAATGCGAATCATTTCTAATGAGAGACGTTCCATTAGGTATCCCCTTCAGCCTTGTTATTTTAATTGTAATACCAGTTGCGACCTAATACTGTTACAAAGTTTGTGCGTTTGTTTGAGCTTTCTTCATAGCTTCCGGATATCCGTAAGTACCATGCTCGGAAAGGTCTAATCCAACAATTTCTTCTTCTTCAGTTACACGAAGGCCAATCGTTACTTTAATCAATCCAAGAATAATAAAGGACAGAACCAGAACGAATGCGAACGCTCCGAAAACTCCCAACGCTTGAACTCCTAATTGGTGCAAACCGCCGCCGTACAATAGGCCAGGTCCTCCAACGTTAACTGCTTTGGCTAATTCCGGTGTTGCAAAAATACCTGTTGACAATGTACCCCAAATACCTGCGATACCGTGAACGGAGAAAGCATAAACCGGATCATCAACACCAGCTTTTTCAAACCATTGTGCAGTAAAGAAGGTGATAATTCCAGCCAAAGCTCCGATAATGATCGCATCACGCGGAGTAACGAATGCGCAAGCCGCCGTAATTGCTACAAGGGCTGCAAGAACACCGTTCAACATGCTAGGAATATCCGCTTTACCAAAGTACAACCATGATACCACAAGGGCAGCTACTGCGCCTGCTGCTGCAGCAAGGTTTGTTGTTAAAGCAACATAACCAAAGAATCCATCGCCAGTTGCACTTAATGTGGAGCCAGCGTTAAAACCGAACCAACCAATCCAGAGGATAATAACGCCTAGAACCGATAATACTTGATTGTGTCCAGGGATTAAATTAGGTGTTTTATCTTTGTTATATTTACCGATACGAGGCTTGAGTAAGATCGTTGCTACCAATGCTGCTGTTGCACCTTGTAAATGAACAACCGTCGAGCCGGCAAAATCCTGCATGCCCAACTGACCCAGCCAGCCGCCACCCCATACCCAGTGAGCAACAACCGGATAGATACAAACAGTAAACAAAATTCCAAAGATGAAGTAAACAGCAAGCTTACCGCGTTCCGCAAATCCGCCCCAAGCGATTGCAAGTGAAACGCCTGCAAATGCCAGTTGGAATAAGAACAAAATACTAATAGGAATCGGTGATTCTGCGAAAAGACTTATAGAAGCTTTCGTTTGTTCTGCACTACCATCAAGGAAGAAGCCGCCTTCTCCAATAAAGCTATTTCCATCACCGAAGGCAAAGCCGAATCCGATTGCCCAGAAAGCAATAGCGCAAATTCCGAAAGTTAAAATGGTCTTACCAGCAACGTGACCTGCATTTTTCATTCGTGTAGATCCAGCTTCGAGAAGTGCAAAACCTGCTTGCATAAAAATTACGAGTATTGCTGCCAACATGACCCAAACGGAGTCGATGGCACTTGCCAGTTGAGCAGGGGTTTTGTCATCCGCTGCAAATGCCATAGTCGGTAAGAGTAGAGACATAAGGCCGGTTGATAATAGTAATTTTTTAAACATGGTTGACCACTTCCTTCTTAATGTTAGTTTATATAACATGTTTTGAAAATCTTAATGTCATTATATACAGGATTTTTGGATTTGACAATAGGGTTTTTCCCGAAAAAGCTGTAAAAACGAAAAATAACCTGACATGGAATATGCATAATTCGGATTTTCTAACGATATACTAGGGTATTTCATATAATTCCGTGTAATCTATACTAACAATTGGGCGATTGTATATTTTCTGATCAATTCTTTTACCTCTATTTAATGTGAGGTTTAACCTTTAACACAATCAATCCGCATATATTATAGAAGAAGTACTCATATACTTGAATGCAAAAGCATAACGTTTGACTGTATGGTTTCATTTCAGGTATCATATATAGAAGCTCAATGAGTTGTTGAACACAATCCGGTTAATGTATTCAAACTTACACGCTATATTAGTTTTCATTAAGGAGGGAACTCAATGGGGATATGAAGCTATTTAAAATAGGCGAACTCGCTCGTTTATCCGAGGTCAGCTCCAGGACTATCGATTATTACACTAAGCTGGGTTTAATCGAGCCTGAAGCACGTTCAGATACTAACTACCGGTTATACAGTGATGAAACCTTAACGCGTTTAAAACGTATTGAGAATATGAAAAGGGAGAAATATACCTTAGAGGAAATCAAGGCGAGCCTTCAATTGTGGACAAAAATCAGCAAGGATGAAGTTGTGACAGAAAAGCTAACATCACTACAACTCCATTTGCAGCAATTGCAAAAGGAAGTTCTAGAAATTAGCCCCATACTTGAACGATTGAAGCCTTCACAATTAAAGAAACTAAATAAAGTGCTCACACCTCATACCGCCGCGTGCATTGAGGCCTTGCTGTTACTACTGGGTAAAAGCCCCTTATCCTAATACAAACGGAGGTCTGCTGCCATGTTTTTTCATCCGATGGATTTTTTGATCATCATTGCATTCGCGCTTTCTTTATGGGCGCAATTCCGAGTTAAGGGTACATTTAACAAATGGGCCACCGTACCAACCCAAAGCGGCATGACTGGCTACGAAGCAGCGCGCCGAATGCTCGATGCCAACGGACTTTATGACGTACCCGTTGAGCCGGTACCAGGAAGGCTCAGCGACCATTATGACCCTACTCAAAGAGTAGTTCGCTTATCTGAGCCGGTATACTATGAAAACTCTATTGCTGCCGTCTCTGTTGCATGTCACGAAGTTGGCCATGCCATTCAGCATAAGGTTCATTATCCAATGCTTTCACTCAGACATACGATGTTCCCTGTTGTAAATTTTACCTCCGGGGTAGCGCCTTTGTTAATTTTGGCTGGTCTATTCTTCCAGCAGTTCAGCTTCTTGTTAGGCCTCGGCATTATCTTCTTCTCTGCCGCTGTAGCTTTTCAATTAGTAACACTGCCTGTTGAATTTAACGCAAGTAACCGTGCAAGGGATCTGATGATTGCTGAAGGCTACATTACTAATGAGGAAGAACGAGGAGTCGCCAAAGTATTAAATGCAGCAGCTTTGACTTATGTAGCAGCGGCACTAATCTCGCTTCTGGAGCTTGTCAAATACATTATGATCTTTAACAATCGTAATAACGATTAAATATTATAAAAAAAACAATGCCATCGACCTAAGTCGATGGCATTGTTTTTTCTGTTTCTTGAAAAAAATGGAGCAGAAAACTTTGGAAGCCTTCAGCTACGAGCGGAAGCTTTTCACCTGTTCTTTGAATCAATCCGATACTTCGGGTCACCTGCGGCTCTACAACTCGAACTTTCGCAGGCTGCAGCTGACTAATCTCCGTTAAAGCCATCTCTGGCAGCAAGCTTACTCCCATCCCCGCGGCAACCAACCCGCGAATGGTATCGGTTTCTTCACCTTCAAACCCAATCTGTGGGGCGAAACCCGCTTTTTCACATGCTTCCAAAACAATACTTCTCAACGAATATTCCTCACTAAACATAACGAAGGAATCCTCTTTTAACTGCTCCAGCCGAATCGTTCCGTTCTCAGCAAGATTATGTCCCTGCGGAACAATAGCATACAACTCCTCTTCAAGCAATAAATGCCCGCTTACATACTCATGCTTTTCAGGGAAAGGAGAAATAAAGGCCAAATCAATTTCCCCTTTCATCAAGTCACGAATTAGACTGTTGTAGGTCCCCTGCCGCAAACGAAACTTTACATTTGGATGTGTACGTCGAAAGCTAGCAACGACAGTAGGCAGCAAATAAATGCCCAAACTATGCGGAAAGCCGATACGAATCTCCCCAGCCTCTGGATCTAGAAATTCTTTAACTTCTATAACTGCCCGTTCTAGCTCTGATAATATTTCTTCTAATCTGCTTAAGAATAACTTCCCAACAGAGGTTAGCTGTAGATTCCGTCCCTTTTGCACAAACAAAGCTACACCTAGTTCCTCCTCTAGCTGGTGAATTTGCCTGCTCACCGCAGATTGAGCAACATGAAGCTCCTCAGCAGCTTGAGTTACATGCTCTTTTTTGGCTACTTTCACAAAATATTGAAGCTGTCTTAATTCCACATTGCTTCTCCTTCCGATTGGACAAGTTCCTTTTAAAAAGCTTATAATAAATGATGGTGAAATACCAATCATTCTCATTGAAAAATAAGGAGGCCCATTTACTATGGCACAAGAGCGTACTGGTGTAGCAACTCTTAAAGGCAATCCGATTACTCTGATCGGTCCAGAACTAAAGGTTGGCGACAAGGCACCTGACTTTAAAGTAAACAAAAATTTGGTTGAACAGGCATCATTAGCTGACTACGCAGGAAAAATCAAATTGATCAGTGTCGTTCCTTCCCTGGATACAGGTGTTTGCGATGCACAAACTCGCCGTTTTAACGAAGAAGCAGCAACGCTTGGCGATAACGTGGTAGTACTAACTATCAGCGTGGATCTTCCTTTTGCACAATCCCGTTGGTGCGGCGCAGCAGGCATCGATAAAGTGGTAACTTTATCTGATTACAAAGATCATTCTTTCGGTCAAGGTTACGGCGTCCTAATTAATGAAATCAAGCTGTTGATGAGATCCATCTTCGTAATCGATGCAAATGACACTATTCAGTATATCGAATACTTGGGCGAAATGACTGAGCATCCTAACTACGAAAATGCAATTGCAGCAGTTAAGAAGCTCGTTTAATTAATAAGACTTTTTACAAGAACAGCGGAGAAGCACTTAGCTTCTCCGCTGTTTTTTGTTTCAAATACCAAAAAGGGCAAATCCTCAAGCAATGTATCTTCATTGAAAAGCCTCTACTCAGAAGCTTTTCTTATTGATCCATTTTGTGAGATGCGAGTCGCTTATCCAGTTGTTTGTAGATCTCTAAGATCGTCCTATAGTTGGAACCAAGATCGCCCAAAGATCCTCTGGAAGCTGAATAGATGTCAATAGCTGTTTTTAACGGATTAATTCCAAATAAGGTTAATGTAATATCTTGCGTCCGTCCGGTAACCGTTTTTCTTTCTACAACAATTTCACCGACGTTCTTTACTTCATGAAGCAGTTTATACCCATTCATTTTCTTGAACATGTTGGTCACTTCATCCCAGACCTGATCCTTGGAAAGCTTATAATACCGGGTTTTCAAGGCCGGATCCTTCGCTTTTTCTCCTGTTGTCTCATGGCTACGAATTAGGCCGATTAAGGTGCGCTTTAACAAAGCTTTCCCTCCTCATAGAAGTACAGTACAATAATTTCCGTATACACTGTTTTAAATCATACCATTGATTGGCCTTCATATAAAGAGTTATTTCACATTTTAGACAATATTATGATAATTATATTAAAATAAGTTACAAATTCATGACAGATTTAAATTCATTATTTCTAATGATCCGAAAGCGTCCAAAATTTGATAATAGTTGGTGATGCATCAGCAGGAATTTCTACATTCCCTCCGAATATATATATCATACAATTTGTTTATCCAATAAACTAAGTATGAAAACCAACAGTTGAGGTGAGTGTAATGGCTTATTTTTTAGGGATTGATTTAGGAACTTCAGCAGTAAAATGCATTCTGGTAGATGATCAAGGTGGAGTTAAGTCAAGCCACAGTGTTGAATATCCCCTCTTACAGCCACAGCCCGGTTGGGCTGAACAGCATCCGGAGGATTGGTGGAAAGGGACTGCAGCTTGTATACAAGCTTTGCTAGCTAAAGCATCTGTACTCGGTGAAGAAATTGCAGGTATAGGCCTTTCAGGTCAAATGCATGGATCCGTTTTCCTTGATAGTGAACTTAAGGTTGTTAGACCCGCTCTGCTGTGGTGTGACCAACGTACAGCAGTTGAATGCGATTGGATTGAGCTAACTATTGGCAAAGAAGAGTTGGGCCGCTTAACGGGGAATAAAGCACTTACAGGATTTACTGCGCCGAAGGTAATATGGTTACGTAATCACGAGCCGCAGCATTACGAGCGTACCGCTCATTTAATGCTTCCCAAAGACTATGTAAGGCTAATGCTTACCGGCGCCTTTGGAATGGATATGGCAGACGCCAGCGGCACTCTGCTATTGGATGTGGCGAAGCGTAAATGGTCGCCTGAAGTAGTGGAGCGAATCGGCATTCCAATGGAATGGCTGCCGCCGCTCTTCGAGAGCAACGACGTGGCAGGCCATGTGCTGCCTGCTGCTGCGGAGCTCACAGGCCTTCGGGCAGGCACCCCCGTCGTCGCTGGCGGAGGCGACCAAGCCTGCGGCGCGGTCGGCGTAGGCGTCGTGCAGCAGGGCATCGCCTCTGTTGCGATGGGCACTTCCGGTGTCGTGTTCGTCCATGACGACACGTATCAAATGGATCCGGAGTGCAGGCTGCACTCCTTCTGTCACGGCGTGCCAGGCAAGTGGCACCGCATGGGCGTGATGCTGGCCGCCGGTGGCTCCTTCCAGTGGTGGAAGAACCACTTCGCGTTCGAAGAGCTCCAGCAAGCTGAAGCGGAAGGCCGCGATGTATACGAATACTTAACGGCGCTTGCTGAGACAGCGCCTCTAGGCAGCGAAGGCTTGCTATTCATGCCTTATTTGACTGGTGAACGCACACCCCACCCTGATCCTAAAGCACGGGGCGGTTTTATTGGGTTGAACATGCGCCACACCAAAGCACATCTCACCAGAGCCGTACTCGAAGGCATCACCTTCGGTCTGCGCGATTCAATGGAACTAATCAAAGCATCTGACATCGAGATTAAGGAGCTTAGAGTTAACGGAGGTGGCGCACGGAGCTTGTTCTGGAGGCAAATGATCGCTGATATCTTCGGATACCCTGTCGTTACAGTGAACTCCACGGATGGACCTGCATATGGTGCAGCTGTAATGGCAGCGTCGGGTGTGCTTCAGAAGGATATAACTACCCTTTGCGACCAGTGGATTCAAATCGTAGATCGGGTTGAACCTAACCCACAGCAGCAGCGTGAGTATGAAAGGTACTACGAAGTATACCGGACACTCTACCCCACTCTACGAACAACTCTTCACCAACTAAATGATCTTGTTTCGCCTTAAATTAAATCCAAAGGGAGAGCCGTTGTATATCTAATGGCTCTCCCTTTTCATATTTCCTTTATTAGTAAATGATAAGGAATTTAAATAAGCCTGCCAGGTTATCCCTGAGCAGGCTTTAAATAACGTTCATACTAGAACTGGCTTAATTTCGCGCCTTCCCAGTCAGCCAGGAAGCGTTCGATTCCTGAGTCTGTGAGAGGATGCTTGACCATTCCTTGAATTACCTTAAGTGGTACTGTTGCAATATCTGCACCCAACAGCGCCGCTTCAATCACATGAGCGGAATGACGTACGCTAGCTGAGATAATTTCCGATTTGATGTTATGTACTTTGAAAATTTGGCTAATTTCTTTAATTAAATTCATTCCAATTTGATTGATATCATCCAGACGGCCGATGAAAGGCGATACATATGTTGCTCCTGCACGCGCAGCGAGCAATGCTTGTGGCGAACTAAAAATTAGGGTTACATTAGTTTTAATACCGAGTTCGGTAAAAATTTTAGTTGCTTTCAAGCCTTCTTCTGTCATAGGTACTTTAACAACGATACTTTCTCCAAGCGCAGCAAGCTTACGTCCTTGTTCAACCATTTCTTTGGCTTCCAAGCTGATAACTTCTGCACTGATCGGCAAGTTTCCAACAATAGAGACAATCTCCTTAACGGTTTCAAAAAAGTCTCTTCCTTCTTTAGCAATTAAGGATGGATTTGTCGTAACTCCAGCAATGACTCCCAACTCATGCGCCTTGCGAATTTCTTCAACATTAGCAGTATCAATAAATAGTTTCAACTTCGTCACCCTTTCTAATAATATCTGATTTGTTCTGTAAATCCACAACTGCAGAGATTATGAATGAGCATTAAGAAAAAACGCACAAAAAAACCCGCAAATGCCGTCCGATTTAGCGTCTCAAACCCGCTCTCGCAGGTGGGTGTCCGCAGAATCGATTTTGAAGTCCCTTTTCGAGGGCAGGTCAGCCACGATTCAATATAGGTCTCCCAAGAAACAGTCATTGGTTCAAAACAACTTAAAATCGTAACGAACATCGCAGGATTTAATTGTAACCCCATTATAAGTTCTTCTGAAGCGAAAGTAAACCTTAGCCCTTAAGCTTCTGAAATCTGCTAAGACTTCTCGTTTTTAGAGTTCCCATCTGCTAAGTTTTGATTCATCTCCGAAGACGATGTGGAAAGCTTATCATCTGTCAGGCCATCCCCCGAAGCTTCAAGCTGTTTTTTCTCTTCCTCTTCCGCCTCTTTATCAGCTATTTCCTGCTGTTTTGATTGCAGCTTTCCAAAAATTAAATTGAAATGCCAGAATGTCGTCACCGCAATTAAACTGCCCATAAAAAACGGAATCAAGAAAGTAAAGGTTGAAAAACTTATGTAAATAATGAAGCCGTTGCAAATAATCATCGTTATGGAACGAACCGGATGTCCGATTGTGATCAGCACAGCATTTTTAATAATTTGGAACATCTTCATATGTAGATGAGACAAAATTGAGAAAAAGTGAAAAAGCGAAACGGAAATCAATACTGTAAGCGTCAACACCAGGAACCTCAAAACACCCAATGACCCGCTTTGATTACCATAATATTTAAAATTTGTATATAATACTACAGCTATTATTGTATAAATAAAGCCACCCAACATAGCTTGTACAAAATTTTCTTTGTATCCACGAAAAAAAGTTTTGAATAGAGGAGCGTCCTCTTCACCTGTAAGCCATTTACGAGCTACAGAAAACATCGCTGCGGTTGAGGGAAAAAGAGTAAATGGTGATACAATTGCAAGAAGAATTAACGTCGACAACAATTGGTCAACCGAATCTGTTTGCAAAAGCATCAGTCCGATAAAGAAAAAGGGCAGTGCGCAAATTATCCATAATACATTAATAACAGATAACCGCATAATCCATTCTGAGATGCGGTAAAAGCCACCCATAATACCTCTAAACTCCAAAACAATACCCTCCTTAAGAGTTTTCGTAGAAAACCTAACTTCGTAAACCTAATCTAAGAATGAGTTTTCTTAGAAAACTTGCCTCACAAGAAAAAACTAACATCTACTGGAACGTTAATTATGTACTATGTAATCCCCTTATATTTTGTAGGAAACACCTACGCACTCTATTATAGCCTATTTTATAATTTCTAGGTAGCTGTCTATGCAATACTCTTGTATGGGCATAGGATATTGGGTACCACCCGGAAATAACTTACAGAGGAGGTTAGCACAATGTCCCACGCTGCGATTTGGACTTCCACAGCAATAATCCTTGTACTTTATATCCTTCTGGTAATCATCCTTCAAGGAACTATATAACATTAGCATGAATAGAAAAGGTGAAGCTTACTAAGCTTCACCTCTTCTTGTTAATTTTTTACAAGCTCTTCGTTAGAACGGGAAGATGAAGTTGAACGGTTAAAACCGCGGTCGCGACCATAGTCACGGCTGCCTTCATTACGTCCGCTTCCACCACGGTTATCGCGGGAAGCATAGTCTCTTCCACCACCGCTACCATCTCTGCGTGGAGGTCTCGAACCGGACCCTGAGTTCGAACCTGAACCGGAACGGTCATAAGGCTTATCGTTACGACGTGCGCCTGCTGCTGTACCGTAAGTACCCGATGGTTTGCGGCCTGAGCTGCGTACATCTTGTCTTCTCTTTTTAGCGCGAAGCGGCTCTTCAGGTGTCAATTCAATTGCTACTTCTTTCTTATCGCCTGTCAGCAATTTCAATGCAGAGGCTAGAAGGTGAACTGAATCATGCTGTTCCAACAACTGGATTGCCAAGCCTTTATATTCGTTATGATCTTCTTTATCAAGCAAAGCAAGAATACGCTCAGCTGTTACTTTTTGTTTTCCTTCAATGGCTTCAGCCAAGCTAGGAATCGGTTTTTTAGTGATTTTGTGGCGTGTAAGCTTCTCAATGAAGTTCAAGTGATCGATTTCTCTAGGTGTTACGAATGTGTAAGCCGCACCCTCTTTACCAGCGCGTCCTGTACGACCAATACGGTGAACATAGCTTTCTGGATCTTGCGGTAAATCAAAGTTGATAACATGCGTAACGCCTGAAACGTCCAAGCCACGTGCAGCAACGTCAGTTGCTACCAATACATCAATGCTGCCGTCACGGAACTTACGCATAACGTTGTCACGTTGATTTTGGGACAAATCTCCATGCAAGCCCTCGGCAGTATAACCGCGTTTTTGCAATCCTTCAGCTAACTCATCTACCCGGCGTTTAGTACGGCCAAAGATGATAGCTAGATCTGGGGACTCCATGTCGATCAAGCGGCACAATGCATCAAATTTCTGTCTTTCTTGCAATTCAATATAGGATTGCTCAATCAACGGAGCACTCATTTGCTTAGGAATTACAGAAACATGTTCTGGGTTACGTAAAAATTGTTGGGCTAGTCTTTGAATGTTAACCGGCATTGTAGCCGAGAACAGCATAGTTTGACGCTCTGCTGGAACCAGCTTCAGGATAGATTGGATATCTTCCATGAAACCCATATCCAACATTTCATCCGCTTCATCCAAAATTACAGTTTGCACATCATCCAGTCTGATTGTTTTACGGTTGATATGATCAAGCAAACGTCCTGGAGTTCCGATAATGATTTGTGGTTTCTTCTTCAATGAGCGAATTTGCTTCACGATATCTTGGCCACCATAGATTGGCAAAGAACGAATACCTTTAAATCTGCCTAATTTCTCGATTTCTTCTGCAACTTGAATGGCCAATTCTCGTGTCGGGCACATAATCAAAGCTACGATTTTTTCTTCTCTTACATCAATTTTATTTACCAACGGGATTCCGAATGCCGCCGTTTTGCCTGTACCTGTTTGTGCTTGACCGATCAAATCGCGATTATCCATAGCAATAGGCATTGCCTTCT
Source organism: Paenibacillus foliorum (assembly GCF_013141765.1). Lineage (GTDB taxonomy): Bacteria > Bacillota > Bacilli > Paenibacillales > NBRC-103111 > Paenibacillus_S > Paenibacillus_S foliorum. The sequence goes on from NZ_WHOD01000128.1 coordinate 70,937, forward strand.
CTTGAATCGGTGTCGATTCTTCAAAGCCCATTTCCGTAATGGCACGAAGCACCTTTGGTTCCAAGCCGAACTCGTTAAAATTTTTCAAATGTTTTCAATCTCCTTTAGAATAGGGTTCTTATTTATTTATACCCTTAAGTGCGACTCCTATATCCTTTTATTGTATCTGCAAAATGCGTCCGAAGCATTCGTAATTACATACGCAAGGCCGTACTTAAGAATATCTCCAATATTATATCACAACCAAAATTCAAATTCCAGAAATTTCAGTTTGAAACCTGCACTTCCTCTTTATCGTATACATTAGTTATAATGATATAAATGAATACTTACTATACATGCTTACAAAAGGAGCGAACCTGTTATGTCGATCTGGAAAAGAGTCGGTTCCATCATTAAGAGCAATAAAGAGCAGCCTACGGTAAAAGCATCCAATCCTATAGAGGATACACAAGTTGGAGATATTATAATCGTTGATCTTGAAGAATATGTAGTTTCCGGAAAGCTTGTATATTTTGACAGAGGTTATCCCCCTCACCGCTTTGTTTACTACTTACAGAACGGAACAGCCATTTCAAGCCTGTTGATAGAGAAAGGACGCAGCTATGAATGCTTCGTCTGCCATTTTGTCGAAGGTGCACTCGATGATCCCAACGATGTCCCTACTGAACTTGATCTTAATGGTGAAGTTACCTATAGCTTGGAAAATCAACGTACCGATCTGGTGCGTGCCGAAGGAAGCACTGATTTTCGCGCAAATGATGACGTCATTTTATGGCGCTACATCGGATCGGAAGGACGTTATTTCTTCCTTCAATGGCAGGATGGCAAATTTGTGGCCATGGAAGGAACCAAAACTCCCGCAGGTCAGATCAAGTTTTTGAAAGGCAGCCACTAGAGGATTCAAGGATACGGCACAAACCGTATGGAGGTGATTTCATTATGAAAAAGCGTTCACTGCAATTACTTTCGATTTTACTTGTATTTACCTTGCTTGTAGGTTGCGGCGATGCTGGTAATTACGTGAAAGATAACTATACGTTGGTTGATGTACAGGGCCAAGGCAAAAGCACGGCGAAAATTTACTCGGTCGAAGGAAAAGATGTTCCAACCGTTGCCAAAGAAGTCGCCGATAAAGAAAAACCGAAAGAGATAAGTAAAGAATCAGCCGATCAAATGTTCCTCGTGTACGATAATAAAATTGTTAATGTACAAAAGGATCCTAACAATGAAAGCAATTCTCTTGTTGAAGTAGACTCGATTGAATATGCCAAGCAGAACTATGACTCCTCTTTCCTTCAAGGATATATAGCCGCTTCCTTAATTCAATCCATATTCGGTGGAGGCTGGAATAACTCCCGCGGATACGATTATCGAGGATATACGTCCAGCAAGAGATACGATGATTATGGGAAATACCAAACTACACCGAAAACGGGTGGGAGTACAGTTACACCGCCTACTACGACGACTAAACCGACACCGGCAACCACAGATCGTAAAGGAAGCTTCAATAGTGCACCAACAACTAAATCTCCATCAGTTACAACACCGCCAAAAAGCAGTTCAAGCAATAATAGCAGCAATACGCGTAAAAATGATGGATCCACATCAACCTACAAATCACCAAGCAGCAGTAAATCAGGCTCCAGTTCTAAACCAAGTACAAGCACCCGATCAGGGTCTTTCAAGAAGAAATAGATCATCATAAAGCTTCACACTCAGCATTCGCTGGGTGTGAAGCTTTTTTTATTGAAAAAAGCTTTCCACCACACGGTTTGATTTAACAGCCCTAATCCATACTAAGCTTACCGTCGTAAATCAGGAGGATGAGTTTATTGCTTCGAATATGGATCGGCCCCTTGCTGTCAATTATAATCAGTTCAGCATTAATTGCCGTAGCCTTTAATCTTTTTCTTGTCCCACAACAGCTTCTTAGTGGAGGTCTATCCGGCATTTCTATGATTGTAAGTTATTTTACTGGCTGGAGCATCTCCTTGGTGTTTTTGCTAAGCAACTTACCTGTAGTTTTATTTGGATTGATAAGAATCGGGCGCAAATTCATCGTACTTAGCGTAGTTTCAGTTATTATGACGTCATGGTTTTTACGGTTGATTCCCACATTTGTTGTAGCTCAAGATAACATGCTGGCTGCTGTTACTGGCGGGGTGCTTATAGGCATTGCTTCAGGAATGTCGATGCGGGCTGGAGGATCTACAGGAGGTTTCGATATTATTGGCTCCATTTTGACGCAAAAACGTGATTTCCCACTTGGGACCACTCTATTTATACTAAATGGTGTTGTTATCGTCGCTTTAGGTTATTTTAAAACCGATTGGGATCTAGCCCTTAATTCGATGCTGTCAATCTTCATTACCGGTAAAATTATCGATACCATTCATACTCGCCATTTAAAAGTAACCGTTTATATTATCACCCAATCTAAAGACGCTTTGCTTGAACGTTTAATGCTCCTGCAGCGTGGTGTAACGATTCTGACAACGGAAGGGGCTTATACTAAAAAGGAGCAGCATATGCTAATGACCGTTACAACCCGCTATGATTTAGTAAGCTTACAAAACATGATTAAATCAACGGATCCTGATGCTTTTGTGAATATAGTTGAAACGGTTGCAATAATGGGCCAATTTAGAAGGAATTAGTCCGAATCTTAGAAAAATAAACCATACATATTTTCGACTCATATGGTATAATAGAAGTATTAATTTCATTTAAATCCTCATTCTTTACCTTTGTTAATCAAGTAAGTCAAGCCTGATCTTCTCTAATAGATGACGAGGAAGGGTGATGCTTGTGGAAACAGTAAAGTTGTCAGCGATTGTGATGAGATTGACTCCCGAGTTATATCCTTTTTTGAAGCGGACCGAACTCGAGTTTGAGATCGTACTGCGGAACGGGCTTGAAGCTTTGGAAGCTGAAGACGCAATGGAAATTATTCAATACAGTATTTCAGAACAACAAAAGGACGCCTTGCTCCATTAAGGGGCAGCGTCTTTATTTTTAATGTAACGGGCAAAATGTTATCGTTCTGTAATATTTGCATGTTATATTCTAACTATAAAATGGTATGATAGACATGTTATCCAAAATCGGAGGTGTATTAAATGGGAGCTTTATCACCATGGCATATTATATTGATCGCTCTTGTAGCATTGCTGTTATTCGGACCCAATAAATTGCCAGAATTAGGCCGAGGCTTTGGTAAAATGTTCCGTGAATTCAAAGAAGCTACATCCGGCAATAACTCAACTCCAGATGAACCAGCCGCTCCGGCAAAGAAGGAACTGCATGTTGTCCAAGAACAACAGAGCACAGAGCAACAGTCCAACTTGCCTAAATAATCGGTTTGTCCACTCAGCAGCCAGAGAACAATCGCTTTCATAAGAAAGCGCATTAGTAAAGCCGAGCACAATTGTGCTCGGCCTTTTTGTTGACTTTTTTATTGTGACCAACCCTTATATAATCTTCGAAAGCCCTTCACAGCGGACCACCCAGGTCCCGTCTTGTGGAAATCCAGGAGCATGCTGATCCCCGCTACCCTCCCAGCCGCAGGCCATAATCGCAATAGCCGTAAGCAATCCACCATTGCCTGGTAAATAAGCAGTTAGTCCTGGTCGTTGGTAATTGTGTCCATTAGAAAAGTAAGTATTTTTAATTTGATCCATCAAGAGCATATCAACGGCTATATTTCCCTCACTTAAGCGTGCTGCTGTCATAGCCGCCATTGGAAAATCCCAACCCCAAGCTGTTTCCCATTTCCAGTCGGTAATGACTTTTTTTAACGTTCTTCTCATGATCTCACGGTCAACCAGCTTCCCCGGAAGAATGCCAAGTGCACCAAGCATAGATGGATGATCCTCATTAAAGCTAGTAAAGGAATCGGGGCACCATTCATGCGCCAGATATACACCATCCTCACTAATAGGCAGCGCCGCTATGTGTGTGCATATATGCTCCCAGTCAGGATCAGGCTTCAATCCAAGGCGATCCCTCCACAGTTGAGCTACTTCCAGTCCATATTTCCAATACTCCAGCTCAAACGTTGGATTCAATGTATCTTCAGGAGCGTGATTTTCTTGTGCCGGAATAACAGGAGGTCCTAATACATAACGCTTAGCCTGCTCATCCCATACTGCAAAGGATGCCATGAAAGCTGCGCTATCCAGTACAATTTCTTTATATTTCTGAAGGGTTTCTTCATTCGGATGGCTGCGATAACATAATTCAGCCATTGCTATTGGATGCGGCTGCTGCCAAATGAGCAGAGTTCCAATCGTTGATGGACTCTGTAAGCCAGCAGGATCAACCATTTTGGGCCAACGAGCCCCCTCATACCCCTGAGATTTAGCTACTTCATGCGCAATAGGTAAAATATCGCAGTACCAGTCCAAACTTTTCTCCAGCATCGCCGTACGTCCCCAAAGGGCAAAATGTGCGGCATGCCACCAATGCATTTCAAGATGAAACTTACCGAACCAGCTATTGTAAAGAAGTCCTGTTTCCTGAGGAGGCAATGAGCCTGAGCAATGTATGGCTGTCTGATATTGAGACAACACGACTCGTCGCTCCAGCTCAGCTGCTCGCTCGTCAACGCTTCCACTGAAATCAACGGCCCCGCCTTCGCTCCAAAATTGACGCCAATAGGTCTGACTGGCCCATTTAATATCTTCAAAGCTTTGGTTAGATAACTCTTCATTACGTGAGCTAAATCCAATCGCTAGCTCAAGCGTTTCCGCAATACCCGATGGCTTCAAAACATAGCGGTGCTCACTCTCCTGAATGATTTGGCCATCCGACCAAGAGGCTGAAACTGTATATCCTTCATCATCCATACTACGCTTCCAACTTGTGGAAGCTGCTGTTGTTGATTGCTTGGTTGTATGATGGGTCATGTCATTATTCCAGTTAAGGTCAATGCTTTCGGCCCATTCATTGGACTCGACTTCTGTGGACGGGAATCCAATACGGACGGCAAGTCGATCATTATCCAGCAGCGCTGATTCGATGAATATACCAATCTGATCTGACATAGGATGACAGCAAGTAGTAACCGTCACCCGATCTCCCTGCACCTCAAATCTACTTGTAATAACACCCTCCCACAAGGAGAGAATTTGCTCCACCTCATTAAGATCTTCAAGCTTTGCCTCGCTGCCATCCTCCAGAACTATGTGCAATCCAATTTGTGCAAGCTGCATACGATGTGGATTTTGCCGAAGCCAATGGAAAGCTTCTTCCTGTCCATCAGCATCCGTTGCATATCCGACTGCTCGTCCGTAGGTTTCAAAAGGTTTAAGTTGAATGTCTTCCTGCTTGAAGCGATCTCGGCCACCTGAGCTATGCCAACCCCATTGCGATTGTGTCCCCAATGGAACTTGATACTGTTCCGGAAAGCTCTGTAAGCCCGTGATATCTACTGTATAAGCGAATTCGCCGTTACCAACTGATAGTGGAGATAAAAGCTCTGCTTGCTTTAATACAGGGTTATGTCTGCTAACAAGAGCATAACGGTCAATTTTCTCATCCATTCTATCACCTTTTTCCATATATTTCTTAAACCCATTTCTAATCATCTTTTTTATGTTCCTAATTTTGTTACAGGTTCCCACTTACACTATATTGGAAGCTCTTACATTCCGTCTACGCAAATTCTGTATAAATATTGCACTATATTGCGAAAAAACCGCTTAGCCCTTTTATAGGCCAAACGGTTTCCTTAATTTTTGCCCATAGGCATGAGTCCCCAAAAGCAACACAGCCGCGATGGCCGTCATTACTGCAGCAAATATATACATCGCTGACCCGCCCCATAGATCCTTAATAAAGCCCCCTACTAAGCCGCCCGTTAATCCAGCCAATCCCAAGAATACAGCGGACAGCAGAGCCAACCCCGTGGAACGCATCTCTTCAGGAACTAAACGCACCGCATATTGTACAGATACAATCCAGAATACAGCGAAAGTCACGGAATGCGAAACTTGCATAAGAGTCAATACAGTCGGATCCGTAATTACAGCGTACAAAATCCACCTTATGGTATACAAAATGGCAACAACGCCCAACAATGCAAGCTCATGGAAACGATGCATATAGCGGCTAAGCAAAGCAAAGGTAGGAACCTCACTCACTGCTGCAAGCGCCCATGCCCAGCCGGCCATCGAATCGCTTGCTCCCAGATCTTTTAAATGAAGCACCAGCAAGCCGTCATTCATTCGATGTGGAACTATGAGAATAAATACTAATACTAGAAACCATAGAAATTGCTTATTCTTTATTATGTTTAAAACAGCAGAAGCTGTAATTCGCTGCCCACTGCCCTTCTCATCCTTCAAAAATATCAACAGAACTAGAGGCAGTACCCAGATCGACCAATACAGTACAGGAATATGTTGAATTCCTCCCAACGCATCAAGTACTACTCCTGCAATTACCGCTATAAATGTAAAACCAAGCGATCCCCACAGACGTACCGACCCATAAGACCTCCCGGCCTGCAGCGTAGCTTTAACTGTAATACTGTCCAGTAGCGGTACTGAGGAGAGCATGAAGAAATAGAGCAGCATCATAAAAATAAACGCCCAGCCGTAGCCATCGGTGTGAAAGATACCTACACTGGAAGCAATTGTCATCACCCAAAGCGAAAAAATAATGAGCTTAAGTGTGTTATAACGATCCCCTAAATATCCCCATAACGGTTGAGCAAATATCGCCACAAACGGTCCGAACATCATTAATAAGCCGATTTGGGAGGATGAATAGCCTTTATGCCCGAAATAGATGGGAAGGAATGGCATAAGAGCTGCTGTAGTCGCATAGTATGAAAGATTTAAGCCGCGCAGCGTCCATATTTGCTTTTTCATAACACCTGTCCTTTTGATTATAAAATGTCACTTTAACCGAAAATCCAACAAAATGCGTCAAACTTCTCTATCAACCTATCAACTTCTCTATTATAATGGAGAATATCATTCTGGCAAGGAGAGATAGACGCATATGGAACTTTTACTAGCCTCGCTGTTGATGGTTATGGGTCAGGTAGGAACGGAACATCCCGATGTGAGCTTCGAACAGCTTGTTCAAGCATCACTTGATTCCAAAAACGCAATTGTCCAACAAGCTGCACCTGGTCTGGCGGCCAACCCTAACGACAGATTAATACCTATTAATAAGAAAGACCCACAAAAGGATGCTCCCAAAGTAAAAGGAGTTTATGTTACGGCCCACAGTGCCGGAGGCGCTCGAATGAACACCTTATTAAAACTGTTGGATGACACGGAATTGAACTCTGTTGTCGTTGATATCAAAGACGATTGGGGATACATTACCTACCCCACTGGCAACCCGGAGCTGGAAGCCATGGAGACAACACAAAAAATCATTTCCGACATGCCCAAATTCATGACCACACTGCAGGAGCATCAAGTCTATCCCATTGCCCGTATTGTTGTTTTCAAAGATACGATACTAGCGAAAAAACGGCCTGAGTTATCTTTTGTCAATTCAGATGGCACCTTGTGGAATAATGGTAAAGACAGCTTTGTGAACCCCTACATGAAAGAGGTTTGGGATTACAATATTGCGGTTGCAAAGGAAGCGGCCAAAGCCGGCTTCAAAGAAATTCAATTTGACTATGTACGATTCCCTGAAGGTTTCGAGAAGCGTGCCGATACGTTAAAATATGATAAAGACGACCGTTCAAGAATCGATGCTGTTGCCGAATTCGTAAAGTATGCAAGAGAACAGCTCACGCCGCTTGGCGTAAGAGTTTCAGTTGATATTTTTGGCTACGCCGCTTCTGTGCCTGCTGCAGAGGGAATTGGACAGGATTTCGTGAAAATTTCTCAGAATGTTGATGTCATCTGCCCGATGATCTATCCAAGCCATTACAGCACAGGTTGGTTCGGTGCCAAAGTGCCAGACGCTGCACCTTATGTCACCATCAACGGAGCCTCGAAGGATACACATAAAAAGCTGGAGCCTACGGGTGATCTGAAGCCTATTATACGTCCATGGATCCAAGACTTCACAGCTTCCTGGGTGCAGGGCTATGTCAAATACGGTAAGCACGAAGTCGAAGAACAGATTCGCGCTTTGAAGGATAACGGTGTGGATGAGTTTCTTCTATGGAATGCCGTCAATACGTACACACCTAATGTTGATTACGATAAGAGCTGAATCTAAAAAAAAAACCCGCAGAAAAGGCGATTGAATTCGCCAAATTTGCGGGGTCTTTTTTTTATGCTGGGAAACATCGTGATTTCAAAAAAAGGGGTCTATGTAACCAACCTCTATAAGTTCGGTAGTTGCCAGTTTATTTCTGTTGTACCCAAGCTACGCAGAGAAGCATTTGCTTGAGAAAATGGCTTGCTGCCAAAAAATCCACGATAAGCTGATAATGGGCTAGGATGTACTGAATGAATAATAGGATGCCGCTTGTTTGTAATGAGCTGTGCCTTTTGCTGGGCATGGCTTCCCCATAAGATAAACACAATCGGTTGTTCCCGCTCATTTAAGGCTTCAATAACACTATTGGTAAACCGCTCCCAGCCCTTCCCTTTATGGGAATTGGGAGTAGCTTCTCTTACAGTCAGCACTGTGTTCAACAGCAAGACGCCTTGCTCGGCCCAACCCGCCAAATATCCATGGTTCGGAATTGTGCAGCCCAGATCATCGCGCAGCTCCTTGTACATATTTTGCAGCGAAGGCGGAGTGGGTACCCCTGGCTTAACAGAAAAACTCAAGCCATGTGCTTGCCCCGCTCCATGATAAGGATCCTGCCCCAATATGACGACTTTGACATCGGAGTAGGAGGTTAGATGCAGCGCATTAAAAATATCATGCCTACTAGGATATATGATTTGCTTTTCATACTCTTCTGTTATAAAATTCCAGAGCTCAACATAATAAGGCTGTTCAAACTCCTGTGCTAATAGTTCGGCCCAATCATTTTTTAAAACGGACATTAAGGATTCACTCCAAACCATTACAAATCATACTAATTTCCGGAAGGTTTTCACCATAGAGACGAAATAATTTAATGTACGGGCAACGCGTTCTCTGGTTTTATCATGAGCAGGTACTCCCTCGGATGTAAAGCTCCTTTGCTCTCCGCCGATAGAAATCCATTCAGGGCAATTAACACCATGAACATTGCGAACTATCGTTTGCAGCTGCTGCAGCGAGCTGACACCCACAGCGCCTCCTGCCGAACTGACGGACAACACCACCTTGCCATCGAATTCATCGAAACCGGCATAATCGAGTGCATTTTTCAAAATACCACTAGGTGCTCCATGATAATCAGGCGTTGCTAATATAATACCGTCAGCTTCCCGTAAACTCTTAATAAACAGTCTGACATTGGCATCGTCTGAAGCAACTCGTGGCCTGTAGAATGGCATAGGAAACTCATATAAAGGTAACAGAGTGACACTACACCCCATGTTTTCTAGTTCATTCTTAAGGTGTCTGCATAATTGGGTACTAGTTGAGCCCTCACGGTTGCTTCCGGCAATGATTGTAATTTGTGCCATTATTATCGCCCCTCACGACTCACTTTACATACATAATAGTATATAATGTTTTATGAGTCAACGGTACCAAATGCTCCTTACAATAAACATAAATGCGCCAATTGCTTGTAATCGATTCTTTTTCATCTCTTTTCAGAACGTAGACTTATTTGCATGTAATTTCCCTTTTTCGATACAATGGACAGAAAGAGATAACTGAAGGAGATGTGTTCCATGCTGTCTATTGGACAAAAAGCACCATCATTTGAAGCGGATAGCACCCAAGGCAGTATTAAGCTGCAGCAATATTTAGGAAAGCAGCCCATTGTGCTGATCTTTTATCCGAAGGACGGAACACCCATTTGTACCAAGCAGCTGTGTGCAGCTCGTGATTCAGCCTCTCAATATGCCGAATTCAATGCACTCGTATTGGGGATTAACCCGGCTACTCTTGAGGAACACAGGCAATTTTCGCAGAAATTTCAGTATGACTTCCCACTCCTATCTGACAGCCACGAACGAATTCGGCAATTGTACGATGTAGGTAAAATCATATTGTTGGGACAGCAGCGCTGTGTCATTGTCATCGGTGTTAATGGAACTGTCATCTACGCCAAAAAAGGGAACCGTCCGACATCTGAAATATTGAATGCTTTGAGATTAGATCGCTAGTTAATTTCTGTTCAACTTCTTCAAGGCTAATGGCCGTTTCGCTGCTATGCAAATAAAATACAATGTTCAAAAAAACATGCTGCCTCTTGTTCACACAAGCTGGCGCATGTTTCTTTATTAAGAAGCCTATCGATTAAATTACTGGGACAGCCTTTTAGCTAATTCGTACAATTCCATATTGAAACCTCTCTTGGTGTTTACAACCTTGTCGATGTCGGTTAGCACTAACTCACCCTTGATAATACCGCATCCTTTACCGGACTCTCCCTCGATCAATTTACGCACGGCGAAGTCACCCAAGCTGCTTGCCAATATACGATCATTATGGGTCGGAGTGCCACCGCGTTGAATATGGCCCAGTACCGTTACACGAGGTTCAATACCTGTGTTTTTCGTAATCTCAGTCGCAATATCCTCGCCCTTGCATACACCCTCTGCAACCAAAATAATACTGTGACGCTTTCCAAGATTAAAGTTGTCTACCATCCGTTGTGATACCTCAGTTAAATCGAAGGGAACCTCTGGCACGAGAATCGTTTCTGCACCGCTCGCCAACCCCGCATACAGAGCGATCTCACCGCAATGACGACCCATAACTTCAACTATGGAGGAACGCTCATGGGAGCTCATTGTATCCCGCAGTTTGTTGATTGCATCCACTACGATACTAACAGCCGTATCAAATCCAATTGTGAAATCTGTAAAAGGAATGTCATTATCGATAGTACCCGGAAGTCCCATCGTTTTAATCCCCAGCTTGTTTAGCTTATTGGCTCCCTGGTAGGATCCGTCCCCTCCGATGACAACCAGCCCATCGATTCCTCTTTTTCGAAGGTTGTCTGCAGCGATCTGCTGCCCTTCTGGCGTCATAAATTCCTTACATCGCGCCGTCTGTAAAATAGTGCCGCCTCTTTGAATGATATCTCCCACGCTGCGCAAATCCATAGGCCGGATATCGTCATTAATCAATCCAGCATAACCCCGTTGTACCGCAAATACTTCCAAACCATGAAATAACCCACTGCGCACTACGGCACGTACCGCCGCGTTCATTCCTTGCGAATCTCCGCCGCTCGTTAGAACGGCTATTTTTTTGACTGTCATGTATGGTTTCCTCCTACAGAGTTTCTCTTTAATGAAACTGGATCATAAACATTATCCGAATTTTGAACTAAATAGCCTAAAAGGCTTTACGAATTAATATGCTGTTGAAAAAGAAAAACAACCGCATAAGCGGGCTCCCCTTCATTAGCAGACGTGATATTTGCTTCACCTGTCTCTGTTTGCTTACCTTCGGATCTGACAAATAAAGTGCGAGCAATCCTTCAATAATCATTCTGTGAAAGTACTGATGCTCCAACCGAGCTGCTCTTGTTCTCGCCTCGATTACAATAACAGCTATGCGCTCAACTGTTTGATCCATCCCATCATAGTAGCTGCAAAAATTCAAATCGCCGCCAAGCTCATCTTCCTCTTGATCAATTAAATAATCCAGCAATATGTGCAGCGATCCTATATATGGAAAATATGCGTCTCGAATCGTTTCTACGGTTTCCGGCTTCAGCTGCGAATCAGAAGCGGCCATAAACAACATAAAAACGCCTAATGTAGAGCCCGTAGCCGCTGCAAATTCATTCCAGCCTATTTGTGGATATCGAGATTCATACATTTTCCACCAGTCTAAAAGCGCATCCTCCCTAAGCTCCTGTCTAATATGCTTGTACACCTGAAGGTCACAATATAACCCAACCAGTTCTTGTACATGACCTGCTACAAGAGAATAGGAAGGCAGCAGCCTAAGGCTAGCTTGACACGTCTTTACCAGCTCATCGAGGTAACCGCCATCCTCTTTTTCAATACGATACGAATAATAATCATGGATAGGCCCAGCAGGGTCTACCGCATCCAGCATGGATTGGTGAAGCATCCGAAAATCCTCGGGATCCATCGATGTACTTCGATCGCAAAGGTTATCCAAATAATCGCTAATCGTTTGAAAAGCTACAATTAGAGGGATCATCACATGGCGCATCTGCAATCTGGCAACAGCGTATACCGCACCACCCTGACAATGAAACTGCTTGCTGGTCATACTTGCAATTGCCTGCTTCTGCAGCTCAGGGTCAGGAATCTCATCTGCCTTACGCCGCCAATATAGCAGCTGATCGCGTACCTCCGGTAGAATATAGCGGTACACACGCAGCATCAATTGTAATGGATTTCGTGGGACAAGAGCTATGCGGCGGGCTTCAAAGCTCAATCCGCTTCCCTCCGGTCTGCTCCATTGAATACTGCAGCAATTGCTTCATTTCGATCCATTGAATTTCCAAGAGCAGGCCTTCCGCTTGCTCCTCTTGGGCAACATTAACCTGTTGCTGAACAACGTCAATGAATAAGTAGGGGTCCCATTCCGAGCCTGCCATTAACTTAGCCAGCTGCCCCTTTAGAGTAGCACTTTGAATGGAGTCCGCTTCAAATTGATGGTACAAATACTTGGCTTGTTCAAGCACGGCTGCAAACGCGGTATGCGCTCCAACCTGTCGAAACCAATACTTCGCGTTACTGTAATCCCCTTCCATCCGGTGCATGATCCCATGCCAATAACTTCCCGTCGGGTTGTGTATTTCCTGCGACAGCTCATGGGATTTGTCCAAGCTTTCATTCAACAGATGCAAACCAGCCTTAACAGACGAGGCATAGACCGTTTGTTGGGAATCCATGCCCTGCATGGGCAGCTTAGCGATCCTGATATCAAGCAAATCATCCCATTCTTCAGCAGGATAAAGTGAAGGTCGGTGTTCTGACAACTTATCCCACAGCTTTTGCACCGCTACCGTCCATTCCATCTTGCATTCACCTTCTTCATTGGAATCTGCCAATAAAACTCATAGCGTCTATTATAATATAAGTAAAGCTTCTATAGAAGTCCCTTTACTAAAGATACATTCAGCCCATTCAGAAAACCTGTATTAATGGTGAGCTGCCGAGGCTGTGACATCCTGATTTACCCTAAACCAGAGATGCAATTCATTAATAGTTCCCGCCAGATCGGCAATTTCAGAATTCAATTGGCAAGAATATTTGAAATTATCCTCTATATTCAATTGGTTTTGCTTCGCAATAATGATACGCTCCAAACGCTTAACATGATCGGGAATCGTACCGCGAATTTCCTCCCAATGAAGTAAAATTATAGAGCGTTCCTCCTCGGTATATTCTTCCCATTCCTTCTCAAAATGAGGAAGCGGAATACCAAGACGATCATCTATGATGAAATTCCAGGACATCGAAATCTCCACCTTTCCAAGTTACACTCACATTTTTTATTCAATAAATGTACCACGAACCCCAAGCTACTGCTAGTAGGATGTATCAATTTACACTTTGAATGCCCCAAATCTATGGTATACTAGAGCAATTGATTCAATATTTATCCAGTAGGAGTCCTGTAACTATGAGCAGCAACCATGAACAGAAAGTCACCTTTAAGCAGCTGTTAACCTTTTTTATTCCATTAGGCATCTCGTCAAGCCTGATCACAATCTCTCACGTTATTATCAACAGCACACTAGCTCGATCGGCCAGTCCCGAAATCATCATCGCCAGCTATGCTTTGCCTATGAGTATATTAGGCTTAACCGAAAAGCCCGCCCTCCTTATGAGACAAACATGTTCCGCTTTAGTACGTGACCGTGTTTCATTTAGAGCTATGTCAATTATCAGTTGGTACGTACTGGCTTGTGTCTTGATTTTAGGATCCTTGATTTGCTACACTCCACTTGGGAAGTGGGTCTTTTTGTATTTCTTCGGAGCAAGCGAAGAGCTCGTTAAGCCGATGATTCAAGTGTATCAGGTGCTTATGTTTGTCAGTATATTCTCAGTGCTGCGCTGCATGTACCAAGGTATCATTATCTTTAATATGCGGACTAAATGGTTAACTATAGGAATGTTTTTCCGATTGACTGCGATGTATTCACTTTCAGTTTACTATATACAAACCAATCAAGTTAACAGCGCTCAGGTCGGAGCTATTATATTCCTGGTCGGCATGATGGTTGAGGCAGCTGTCAGTGTCTGGGAAGGAAGATCTCTGCTGAAAAAAATTCCAGAGAAGAAGCCGGATCATCCTATTGAACATCCGCGGCAAATTTTTCATTTTTACAAACCGCTGCTTTATTCATCCATTATCGCTGTTATCATCGGACCTTCCATTAATGCATTCCTTGGAAAAACGATGGACTTTCAATTGGCGGTTGCATCCTTCACAATTGCAGCCAGCCTTACACAGCTTGTCATTAGCTTTTTCTCTTATATCCATCAAATCGTGCTAAACTTTTACCGCAAGGATTCAGCTTCAGTTATTCGCTTCACATTAATTCTTGCTTTTATACCGGGATTATTAATTGCTATTCTATCCTACACCCCGCTAGGACCTTGGTTTATGCAGAACGTAATGGGTGTGAATGAACGGTTGATGCATGCTAGCTTAGACACCTTAAGAGTATTTACAATCATGACACTTGTTTTCCCTTGGCTTGATTTTGGTAACGGTCTAGTTTTGCTGCGCGGAGAAACAAAGCTTATGGTCTGGTCACAAGCGGCTAACGTAGCGATAACCTTAATAACCTTGACCGTATGTATCCTACTAAGTCCAGGATGGAATGGAATGATCGGCGCGCTTGCGCAATCATTCGGTGTAGCTGCAGAGGCCGCCGTTGTATGGTATGTTCTTCGTGCTATCGGTAAATCGACCGGCAAAGCGGGGTTCCGCTCTACACTTAAATCTTAGAAACGAGTGATGGATTTGAACAGCGCTATACAGCAGAATACAGCTAACTATAAAGTGCTGCGGGGATTCAGCTTTTCTTTTTACAGTACAATGGCCGTCATTACCTCTTATTTCCCTTTATATTTCCAATCCAAAGGATTTTCTGCGGTTCAAATTGGGCTCTTATACTCCATCGGACCGATGATCAGCATCTTCTCCAATCTATTCTGGGGATTTATGAGCGATAAATTTCATACTGTAAAAAAAATACTTATCGGCATTTTAGCATGTCAATTGATTATGGCCTTCTTCGTATCCCAGAGCTTTCATTTCGGAATTTTAATGATGCTAATGGCCGTATTCTTCTTTTTCCAATCTCCTACCAGCTCATTAACAGATAGCCTGACCCTGCTGACCATTAGAGGTACTAAGAAAAGCTATGCTTCTTTCCGTCTGTGGGGATCCATCGGGTTTGCAGTAGCATCGCTCGTTTTCGGTATGTGGCTTAAAGAGAACGGGCCCAACTATACGTTGCTGCTATGTCTTGGTACTATCAGTATCTCCTTAATCCTTTCTTTGTTTCTAACCGATGTTCGGAGCACCTCCTTTAATAAACCGGAATTTCGTGTACTTGCCAAAATCATCGGCTCCAAACGATTCCTATGGTTTCTGCTGTCTGTGATGATTGTATCTATTGCTCACCGGTTTAACGACGGTTTCTTAGGCTTGTTTCTTCATCAGCTAGGAGCGGATCCATCCCTTGTTGGATGGGCTTGGCTCGTTTCAGCTTCGAGCGAGATCCCCGCATTTATTTTATTAAGCAAATATGGACATCGTTTTAAAGAGCTTCCCCTCCTTGTTGTGTGCAGCACGGTATATGTGATTCGGTTTATTCTAATGAGTCTAATCGACAATCCATTGCTGGTTATCGCGGTTCAAGCTCTTCATAGTATCTCATTCGGCATCTTCATGTTCACGGTTATCCGTTATATCCAACGTATCGTCCCTGACGAATATCGAGCAACTGGGCAAGCCATATATGCTGTTACCTGGTCGGGAATGGCGGGACTATTAAGCGGTGTTCTCGGAGGATGGATCTTTAATCTAGCCGGACCTCATGTTATGTATGGCGTCGGTGCTATTCTTGCATTCGTTGGTATGATTAGCTTCCTCCTTCTGCATTTACTACAGCGTGAGTTCGAAGAGTAAGAACATCCGTTTCTTGCTTGAAATCCGTACATGAAGCCGCCATCCTATATAGGGTGGCGGCTTCGACATTATTTGCAACATTTTGACAGCAACGAACGTCTTACTGAGGTAGGTTTACAATTGTAACGGAGGGGTTATGTGCTTGCAGTAGAAAGACTGTCACATTGGTTCGTCAATGGCGGAGAAGAAACTCCGGTGCTTCACAACATTCATTTTACCGTTGAAAAAGGGGAAATTATCGCCCTGCTCGGAAGCTCGGGCTCTGGTAAATCAACACTGCTGAATCTAATGGCCGGGCTGATGAAGCCCAGCAAGGGAAGTATCCTTATTAACGGCCACCCTATCGAGAAAATGACTGAGAACCAACTGGCTGAATTTCGCCGGACTCAGATCGGTTTTATTTTTCAAGCTTATGAATTAATCCCCCACTTGACCGTAAGGGAAAATGTAGAGCTCCCCCTCGTATTTCAGGGTATTAAAGCTAAGCTACGCAAAGAAAAGGCGCTCTTCCTGCTTGCCAAAGTCGGCATTGGGGAAAAAAGCGAGCTGTTCCCATCCCAGCTTTCTGGAGGTCAACAGCAGCGGGTTAGTATTGCTCGTTCGCTGATAACCGAACCAGCGATTGTATTCGCTGATGAGCCTACAGGCAACCTGGATACGAAAACAGAAAAGGAAATCATCGATCTAATTATTGAGCTAAATAGTACACTATCCATCACCTTTGTCATTGTTACTCATGAGCTGGAGGTAGCGAAACGCACACGCCGTGTGATACAGCTTCGAGACGGATTCTTAGTTGAGGATGCCTCATGGGCAGGTGAGCCCGAATGAAAGGCTTCGATTATTTACGGCTTGGTTGGGATCAGCTAAGACGCCGGATGGTCGTCACTGCTTTATGCACAATGGGGATAGCCATTGGATCAGCTTCCATTATTGTAGCTCTCTCCTTCGGAGAATCCATCAATCATTACAGCCGCGAGCAGATGAGTTATTTCATGAAATCGGACGAAATAACCGTACGAAACGGATACGCTAATGATGCAAATCCATCCGATCCTAATGCAGCCAAGCCCTACGAATTGACTAAAGCAAAAATCGAAATTATGCGCAGCTTTCCCCATGTCAAAGCAATAGCTACTTATCAAACGCTAAATTCTTTCGAGTTCGATATTGATAGTAAAAAAGGGCGAATTAACAACATATACGCAACCGAATTACATACATTGGAAGCTTTTGGCTACGAGCTCCAGCAAGGCAGTGCAAGCGATCAAGAGAACACAATAATATTGAGCTATGGAGCTACCATGGGACTGTTGGATCAGCAATTGTCGCGAACACGCTCCTTGCAAATTCAAAACATGTCCGAGGATAGGCAGGTTTCAGACAGTTGGAAGCAACAGATGTACCTCGCCTACCCTGTTTATCAGAAGCAAATTATGTTAATACCGCAAATCTACCGTCCAAACGGAGCACCCGTCTCTGCTACAGCTATTCCTTTACGGGTAATTGGCATTCTAAAAAAACCTGAGGGCATTCCTGATGATGCCATAATGAATATGAAAACCGCTTTCGTTTCACCTGGATTGGGGAAAAGGCTGCAGGAAACAATCGCAAATATGTATACCAGCAGCAGCGGGGATAAATCCAATAATGGAGAATCCCAGAAAAAAAAGACCTCCGAGTACAATGAGGTGAAAATTAAAGTCGAGCAAAGCATTCATGTTAAGGAAGTCGACGACCTCATTAAAAAGCTCAAGCTATCAACAGAAACCAACATTCACCGTGAGGAGCAAATGCAGGGCCAGCTGGTCATACTCCGCCTCATTTTTGGAGGGATCGGTCTGTTTATCCTTTTTGTCGCTTCTATCTCCATCATAGTCGCCATGACCATGTCAACTTATCAAAGAAGAAGGCAAATAGGCATCATGAAAGTGTTGGGCGCTAATTTAAACCAAATCCGCAACATGTTTATGACAGAATCAGCTCTGCTTGGATTGCTGGGCGGCGGATGTGGTATTTTACTTTCGTATTGGGTTATTTGGGGAATCAATATTGCGGTCATTCAATTCACTCCGCAGCGGCCGGGCTCAGAGGCTGAGATATTGTTTATTAGCCCGTGGATATTACCGGTTGGATTATTTTTTGCTGTAATGACTGGTGTTCTTTCAGGTATCTATCCAGCCGTAAAAGCTTCACGCACCGACGCATTAACTGCCATCAAACGGGATTAGGAGAATATTACTATTATGAAAAAGAAAACATGGCTGATCGGAATTGCGGTGATCGTCGTAGCAGGTATAACCGCCGCTTTATTTTTACTAAGTCATTCCCCAAAATCGCCTCAGCAAGCGGGAGCACTGAACGCATCCGCCATTACCTTCAAGGTAACGCGAGAGGATTTATCCAGTACGGTCGAGCTAAAGGGCAAGTCCTCCTACCAGAAAGAAACTTATATTAATGCCCCTTTTAGTGCAGACGTCAAGTTATGGAAGGTCAGTGAAGGCGCTCAAGTTAACCAAGGCGACTTGTTGTTCCAACTAGACGATACTACACTTCGTGATGAAATTGCTCAACTCCAAGCTAATCAAAAAAAAGCAGATATGGAAATTCAAATTGCTAAGTTTCAAGAGGATAACAGCTCCACAGAGAACATCCTTAATGGCGGATTATCAGAAACAGAAGCTAAACAACGTTATGCTAAAAATAAAACGACCCAAATGCAGGCTGAAATCAATAAACTGAGCTCTCAACATATGGAAACCCAATTGGCGCAAAAGCTGGAAAAACGTCAAAGTGCCAGCTTCACTTCACCCGAGACCGGTATCTTTTTGTTCAATGACACCAAAGAGCCCCAATCTTTCAAAGAAAATGAACGGGTAGGTAAAATTGTTGATCTCACCAGGCTGCAGTTGATTGGATATGTCGGTGAATTTGATCTATTTCGTATTAAAACTGGAATGTCGGTAGACGTTAAAGTGGATGCCCTTAAGAACACAACTCTACAGGGCAAGGTTGAGAAGCTTTCCAAGTTCGCCAAAAGCACCACGGATAATAATACTTCTGCTGCAGAATTTGAAGTCGTCATCTCACTTCCGCCGAATGAGCAGCTTATTGCAGGTCTCAGCTTGACTGCTACTATTCAGACCGATAAGAAGCCGGACACGCTGGTAGTCTCAACACTTGCTGTACAGCGTGATAAGGATCAATACTATGTCATGGTTTCGGAAGCCGGACAAGCACCCTTACGCCGTGATATCAAGATCGGATTAGAAACACCGGAGAAAACAGAAATTGTAAGCGGGTTGAAGGAAGGAGACATAGTCATCTTACAATAATGCCCTCTTCCCGTTGTTATTCCTTCTAAAACCGGATATAATTAACTGTCACTATTAGTACCAAGTCATAAACTATTTCCATGTAAGCTTGAAAGGATGTATTTGCCGTGCAATTCGATGATTTCAAAAAGATTGTGTTAGAACGAAGAAGTATTCGTCGGTTCACCGAAGAGGACGTAACCATCGAGGATATAAAAGAACTTATAGACTGTGCCCGTTATGCACCAAGCGATACGAATTCACAAACATGGCAGTTTATCGCTGTAGTCAACCGGGAGAAAATAAAAGAGATCGAGCAAATGACTTGGGACCAATTACACAAAAAAGCTGCAGAAGCGGAAGAACGCGGGTTAAATCGTGAGGCGCGGATGCTGGTTAAATCATTTGGTCCCTATGCTACTGCTTTTGCAGATGCTCCTGTGTTGATCGTCTGTCTCGCGACTCCATATACATCGAAATTTAGAGACAAAATCTTCGATCCTGTACAACTCGTAAATCCTTCTGTTTGGGATGAAGAAGGGATCAAAAGCAGCTGCTTAGCTGCTCAGAATTTGATGTTAGCCGCCCATGCCAAGGGACTTGCCACATGCCCAATGACCGGCCCTGTTCTCTTAGCAGCCGATCAGTTAAGAGCATACCTCAATATTCCTGAGGAATGCCAGATTAATATGGTTATTTCCTTAGGACACCCTTCGGAGCAGCCAGGGAAGCTGGCGCGGAAAGAAGTCGAGGAAATCCTCAGGATTGTCGATTAATAGATCGAATAAAAGCCCCGGGCCTTTTTAATCAAAGGTCCGGGGCTTTCCAATTGGTGTAGACATCAAAGAATTGTAGGCTATCCGATGCGTGCCATCTCTTCTTCTTCAATATCATAATTAGAATAAACATCTTGAACATCGTCCAAATCATCGAACGAATCCATCATTTTGATCAGTTTCTCAGCATTCTCGCCTTCTACTCTGATCGTATTCTGTGGAGTCCAGCTAACCGAAGCTTCCACGAACTCAAGCCCCTGCTTCTCAAGCTCCGTCTTCACTTTCTCAAACTCATGAGGATGTGTGATAATCTCATAGCTTTGCTCTTCTGTTCTAACATCCTCAGCTCCCGCTTCGAGTGCTTGCATCATCAGCTCATCTTCGTCTAATGAATGCTCTTCACGGTCGATAGTCAATATTCCCTTTTCATCAAACATGTAAGAAACACAACCGGATTCCCCCATGTTGCCGCCTCTTTTATTGAATACTGCACGAACATCAGCAGCTGTTCTATTCCTGTTATCCGTAAGGCACTTCACCATGATAGCTACACCACCTGGCCCGTAACCT
The DNA here is from genome assembly GCF_013141765.1 of Paenibacillus foliorum. Taxonomy (GTDB): domain Bacteria; phylum Bacillota; class Bacilli; order Paenibacillales; family NBRC-103111; genus Paenibacillus_S; species Paenibacillus_S foliorum. The sequence continues at coordinate 91,779 of NZ_WHOD01000128.1, forward strand.
TCATATAAAATTTCTTCATACTCTACATTATCTCCATCACCGGTTGCCTTCTTGATTGCGCGTTCGATATTATCCTTAGGCATATGTATGCGACGAGCACTTTCAATCGCTACTTTCAAGGCAAAGTTCGAATCAGGGTTAGGTCCACCTTTACGAGCAGCCACGAAAATTTCACGTCCGAGCTTAACAAATTGATTATTCTTAGCTTGGTCTGCTTTTCCTTTACGGTCCTTAAATAATTTAAACTTCATATTAAAACGCTCCCTATTGATAAGTGTCACCTTATATTTTACCATTCCCATAGGGTGCAGGTCAAAGAAAACAAGAAAAAGCAGTTCACGAAAGCCGAAACTTTCGCAAACTACTTTTATTTTTGGTTGCTATGGCACTAATATATAAGAAAACTTTTCAATGGGCAACCCCACGAAAGTTTTAGGATCTTATAACTTAATGACGTTAGCTGCTTGAGGACCACGATTTCCTTGAGTAATTTCGAACTCAACGGATTGGCCTTCTTCAAGAGTTTTGAAGCCGTCGCCTTGAATTGCGGAGAAGTGAACGAATACATCGTCGCCGCCATCAACTGAAATGAAACCGTAACCTTTTTCTGCGTTAAACCATTTAACTGTACCTTTCAATGAAAACAACCTCCTAGAAGTATCGCCATCTAAGGGCGAATAGGTTAATTATAGCATCTCAATTATTATAAATCAACATTCAAAAATTATCAAGAACGGCTCTTTTTCTCTTATTTTATAAGGCTTAACAGCTCTGTTGAACCAGGAATAAACGGCAATTCGGATGCAAGTATTTTGGATTTTATTTGCTCTTTTTCTAGCGTTGATAGCAATAGCTCCAAGTGGGGATAATAGTCCCATTGCAGTGACTTTAATGGATAGATTCGCACTTGTCCCCCAGGACGGCAAACACGAAGCAATTCTTGTATGGCTTGAAGGTGAAACTCGTAATCAAACTGCTCGTGATACAGGAACAAAAAGTGGCTGCACAGCACTAGCTTAAACGTGCCGTCTTTAAATGGCAGCTTAGGCAACAAGGCGGGTACGTAACGCCCCTCGTCTTTGTACTGCCGATAATCCTGAATAAAACGGTCCAATGACTGTTCACGTAAAGCACGATGACGATCTAAATCGCCGTAATAGCTCCAGTCAAATGTTTCTCTGATAGCGGTAAGCTTCTGGGTTGAGATTACAATCTCCTGTTCCCCATGACTCATGATCTCGTTTGCATTCATGGAATAGAGTGGATCTGCCGATTTCGCGTCAATCCCTCTTGCACAAGCTTCAGCTGTAAATGACGATGCTCCTGAAGCAACATCCAATATGGGGCCATCTAACGCGGTCAGTTGTCCTAATGCGAACATTCTTTCATACTCGGCAAACGATCTACAGGTCATTGCTACGCCTACCTGCTCATATCTTTTACTCATACTCATCTCTCCTATTCTCATCTCAACTCATCTATGGCAACTTGCCATAAGCTAGCCTTCGCTAAGCTTAGGAGAAATTTTAACATGGCACCCAGATGTTTACAATCCTTTTTTTCACTTGCACACACGAAAAAACAGGCTTATAACAATGAAAAGCCTATCACACTTGATTTTCCTTTAGGTTTGCGGTATGATTCAGCCGATATCTTTCTAATGAAATGGAGCTTAACGATGATCAAAAAGCACTTAATTTACAAAATAGACAAATGGAACATGCTTACTGTCGAGGTTCACGGAAAAACCTTGATTTTACGGGAAATTAGCGACCAATGGGGCGAAGAATGCCATACGTTTATTAGCCGTCCTGAAATGATGCATTGGGCTGAGTCGAGGTTCTCCAAGGAAGGCTTCAACGGTACCCCGGAGGAACGGGAAGCCATTATGAAGGCCTTTAAAGAAGTGTAATTTCCCCAGATACTTGACTTTGTGCTTGTCCACCTCATATAATGTAGTTAATTACATAAGATGTCCTCCAAAGGGGAGTAGCTGTCACAGTAAAGTCGTCAGTTCGGGTTTAAAAGCCCCGGCTTTATTGGCAACGAATCGTTGTTAGCAAGACCTTTGCCTATTCGGTAAAGGTCTTTTTCTGTTAAATGACCTTTACCAGTTAATTGGTAGAGGTCATTTTTTATGTACTTAAACTACAAGACTAAGGAGCTGATCGGGTATGGAATGGTTGGATGCAACATTTTTTACGGCACTTTTAAGCATTATTCTCATCGACTTGGTACTTGCAGGGGACAACGCCATTGTAATCGGGTTAGCAGCGAGAAATTTGCCGAAGGAAATTCAGAAGAAAGCTATTATTTGGGGGACTGTTGGCGCAATAGGTATTCGTGTAATAGCAACTTTAGCCGTTGTGTGGCTGCTTAAGCTTCCGGCACTTCTTTTGGTAGGCGGCGTCGTATTAGTCTGGATTGCATACAAATTACTGGTTGATAAGAAAGACCATAATATTCAAGCCAAAAATGCGCTTTGGCCCGCGATTCAAACTATTATTATCGCAGACACTGTAATGGGTTTTGATAACGTAGTTGCTGTAGCAGGAGCAGCAGGCTCTCATGATGGCAGCTTCATCTTGGTCCTCTTGGGTCTTCTGATCAGTGTACCCATTATGGTATGGGGCAGTACCTTATTCATTCGTTGGATGGAGAAGTTTCCATGGATTATTTATATTGGCTCAGGTGTTCTTGCTTTCACGGCTGGCAAGATGCTGGTCGGAGATCCACTCGTTGCAACGTGGTTTGCTTCCAATCCGGTACTTAAATGGACCTTAGTAGCCATTGTAACTGCTGGCGTATTGTTAGCCGGTATTTGGAAAAAGAAAAGTAGTTCCTTTGTTACTCTCGATTCGAGCGGTCATTTAACCTTCTCTCAAGAACTTATGGAAGAAGCTAACATACAACCGGATGACAGCTTTAAAGCAAGTCAAGATGCTGATGGCCGATTAGTACTTGTAAAGCAGACCGGTTAATCTCTTAAGGATAAAGCTTCACGATGCCCCCCCACTCGGTTACGCTAAGTGACCGAAGTCGGGAGCTGCAATCGTGAAGCTTTTTTATATAATACCGATTGAACAACGAATGCATCCCTTCTGCTCTCCGTATACTGGAATAAAGAGAAAACTCAATCCAAGCCTGCAAGGGAAAGGAATTATGACTCTATGCAGCGAATCATTAGAGAGAACTGCCTGTAATAAATAAGTACAGAGTCCATACCCCCGCCAGATGAGGTGAATCCTACATGAGTAATTCAGCATCTATATTAACATTGATAATTGTATCTTTTTGTTTTGCACTGATTCTAATTTTAAAAAAAGACTCTCTTCCGAGCACTGTAAAGCGCCCTCTTGCTATAATAGCATTGGTGATGGTCACCTTCTCTTTTTCGTTGATCGTCTATAGCTTCTTCTCACTGCATTAAGCAGGGGAAGTGATGCGAGCGTTACTTCCAGAAATGGCTACGTGCATCAGCAAGAGAATCTACATCTAAACCGCGATCGCACATCCCTGTTTTACTTCGATAAAAGATTCTCTTTATGATGTGAGCTCAACTTCCAGAAATGCCTCCGTACATCAGCAAGGAAATTTACCTTTAAACCGCGGTCGCGCACCTGTGAATTTACTTCGATCGGTAATTTCCTTATAATAAAGCTACCATCCGGTCATACTAGGAAAAAAATAGCAGGGAGCGTGAGCTTAGATGCGTTTTTTTCCATTGATTATGACTGGTATGCTGTTAACAGGAACTGTGCTTTCCACCCCAATAGCAGCAGAAGGACATAGCAAACCATCCAAAATAACGAGGAGGGCTCCGATGAATCAAGTACTTAAGCGCAACGATGTTCCAGTTGAGCATAGCTGGAAACTGGAGGATTTATTCGCAGACCAGAAGGCATGGGACAAAGAGTACCAAGAGGTCAAGGAAGCTTTGCAGAAAGTGGCAGCATTTCAGGGGAAGCTTCATAATCCCACAGCCATTAAGCAATGCTTCGAGCTGGAAGACTCCATCTCCTTACATATGGAACGACTCTATGTTTACGCCAATATGAAACACCATGAAGATACGGCGGAACCTACATACCAGGCCTTATCCGACAAAGCTAAGAAGCTCAGTGTTGAAAGCGGCGAGGCCTTATCCTTCATCTCTCCCGAAATACTAAGCTTGTCGGATGATGAGCTGACCAAGCTGCTGAACCATCCGGAGCTTCAATTTTACAAGAGAACCCTGGAAGAGATGATCCGTGAAAAGCAGCATATACTCTCTAAAGCAGAGGAAGCGCTGCTGGCTCAAGTAGGGAACTTATCACAAGCCCCTAGCACTATCTTTAGCATGTTGAATAATGCTGATTTGAAGTTTCCTAAGGTAAAAAATGAAAAAGGTGAGGAAGTCGAGCTAACGCAAGGGCGCTACATTCAATTTTTGGAAAGCCGCAACAGGGAAGTTCGTAAAGAGGCCTTTCAAGCAATGTACGCAACCTACGGCAAAAACAAAAATACAATTGGTGCTACATTAGCGGCCAATATCACCAAAAACATTTTTTATGCAAAGGTCCGCAAATATCCTTCCGCTCTTGAAATGTCACTGTATGGAGATAATATTAAGAAGGAAGTTTATACGAATCTCATTGATACTATCCATGAGTCTCTCCCATTAATGCATCGTTACATGGAGCTGCGTAAAAAGCTGCTGAAGGTAGATGAGCTGCATATGTACGACCTGTTTGCTCCACTGGTGGATGAGTACAAAATGGATATTACCTACGAGCAAGCTAAAGAAACGGTAAAAGAAAGCTTGAAACCGCTTGGGCAAGATTATTTGAACATTTTGCAGGAAGGCTTCAATAACCGTTGGATTGATGTGTATGAAAACGAAGGTAAACGAAATGGAGCCTATAGCTGGGGTGCATATGGAACTCATCCGTATGTTCTGCTCAATCATAAGGACAACTTGAACAGCATGTTTACATTAACTCACGAGATGGGGCATGCAATTCATTCCTACTTATCTGATGAGACCCAAGCTTATCGCTTCGCCCAGTACACAATCTTCCTCGCAGAAGTAGCTTCTACATTGAACGAAGCGCTGCTGATGGATTATATGTTGAAGAAATCAACCGATCCAAAAGAAAAAATGTACCTGCTCACCTACTACATGGATCAATTCCGTACAACGGTATTCAGACAAACCATGTTTGCTGAATTCGAAAAAATAACACATGAAAGAGCCGAGCAAGGTGATTCGCTTACGCCTCAGGAGCTAAGTAAAATCTATTACGACCTTAACCTGCAGTACTATGGCAAGGACATGGTTGTGGATAAAGATATCGAAATGGAGTGGGCTCGAATCCCCCATTTCTACAATAGCTTCTATGTGTATAAATATGCTACTGGCTTCTCGGCTGCTACCAGCTTCTCCAAGCAAATTCTTGAAGAAGGCCAGCCTGCAGTCGATCGTTATCTTGGCTTCCTTAAAAGTGGCGGCAGTGACTATTCCATTAACATCTTGAAACGTGCTGGTGTCGACATGTCGTCTCCAGAGCCAATCAAGCAAGCCATGGATGTCTTCAAAGACCTACTGGAGCAAATGGAAAAATTGGCTAAATAATTAATCACAGCAAGGCTGCCTGCGGGAGATGTTGGCAGCCTTGTTCCTTTTTATCATGTTCTCAGGAGGCGCGTATTCTATTGAAAGCACAATGGACCTTTATTCTTATTTTAGTTTTTGCTTTGATTACAGCTATTTTTGCAGTGTTTAATGTAGCACCTGTAAAGGTGCATCTAATTTTTACAGAAACAGAGCTTCCGCTTATTTTAATTATACTTGGCTCAACTTTGCTCGGCGGACTCATCGTAGGACTCAGCGGTGTGACACGTCAATTTAAATTAAAAAAGACGATCAAGCAGCTTGAGAAGCAACTAGCTGAATTACAGCAAGCACCCGCGGCAACTGTTACACCTGTAATCCTCACCGAACAACCGGTGCCTGCTAGAGCAGAACCTGAAACCAAACAGCCTTTGGATTAATTCACATAAAAAAGAGCCACTTTTTTCCTATTTATTCATTGAACTGTTGGTAAACATTATTTACAATGTAGTTAATAATGTTCAAAAACATATCATTGAACGGGAAGGAATTTTTACATGCCTGATCCAAATCAAGAAGAACTTCGTATTGGACTCGCCGCTTTTCAGTGGTCGATTACTGGCATGGCAGTTATATCAAAAGACGGACGCTTTCTCAAGGTGAATCCAGCATTCAGCAATATCCTCGCTTACTCGGATTCCTCCTTGATTGAGAAACATATAAGCTCTATTACGCACCCTGACGATGAATTGCTCTTTGCCTTCTTTATCCGGTATCTCTTATGGAGAGAGCCTACATTAAAGCAGCTTGAAATACGGCTGCTGCACCAGGAAAAAGGGGCTTTGCCTATCCGAGTAAGCGCCTTTCCGCTAAATTCACCTGATTCTAATCAAGACTGTGTTTTGATCCAAATCCAAGAATTGGCCTCGTCGATGGATCGACATATCCAAGAACCTTTATCACAATCAGCTGGTTCCTTGGATGGTACTGCTGTGGGGTTAGTTGTTTTGGATGCTTCTGGCCTTTTCACGGGTATCAATTCGGCCGCACAACAACTACTGCAAAAAAGTAATAATGAACTAATCGGCAGCACATTTTGGTCACAGTTTCCAGAAGCTGTCCACACACCGCTCTACGAAAAGTTCCTGTCTTCTATGACCACTCAGCTTGCTGATTCATTTGAATTTTTCTCACCAAGCTTTAACAAATGGTTTGAGCTTCACACCTATCCCGAGCCTGAGTCTATTACCGTCTATTTCCGGGATATTACAGTACGTAAACGGAATGAAGACTCCTTGCGTGAAAGCGAAAGAATGTACCGAATGATTGCAAATAATTCAACAGACCTTATTTCAAGGCATGGTGCAGACGGCACCTTTCTGTATGCTTCTCCCGCATCAACGGCTCTGCTTGGATACAAGCCTGATGAGTTGATAGGCCGTAATATATTAGAGCTAGTTCATCCGGATGAATATGATATTTTCGTGAACTGGGAGCAAAAGAATGCAGTCTACTTAAATCAACAATTATCCTCATATCGAATTCGCAGAAAAGATGGTATTTACATCTGGTTCGAAACAACAGCTCGGAGTATCTCTGATTCTAAGAGGCATAGTAAGGAAATTGTTGCTGTTTCCCGAGATATTACCACTCGTAAGCAAGCCGAGCTTGAATTAATGGTATCCAACGAAATGCTCCAAAAAATATCGACCATCGACGCTTTAACAGGTGTTGCAAACCGTCGAGGCTTCGATGAATGCTTCCATAAAGAATGGAGGCACGGCCTCCGATTATCCACACCTCTATCAATCATTCTTCTTGATATTGACTATTTCAAGCGTTATAACGACACCTATGGCCATCTTGAAGGTGATTTATGTTTGAAGCGTGTAGCTAATTCATTAAAAAAGAGTGTGAAACGTCCGAATGATTTTATCGCCCGATATGGTGGAGAAGAATTCGTTATCATTCTTCCTGCAACAGATCTTCAAGGGGCGAACATTGTAGCTAACCAGATGCGTGCGCATATTGAGTCCTTACAAATCCCTCACATTCGTTCGGAGCCCACCCTATATATCACAATTAGTCTAGGTGTTGCAAGTGTGATTCCTTGTGTTGAGATGAATCCTTCGGAGCTGTTCATACGTGCCGATAAAGCGTTATATCAAGCTAAACATGAAGGTCGCAACAGGGCCATGCTTTATCAAAACGCAAACTAATAGGCATGCCACAAGCCGCCATCTTCCAAAAGAAGCGGCTTATTTTGTGTTTTTCTTTATTTTAGCAAGTTGAGCTGTAACAAATCTGCAACTATCTTCGTTAGAAGAAATGATTGGAAAAAAAGAACAAAATTGTTGGAGGGATTGTTATGAAAAAAGTACTGCTACCCTTAGCATGTCTTCTCGCTCTTACCCTTTTCACTTCCGGTGTTTCCCTACCTTCTGCTGCAATGGACAATCGTACAGAAATCGGACTAAGCTTGAACGGCCAACCTGTTTCTTTCAGTTCTATGCCACTTCTGATAGGCAGCACATTAATGGTACCGCTTAGAGACTTATCGGAAGCATTAAATGTTCAAGTAAATTGGGAAGATAATGCTCAATCTGCCACAGCTGTAAAAGGTGACCGGAGCATCAAGCTAACCACAAACAACGTACAAGCTTTCCGTGGAGAACAGCAGGTCAATCTCGATGCTGCACCACTGATGCAAGCTGGCAAATTATTCGTACCCCTTCGATTCTTCAGTGAATCATTTGATTTTAACGTATATTGGGATGCGCTGAACCAGACAGTAGCCATCCACGATGCAGATAAAAGCCTGCCTACTGTCGGCTCATTAGACAATATGAAGGAACTGCTAAAGGAATATGGCAGCAATGCGTTCCCAGTTTACTCGGATGATCCTACAGCTAGGGTTATGGTACAGCCACTGATTAAAGAAAAGCTATCGGTAAATGCAACAACGGACAGCACAGCAAGCAGCCCTGCTTCTGCCTCCCCTGCTCCTTCAGCAGCGTCTGCAGCTAAATCTGAAGCAAAAGCAGCCTATTCCAGTACAAATGTACAGGTCGAAGGTGTGGATGAATCCGATATTATCAAAACAGACGGAACCTATATTTATCAAATGAACAAAAACCGTGTTATTATTGCCGCAGCCTATCCAGCTGATCAAATGAAAGTAGTTCAAACAGTAGTTTTTGATGACCAAAACTTTCATGCGAACGAACTTTACATTGATGATAAATACATGGTCGTAATCGGAGGAACCTCTTATCCTTACAACGACAGAGTTTATCCAGCTCAGGATAGTGCAAGCCCTGCTTCTCCTGCGGTTGAAGCATCCAGCAGCTCGACTGCTGTGCAAAAGATGATTGTTCGACCTTCCCGCGTATTTACGAATACAACAAAGGCTATCGTCTACGAGCTGGGAGACCGAACCCATCTAAAAAAAGTACGCGAAGTCGAATTAGAAGGCAATTATGTCTCTTCACGTAAAGTAGGCGCCTCTCTCTACCTGGTCGCGAATAAAGGATTTAATGTTTATCCGCTTCTTCAAAAAGAACTTACACAGGAGCAGCAAACTAGCGCAGCAGCGAGTGCATTACCGTCTTATCGTGACTCAGCAGCAGGAAACGATGCTTTTGTGAAAATCGGCTATGAGGATATTCGATATTTCCCGAAATCCGTACAGCCCAATTATTTAATGGTAGCTGGCTTGAATCTCGAGCAGTCTGAACAGAAAATGGATGTAACGAGCTATCTTGGCTCCGGCAATCAAGTGTATGCTTCACAAACACAGCTGTATGTCACTACCGAAGAATACACCACCGCTACGGAATCGCAAGAATCTAACACTGAAATGAAAAAAATTCGTATCGGTCCAACTGAGACCAGCAGTGTCATCTACAAGTTCGGGATGGATCAAGGTAAAGTACGCTACGTAGGCCGCGGGAAGGTTCCCGGACGGACGCTCAACCAATTCTCAATGGATGAGTATAACGGATATTTCCGAATTGCCACAACAACCGGCTTTGCTGGAATGAACGATAAATTTGCCTCCAAGAATAATATGTATGTGCTTAATGAATCTATGAATATTACAGGCAAAATCGAAGATATAGCACCGGGCGAGCAAATTTACTCTGTACGCTATGCTGGAAATAGAGCTTACATGGTTACGTTCCGCACTGTTGATCCTTTATTCGTAATCGATCTGAAAGAACCTCAAGAGCCCAAAATATTAGGGAAACTGAAAATTCCCGGTTACAGTAACTACCTTCACCCCTATGATGAGAATCATCTGATTGGATTTGGCAAGGATGCTGTTGAGGTTTCAACCAACTATGGTAATGGAGAAAATCCGAATACGATTGCATACTACCAAGGCATGAAAATGGCCATGTTCGATGTAAGCGATGTTGCCAACCCTCAGGAACTATACAGTGAAAAGATAGGTGACCGGGGTACAGAATCCGAGCTTCTGAATAATCATAAAGCGTTGCTGTTTTCTAAGGAGAAAAACCTGCTTGCATTCCCAGTAACCATAAGGGAAACTAATAAATCAAACAGCCCGACTAATGTGAACTCGGCATCCCAATACGGACAATTTACTTTCCAGGGGGCCTATGTGTATAAGTTGGATTTGGCAAGCGGCTTCAAGCTCCAAGGTAAGATTACTCATTTGACTGACGAGGATTATTTGAAAGCAGGACAATATGCAGGCCTTAACGAGCGGAGTATTCAACGAATCTTATACATCGGAGATATACTGTATACGACTTCGCAGCAAATTTTGAAAGCGACGGATTCAGCCACTTTACAAGATGTAAAGGCCATCAAGCTGCCCTAATAATCTCCAACTGCCCAATTAGAGGAATATAGGGAAGCAGAGCCCTTCACCACATGAAGCAAATCATTGGTGAAGGGCTCTTTTTCATAGTAATGGTAGTACTATCAGTAGGTCGCTAAAGCACTGTAGCATACAGGCCTACACAAACTGCTCCCCCGAACAATGAACTGATCATATTGACAGCATCATTCGTCATGAATGAAGCACCTCGTACACGAACCGCTTGCGAATTGCAATGGCGGTTCTTTTCTATTTCCTTGCCGCAATCCGCACAACGGTACATGACCTGCCATACGGCGCCTAGCCATGAATCAGCCAAAGAGCCCACTAGTCCTCCGACTACGCCAAGCAGAAGCAGCTGTCCAATGCCGCTTGATGCATAGGTGATAGAGCCAGTCTCAGCAGCATTCGTACTCCATTGAATAAAGAACCATGCGAAGATCCCAATAACCAATCCCCCTGCAAGGGAAGCCACAAGCCCCAGTACTGTAATACCACCCGATGTTCCTGCCGGGACCTTGCGTCCATTTACTATAGAACGTGGGATTTGACGGCTTGATCCGCCGATTTCTGTAGCCCATGTATCTGCATTCACAGTAGCCATTACACCTAGATAGGCTGCCCACCACAATGGATGCGGCCATAAGCTATGTCCAATGCAAAACAGCATACCTAGCCCCCCATTTGCCAGTACCTGTCCTGCATCCCTCCGACCCGATTTGGCATAACCGCTTTCGACAGAAGCTTTTTGTCTATGCCGCCACTTGGTCAATAGTGTTGAGGTTAGAAAAAACACCAGCAAGGTACCATACCATGGCAGTCCTCCCCAGGTATACAGCACTGTACCGACAACTACGGCCGCAGCAGCTCCAGAGCCTGACAACGACCTTTTGCCGTATGCAGCTCCTGCTATTAAAAGACTGAATAACAAGCCTAGACACAAATCAAACCACATAGCAGTACCTCTTCCCCATTTTTCGCTAAATTTCAACAATAATATGTTTACAGACCTATAGACATTATAATATGATTTTCATAGATGGAAAAAGGTGTCACTGGGGAGGAAATTTACGTGCACGAAGCTCACCAATTAGGTATTCAAAAGATCAAAAAAGATCTTCTACCCGAAGAGATGCTTCGAGTTATATTTGAGTATGCGGCTAAAATAGCCAATGAACGACGTTTGGATCATTTGATAATGTTAATGGCGGATATGGGACGGGAAATGGTTATATCCGATCGTTGCACGGTATGGCTTTTGGATAAGCAGAAAGACGAGGTCTATTCCACTGTAGCACATGGAGTTCCGCCTCTTCGTCTTCCAAGCAATGCGGGATTAGTCGGCCATTCCATTGGAACTGGATTGCCCATTTTCATCGATGACGCCTATCAAAATGTTGAATTTAAGGAAGTACTGGAACGCGGTGCAATTGCCATGGATCAGAAGACGGGCTACCGCACGAAAGCGCTGATGGTAATTCCTTTCCGTAACAATGAAGGCGAAATAATGGGTGCCTATCAAGCAGTTAATAAGCTGACAGAGCATGAACAATTTTCTGAAAAGGATTTGGAGCACTTATCCCTGGCCGCTTCATATGCAGGCAAATCACTTGAGTCGGCGCTTTTATCCAATGAGATCGAAGAAACGCAAAAAGAAATTATTTTTACAATGGGCGAGATTGGAGAAAGCCGATCAAAGGAAACGGGCAATCATGTAAAGCGCGTAGCGGAATACTCTTATATTCTGGCGCTTGGTCTCGGGATGAGTCAAGAAGAAGCCGAACTACTGAAAATTGCATCACCCATGCATGATATCGGAAAGGTAGCGATCCCCGATGCTGTTTTGAAAAAACCAGGCAAACTAACCGAAGAAGAATTCGACATTATGAAGTCGCATACGGATATAGGTTACAGCTTGCTAAAAAATTCAAACCGCCATATTTTGAAAACCGCAGCTATTGTGGCGCACCAGCATCATGAGAAATGGAATGGGCGAGGTTACCCCTTAGGTTTATCAAGGGAAGAAATTCATATCTATGGTCGGATTACAGCTATAGCCGATGTTTTTGATGCTTTGGGAAGCGAACGGGTGTACAAGAGCGCATGGGAATTAGACCGAATTCTTAACTTTTTCAAGGAAGAACGCGGTGAGCATTTTGATCCCAAGGTCGTAGACGTTTTCATGGATCAGCTTCCCAAAATACTCAAAATCCGCGAGGACTATTCGGATGTTGCTCTCGGGGAGCAGAAGAGCACTAGCAGTTGAGAAATCTTTATTAAGGGAAACAAAGCAGGAGGAGCCATGATCTCAGCCCCTCCTGCTTTGTTTTATTTCAATTCAACGGTAAATTCGCCGAACGATTCTTCGCCCCACAGCAGCTCCAGCCGATCGCCAGTCTGAAGCGCTGCGACACCTGCAGGTGTCCCCGTATAGATGATATCACCTTCACCTAAGCCGTAGTGCTCCGCTATGTAATCAATGATGACCTGAAAATTAAAAATCATATCGTTAATATTGCCTCTTTGAGCCTCTTCCCCATTTTTACGCAAGGAGAATTCCGTTTCCTTCACTGCTTCGATACCTGGAAAAGGACGAAACTCAGAGATTGGTGCAGAATTTACGAAGCCTTTGGCAGGAAGCCAAGGATATCCCTTTTTCTTGATGACCGACTGTACGTCGCGCAAAGTCAAATCGATACCGAGTGCAAACTTATTAATCAGCTCATCTACACCAATACCTGGCTTATATGCTGTACCAACGTGCAGCACAAGCTCTGTTTCATAATGAACCTCACCTCGGTTTCCCGGTAAGGTTATTGTCTGTCCTTGAATTCCGACCAGAGAATGGGTAGGCTTAGTAAAAATCATCGGCTCATCCGGCACATCATTGCCTAGCTCAGCCGCATGTAATCCGTAATTACGGCCTACACAGTAAATATTGCGTATCGATTGCATCTTAATCCTCCTCTTAATAACTGAAAATTTCATACTATTTCATGCAGTTAAGGCTGTTTCTTAGGTGTTGCTGTCTCTTGCTGTGCATTTGAATTAGGTTGTTCATTCCGCTGTGTGTTTCCTGTTGAAGACTTATTTGTGGTTGAAGCAGGTGGTGCATTTTTACCATTCTGAGGATTGGCTGAGTTTGCACCTCCAGCTCCAGTATCGGCAGGCTTTTTGGGAACTGTCTTCTGAGCCGGTACCGTTGCTGCAGGTTCTGGTTCTTTGGCAGGAGCTGCCTCACTTATATTCCCTTCCTTATCCAAATGGGCATTAATAGAAATACGAGACATTTTATCGAATAGCTTCAACCCATCTTCTTCTGTCATACGAATGGGCTGAGCTCCTTTACTCAACATCGGAATCATTTGAAGGTCACAGGATCTCTCCTTCGTGCAGGTAGCATTCAGAATCATCGATTCCCATGTCGCGGGTTCCGTATTGGTTGTAAAAATAAAGTTACCCAAGCTGTATGCGATCCACTTGCCTTTGTATTGTTCAAAGCCCTGAAGCACATGTGGATGACTGGCGATAACCAGATCTGCTCCTTGATCGATATATTTATGGGCGAGATCCGTTTGCTCCTTGACCGGGCGATCTTTCCGCTCTACTCCCCAATGAGCAATTACAACGACCAGGTCAGCTTCCTCACGAGCTTTGGCAATCGCCTCTAATGGGAGTTTCGTCGTATACGTCTCTGCAAGACCAGGCTTCTGCTTACCAGCATACCAGCTTACTTCTGGAACAACTCGGCTAAAACCGAGGAAGGCGACTTTAATGCCGTTCTGCTCTATTATAACGTGCTTATACGCTTCCTCACTGTTTCGTCCTGTACCAACTCGTTTGATGCCAGCTTTATCTAATTCATCCAAGGTATCAAGAAGGGCGTCCTGTCCATAATCCATAATATGATTATTCGATGTATTGACAAGATCAAAACCTGCAGCTTTAAAAGCGGGCAGTGCCTCAGGTGATGAGCGGTAAACATATTCCTTGGATTGTGGAGTACCACGTGTCGATATTGGAGTTTCCAAATTAGCGACCGTGATATCGGCTTTATCCAGGTAGGCTTGGACGTACTGGTATGGGTAGTCCCAGCCATATTTCTTCAGGAGATCCTCAACCTTGCTTGCGAATATGACATCTCCTACAAAGGATAGTTTCACATTCGATTTAGCGGCACTACTGCTTGACGAGCCAGTCACGGCACCCGAAACATTACCACCAGCTTGTGAGTCAGTTCCTCCACTTGTAGTTATCTGATTCGAACCATTATTATTGGGCTGGGTAGGGGCAGGCGTATTGGTGCCGACTTCGACTTCCTTCTCCGATTTTGAGCTGACAATAGGTGTCGGACTGCTTCCAGGTACAGGCTCCACTCCTCTTGCTTTCTCCTGACCTGACAGCGAGTACATTAAATAACTGAAAGAGCCTACTATCACCATACTTAACACACTGATCGTAATCCAAGTGTTTCTTTTACTTTTAACAGGCTTGGGATGTTTTTTTGAACGGGATTCTATGAGGACCTACTCCTTTAATCGATCATGTGCCATATATATTCCGCAGCACGGTTGATTCTTATAATAATAAAGTATCCTATGGGTCATTATACCAAAACTTACGTCTAAGGTCATGAATACATAGAATCAAAATAAGAGTTGTCAATACTTACAAGTTTTGATATGATACTCTTCGTCTCTCTTTAAAACTCTACGCAAATACCCTCTCAATCAGACTTCGGCATTTCTTACTTACATCTTTTATTCCGAACCTTTAGGCAAGTACTTGCTGCCGTTACCAGCGGGTACAACAACAACAACAACTTCATCCTCAGGAGGTGTTTATGCTTTTTCTCGTTTTAATGAAAAAGACTTATGCCCGCAATTTGCAGTACCGGTCTTCGCATGCTATCAACACCGTGGCTAGCGCGATATTCGGGCTTATTTATGTGTCTATTTGGAAAGGCATCGGTGATCCAGGCCAAGCAGGAGCTGCTGGCTACACTTTGCAAAATGTTATCCATTATGTTGCCTTCAATCAAGTATGCCTGTGGATCACTCTATTCATAACCAATGGCTTAGGAATTGACCGTTCTGTAAGGACGGGACAAATTTCACTAGATTTGATGCGGCCCGTTCATCTATTTTATCATCTGATGTGCAAGGAATGGGGGCAGGTGGGATATCAGCTGCTTTATAAATCGCTGCCCATTTATTTGCTGTATATTTGGATGTTGAATCTACCTGTTCCACATAGTGCAACAACCTGGCTCTGGACCGTAATAGCTCTCCTATTAGCAGCCTACATGAACATTTGTGTTAACTACTTAATTGGAGTTACCTCGCTCTGGACCACTGAATCCAATTGGTTGTTCTGGGTGCACTATTCTCTCTCCACTGTCTTATCTGGCTTTCTAATACCTTTGGAATGGTTGCCGGATTGGCTGCAGCGTATAAGTCATCTTTCCTTCTATCCCTATCTGCAGTATGTGCCAACTAAGCTGTATCTCGAAATGGAATCGGCTTCTCTCCTGATTGGCTCGGCTATATGGAGTTTTGGTCTCACACTTCTGTGCCTCGTTGTAACTGCATGGGTACGTCGTAAGGTGGAGGTGCAAGGCGGATGAATTCATTGCGCATGTACGGTCTGCTGATTCGTGCCAGCATTCGCAGCAGAATGCAGTACAAGTGGAACTTTTGGTTCTCCACCCTGCTTGCAGCGATTATCAATGCCATGCAATTTTTGCTGATCTCCCTTATTTTGTGGAAGTTCGGCAGTTTAAAGGGCTGGTCACTTTATGAAATCGGTTACTTGTATGCAACCATTATGCTGTCCAAAGCTATATACCGATCAACAGCCAACGACGTCCATCATCTTGAAAAATATTTAGTATCAGGCGATTTGGACCAGCTGCTCATTCGTCCCATCCCGCTTCTATTAGCACTCATGTCTCAGAACTTCCGCATTATGGCAGGTGAATTCATACAAGGTCTAATCATATTGATTCTTTGTTTGAAAAGCTTAATGCAGGCTGGGCAAATCGACTGGTGGGCCCTTCCTCAAACGGCAGCGATTATTGCTACAGGAGCTGTCATCTTATTCGCCATTGGACTTGGAACAGCTACAGTTGGTTTTTGGATTACAAGAGTCAGCGATTTACAAAATGTCACGGAAGATGCCTCTCATACTGCGGTCCAGTACCCAATGGATTTATATCCAATGTGGCTGCGTGGGATTTTACTAACAATCATCCCTGTCGGCATGGCTAATTATATACCAGCCTTGTATGTACTCAGACACGACTTTGGGCCTTGGCTGCTGCCTGCAACCTCTGCGTTTGCCTTATTATTCCTATGGGCCATGCTGCGATTTTGGAAGCTTGGCATAAGCCGCTATCAGAGCACAGGAAGCTAAGCTCGACCTACACTCATGATAAGGAGCTATCCTATGATACAAGTGAACCATTTAACGAAATCTTTTCGCATACCGATTACTGGAAAAAACCGTTGGCAGCGAATCAAGTCTTACGTCAGCGGCGCACATCAAGAAAAAACAGCTGTACAGGACATCAGCTTCACCGTAAACAAAGGGGAATTCGTAGGCTATATCGGACCTAACGGCGCTGGTAAATCAACAACGATCAAAATGCTAACAGGTATCCTGCATCCTTCGGCAGGTGAAGTTCTGATCGACGGTAGCAGCCCTCACAAAAACAGGCGTCAAGTCGTGCGTAAGCTTGGTGTTGTCTTCGGCCAACGCTGTCAGCTCTGGTGGGATTTGCCTGTTCGGGATTCTTACGATATTCTTGCTGAAATGTATCGAATCGAAAGATCTCAGAAGGAACGTACCCTTGCCGAGCTGGGTGAGCTTCTACAGCTGGGTGAATTTATGGATACGCCAGTTCGTAAGCTATCCCTTGGCCAACGAATGCGCGCTGATCTAGCTGCTTCGCTGCTGCATAATCCCGATATTCTATTTCTAGACGAACCGACCATAGGTCTTGATATTGTAGCTAAAAAAACAATTAGAGGTCTGTTAAAATCATTAAATCGAGAGCTAGGTAAAACGATCTTGCTAACCACACATGATATGGATGATATCGAGCAGCTATGCGAACGCGTGATGGTCATTAATCATGGACAATTAGCTTATGACGGAACCATAGATGGGTTAAGGGAAAGGATTGGTCTGCCAACACTCATTAAGGTCAGCTATACCGGACCCGTTTCTGTTCCAGCCGAGTGGAGCGGTGATTTCCTAATTACCGAGCATCTTGGAAATGATTTGATCATTCAATGCAACCGCCGTTCCATTCAAGCAATGGAGATTCTTCGCCAAATGGAACAGTGGGGAACCATTGCCGATGTTCATATGGAGGAGCCTAATTTCGAAGAAGTAATCCATAGGATTTATTAAGTAAACACAAAAAACGAGAAGAAACCCTGATATAAAGAAAGAGGCACCGAAAATTAGGTGTCTCTTTTCTATTGCAAACCTTATAATGGTAATACTAAGTATCAAACAGGGGGCATTACGATGAGTAAAATTGCAATCATTTCAGATATTCATGGGAATCTCACTGCTCTTGAGGCTGTATGCAAGGACATAAGCAAACGGCGAATTAAACGAGTCATCTGCCTCGGTGATCTTGTGGGCAAAGGACCTCAGCCCGCTGAATCGGTGGACCGTATACGTGAGCTCTGTGAGGTTACACTTCAGGGAAATTGGGATCACAGTGTTAACCAACCTCACAATAAGGAAGGCATCCTCTGGCAGCAATCGCAATTAGGAGCTGAGCGACTTGACTATTTGAAGCAGCTGCCTTTTTCCGTGGATCTCCACCTTAGCGGTAGATGGATCCGTTTGTTCCACGCTTCTTCCAAAGATGTTTATCATCGTGTCACACGCAAAGCTTCCCGTAAAGAAAAGCTATCCTTGTTTGAGCATACCGCGATGACCAGTTTTCCGGAAGCGAGTATTATTGAAGCAGAAGCAGCAAATACTGCCAGTGCAGTAAAATCACCATCACTTACACCGGATGTCGTTGGTTATGGTGATCTTCATATTCCTTTTATGCAAACTATAAAAAATAAAAACAAAGAAGGCCTTCTCCTATTTAATACAGGTAGTGTTGGGGCATCTTACGAGGGTATCCCCCAAGCCTGCTATGCGATTATCGAGGGCAAACCCGATGCCTCAGTAGGTGAACCATTCAGCATTCAAACCGTGCGAGTCCCCTACGATGTGGAGAAAGCTATAGCCATCGCAGAACAGCTGCAGATGCCTGGAATCGATCGCTTTCGATATGAAATGAGGACAGGCTTGGAGCAATAACATGCATGATTTCCATATCTTTGCTCAAAAATAGATGTATGTTTTCACAACTAGAAAGAGGCGATTTTCTTTTGCTTAACTGGAGAGTTAATTTATTTGTTCTATGGGTCGGAGCGTTTCTTGTCATGGCCGGTATGACTATGATTGTTCCATTCCTCCCCTTATACCTTCAAGAGCTGGGTATGCATGACCCCCATGAGATAGCTACGTGGGCAGGGATTATTTTTGCAGGCAATTTTGTAACATCGTTTATCTTTCAACCGATCTGGGGCGGCTTAGCAGACCGTTACGGGAGAAAAGTCATGCTGCTTCGTTCCGGATTCGGTATGGCCATAGTCATGACATTAATGGGCTTTGCAACTGGGGCATGGCAGCTGTTTATTTTGAGGATGTTAAACGGAACGATATCAGGCTTTCTACCTGCGGCAATTGCCTTAGTTTCTACAAATACTCCTAAAGATAAGACCGGATTCGCTATGGGCACCTTACAGTCTGGTACTATGGCAGGAGCGATCCTGGGTCCCTTTCTCGGCGGTCTAATGGCAGAGTGGATTGGTTACCGATACATCTTTTACATTACTGGAGCTCTATTGTTTGCAGCTTCCTTACTGGTAATGTTCATGGTTAAGGAAACCTTTGATTCAGCAGCGGCTGCCAAAAAACCTAAGCAATCAACCGTTGAAGCGTTTAATGTACTAAGACATATCACACAGCTTCCATCGTTATATACCGTCACATTCGTTATCCAGTTTTCTCTGATGAGCACGATGCCGTTAATTCCTTTATTTGTGCAGCAGCTGCATGGATCGGGAGAATATCTCGCATTTTATGCGGGTCTGGTTGGGTCTGTTACCGGTTTTTCCAATATGATCGCTTCACCATTATTAGGAAAGCTTTCGGACCGCATCGGACCGGAGAAAATACTGGGAGTATGCTTAATCGGAGCTGCTGTAACTTCAATTCCGCAAGCGTTCGTCCATACGGTGTGGCAGCTCTTGGCAGCACGTTTTTTTCTTGGTATGTTCTTGGGTGGATTATTGCCGACCGTCAATTCTTTGATACGCAAATATACACCAAACGGAATGGAAAGCCGCTCTTACAGCTTTAATACCAGCTTTTTAAGTTTAGGCAATATGATCGGACCTATCGTGGGAGGCGCTATTTCGGGGATTTTAACTATCCAGCAACTCTTCCTTATTGCCTCCGCGCTGTTGTTTGCAAATTCATTCTGGGTCTATTATACTCTAGTACTAAAAAACAAATCTGCTTCTGTAGGTAAGGTAAATTGAATGGGATGAATGAAAATCAAGATCAACTAATAAATTCAGATCAGAAATTCAAATAAAGTTTTGTCAATTTCCTTACATTCATGTATAATTATTTAAAACTGAGTTGTGGTATTTTTTTCCATTATTTGAATCAAAAAGTAAAACAATTAAAATTTTTGGAGGTGCTTTTTCTGAGGATCAGCGTGAAAAAGATATTGTTTATTATAGTTTGCGCCGAATTGATGATCTTCTATTGGGCTTATCTCGAGGTTCAGAAAACAGATAATATTGTTTATCTAAAGGATGATACGCCTCTTCAAGAAGCACCTCCTTCTCCATCCAACGAAACGGCTACATCTACTGTGAAAAAAGCTTCCTAATAGACATAAAAAAACACCGCAAGCTTTTATATTTAAGCTGTTGCGGTGTTTTTACGTCTATTTATACTAGCGGACTCTCGCGATCGCTAATCCGTCATAAGCTGGCAAAATAACACCTTCCAAGCGCGGATCGCCAGTAATCCCTTCATTAAATAGACGCATTTTGGTTACAGCATTGCCTTTCTCTTTGGGATCCATGCTGCGGCCATGCATCAACGTGTTATCGCCTATAATGATAGCACCTGGATTAGCAAGCTTGATCGCCCACTCCAAGTAATTAGGGTAATTACCTTTATCTGCATCAATAAAAAAGATATCAAACCGCTGTCCCTCTGACTCCAGCTGTTCCAGACTATTCAAGGCTTCCCCTACCCGGTATTCTACCAATTCACCTAGTCCTGCTTCGCGAAGATTCTGCTGCGCCGCATCCGCATATTCCTGCTTTAGCTCCAACGAAATCAGCTTACCTCCTTCACTTAATCCGCGTGCTAAGCAAATCCCACTATAGCCACCCAATGCACCTATTTCCAAAATGTTCTTCGCCCCGTTCATTTTCACCAGAAGCGTTAGCAGCTTACCATAACCAGGCGCAATAGAAATTTCCGGCATCCCTTTATCGCGGATACTCTCCTTTACGCTAACCAATTGTGCATCTTGTTCTAACAATGATTCCACATATTGCTCTGCTGTTAACTTTTCCATTCCTCTGTATCCTCCCAATCATTTGTATAAACGCATAGTTTATCCTATAATATCAGAATGAACCAGAGATTCGATGGTTCATTGATATTTCAAGGAAAGTTTTCCGCTAAAACACGGATGGATCTTCTCCGAACTGTTTCTGCCAATACCTTTACTTACTAAACTATTGTATGTTTTATCCAAGGAGACTTCAACAAGTGAATGAATATGAGCTGTATGCATATTTGAATTGCATACAGCCTGCAGTGGTTTACGCCATTAGCTATAGATACGGAGTGAGAAACTAGAATGTCGGAAATTACTTTGATTGCAACCTGTGCTATGGGCCTTGAAGCCGTAGTAGCTCGGGAGATTCGTGACTTGGGGTATGACAAAGTCACTGTGGAAAACGGTCGTGTCACGTTCATCGGGGATGAGCTTGCCATCTGCCGCGCTAATCTGTGGCTGCGTACCGCCGATCGGATATTAATCAAGATGGGGCAGTTTAAAGCTCTAACCTTCGATGAGCTGTTCGAAGGGACCAAGGCACTGCCTTGGTCCGACTGGATTCCAGAGGATGGTGAGTTCCCGGCAGAAGGCCGCTCCCACAAATCCCAGTTATCCAGCGTACCTGCTTGTCAAGGTATCGTTAAGAAAGCTGTTGTGGAGCACATGAAGCTGCGTTATCACAGAGACTGGTTTGAGGAGACCGGCGACCGGTATGTTATGGAAGTGTCACTGCTCAATGACATAGCCACCTTGACGCTGGACACAACGGGCGCCAGCCTGCACAAGCGGGGCTACCGTAAGCTCGTTACGGAAGCTCCGCTGAAGGAAACTATGGCAGCAGCATTGGTGCTGCTCAGCCGTTGGCGGGTGGAACGCCCGCTCTACGACCCGTTCTGCGGGTCGGGAACGATCCCGATCGAGGCAGCGATGATCGGGTGGAACATAGCGCCGGGCTTGCGGCGTACCTTCGCCGCCGAGGCGTGGCAGGCCGTGCCGTTGTCCCTCTGGGACGAGGCACGGGAGGAGGCTTACGATCTCGTGCGGGATGATGTGCCACTCGAGATCGTAGGCTCTGACATCGATAGCGAAGCCATCGATGTGGCTTTGGCCGCCGCCAAGGCGGCCGGGCTGACGAACCAGTTCAGCCTGCA
Source organism: Paenibacillus foliorum (assembly GCF_013141765.1). Lineage (GTDB taxonomy): Bacteria > Bacillota > Bacilli > Paenibacillales > NBRC-103111 > Paenibacillus_S > Paenibacillus_S foliorum. The sequence continues at coordinate 114,044 of NZ_WHOD01000128.1, forward strand.
GGTGCTGCCCGTGGCCAAGGCAAGGCCGCTCGGCGATTACGGCTGCGTGATTACCAACCCGCCGTACGGCGAAAGGCTTGGGGATCTCGACGAAGTCGAGAAAGTGCTGCGACAGTTGGGCGGAGTTACATCCAAACTCCCAACCTGGTCGACATTTATCCTGAACCCTAACAATCGGGTAGAGCATTATATGGGCCGCCCAGCTGACAAAAAGCGCAAGCTGTTTAATGGTCGGATTGAGTGTCAATTTTTACAATACTTAGGCCCATTGCCTCCCCGCCGTCCACGTCAAACCGAGGAGTAATTATCTAATAAAAGCTTCTATTCGAAGCCCTTTCGATGAAGATACTTTCACGTAGTAGTGGTAGCTTTTCTTGCAATATCAGAAGGGTTCAGCTCCGCTGATAACTTATAAATTCTAATATTATAAAAAAGACTGATTCTCATGCCTACACTAATCGGGCAGAGGCGATCAGTCTTTCTTATATTTGCAGAAGCTCAAAACAGGCTGGTTTAAAAGCCTATAGTTCCTTTGGCCAAACATATGTAGGAACAAAACCTAATATATCCCTTGCTTTTGTACAATCCAGTAAGCTCTCATGCCCTGCGAATGGTTTTCTCAGCTCCACCTCAGGGAAGTAACGCTTAGCGAGCTCTTTAGAGCTTAGCAAACAGCGCTGCTCAACAGCAGCAATGCAGAACACCTCGTGTCCCTCGAAGGATGCCTCCAGACTCATACGAAAAGCGCGCGCACAATCACGCGCATCGATATATGACCATACATTCCAAGGGTCTGCCTCTGGATTGTCTCTCATATTGAGATAATCTTTTCGGCCGTATTCCTCCTCTCCTATTACATGCGTTATCCTCATAGAAGCAATAGACATATCGAAGCGTTTGGCCATTCCTTCCGCAACCTGTTCCCCTACTACTTTGGATAACCCGTAACAATTATCCGGCACCGTTGGATGCAGTTCATCCATTGGTAAATAAATTGGCTTCGTTTCCTTGTGGCTAAAGGTTATTCCAAAAGCGCAATCACTTGACGCCACTGATACCCTTTGAATTCCTGCTAATCCTGAAGTGAGCAGAACATTATACACACTCATAACATTATTTTGAAAAACAAAAGGTTCTACGGCCCCCGATGGACTTGCAAACGCCGCCAAATGAATGATTCCCTCACAGCCTTCAACCGCTCGCTGCACCTGTTCTAAGCTTGTCATATCGGCCTGCACCTGCTCAACCGGGGAGTCATCCCAATGCTTCCACGTTATTGCCTTCACTTCATAGCCATGCTCCAACAGCTCATTTACCACATAGCTGCCAACTTTGCCATTTGCCCCCGTCACACCTATTTTCATCACATGGTTCCTTTCTGATTAGAACTCTAAGGTCGAACTGAAGTCCCATCTGGTATCCTCGCTAATGTCCACTCAGGCAGCTTATTCGTACAAGGGAATTTTGCTGCTAGCTTTTCATCAAGCTCAATGCCTAGTCCAGGAGCGTCATTCGGATATACATAACCGTTCTTCACTTGTGGACAGCCCGGGAAGACCGTTTGCAGTTCCTCACCAAGTGGCGTCCATTCTTGAACTCCAAAATTATGGCTGCTTACGTCCAAATGAACGTTGGCTGCATGCCCAATTGGAGATACATCCCCGGGACCATGCCAAGCCGTGCGTACGCCAAATGCTTCACAAAGAGCTGCCAGCTTTCTTGCTGGAGTAATGCCCCCAATTGCACTGATATGAACGCGAATATAGTCAATCAATCGGTTTGCAATCAGAGGAGTCCATTCCATAGGATGAACAAAAAGCTCACCCATTGCCAGAGGTGTTGAGCATTGACTGCGAATCATATGAAAATAATCCATATGCTCCGGCGCTAATACATCTTCCAGAAAAAATAGCCGGTATGGCTCCAAGCTTTTAGCTAGCCTAACCGCATCGATTGGAGCTAATCGCTCATGTACATCATGCAGCAGCTCCAGCTCAAAACCAAAACAATTCCGGATATGCTCCAGCATTCTCGGAATACTGCGTGCATAGGCCTGCGGGTCATAGTAAGCCCCAGGGAGAGCCCCCTCAGGTGTATGCAAATGGTTATGCTTGCCTCCATAACCACCCATTTGACAGCGAATATAACGGTATCCCTCCTCCTTGAAACCTGCAACACTTTGCTCCAGCTCTTGCACATCTCGACCATCAGCATGACGGTATACGGCAGCAGCCTCCCTGCATTTTCCTCCAAACAATTCATAAAGCGGCATCCGTGCGATTTTCCCTTTTATATCCCATAACGCCATATCCACACCAGACAGTGCGTTGTTTAACACCGGTCCATTGCGCCAATAGGAGCTGACCATGGCAGACTGCCAGATATCCTCGATTCGGTTAACATCTTTTCCTACTAAAAAAGGCTTCAAGTATTCATCAATTGCAACAGCCACAGCCAAATAGCGCTGGGTAAAGGTTGCACAGCCAAGACCATATAATCCTGGCTCCGATGTTTCTATTTTTACTACGACTAGATTAATTCCTTGTGGAGCTGTAAGAATGGTTTTTACATTACGGATCGTAATTGGGGCCAAGGCTTAACCTCTCCTTTCAATTATCACTACATTGCTTGTATGCGTTTTCACAAATACTCTCATTACCGTATCATATAATCTTCAAGGCTTCATCTATACCAAGTATCTTCAATTAAGTAAAAACAGGCATGAATACTCCTTTAAGCCTGTTCTACCTATGTTTCATAACCATTACTCCCAATAGTTCATTCAAGGTCATTCTTCTGCATATTCGACAAAAAAAGTTATCTATATATTGGTTATTTAAGCTATTTCCTATAACAAAAATACAGCCCTGGCTAAATGCCAAGACTGCATAAAAATCTATGCTTAGAAAATTATTTATAATGTCATTATCCTTTGTGATTCATCGTTTCTATTAGTTGACTTAGCACCTTATCAGCGTCATCATAGGGGACTTGGCAGGTTCCTGCCGCTTTATGTCCTCCCCCGCCGTTCTGCAGCATCAAGGTGCCGACATCGACCTGGCTTGTCCGGTTCACAATGCTATGGCCGCAGGCAAACACACAATTTTGATTATTTCGGCCGTCGACGATCCAGATAGAAATATTTTGCTCAGGATACAGAGCGTACACGATAAAACGATTGCCTGGGTAGATGGTCTCTACATTCCGCAAATCCGTTACAATTACACTGCCTTCTACTCTCGTGTACTCCTTAAGCATGGTTCTATATTGGGCGTCAAGCTCAAAATACCGTTGGGTCCGTTCGATGACATCAGGAAGCTGCATAATTTCATCCACTGACATTGTTGCACAATGATCAACCAAATCCTCCATGAGCTGGTAATTGCTGATTTTGTAATCACGATAGCGACCGAGTCCAGTACGAGCATCCATAATAAAAGAAAGTAAGTCCCAGCCTTTGGGATTCAAAATATCGTCTGCGGTAAATTGCGCTGAATCTGCTTTGTCCACGCCCGCCATAATATCATCGATATCACCAAAACGCTCTTTACCTCCATAATAATCATACACAACACGAGCAGCGCTAGGTGCTACACGCGTTTCACCTTTGTATTCAACTTGGGGGCCTGTCCGCTCTAATTCACTAGAATGATGATCAAACCACAAACCGCAGCCCGGCACATAGGGTACATTGGCCAAAATATCATTCTCATTGACTTCGATTAATCCATCCTGCATATCTTTAGGATGAACGAATTTCATTTCATCGATCATACCCATCTTCTTGAACAACATCGCGCAAACCAAACCATCAAAATCAGAACGTGTTATTAAACGCATTTCAGATCCTCCCCAATAGTGCTGCAGTACTAATTATTCCTATTTATTATAAACAAAGCTCAACTGGCAGACAATAGCTTGAAAAAGAAAAAAGCAGGCTTTAAGCCCCAGTTGGCTCAAAACATGCTTTTTTGTTACCTTTAAGGATAGTTATTCAAAACAATAATGTCTATCATTTGTGAGGCATTTTGTTGAACAATGACTCCGGTTAAGCTAACCGCTTAGCTTCAGTACGGCAGCTCAAATAATGATACAAACTTAGGAACATTTCATTCTCATTACTGCATCGGGTTGAAAGCTTTACTTCGCCCTGCCAATAAAACGTGACCAGATGACTACTTTTTCCCATCACCATTTCAATATCCCAGCAAGGATTTTGCAGTTCAAATACCTCACTGTTAATAAATAGTCTAGGACCTTCGTTTGATAAATATACGCCAATTCTATCATTACCTGACTTGGTATAAAAACCTTCTCTGGTCATGATTTTTCGTTCCCCGCTCAACATGAATATGATCCACCTTCCTAATACGTAAAGACTCCTTTATCATCCGGTCAGGAGTCGCAGATCTATGCGCATCACCGTTCCTTCGACAGCTGGCTGGCATGATGCTGGGGTGCATCTGAAGCCCCTCTAGCTTTGCGTCACAAGCTTTCACCTGCTTTGCCTTTATCGGGTCCTTAAGAAAATATGATTTGTGTAGTATTTTGTCATACTATCGATATATGAATACAAAATACGACAACCTTAGCATATAAGATAGGCTAAAAGGAATACATACACCTCTCTACCTAATTTCATGAGTTCAATGTAGTTAATTAGGCCTATTTCTTTTCAAATACTTTATATAGCTTGTCTAAAATAAAAAACAGCTCATTTCCCCCTCCAAGGGAGCAAACGAGCTGTTGTAATTATTTAATGTACTTTTGAGCTTTCTCGATGGCCTCATCCTCAGTTGCCCCAGTTACATAACGACCATTAACGAAAATGAAAGCAAACCTTGAGCACGGCCCGCAATAAGATTTGCAGCCTACCTTAATCTCAGAATCGGGAGCCAGCTTCTGAAGCTTAGTCACAGCTGTTTTCATTTTCATATGCTTGCATTTATCGCAGACGCGAATGTCATTCGCCATGTCTTACAAATCCTTTCATACCCTTTGCCCATGAATAAAGCTTGTGAGGTTGTGTGAAGCATTCGTGCAACGTAAATTAGTGATCTCCGTGGTTCCCTTTACCTGGGTTGGTCACTGCGAAGCCCTCTTCCGGAGTATAGAAATAATCAATGCGTACTCCATCAAGCAACGGCTCGTCCTTTTTCAAGATAACGTCGATTCCCTTATCCGTGCTGACTACGACATCATCATTCGTAGGAGTGTCCAGACTCATTCCATAATGGGCATGATCCCCATGGCTGTGCGTAATATATACGCGAAGCTTCATCTCTTTATTTTCTTCTTTCTCTAGCTCTTCCAATAGCACTTTAGCCGCATTGCGTGAGATTTTGCAGTTCATACGATATACATCTCCTAAATTATATTTATTAGAGGTTGTTTTCCTTGAAATCTTCGCTTCAAACTTATACTTCCTGATATTATAAAGAAACACGAATCGGAAATCAACCTTAATTGATCAATTTAAAGCTATAAATTAGGAACATAACCTTGTAAGGACTCAAAATCCAAGCTCACAGGAATTATCTTATTGGCAAATATTCCTTCGCTCATTGAATCGAGATGATACTCCCTTATGGCATCCGTATCCTTCAACATATTTCCGGTCAAAAGACATACGGCTGTCGCTTCCCGGTCTACCACCCCTTCTTCCACAAGCTTTTTTAATCCTGCTACCGATGCTGCTGAAGCAGGCTCGCAGCCTATTCCGCTTTGATCGATTACAGCCTTGGCATTCATAATTTCTTCATCCGTAACAGACGCTGTTACCCCGTTTGTTTGTCGCACTGTATAATGCAAAGCCTTCTTCCAGCTCGGAGGATTGCCGATATTCATTGCGGAAGCACGAGTGAATGGCTGGAGCTCCGGTGTCAGCTTCGATTCCCCTTGTGCAACCATTCGGTGAAACGGATTCGCACCCTCCGCCTGAATGACAGCTACCTTGGGCAATCTATCAATAAACCCTAGATCCAGCAAGTCTTGCAGCCCTTTGCCTAATGCTGTTGCATGACTCAATGCTCCACCTGGAACGATGATCCAATCGGGAAGCTTCCATCTTAGTTGATGGGCAATTTCAAAGATTATACTTTTTTGTCCTTCTATTCGAAACGGATTAATTGAATTACATACATACAGGCCTAGGATCTCACTATTTGTCTCACTAAAACGTATTCCATCATCATAGGTGCCATTGAACGATAGCAAATGCGCACCATACGCTAATGTTTGCAATACCTTATTCATTGAAATGTTTCGGTTAGGCAGAAACACATAAGATGAGCAGCCTGCTATAGCTGCATACATGGCTAATGAAGAAGAAGTATTGCCAGTAGATGTACATGTAAAACGGGTATAACCCGCAGAACGTCCGTGCGATACAGCTACCGTCATACCGTTATCTTTAAAGGAGCCGCTCGGATTCTCACTTTGTGCTTTGAGCATTAGCTTACGAATCCCCGCATACTTCGCTACTCGATCGGAATCGTACATTCCTGTATTCCCTTCGAATTTAGTCGTGATATAAGCATCGGGTAACTCAGGCAGAATCAACTCCTTGTAACGCCACACTCCGCTAGAATAGTTAGTCATTCTCTCTGAGAGCCTTCGATCAAACTCTCGTTTCAACCGCTCACTGTCTAGGCTGCGAAAATCATGTATAACCTCTAGCAGCCCCTTGCATTCGCATAGAAAAGGATTTCTCACTGCCTCTAGCTTATACTGCCTGCTGCAATCCATACAATAAAAATAACTCATAAATACCCACCGCCTTATTTGGTATAGGTTGCTTAAGCACTGTTCTACCTTATACAATAAGAGATGTAATTATATAAAACTAATATATATTTTCTTTTCTTTCATAAATTAAATTGATGTATTGGGAGGTAAACCAATTTGAACCTGCATGCTTTAAAGCTGTTCTACGAAGCGGCCACCCGTGGAGGGGTTTCCAAAGCAGCCGAAGCGCTGCACATTAGCCAGCCAGCTGTAACTGCCCAAATCCGAAATTTAGAACAAGAGCTCGGATTAGTATTGTTGCTGCCTCATGGGAGTAGCAGTCGGTTAAGTGAAGCTGGACAACTCCTATACAAATACGCTTCTCGCCTATTTGCTTTGGAGCAAGAGATATCTCGCCAGATGAAGGATTATCGTGAAGGCCGATTCGGTTCGCTGCACATAAGCGCCACCTACCTCCCTGCTAATCATCTTTTGCCTGGATGGATGGCTGCTTTTAAGCAAGCAAATGAAGGCATCGATATGACGCTAACAACAGCCAATGCGAGGAATGCCTATGACAAGCTGCTCCATTATGAAGCTGATCTAGCGGTTATAGGAGGCAGTAAAGAAGCACCCTCCGGGCTGGTTCATGAGAAACTGCTAGAGGATGAGTTATGGTTCATCGCCCCCTCCGGACATCATCTCGCAGGTAAGAGCGCAACGTTGTCAGAGGTTATGAAAGAACCGTTTATTTTACGTGAGGAGGGTAGTTCGACTAGGGAAAAGCTCTTTGCTCTCTGCAAACTACATAATGTCAATCAACCTAAGGTCGGCTTACAATTCAACGGCCTAAATGAGACGATTCGAGCGGTCATGGCGGGATACGGCGTCAACTTCTTATCCGCATTAGAGGTGAGCGATTACATCCGGCAAGGTGCAGTAGCGAGGATTTACGTAGAGGAAGTATATCTCACAAATCCTATATCTATATATAGGAGAGCAGAGGAAGACCTCACACCTGCGGCTGCTCAGTTTCTGGACTTCATCCGTGAGCAGATGCATCTACGCCAAAAATCCGCCTTGAGCTAAGGCTCCTGGCGGATTTTTGTACATTTATAGCATCCAAATTTTTATCCAATCCTACAAGACATTAACCGTATACCGCTATTGCTCCATAAAATAGTATTGCTGCTTCCAGCCCAGAAGCTGCTTCACCAAGGAGTTCGACAGCAATGAAGCACGCCCTTCCAGCGGACTACGAAGCTCTTGTACCTGAGAAAGGTGCTTCTCCACCAGCTCCTTGCTAGTGCGATCTGACGAGGTATCGTCCGCGGCAAGAATCAACGCCCTAGCTCCAAGCCCTTCCTTCTCAATAGCAAGTCGGCAAGCAGAAGCCACATCACGAGCATCGATATAAGACCATAAAATCCGTTTCCGGCTTTCTGTGTCTGCAAAATTAGCCCGAATGGCTGCATAGCTTTCTGGAACCAGAATATTACCCAATCGGAACGAGATTACCTGCATACCCGTTCTACGGTGAAAAGCCTCAGCAGTGACCTCATTAACCACTTTGGATAAGCCATAGCTATCCTCCGGAAGCTGTGGATGCGCTTCATCAATAGGCAAATAGTTGGGAGTGAAAAATTCACTGGCAAAAACAATTCCGTAAGACGACTCACTAGAAGCTAGCACCACTTTCCCAATCCCAAGGTTTGCTGCGGCCTCTAATATATTATATGTATTCATAACGTTATTACGGAAACAAACATCATTAGGATGTGTAAACGCTTGCGGAATTGCGGCAAAATGAATGATTCCTTCCACTTTCTCCCGGTTACGTCCACTGAACGGAGCCAAAGCATTATGAACCTGTCCCAAATCATTCAAATCGACAATAATCGTCCGGCATATAGGCTCCTCTGGAAGCTTCCAATCCAAATTAATAACTTCATAGTTCTGTTCAACAAAATGCTTCAATATCCAAACTCCAGCTTTACCGCTTCCGCCTGTAACTATAATCCTTTTTTTCATAAATAATATCCCTCTTTTCAGTCCATTTTTCTTAGCTAATTTGCATTCCAGCTACTCTTGCTATTTTATCGCTTCTTCTTTACTATGGAAAGTAGTGAATATATTATCACCTTATTACAGGAAATATATCTAGTTACCTGTATGTAATCATCTATTATAGGAAAGGATGATTCTGAAATGTCTTTGTTAGAAAACGAAAGCAGCAAAAAAACGAAGATGGAAGAGCAAAACTACGTACCCAAACAACCCGTTCATATTGCATGTTCCATTGAAAGAACATTGGATGTAATTGGAGGCAAGTGGTCCTTTCTAGTACTTCGCGAATTGTTCGGAGGAACTAAGCGCTTTGGAGTACTGCAAAAAAAGATCAATTCCATCAGCCCCAAATCACTTACAGAAACACTTCGACACTTGGAGGAGCAAGGTGTTCTAGAGCGCACCGCTTACCCTACCGTCCCCGTCACCGTAGAATATACCTTAACACCTAAAGGGGAAGATCTTCACCAGATATTAAAAGAAATGAAGCTCTGGTCCGCCAAATGGACCTAATATCTCCCTTTTGACGAGGTGCCTGAATGATTGCATTTTACAGGAAATATTGGAAAACCGCTTTTGATATCGCTTTAATAATACTTACAGTGTATTTGTTTATGCTGCTATTTAGCTACTTATACCGAATCGCTACACCGATTTTTCTAGCGTTTGTCATCTATTTGATCATAGAGCCGCTAGCTCGCTTTTTGCATAGAAGAGGTCTGGCCAAAAGTATAGCTTCCGCCATCTCGACCTTCATCTTCGTACTAGTGATTCTTGGGGCGATGACTGGAATTGGTGTTATCTTCACGAGCCAAATCATGAATCTTCAGGACAAATTACCTGAGTACTCAGCAATCCTGCAAAATCAGCTTATTTCTAAAACTGCTTTATTCCAGAACAGGATTGAAGCATTGCCGGATGATGTACTCCAAAAAGTGGCTGAATATACGACTCAAATCACACAAAAAGCAACCGCTATTGCTGTATCGTTTTTGACGGGAACCTTTACTTTACTGACCAGCTTTTCTACATTCGTTGTTAATTTCGTAATAGCTATTATTCTAGCCTACTTCCTTAGTATCGAAATCGAAACCTGGAACCGCATAGCTAAAGATAAGACACCAAAAACATTTAAGTCGGCTTATACTTTTTTGAAGGACAATGTTTTGAAGGGCATTATTGGATATATTAAAGCCCAAGCAAAGCTGATCAGTCTGACCTTTACTGTTATTTTTATCGCATTGGTACTGCTTGGGGTTAATAATTCTTTCTCTATTGCCTTGCTTTCGGCTATTTTCGATGTTCTTCCGTTGCTCGGTGTATCCACTTTATTTATACCTTGGATCATCTACTTGTTCGTTGTCGGTCAAACGGCTCTAGCTGTTTGGTTAACCATATTGCTCGGAGTTGTAATTCTTGTTCGGCAAATCATGGAACCAAAAATTACTGGTGATTCCTTAGGCGTATCGGCTTTTACCATGCTTTCCTTCATGATCATTTCACTCTCCTTATTCGGAGTGTCGGGACTGATACTATCCCCTATTCTGATCATCACAATTAAAGCATTGTACGAGCAAGGCTATCTACAGCGCTGGATTCGTTGGCCGGAAGGTGAATAATCAGCTGTTCAGCTTATAGCTTAAATAGCAAATAACCCACTCCTGTTAGAATGGGTTATTTGCTGTCTTGGTTTATTGGGATAAGCAGACTATTGCTGCAAGTACTTCCGTTCCGCCCTTTGTGTAAAAAAATTCATCAAAAATAAGGTTACCGCAATATCATCTACAGGAATTAACGGCATAACATCCGGTATTATGCAATAAACAAGAGCAGGAACTGCAAACAACAGCTTTTCCCAAATGGGGATTTTTGGTGAAAATAACAGAGGTCCGATGCGCCGGAGAACATGGCCCCAGTAACGGAACGAAATCAATCGTTTCCACATGTACGATCCCCCCTAGAGTGTAACGAATTAAAAGTACTAGTTTTTGTTGTCTATAATCTATTATAACTCTATATGACCAGTCCTTCCAGCATGATTCCTATCACCTCATCATACATACTGCGAAATTGTGTGAGCGGTAGAGGGTTTACCCCGAAACCCGCTTCAACCGTGAAACCAGGCCTCCGAAACTCCTGAATAAACCAATCCTTATAGCCTGCGTCACTCCCTTGCAGCTTTACTGCCCGATATCGACTCACCTTCGCTAGACGTTTGGCCAATTGCTCTGCTTCAATAGGCTCCAAGTCGCGATAATTCCAGTAAATTTCTTGCCCTTGTGTATGTAAAGCAATCACTAGGCTAAAGTCGTGCTCTTTAGTAAAATCAGCCATCGCTTTGGCCTCCGGTTCAGTTAAAGGAGCTGTACTTGTGTAATCCCTAGGTCCTGAGCCCACTACTTCTCTACGATCCCGCTCAAGCTCCCAGCCGGCTGGAAACTGATCATTCAAATCTACTCCGCGGATATTGGACTTCCAGCCTGAGAAATCTGAGCAACCAAAGTTCCACTCTAACAGCAATTCGTAGAAAGGGTTGTCCGGCATTGCTCCCACATGTACAAGCTCTACCCCGTCAGGGTTAACCATTGGCACAATCCATAGGGATGTTTGCTCAAAAAGCTTGCGTACATCTCTGCCTCTTAATAAATTACCCAATCGATAGGCTTCTGCATACTCTTCAATAAACTTCATCAGCAGCAAGGTCGTAATCCATTCATTTGCATGAAAGGCTCCGTTATAATGAACTTGTTTGGGGCCGCTGCCCAGACGAATTACAGGTATGCTTTTCCCCAGAACAGAGTCCCCTATGGAACCCGTAACCAGAAACGGATACCTCTGCCTCAGCATCTCTAAATCCACGATCAGTTCCGTATAACCATACTCACTATCCGTATGAACTATAGACTTTCTTTTATTGTACGGAAGTACTAGTGTCTGGCCAATTTGTAAGCTCTCAGGATCTGCCTTGGGGTTGGCTGCTACCAAATCCTCTAGTAAAATCCCTAGTCGACATGCAATCTCAAAGAAAGTAGTATCCCCGGCTTGAATCAAATATAAAGGTGCAGATGGTGGCGGAATTTGCAGCACCAGTCCTGGGGAAATGTAGCCTTGCTCCATTAGCTGTGGGTTCAGACTGTATAAAGAGGTTAAGTTGATCCCATGACGACGAGCAATGCGAAATACCGTATCTCCACTTTGCACTACATAGAGATTAGACATCAATAAAAAGCTCCCTTCCTTGACTGCAGTAATCCTGCAGCATGCTGGTAGCTTATATTGTATGCAGATGTATTCTTGTTTGATGACGTTCTCCTGAAGCAAAAACAGGACGATTTCGAGGGATACCTTCGAAATCGTCCACTACCTAACCACTGGCTTCTTTTAGCTGCTCATCTCATATAATGTGAGGTACTTGCCAAACTACTGGAGTCACTCTCGTTTCTTCATTCAACCAGGATTGCGCTATTTTCTTAAACATATAGGGGTCGCCACTGCAAAAGAATTGATGCACTGGAATCGAATTCGAGGTTGCCAGCATCCCTTTATGATATAAGATTGTACTGATTTCCCGTGCTGTTTCATCAGCTGAGCTGATTAATGTCACATTAGGACCCATTACAGTTGAAATGGCCTCCGTCAAAAAAGGATAATGAGTACAGCCGAGAATCAAACAATCCATCGGAACATCGGTTAAATTCCTAAGCGTTTGCTCTACCACCAATTGGGTTTCATTCGTACGAAATAGCCCCTTTTCCACCAATGGCACAAGTTGTGGGCACGACTGACTTACGACCTGTATATGAGGGGAAATCTGACGCAGTGCAAGCTCGTAAGCACTGCTTTTGATCGTACCTTCCGTACCAATAACGCCGATCATACCATTTCGAGTTGTTTTTATTGCTGCCCGGGCACCCGGATGAATAACTCCGACAACAGGAATAGACAATCTTGCTCGTATTTCATCAAGAGCAACCGCTGTTGCAGTATTACAGGCGATAACAATCATCTTGGGTTGAAATTGCAGCAAATAATCTACAATTTGATGTGTAAATTGTATCACTTCTAGGGGAGATCTTGGACCATACGGAGTACGTGCCGTATCACCGAAATAAATAATCTTCTCCTGAGGAAGCTGCCTCATGACTTCTTTGGCTACAGTGAGCCCACCTACTCCGGAATCCAGTATGGCTATCGCTTGCTGCACAAGTATTCGCTTCCTTCTGTCTGTGAATTGATGAAACGCTTCTACTCCAAATGTTCATATTACTTTATAACTGCCTCTATTATTAAAGTATGATGGTAGATAAAGAAAGGTACCTGTCATTAGTTTAAGTCTGAAGCATCATTTTATAATACCAGATGGAGTGGAAGGTTGCCACGCAATGATGTCTTAATTTGACTGAAATATCTGATTTTAATAATAACAACTCTAAATTCTACGGGGTCTGGATATCTGTTAGCAAAGCAAATTCATAACCGGCTTGTCGAACGCCCTTAATAATGCGGTCAAGCGCTTCAATATTCTCAGGGGATCCTTGATGCATCAGAATGATGTTACCATCATGCAGATTATTCATTATATCGTTATAAGGATCCTCTGCGCCGTTCTTCCGCGGCTCCCAATCTTTCATCGCAGTTGACCAAAACACAGATTTATAACCCATATCCGAGACTAAACTAAGTAAGTGCATATTATAGCGTCCATAAGGAAACCGGAAATAAGGCTGGATGTCTTTGCCAGTCACTTCTTTATATAGCTTCTCGTAATCTTCAATTTCCTTCTTTACTTGCTCATCGGTTTGTAAATTCATATCCGTGTGTGTCATTGTATGGTTAGCTACCAGATGGCCATCTTTAACCAGTGTCTTAACAAATTCAGGCGCTTTCTTCACATTGTAGCCTGCAATAAAAAAGTTAGCTTTCGCGTCGTTATCCTTTAAAGATTTAACTAACAAATCCATATCGCCAAGAGGACCGCCGGTATCGATTGTCAAATAGACTTTCTTGCCCGTCCCCACCCATAACGCCTTCATATTATCTGTATACAGCTTCGTTTCATTTGGAAAATTGGGAACCTTTCCCTTCGGCTGCTTCATGTAATACCAGGATACAGCCTTACGGTCATTGGCAATGTTAGCTTGTCCAGCAGATTTCCCTGTTGCTGGTGATGCCCCTTTGTACGTGGAGCCTGTTGCAGTTGCTTGATTAGACTCTTGCTGTGTTCCTGCTGTTTCCTTCAATGGCACGGGTGCGGGTTCTGCTGCATTCGCGGCTGCTGAAGGTTCTTTGGCTGGACTGCTTTCTTCAGGCTTCATTGGTTTAGAAGCATCCTGTGCCTTGGTTTCAACAGGCAAGGGTGACTGGGCCTCCTTAGCGGCCCCACTGGTTTGTGCAGCTTCCGAGCAAGCGGTTAAAGCGGACAAACAGAGGGCAAAAGCAATCAAACCGATATTTCTGGTTAGAGTCGTTGGTTTCATCTTGTTGACAGCTCCATTTCGTTATTCGTTAGGCAATTCTGTGACTACACTTAGCCATTCATCGATTGTAAAGGAACTGCATGGCAGCTCTACCGAATACGAATTGATGTTCGTGTATATTTTACCAAAAGGCGCAGGTTCTGGCAATGATATTCCCTCTCCCAAAATGATAATTCACTCATTAATGGCTGACAAAACAGACAGCAATAGCACCAATTGAATCCCTCTACCAAACCAAAAAAACTCCTGCTGGCAGTTACAGCCAACAAGGAGCTTTCTTGAACTTACTATTAATCGTAAAGCTTATACAAATTTAGGCAGCCAATCACCGTGCGCTTCGATTAAATCATCGCACATTGCTACGATATCATCGATAGAAAGCTCAGCAGCAGTGTGAGGATCTAGCAGCGCCGCATGATAAATATGCTCTTTCTTCCCGGTAATAGCAGCTTCCAAAGTCAGCAATTGCGTATTAATGTTGGTACGGTTCAAAGCAGCAAGCTGTGGAGGCAAATCGCCTACATAGGTCGGTGTAACACCGCTGGAATCAACTAAGCAAGGTACTTCGACGCAAGCTTCCTTCGGCAGATTTGTAATCAAACCATTATTCATTACATTTCCGCCGATTTTGAAAGGGTTGTTCGTTTCCATGGCTTCAAACATAAAGGACGCATATTCATTAGAACGTTTGTGTTCTAAATTTTTGTTATTAACCAATTCTTCACGCATGGATGTCCATTTTTCAATTTGGCGTACACAACGACGCGGATATTCATCTAAAGGAATGTTAAAGCGTTCGATCAGCTCTGGATAATTTCTTTTAATAAAGTACGGGTGATATTCAGCATTATGCTCAGAGGATTCCGTAACGTAATAGCCAAAGCGGAACATCATTTCGTAACGCACCATATCCTTGTGCTGCTCCTTTTGCTTCTCACGAGCACGACGCTTAATTTCTGGATACAAGTCCACGCCATCCTTCGTTACCTCAAGCAGCCAAGACATATGGTTGATACCCGCTATTTTAGTTTGCACACCTGCAGTGTCCATTTCGAGCGCTTTGAATAAATGCGGCATGCAGCCTTGAACGCTGTGGCATAAGCCAACCGTTTTCACGCCTCCGTAAGTAGTCATTGCATTGGTCAATACAGCCATCGGATTTGTATAGTTCAGGAACCAAGCATCAGGACATTCTTCTTGAATATCTTTGGCGAAATCTAGCATAACTGGAATCGTACGAAGATTTCGGAAAATACCGCCAATTCCCAAAGTATCGGCAATGGTTTGACGAAGACCATATTTCTTAGGAATTTCGAAATCCGTAATCGTACAAGGATCGTAGCCGCCAACTTGAATCGCGTTAACAACATATTTGGCACCGCGAAGCGCCTCCTTGCGATCCGTATACGCTTTCACAACGCAAGTACTGCCCGCAGTAATCTTTAAATTATTCAACATATTTTCGGAGTCTTTAAGACGTTCTGGATTAATATCAAATAATGCCAATTCGAAGCCTTGTAATGCGGGCGTCATCATGCAGTCACCTAACACATTTTTAGCAAATACAGTGCTGCCGGCACCCAGGAAAGTAATTTTTGACATGAACCTTGCCTCCCATAATGTAAAATGTATTTTAAACCTTACTTAAACTATACTCCTCATAGCTAAGTAATCATATGGAGACAAACCATTTTTATATGGACGATTGTAGTTTGTTTGCTGTTTTCAGGAATGTTACTGAATGAAGCAAATTCGAGGTTGCACAACACGGTAGAGCCAAGTATAATCACGAATGAGTACAACCATCTACTTTAAGGACAGAAAAACAGCTTGTATACATGGATTTGACAAGATAATGCACTTCCATGAGCCTCATTAACTAGGTTAAAGATTTAAGACATTTGTAGTCATGTCTCTCGAATGTAATAACTAAGATAAATAAATCTCAACCGAGGTGTTCCTTGTGATAGAGCCCCATCATTCCGTAGCCTTCAATCCGAACCCAAGCAAAGGTGAATTATCCATCCTATTTAGTGGAAACTCCCAAACCAAGCCCGCTCATAAGGTTGGTCCTCAAGTGCTGGACTACTATTTAATCCATTATGTTGTCTCTGGACGCGGAACCTTCCGTTGTATGGGACATGATTATCATATGGAAAAGGGAGGCAGCTTTGTTATATTTCCGGGTGAGCTGGTAAGCTATGTATCTGATGAAACAGCGCCCTGGAGCTACCGGTGGGTAGGATTCAAAGGTACAAGAGCTGACGAATTATTAAATAAACTAGGTTTATCTCAGCATCAGCCAGTTAATATCACCCAACATAATCGTAAAATGAACGCATTGTTCTACCAGCTTGAGCAAACCCTTCATAAAAGACAGTCCAATTGTGATATGCAATCTCAAGGCTATATGAGGCTTATTCTCGCTGAATATGCCCAAAAGCTGGTTAAGACTGATGTTCCTGTTGAAGATTCACAAGGTATACAGCAGCAGATAGAGCAAGCAATACGTTGGCTTACCTTACAATACCACCAACCTATTTCCATAGAACAAATGGCTCAAAGCCTTGGGTACCACCGAACCCATCTTTCCAAAATGTTTAAGCAGCATACCGGAATGTCGCCCATGAACTTTTTACTTAAAATAAGGATGGAACGTGCCAAACTACTGCTGCAAGAGAGTTTAACGATAGATCAGGTAGCGTCTTCAGTCGGTTTTGGCGATGCTCTATATTTCTCAAAGCAGTTCAGAAAATGGTTCGGCCGCTCCCCCTCCGACTATAGGCAGGATCAAACTACCAATCCCTATGATTGCAGACAATAGCCTAGCAATATTTCCCGGGGAATCATGGAGCGTTTTCTAAGCTGGAAAATTTAAATAACACTAAATAAGCTTATAAAAAAAGCGCAAAATCCAGTCCACTGCTTTAGTGATTGGTTTCTGCGCTATTGGAGTTCCTTATACAGAAAAGCTGTAGGTTACTGGGGCTGCCTTTTCATTGATCAGATTCGCCCAATTCGATTGGGGAACAACATCCACAACCGCTTTAATCCCTATTGCTTTAAAATCAAGATCTGGCACTTCCTCTAGCCTTAAACGGTTCGTCATAAGCCTATCCAGCAAGCCAGGAAACTTCTCCTCCATTAACTTCAGTCGGTACAATCCAGTCTCAAAATCTTTACGCGATGCATTCACAGATCCCAAAATACATTTATTTTCCAGGACCAGCTCTTGATTTATGTGATCTGTATCTATTTGCAGGCTCCGGTTGCCTGGCGTAACACCCAATAAAGCTAATATGCCGTTAGCTCCCAATGCAGTCATCCCCTCGAATGCCAGCGGGCTGTAGCCAGTGCATTCGAAGATCAGATCGACGCGCTTGCCGCTCTGCTTCAGAAATCCGCTGAGTGTCTCAGCGGATTTCCCTGCCCCCGCGCCATCCGAGCTGCCTGCCTGTCGGTACTCCGCCCCGCAGGCCCTAACCAGCTCCGCCGCCGGTCCATCTGCCGGCGACATGGACCATACCACGGTGTCTAAGCCAAGACACCGACAAGTGAAGGCCGCCAGCAAGCCGAGCGGCCCTGAGCCTAGCACCAGCGCAGTCTTAGGCTGCCAAATCAGCCTCTGTTGAATGCGTTGGGCTTCATGCCACACCTTCTCCACTATGCTCTGCGGCTCTGTCAATACCCCGTAAGCCAAGGATTCCTTTGGCACTTTGATCACATATCTTGCTTCCTCAACATAGAACTCGGATAAATACCCGTGACTGCCTTTGATGCCCCGCTCCACATACTGCCCAGTCTCACAGAAATCAGCATGGCCATTTCGACAGTTCACACAGTCAGGCACCTTGCAAGGCCGCCTGACCAAGGCGCAGACCAGATCACCACGCATTAGACCGCTTTCCTCCCCGGCCTCCTCAACAACACCCAAAGATTCATGGCCAATCGTCAATTCGGATTCCCCTTTTGGAGGTACACCATACTTCTCGGTCATCAGCTCCCGATCCGTACCATCGAGTCCTATGCACAGAACACGAACCAGTACTTCATCAGGCTGCTTTCGTACCGGCTGCTCTATCTCTCTCAGCTCCAGCCTCACATTCGACTCATGGTCACTTCGGCTGTCTGCTCCTGCTTTCGTCTTCTCACCCGCTGCTTCAGATTGAAGCCCTCGTAACCGAACCGTCTTCATTGCTGAACACCAGCCCCTGCCAGAAGCTTGGCATCGCTGACATCTTCTTTCCCGCTGCCTTTGTTTTTAAGCATCTTCAGCTTAGACATGTACTCCTGAACCACCTTGACAAAGGATGCATGCGACCAAGTCAAAGGCGAGACAGACATGGGGTCACCTGTATACGGATTGACTTGCTCCGCCAATACACCACTTGGAAGAGCATGACTCATCGTCCAACGAATCAAATCGGCCGCTTCCTTCAGACCCTCTTCCGTTTTCGCAGTAGCAATCACCCATTCCGCATACCATAAAGTGCAAATAAACCATGGATTACCAGGCACTTTACCAACATCCTTGGTGACTTGGTGATAATAATCGTCGCTGTATCGAGCGATCCCCCCCACTTCAGTTTGTACCCACAGCTGATTCCGGATCGCCTTCATTGTTGCCTCGATACGTGGATCTCCAGCATCAAACATCTCAAAATCAAACAACGCATACAGGCTTGCATCCAAGGTCAAATCCTGCTCATACTTGCTTTTTTCCCTATTCCAGTATAAGGATCTTACAAATCGTTTCTCCTGCTCCGAGTACATCTGCTTCTCAACGGCGCTCTTCATTTTGGCTGCCGTATCTCTATAGTGAATTACCCGAGCCTCATCTTTAAAATATTCGGCAAAATTAGCCGCAGCTAGCAAGCCTGCATATACACTGGATACGGTAAAAGCATGAACCCCATACCGTTCCTCCCACAAGTCATATGAAGGGAGTGGCAGGCTTGAAGCATCCCTGTACCTGATCATAAAGTCCGCAGCAGGTATAACCAGTTTATCGTAATCCTCTCTCGCATCATCCATTGTCTTGGCTAACTGGTGATGATGCCATAACGTATAAAGAACAAGCGCTGTCTCATCCTCTTGAATGGGCAGCTGTTTTTCTCCTGCAGCATTCACCCACGGATGCCAGCTCGACCCAGGTGATCCGTCCGGGTTGTATTTATGCTGCAAATAACCGTCTTCCGTAATAGCTCGTCTACAAAATTGATAAAATTGCGATGTTAGCTTTACAAAACCCGAGCGGTCCAATGCATGTGCAATCAGAGCACCATCACGCGGCCACATATACGAATAAGTATCCTTTGCAAACTTCAAAATATCCGAGTCATTAGCCGCTATAATCGCGCCGCGGTTATCCATATTGCTCCGGATTATCAGGAGGCTTCTTTTATAGAAGGAAGCCATACTGGGATCCAACAGACCCAAATCATGCTGATCCTGCTCCAACCACTCTTTCCAAAAATTATATGTCCGTTGCAATAGCGCTTGCGGGGACGACTCTCGAACCTTATTTTCCAGCTTGCGAACCTGCTGCAGTTCACGTCCAAAGCATATCCAGAACCAAGCTTCCTTTGAACCATTCGCCGGAAGAGTTAGTGTCAACTCTATTGTGCCATCGACTGCGCCTTGTGCTACTGGATTGCATCCCAACTTACCGTCTTCAGCGTCCTTCCATGTGCCCTCAAGCCCATTGAAGCCCTTTTGCCCAATAGCGTAACCGCTGCAATTGGCCGAATTGTTCTCATTCGTCCAACTCGATAAGGTCATGTAGCGATGCCCTTTATAATAAACAAGCGAGTGAAGATCCGGATCATAATAAACCGTATTTCCTATACCGTTACCGCATAAATCCACATCCAAATGAAAATATAGCTTTACGGTACGCTCCTTACCCCAGGTATTGGTAATATTTACCTTGCGTAGAAACACGTTCTCTTGAACATCAACACCATCCCGTAATTGCATCTTCAAACCTAAGCGTTCGTGAGAACCTTCTACATGACTAATCATCGAATCGTTTAAGTAAGAGACTTGCTTCATATATTCGGGATGATCAATCCAGAAAAAGCCCTCGTCTGTCCAAACCCCAAAATGTGATAGATGCTCAGCTGCTTGATTTTCCTGCCCGACATACGGGAAATAAATATCCCGCAAATTATAATTTCTATCGAAATTCACCAATACGTTTCCATTTCCAAGAGGCAAATCACGTGCCATCTGCTTAATCCTCCTCCGAATTTCATAAATATCTCGCATCATAAATTTAATAACATTCCAACTAAATTTTGCCGAAAATACCAACAAATTATTCATCTCAGGGCAAAACGAAAAAGCACCCTGGCTACCCCCATGTGCTTACAGTTACTTTTATTTAATTAATAGTTGTTATTTGCGCTTTCTGCCATGTTTGACAAGCGTCATTCGCCTCGAATGCCTTAGCCAAGAATAATACGCTTTCAAATCCCGCAGCTGTATATCTTCCGAGATTTTCCCAAGAAAGGTTACTATTATCATTTTGTACAAAGGATTTCCGGCAATGTCGATTTCGTCCTTCAACAGCATAAATTCAGCAACAACTACCAAATCCTCATCAATCAAATATACATCTTTCTCCTTTTCATAATAAGGATGCATTCTTTCATTTTTCAAGACATCCCATATATACGAGCATATATAATCAATACCGCTATGCTCATTACCAATTCGTTCTGTCCAACGTGACAGCGCATGGCTAGTTATGACTATATCGGCAATCTTGAATCCATTAAATTGGATATAAAAGGGCTCATAGGTGCTCCAGCGGTTCATGATCTTGTCTCTCATCTACAGGATCCCCCTTCTTGTTGTAGTATGCCGACTTTAATCTTAAATGTAGTATTTATACTACAATGCGTCAAGGCTTACAGCTTTATATTAACAATATTTTAGAATCTCGTAAAAGCACTCCAATGTTACATAATTGTTACATTTTTTTAACAAAACTATTTCATTTACCGAAATTCTCCTTTACAATACTTCTAGAGAGAGGTGAACATTTTGGGGGAAGCTATTCCTAATTTTGGTCAATTTTTAGAAAGTTTACGAGGTAATATGTCATTAAGAGAAGCCGCCAAAAAGTGCGGTCTTTCACACGCTTACATTCGCGATTTGGAATTGGAAAAAAACCGTTCTACAAACGAGAAAATCACCCCTTCGCCTGACACTTTAAAAAAATTGTCTGGGGCTTATGGTTACCCTTATACGGAGCTTATGATCAAAGCGGGACATTTAATGGAACAAGACTTCTCTGGATCTTATCTAACCCCTATTCAGGTAGATTTGACCGCTGTATTTTATATTGAGATCGGAACGAAAGAAATATATTGCCTAAATCAAATTACGAGGATAACAAAGAGCATCGAATCCCTTAGAGACTTCAGTCAATTTCTCGATCTAGTAGACGAGCATGATTTTAAGAAAGTGGACACAAATATTTATGTAAACTTCCAGCATATTCGTAAATATGATGAACACCTCGGCAAGCTTTATTTCGATTCACTAGGAGTTGGACTATCCGTTAAGATGTCCGAACCCTATCAGTGCAAATACCACGACCTTATTTACCCCCAAATTGCTACTAACAATAATACCAGCTATGAGATTACATTTGGTAAGAACAGCATGCTACAATCACTCTTATCTTCGGTGGACTGAAACACTATAATCCCTAGTATTATATGTGTTTTGCAGTAGCTGTAAGCGCTTAATTCGACAACTTTCTGCTTGTACATTACAAAAATCTAATATAAACTGAAAAAGTAAACTATAGTATAGTTTTTTTGAAATATTTTCCATTCATTGCTTTCTAATCTAACTATTACACCATTTAGTATTGCACTAACTGCTGCCATTGTCGTATTTATATTAATTATTCATCTAACTTCATTATCTTAATCCTTCTCTTTGGAGCTGAGTCTTTATGCAGAAAATTCCCGTTACTCGAGATGGCAAGAGAGGGTCAGAGATTATTATTATTGATTCGAGCGAAGTTATAAAAATCGAACGAATCCGCGACCGATCCATAGTCATTCATACAAAAGACCAGCAATACTATCTGGATCTCTCCTTTGATAACTTAGAAGAATGGTTATTTGAAGACGGATTCAGGTTTCTCGACAGCGCAAATCTAGTGAATATGAATCATGTCGGTGAATATGACTCTAAAAAAGGTATTGTTTATCTTGACAAAGAGGACCGGAAGTATTCCAAAACTGCTTCCGCTGCCCGAATACATAAGGAACATATTCATAATGTCATGCAAATCATGGAGACCACTGATCCTAACAACACACAACAAAATCAAGCAGAACAAGACGAGCTGTTCGCTAAAATTATTAGTGAGACAAACGATGAACAGTTTCTTCGATCCTATGCTACTATTCGTGCAGTCAATGCACGCAAGCGTGCTGAACAAAAAATAGTTCACATGGCTTACCACGATTCATTGACGAATTTGCCTAATCGTCTTCATTTTGATGAAAGACTTAAGACTTGTTTCGAACATGCTGAACAAATCGGTGGCATGATGGCGGTTATCTTCTTCGATCTTGACCGCTTTAAAGTAATCAACGATACGCTCGGTCATCATGTTGGCGACCAGCTGCTGCAATTACTAGCCCAGAAACTCCAGATCTATGTGAAAGAAAAAGATATCGTAGCACGATTCGGCGGCGATGAATTTATCATATTGCTCTCAGATATTACACATATCGATGAAGCCGCACAGTTCGCCAAAGGGATTCCAGAATTATTGAAGGAACCTTTTATTATTGAAAACCAAGAGCTCTTTGTAACAGCCAGCATAGGAATAAGTCTATACCCCCATGATAGCACAGACGTAAAAACATTACTGAAAAACGCTGACATAGCCATGTATCGCTCCAAAGAGAAGGGTGGGAATTCGTACCATTATTATCAGCCAGAGATGAACAAGCGTTCCTTACATAGATTAAATTTGGAGATCCATCTGCGTAAAGCATTGGAGCGTGACGAATTTCGCATATTTTATCAGCCCATTGTTGATTTAAGCAAGGGACAGATTTATGGCATGGAATCCTTAATACGTTGGGCTCACCCTGAATGGGGTATGATATCCCCTGCAGAATTCATCCCTCTTGCCGAGGAAACCGGGTTAATTATACCGATTGGCAATTGGGTATTGAAACAGTCCTGTCTTAATAATAAAAAATGGCAAAACATGGGACATCCTCCCTTATGTGTTTCTGTCAACATTTCCGCGATACAATTTCACCAGCCTCAATTCGTACAGCTTGTAGAGAAGACACTTGAGGAAACGGGCTTGGAGCCCAAGCTTCTATGCTTGGAAATAACCGAGAATGTGGCTATGACCAATATCGCTTATATTATGGACACCATGCAGAAGCTGAGAGCACTGGGAGTACGAATCTCCATCGACGATTTTGGTACTGGCTATTCATCATTTAGCTATTTGAAACGGTTTAGGGTCCATACCTTAAAAATTGATCAGTCTTTTATCCGTGATGTAACGGTTGATGAAGAAAATGCGGCTATAGTAACTGCTTTAATCGCTATGTCCCGCCAATTAAAAATAAAATCGTTGGCAGAAGGTGTGGAAACTCAAGAGCAGCTCGACTTCCTGATTAATCAAGGCTGCGACGAGATACAAGGCTATGTTTTTAGCAAGCCTATGCCTGCGCATGAGTTTGAACTTATGATTAAAGAAAACAAGCAGCTGTACCAAATGTAAATAAGAGGAAAAAGTGAGGTTGTTAACTGAAACTTTTTCCTCTTATTTACGTTTATAACATTGAAGCAACCGACATGTGAAAGGACAGAATTCATGGCAACCCAAATATCACGTAATGCGAATGCCGGCAGCGGTCCCAAACCAAAACCTCGTTCACCCAAAAAAACGAAGAAATCGTCAGCACTTCTAACTTTATTTTTGTATACGGTCAGTGTTCTGCTCCTAATGGGGATGTTATTCAGCTTTTGGTTCTTTATGACGAGTTCCGGCTCCAATCTTCGCTTCTTGATGGCTGATACGCTAATTACAACACAGCATCGTCATTGGGCGACTTACCTAATTGGGCAAGAAGAATTGGATCGAAGGGTCAACCGCTATTGGCAGCAGTTCGATAACTTTGCAGAGGTCAAGGATCAGCAGCTAGTGCATGTTACCAAGCCGGACACCAGCTCAGCTAAGCCGGCACAAAAAAAGCCATTGGTGGAGATCGAACCGATATCAGGCACCAATTTCAAAGGTCATCTTCTCATTGTCAACGATCCCAAAAAGCTAAGAATTGCAGTCCCTGGAACGCAAGGTAAAGGGGAAAAGGTTTCATCTATGGTCAAACGTCTTGGAGCAGAGGCAGGAGTAAATGCCGGAGGCTTCGTAGATCCTGAATGGATGGGCAACGGCTTTCAACCTACTGGAATTGTGATGTCAGGTGGCACGATTTTTTATAATGACGGTGGGATGAATACCCCCAATCATATCGTTGGCATCGATAAAGATGGACGAATGATTGCAGGCAAATACAAGCCGAGTGAGCTGCTCCAGATGGGAGTTCAAGAAGCGGTCACCTTTGCACCACGCTTTATTGTAAATGGTGTGGGGCAGATTAAAAACCAAGCCGACGGTTGGGGTATTGCGCCTCGTACAGCAATGGCTCAGAAGGAAGATGGCACGATCATGTTCGCTATCATAGATGGCAGGAAACCGGGCCATAGTATCGGCGCAACCTTATTCGATATTCAAAACATATTCCTTGAGCATGGAGCTGTTACAGCAGCCAATCTGGATGGAGGCTCTTCCACCGTTCTGGTGCATGATAATAAAATAATAAACCGCCCTTCCAGCGAATATGGCGAACGTTATTTGCCTACGGCTTGGCTCGTTTTTGATAGCCCCAAATCAGCAGACATTCGAAATATTTGGCAGGGGCTTGATCCTAGCAAAATTGATCCATCCAAATGGTAGGTACTAGGTTCTCATACTAGTAACAGTATCAAAAGCAAACAAGAAGCCTCCAAAGCAAGAGGCTTCTTATTTGCTGTCTCCTATGTTATCGGTTTATTTCTCGTTTTCTTCACTTTCTACAACCGTAGCAGCAACAGGTGCTTCCAACGATTCCAAGCTTTCAGCTTTTGGATGTTTCCAAGAAAGAGCCGTTTCCTTAGCTTTTCCTGCCCATTCCGATGTTTGACGGCCAATCGTTTGCACGGCATGCTGTGTCTTATCACTAATCGTGCCAGCTATTTGCTTAGATTTGTCAGCAACCGTCCCCGCTACTTGCTGCGTTTTCTCAGTAACATTGTGTACCCCTTCCGAGATATCGGCTCTCAGCTCACGACCTGATTTAGGCGCAAACAGTAGCGCTGTTACCGCTCCTAATAATGTACCTACAACGGCTCCGATCAATAAATCTTTCCCTTTTTTTTCCGCTGCCATTTCATTCATCTCCTTCATTGTTGTTCACCCGTCTGGACTTTTGCTTTTGAAGATTTGGAGGCCTGCCACCTTTGCCATAGCTGCATGCTGATAGAGGTAAGCTCAAGAAGGTCTCGCATCGTATCTTTGCTGTTATGCAGAGTGCTGCTTGCCTCCGTGACTGAATCCGACAAAGTACGGGAAACAAGCCTTACAGATTGGGATAAACGGCTGGCCGCTGCCCCAGTCTGCTCCATCGCATCTACAAAACCATCAGCAGCTTTGATTTTCTCTTGGACATCCTCAACTAGCTTCTGAGTAAGTTGGATCAAATGCTTCGATTCTACCGCTGTCTGCTCGAGCCTTGTCTGGAGCTGACTAAGCGTAATATGTGTCTCCTTTATCGTCCTACGAGTTTCAATTAGTGTTGGAATTAGGAATCCGATTAAGACAACCACTGCGATAGAAACAATAAGAACTGCTATTTGCCAGAGCATTTGCCTCCACCCCCTTCCTGACAAGCAACGCCCTAGACGAATGCCTATGGAATAGTACATTATAAGTAGGAGGGAAGCATTTTGACACTAAATATCCGAATTTATCCTAACTTTTTTGTCAGATCGATGACTCACTGTATGAAAAGATCGAAAAGAATGTCATAATAGACCTATAACTTGGGGAT
Source organism: Paenibacillus foliorum (assembly GCF_013141765.1). Classification (GTDB taxonomy): domain Bacteria; phylum Bacillota; class Bacilli; order Paenibacillales; family NBRC-103111; genus Paenibacillus_S; species Paenibacillus_S foliorum. Next base: position 140,463 of record NZ_WHOD01000128.1, read on the forward strand.
GAGGTGGATGCAAACATGAATCGGGAACAAGGACTACAATTAGTTGAACAAACACGTATAATCGCCATTGTACGCGGTGTGGAGCAACAACATATCACCGGTGTAGCTCAAGCGCTGTTGGACGGAGGCGTTCGAGTAATGGAAATTACATTGAACACGCCAGGCGCCACTACGATGATTGCACAGCTGCAGAAGCAATTCGGTGAACAAATGTATATAGGTGCTGGAACTGTGCTTGATATAGACGATACGAAGAAGGCTATTGAAGCTGGCGCATCCTATTTGGTAACACCTAATATAGATGAAGATGTCATTCGTTACGCGGCAGAGCAAGGAATTCCTATCTTTCCAGGCGCTATGACTCCTACTGAAATTGTGAAGGCTTGGAAAGCGGGCGCGACAGCCGTAAAGATTTTCCCAGGCGCAAGCCTCGGCATTGGCTACATTAAAGAGCTTCAAGGTCCGCTCAACCATATCCCAATGGTTGCTGTGGGAGGTGTCAGCGAGGATAATATCGCGCAATTTATTCAAGCGGGATGCCATGGCGTTGGTATTGGAGGCTCTCTGGTCAATTTAAAGGAGATCACAGCTGGCAATTACGGTTGGATTAAGGATAAAGCAGCACGTCTTGTAGCAAATGCAAAGCTTTGATTAGAATACAGCATACAGAACGTCTATCCTCTTGAGGATGGGCGTTTTTTTCATAAAAAAATAAACTCTCATCACATTTACAACGTAACAATGTTATGTTACACTGTTTTCACTAGGAGGAATTGATGGATGGAAACACAATTAATCTCTAAAAAAGAACTACTCGAATTGACTGGCCTCTCTTATGGTCAGTTATATCGATGGAAACGAAAAAATTTAATTCCCGAGGACTGGTTCATAAGGAAATCTGCCTTCACCGGACAGGAAACCTTTTTCCCGAAGGATAAGATACTTGGGCGGATCGACAAAATAAAAAATATGAAGGATGATTTATCTCTCGATGAACTGGCAAACTTATTGTCACCCAATCCTACGGAGATTTCTCTTACCAAACAGGAGTTAACAGAACGTAACATTGTTTCATTAGAAAGCTTCAATATGTATTGCGAGCGACAAGGAAGCTCTGATTTGTTTGATTTTGATCGAATTTTACAACTCTTTATTTTCGATAAAATGCTTCATACGGGAGAAATAAGTCTTGATGAAGGATATATGCTGCTTCAGGTTATGAATGAGCATTATCCCAAGCTGCAAGGAAATAACGGTGAGTTCATTTTTATTAGGAAAATGGGCTTTTCCACATTAGTATTAGCCGAAGTTCCCGCAAATGTTTATTTCGAGCCCAAAATTCGAGTTGTTGCCCGTTTGCTTATATCTAGCTGTATGGAAGAATTGAAATTTAAAATAAACGGATGATGGAGGCATTTTACATGACAAACCCTGATGTTCGAGGCGATCTTATTATTTCTGGAAGCGGCAGCACAGCCGGCGGTACGTTCAATAACGTAAAAATTAATGGAGAAGGAACCATCTCGGGAGATATAGATAGTATTGAGTTCAAAACAAATGGAAGCTCCCGTACCCAAGGTAATGTAAAGTCAACAATTATAAAGGTGAACGGCATCACACGAATTGAAGGTAATGTAGATGCAGAACAATTAAATGTTAATGGTCAGACCGATATAGGGGGCGATGTTTCAGTTAGGGTCCTCAAGCTGCAGGGCAAATCTGATATTGGCGGCAATCTGACTGGCGACCTATTGGAAATCGGCGGCGAATTGAAGGTTCAGAGGGATTGTGAAGCCGAGACCTTTTTACAAAAAGGCAGCTTTATTATTGGTGGTATGCTAAATGCCGGGAAAATAGACATTCAATTGTTTGGTCCGTGCAAGGCTAAAGAGATAGGCGGCGAAACGATCAGTGTAAAACGAACCGGATTGGCCCTCAGTCTCCACAAGATCATTCATTCTTTATTTATTACGGGCTTTGAAGATCGTTTGACTGTGGATACTATCGAAGGTGACGATATTTATCTCGAATATACGACTGCAAAGATCGTTCGAGGCAACCGTGTTAACATTGGTCCTGGTTGCGAAATCATTCATGTAGAGTACAAGGATCATTTTGAACAGGTAAAAGGTGCTCAGGTGAGTGAATTCAGCAAGCTTTGATAGGTTTCACGGATGTTCAAACAAAAAAACCATCATCGACGCAGACCGCGTAGAGATGGTTTTATTTATCTTTTTCTTGAATGGTATAGGAGCATTTAATTCCGCCCTTGACCAAGCATTCCGTGCGCTCGACATTAGCGTTGAGCAAGCTTTTGAACATCATAAGCTCACATTGGCATGCATGATTATATTGATTGGCAACTTGTGAAATAGGACAATTATGCTCGTTAATGACATAATGCCCCTCATTGGTTGTATTCCAATCCACCATATACCCATTGGAATTTTGAATCTCAGCAAGTGTCTTGACTCGTTCTTCCAACGGTTTCCCCTGCATCTGTTCTTCGTAACGGTTAACCATTCGCTCCTTACGACGCTCGAATAAACGATCTACCTGCTGCTCTCCTGCTTCAGAAACCAGCTCGCCCAATAAATCAAGCGTCAAATGATGATATTTCTTCGGAAATAGCTCATCCGCTTGTTCCGTCAAGGAGTACAAATTGGTCGGCCGCCCCATTGCCTGCCGTACCAGCTTCGCTTCGATCAGACCGTCACGCTCCAGCGTGTTCAGATGTCTCCGAACTGCCATCTCCGTAATGCCTAGCTGTTTGGCCATATCGCTAACGGTAAGGGATCCCTGTGTTTTCAACATGGTCAGTATGACTTTTCGTGTGGATACATCCATCTCCTGGTTCATCTGGTCTTTTCACCGCCTCTTCAAGCAAACCTTGCTTTCTTCAGAAATGAGCTGATAAGCAAGTTATTACAGCTATTGTATACGAATATGAACTATAAGTAAATTAATATACTAAAATGTATCAAAAATACTAGGAGAGGAAAATGCTAACATAATTCTTCTTGCAATAACTTTATTTTCCCTGAATTACACCATTTCCTTGCGGATAAAAACGGGTACAGCTTCTGCAAAAGTAGATAGTGCGCTCGGAAGCTCGCTGATTAACGGATGCAGAATCTCCCGTGGAAAAGCTGAATAATCCTGGACAAGCGGCTTACGAAGCTGAACAAGCTGACGCAAGGTGGCCCCTAGACTTGGTTCAAATACACCCTCACCCTGGAGAATTTCAATAATATCCTCGTAGCTGCTAGCGTCTCGCATCATAAAAGCGTCGATTAAGAGACTTCCAACATCAGTAACCGTCTCAATTGCCAGATGCAGCGTACGTTCTTGAGCAAACTGCAAGAGCAAGCGATCGCTTGAAGAAGTGTTCTCCCATTGTGCTGCTAATCTTTCGCATGATTCTGACAATATGGGAATAAATCGTAAACGCAGGTCTACTTGCTCGTGATTCACATAGTACATGGGCGTTATCTCCGTTTCTTCTTCTTCCATCTGGACCATAATATGATGGCGGGAAAACTTATGATTACAAGTCCAATCAATAAGACGGCTTGCATTAAATATTCATAACTCAATTTAGCTGTCATAGCTCCGTTGACTCCTTCGTATCCTTGTCGCGGTTGTCCGTACTATACCGCCAATAAGCCCAATGATTGGTTGGTCCATGCCCCCCGCCAATCCCTAACTCATATCGGATAGCAAGCGTAATAAAACGTTTGGCCGTTTGCACGGCTTCGAATAGACTGCTGCCTTTGGCAAGCTCCGCTGTAATAGCTGCCGAGAAGGTACATCCTGTACCATGGGTATGACGAGTCTCATAACGTGTCGCTGTTAGCAAATGAAACTGCTCACCATCGTACAATACGTCTGTCGGCTCTCCGGTGCTGTGCCCACCTTTTACAACAGCTGCTCCTGCACCGTATTGCTGTACGATTCTAAGTGCTGCTTCCTTCATATCATGGAGCGAAGTTATTCGCATACCAGTAATAACTTCTGCTTCCGGAATATTCGGCGTTACTAATGAAGCCAGCGGCAACAGCTTGCTCCGCAGCGTATCCTGTGCATGTTCTGCGAGCAAGCTTGCTCCTCCCTTGGCAATCATGACGGGATCCACCACAAGCTTCGTAATCTTATGCTTAATCACTTGAGCAGCTACTAATTCGATCACTGCCGGCTGTGACAGCATACCTGTTTTTACGGCATCTACTCCGATATCGCTCACAACTGAATTTATCTGACCTTCTATTCCTTCTAACGGGATATCGTAGATACCGTTCACACCCAAGGTATTCTGGGATGTAACTGCCGTAATGGCTGACATCCCGTAAACCTCCAGCATTTGAAATGTTTTTAAATCCGCTTGAATACCGGCTCCTCCCCCGCTATCTGAGCCTGCTATCGTTAACGCTTTATATATTTGTCCCATTATGTAAGCTCCCTTTCTTAGCCGTGCCTGCTGCTTTTTAAGACTGCCGCTTTTCTTAGGCCAAAGGTTAAAATCTATCTCTGCCTGTATGCAATTTTTGCTTTTAAAATGGACTTTAAGAACTAATCCCGTACTGTCCATTCCCAAACTTACTTATACCAGTTTATCTATCCCTATTACTACCGTCAAGTTCACTGTTCTTGATATTTTTATGACAACTTGGGCAAACGCTTTGACGGTCTTAACAGGCTGCGCTATGATGAAAGTATTGTACTATTTTTTCAGAAATTATGATAAGGAAGTGTGCTCGTAATGAAGAAACACGAGCTGCATGTCATAACGACCGGTAAGCAGACGCTAACCGAAGTGGCAGCTATTGCTCATCAATGCCCGACAAGTCTCATTGATGCCCTTCATCTGAGAGAAAAGCAATGCGGCGCTCGGGAGCTGGCCGACTGGTATAATACCTTACAGCCGCTGTTTGAACCTGCGGCTCTATATATTAATGACCGGCTTGATGCGGCTTTGGCTGTTGGCGCCCCTGGCGTCCAACTGGCCTATAGCAGTCTAAGCGTAGCCCAAAGCCGTCGTATTCTGCCTGCTAATGTGCGAATCGGCTGCTCCGTGCACTCTGCCGAGGAGGCCGCTGCGGCAGCCCAAAATGGCGCTGATTATGTCCTGTACGGACATATCTTCGATTCTAACTCCAAGCCAGGCTTGCCGCCCCGCGGCACTGCTGCCTTGAGTGAGGTCGTCGAAGCCTGTCCAATACCGGTAATAGCTATAGGTGGAATCGAGCCGGATAATGTCGATGAAGTGCTGTCGACAGGGTGCTCGGGCATCGCCGTGCTATCTCAAATACTGCTGCATCAAGATCCTGCAGGTCAGATAGCAAGATTTCACAAAACTTTGGAACAAACACGGCATATTCCAAAGTATAAGCTTACGAAGTAAACTTCGCTAAAGCGAAACTCTTAGGAGGAGTTAACATTGAATAGCAGGAACAGATCAGCGTTAATTATCGGGGGAGGCATTATCGGCTGCAGCATAGCATTTGAATTATTGCGAGCAGGCATCCAAGTAACCCTTATCGATAAAGGCGCACTTAACAAAGAAGCTTCCACTGCAGCTGCAGGTATGCTGGGAGCACAGGTAGAAATGCATCATCCAGGCGCTTTCTACGAGCTGTGCGAATGGAGTCAACAGTTGTATCATAAATGGACGGAAGATCTATTACAAACCGGAGGAATTTCTCCGCAATACATAGAGAAAGGAATACTTCGGGCTGCATTTACAGAAGAGGATGAGCTAGAGCTGCGGAGCCGCTTACCATGGATTCATAATGCTGAATGGCTTACTTCAAAGGAAATGCGTACAATAGAGCCTGGCTTATCCCGTGATATACGAGGAGGGCTGCGCTTTCAGCAGGACCATCAGGTCCATCCAGTACAGCTGGCATTAGCTCTACAAGCGAGCATACTTAGGCTCGGCTGTGAGATTCGCGAGTGGACGCCAGCTTTTAGCCTCATTGAGCACAATGGGCGAATCCAAGGCGTCAGGACGGCTGACGGTGAACTATTAGCCGATCAGGTTATCCTTGCTTCGGGAGCTTGGGCGTCCGCCTTAACGGAACCATTCGGACTGAAGCTGCAGTTATTCCCGGTCAAAGGCCAATGTATCTCTCTCAGGACAGCAGCGCCTATCATAAGCAGCACTGTCTTTACTAAAGGCTGCTATATCGTCCCAAAACTGGACGGCAGTATGATCATTGGAGCAACTCAGGAGGAATGCGGTTACGACAAACGCTGCCACGCCTCGGTTATCGGTTCTCTGCATTCCGCCGCGACCCAACTGCTTCCAGAACTCGATCATGCTGAGTTCGTCAGCACTTGGGCTGGCCTGCGTCCAGGCACACCTGATGGCCTTCCATACATGGGCCAGTCAGTGAAGATGCCAGGTTTAATCATAGCAGCTGGTCATTACCGCAATGGCATACTACTTGCACCTGCAACGGGGAAACTGATCAAGCAGCTAATTATGGACGAGCCGACCAGTATCAACTTATCGTCATTTACTCCAGATCGTGTATTAGCTCCAGTTCAGCAAATTACTTAAAATTGCTTAAACCGGGCTAGTAAAGACCATTTACGCTCAAAGCGCCGTTTATATTTCGGCAGCCCGCGGTACAGCTCAATCGTGTCACGGTAAGCTCCGCGGGCTTCTTCTTTACGTCCCAAACGATCGTACAGCTGACCCAGACGATAATAAGCCTCACACGAGGATGAATTCACTTCCTTGAACTGTTCCAAATAAGTTATCGCTTTAGTTGGATTGTGGTCTGCCCATGCATCGGCTAAACGCAAATAAGGCTCTCCATATTTGACCCTTGGATTCATTTCTACGGCATCCAGCAGCAATTGCTCTCCTAGCTCCAATTGGCCAAGCTTCAGTCTGCATAAGCCAAGCTCTGCCCGAACCTCAGCAGAATCATCAATAACAGAAGCAACCTGCTCAAGCAGCTCCGCTGCCTCCACATATTGCTTGCGTTCCATCAATACCCTCGCCAATTCCAGCTTTGATGAGTTTTGATGAGGACTCAACCGCAGCTCTTGACGCAATCTGGACAGCTTCCTTGCTCTTTGAATAGGTTTCAAAATACTAGGAGTTAGACCAATAAACCGCCGATCCAGCACATAAAAAACAACCAGCAGAACAAGAATCGCCACAATGGGACTACCCGTCAGCCAAGTTAATAAGAAAAACAACAGCACCTTGCTCATTTATTTATAATGCCTCCCCTATCTGTTTTTTACCAATCATTGTAACATATATTGTTTACTTTTTTGTGTATTAAAGTGCAATGATTCGGGAATGCTCATTACAAATGCCCTAATATCACCATACCAAAGCGCTTTTATTCCTGCAAATGGAGTCATGGTGTTCTTTTGTTATGTTATCCAAATATAGACTATTTAGTTGTGAACAATTTGAGGACGGGAAGGATTTCAGCTGTCTCGCAGCGAAAGGTTGTAGATCGAATTTAATGCAGGGGGAACAACCTATTATGAGTAAGATGACTGCCGAACAGGCTAATAAATGGCGCAAGAGAAGAATGATGGGCAAATCGAAATATGTAATGTTTTACGGTGTGGTAACCTGGGGTATCATATTAGCAGCACTATTTACGGGTATGGAGTGGATCACCCAGCAATCATTTACGACATCTTGGGTATATATTAGAGTCATTGTTTTTGGAATTCTTGGATTTTTCATCGCTAATTTTCGTTGGGACGCCCGGGAGCGGATGTTTCAATCTCATTAATATCAAACAGGGAGCAGACGGATTATTCCGCTTTGCTCCCTGTTTTTTTGTTTCATTCTGTTTTTTAGTAAGAGCTTAGACGCCGCATCAAACCTTCCTTCATTTCATTATAAGTAGCTTGACAAAAGTAAGTTAATCATTTATTATACTTACGTATAGTGAGTTGATATTATAAAAATAGTAATGGAGGAATTTAATTTATGTCTACTGTTTTATTTATTAAAGCTAATGGTCGTCCTTTGGAGCAATCTGCAAGTGTTAAACTGTATCATACATTTTTGGATCAATATAAAGAATCCCATCCTGGGGATACTATTGTAGAGCTTGATTTGTTTGCCGAGGAGCTTCCTTACTATGATGTTGACACTTTGAACGGTTTGTTTAAGCTTGGAAAAGGCTTTGAACTGACTGAGCAAGAACAACAAAGAGCAGCTAATGTAAACAAATACTTAGAGCAATTCCTTGCAGCTGATAAAGTTGTATTGGCATTCCCGCTTTGGAACTTCACAATCCCTGCTCAGCTGCTGACTTACTTGTTCTATGTTGTTCAAGCAGGCAAAACTTTCACTTATACAGCACAAGGTCCTCAAGGATTGCAGCCTGATAAAAAAGTAGCTTTGCTGAACGCAAGAGGCGGCGTATACTCCGAAGGTCCTGCTGCCGCTATCGAAATGTCCCTGAACTATGTTAAAACAATCATGGGCTTCATTGGTATTCAAGATGTTACAACTGTAGTCATTGAAGGTCATAACCAATTCCCTGACAAATCCCAAGCTATTATCGAAGAAGGTTTAAAACAAGCTGCTGTAGCTGCGCAAAACTTCTAATTTCTACAGCTCTTTCATCAAATAAAGCGACTCCCCCATCCTTAAGAGATGCGGGAGTTTTTTGGGGACAAAGAAAAGCCTGTAATCACTTGGAATCACAGGCTTTCTAAAGTCTATATGGCTATCAAACCGGTGGGGTTGATTTCTTCTTCATTATAAAAAGTCCGAAAAACAACAAGACTTCAATATTAACAAAGGCTACTCCAAATCCGAACAGTCCGAACATACGTGCAAAGCCCTCAAACAGACTGGCCCACCAAATACTGGCAACCACAAAAATCGCCAAATTCACAATAAAAGACACAAGAGTGGATAACAGCAGCTTTTGAGTTTTGAGCATAAGCCCAACACCTAAGCCATTCGTAATGATAAAGGCAGCGCTCATGATAAACCAGTAATAAAAATCATAGGACATCGTGCTCACTCCTGCATTCATTTAATCGACAACAATCTTCTCCTAGGTTACCAAAACAACATGGGGAAAACAACCGTTCCTGCATTTTGTTTCAAATCTGTCAAACTATTCACTTGATGCAGTTTTGGATTAATTGGCGTATAATTAAAACAGTCCCATTTTCAAATAACGAGGAGGCCTTTAAATATGGCACAAAGCAAAGCAAAGAAGCAAAGGATGAAGTGGCAGCAGCAAGGCAAGCTAAATCCCGAGATCAACAGATTAGACTGGAATGGTATTATTCCTGTTGAACGAAAGACACCAACCGTAGCAGAACGCAGAGAGAAGCTGCAGCATAAGCACAAAAACAAATGGAACCTCACCCTGCCAGGCAGCAGTGATGGTTCCATTTGTTTTTCCACAGCACTAATTACGGCTTAAATACAGCTATTCTCTAAATAAAAGTACATAATTTTTGCTCAAGTAAGTCATTCTAGGATAGGAAGCTTATATAAGCGTCTAGCACCTATTTCTTTAGGAAAGAAGGTATCCACAATGAGCCAATCAAAAAACCGCGAAGAAAATGAAGCCGAAATCCGTAAACAAACGCAACACCCTCACGGACATATCACTTCTCTAGAGGAATTTGCCGAGGAATATGAAGCCGATCAGCAATCAGAGAATGAACAACAGTCTTAAATCTATCCTGTGATTGAAACTGTAAAAGACCCTTCTTCTACAAATTTGTAGGAATCAGGGTCTCTACAACTTACATCATCCCCAATGTCGCTGTAAAAATTGAAGCGCCTGAGGGATTTCCTTCTCTCGATCATTGATTGTACACTCAGCAGAGATTAATCCATTATAGTCGGCTGCTTTAAGCTGTGCAATAAAAGTCTCATATGGATATTGCCCTGTTCCGGGAGCAAGTCGACCCGTATCTGCGATATGAATATGAGCCAGCCAATTTTTATTCGTAACTATCGTATCAAGTGGCTCCTGTTCCTCATCCATGTGGTAAAAATCTGCCAATACACGAATCGATGAACGATTAATCAGCTTAGCCAAGTGTACTCCATCATTAACACTGTTAATAATGTTGGTTTCCTTCGTATTCAATGGCTCAATTGCCAAAGTAAGCTTCGTCCCTTGGCATTCGTCTGCAAACCAGCTTAACACATTCAGCAGCTGCTCTTCTGCACGGTTACGTTCCCAGCCTTCAGGTACGGAACGGGATCCGCCGCTGCCAAATACAAAGATCGAAGAGCCTACCGTATTCATTGTCTCTACTGCTTTGCTTATATATTGCTTCGTAACCTCATCATTAGCTTCAGGTCCGACTACTTTAATCTCACGCGGGAACAAGACGTTCCATGCTTTTACAGGTAATGGACTGTTAAGGTACAATGGCAGCGCTTTCTTGAAAGCGTCCTCATCCTTAGTTAATAAAGGCGCCAGTGTGCATTCAATATAATCATAACCGTATTCTTTTAATTCACTGGCTTGTTCAATAGGTAAACACCAACCGAAAGCAGTCATTTCAATTCCTCCTCCAATTTGGGGCGAGCAGCAGAAGAATACTTATGACGCTTTTGCAACCATTCGTTATTGCCCTTGGTATAAGCATTCATCTCTCTTTATCTTACAGCAAAAAGAGCGATGTTTCCGAACGTTTATTGCTAGATAATGCTTATATTCAACATATATTGCACTATATTTTAAGCAGCTGGTGATGGATTCTTGATGTCTCAATTTGAATCGTTGAATGCTGAATATGAAATTGCTCCTCCAACTGGCGAATAGCTTGCTGTAATATACTTTGATTGTCTTGATCATCCTCTATTAGTAAGTGACAGCTTAACGAGTCTAACCCTGAAGTAATCGTCCAAATATGAAGATCATGCACATCAATAACTCCTTCAATTCCCTCTAATGCCTTCCTTACATCATCCCTATTCATCGAAGCTGGAGTCCCTTCCATCAGAATATGAACGGTATGCTTAATGACTCCCCAAGCACTTTTCAATATGAGCAATGACACAATAACGCTAATTATCGGGTCAGCAATGTACCAGGAAAATAGCAACATAAACAAACCAGCTATAATGGCTCCAATGGACCCTAAAGCATCGCTTATTATGTGAAGGAAGGCACTGCGAAGATTCAAATTATTTTTCACATCTCCCTTGCGCATAAGGGACCAAGCACTTGCCAAATTCGCTAATAAGCCAACTGCCGCGATTAACATCATGGAACCGCTTGCGACAACTGGGGGCTGCAAGAACCGATGGTAAGCCTCCCACAAAATAAAAATGGCAACAACAAACAAAGTGACGCCATTAAACAATGCTGCAAGAATTTCGAACCGCAAATAACCAAAGGTTTTGTTGGATGAGGCAGGTCGTATAGCAAACGAAATGGCTATCAGACTTAGCAGTAAGGACGCTGTATCGCTAAGCATATGTCCGGAATCGGACAATAAGGCAAGACTATTGGTAGCAATTCCCCCGAAAAACTCCAGCAGCATAATACTTGCTGTGATTATCAATGCAATCGTTAATCCTTTACGGTTCCCTTCTGATGATGATGGTTGGTGATGATGCCCCTGCCCGTGACCATGATTATGGCTGTGTCCGTGAGCGTGTTCATGGTGAGAATCTTGTGATTGTGCATGTAATTGATGATGATTATGCATAAGATTTGCCTCCTTGATCCAATGCCTGTTAGGGTGCAGGTGCTGCCATTTTTTTGCGCTTAATAAGCGCTAGAATAAGCAGGAAAAGCGGTCCTCCCGCCATAAACACAGGAAACAAATAGGGAATAGCTATTTTTCGGGGGAAAATGACGGATATTTCCTCATAGTTTAGAGGTATTAGAGCCATAATCATTGCAACAACTGCTATAAACCATACGGTTTTTCTCCAATCCTTCATGCCCAAAAGCTGTGAAGTTCCGTAGCTTGCAACAAATAAATATAAAGCCAACTTTGTAAAAATGCTCATTATCCAGACCGTAATAACGATAGCGTCCAAATTTTCAATAATTCCCCCGATGGATATTGAACGAACAATCATTAACATCGGATACGGATAACTTGCAGCAACGTTAGGACCAAACATGATGATACTGACAATTACGGATATTAAGGCAAGCATACCCGAGAGCATAACGCCTCCAACCGCATGGCGAACAGTATGCTTGCGATAGGCTACAAAAGATATAAGCATCAGGAGCATAACGCAATCACCTAAGAAAGTTGCTGCTGGGAGCGCACCTTTCATTATTACCATATAGCCGCTATCCGAATATACCGGAAGCAATCGATCCCACTCCATCTCATTGATACCTAAAAACATAGGCCCTACAACACCAACCAAAATAATCGGCCCTGTCAATTCGCAAATACGGGCAATAACACCTATCCCGTGTAATGTAGGATACAGTACGATGATAAGCATTAAGATTTCAATGACAGGTACCGGGGTTTTGGGCATAATCGTGCCGGTAATGAACAAACTGAATTGTTTTAATATAACCGCGAGGGTGAGAATCCAGAACAAGATATACAAAGCAGCAATAAATCCGCCCAGCCATTTACCTAATAGAACTCGGCTATATTCAATTAAGGTTTGACCTGGAAAAATCGCACAGAGCTTCCCGCAAATAAAAGCAATGGTGATACCTATCCCCGTTGACAATACGCTAGAAATCCATGCATCCTGTTGAGCTATTCGAATAGCCGGGGAGGTGGTGAGAAGAATGGTCATAATGATCTGCATGCTTACCATCATCCAAAATATTTGCCGGTTTGTTAACGCCATATCATTCATTGTATTCCCTCATTTCTACCTCGACGATTGGACAATTCCGGGATGTTGGATATTCCGGGTCTATGGATTGTGCTATTCACCTCTAACTGAACATCAACCGTTTGGAAAACAGAGTTCCAATTCTCTTTTACTTTCTTCCACTCATGCGGATATTTTTTGTGAAAGGCCCGGGCAAAGCCGACAACATCCGTTTTTAGCTCTTTTTGCAGCTGATCCATTGTATTTTCCATCAATTTCTTTATTTCCTCATTGAACGGTCCCTCTATCTTTCTCAGATTGTTAGACCCGTTCGCTATAATAAGGGTGGTCGAATTTTGTACCACATCAGCATCCAGCTTCAATTTCACTCTCATTTTCCATTTACCATTCTCAATAGATGGAAGCATGCGAACCTTGCTGTTAATGACCCTTATTACAATTTCTCCTCCGTCCTCCTTTCTTGTTATGGTGATATTTCGGCCAAGCTCTGCATGTTTTAATATCCGGATTCCTATTTGAGACCGACTGCTTAAAAAACCCACAAGCTTTTTCCTTTGGATAACTGACATCCCATCGACAGAAAGTATAGACTTTTCAGATCGATTAGAGATCATTGAGGTTAAGGAGGCAACAGGAAGTAAGAAGGCTCCGGATTCTCCGCTAAACAACTCCTCTACCTCGTGCATTGTTGAAGAACGCGTCGTTGGCTTCTGAGAAAGCTTAATTAAGGTTTCATAAGTGTTGGGGTCATTTTGCGATTCTAGAAGCTTCTTGGCTGACCCTTTACACACAAAAAAATTAGCCTGCTCCCGTGGTTGAATATCCCTAAATAAGAAATCGAACTCGTTATACATACCTTGCCGGGCCAATGCTTCGCCAAAAAAATAAGCTTTTGCATGCCCCCAAGAAAAATAGCGCGGAAGCTTCTTTTGCAAATCAGTTAAAGCATCAGCCATTGATCTGCCCTTAGCTGACATGGTGTAAACATTGCCCTCCCCTCCACCTCCACTTCCCTCTGATCCTGCGCCGGTCGGATTCGGTATAAACACTTGTACGGTCAATTCAATCTGATCGTCCTCGCTTTTATCAATCCCTGCGGATATGATTAAGGCCATATCGTTGACCTCTATCCGATCCCAGCAGCCTGCCAAAAGCAGTGACAGAAGTATTAGTAATATGAAGAATAAGCCTAACCTCATATCCCTCCTCCTCTTCATATATCTCTTACATTCATTCTCGTCCATCCGGTTTGTTACCCTGTTTTTTCATGTTGCCTTGGGCAAAAAAGGCTGGACGAAATTTCATTTTACTTAGAGGAGCACGAATCAATACATCCTTAATGCCACTTAAAGATATCGGCGCCAATGGAGACAGGTAAGGAACGCCGAAAGAACGGAGAATACACAAATGGCTTATTATCAACAACAAAGTCATGATAAGACCGAATAAACCTAATAATCCCGAAAAAATCATGATCGGAAATCGAAGCATTCTTAAAGCGATGCTGATTGGATATTGCGGCATCATAAATGATGATATCCCGGTAATAGCTACAACCATCACCATTGGCGCAGAAACCAGCCCTGCTTGTATGGCCGCTTGACCGATAACCAGCGCCCCGACAATGCTGACAGCAGATCCAACCTGCCTAGGAAGTCGAATCCCGGCTTCACGTAACGCTTCGAATGTAATTTCCATAATAAGAGCTTCCACGAGCGCAGGAAATGGTATTTCTTCTCTTGATTTGACAATACGAAGCAGCAGAGTAGTGGGTACCATTTCTTGATGAAAAGTTAAAACAGCTACATAAATTGCCGGAGCAAGCATCGCGATTAAGAAAAATGTATATCGAAGCCAACGAATAAGGGTCCCGATAAGGAAGCGCTGGTAATAATCCTCGGGTGATTGCAGCATCGACCAGAAGGTAGCCGGGGCAATGAGAACCATAGGTGTGTTATCCGTAATAATAATAATTCGACCTTCCATAAGACATGCCACTGCCACGTCTGGACGCTCGGTTGTTTGCAGTTGGGGAAACGGTGAATAGTTGTTGCTCTCGATCAATTCTTCAATGATCCCACTCTCGGCCACATTATCTATGTCCAATTGCGAGATTCGTTCCGATACCTGACTTATGATTTCCGGCTTCGCAATACCTTGGATGTACGCAACAGTGATATCCGTTTTCGAATAACTGCCAACTTTAAACGACACGAACTTTAACGCAGGTGTCTTTAACCTTCTTCGAATTAAGGAAGTATTTACTGTCATGGATTCAATGAAACCCTCGCGAGATCCACGGACGACTGACTCGGCCAAAGGCTCCTCGACGGCCCGTTTATCGTATTGGGTTAACCCGATTGATAGCGCACCTTGAAGCGAGTCGATCAACAATACCGGTCTACCTGCTAGAACCTCATGGAGTATTTCACCGATGGTTTGAAGCTCTTTGCTATTTGACACGGTTATTTGCTCTCTAGCCCTAAATAAAGACTCGAAGAGGTCCAAACCGGATTTCTTAAGAGGCTCAATAACATGCCCGTCAAGAAGCTCTATGTTCACCAAGCCTAAGATATACAAAACGGATACCTTCATACCGCTGTCCATACTAAAATCATGAAAAATTACATCAGCGCAATCTAAGAACAAAGTCTTTAAATAGCTGACGTTCCGAGCAAGATCATCCGACAATACGGTATGAAATACTTCCTTGTCTATACTTGGATCTGCCGGAAACGTTGTGCTCATTCCAAACTCCCCTTAATTTCACTATCATTTAATTATTGTTATGCTCCTAAAATCAACGGACTATTCAGTAATTTCCCAATACAGGTGTAATCTAACATATAATCCGACATCCGAATGCCCCTCTTCCTTGGTTCTAACTGCTCGAATTCATTGTCGCTAGGCACACGCACTAAAAAAGCCCCTCATTCCTAAGAATAAAGGGCTTTCTCTATTTTCAATTTATCCGCTATTTTTCAAAAGTAATCCATTCGAAATCTGCAAAGCCTGTAGAAGCTGTAGAAGCTTCCGTGCTGCCTAATGCATAAAGCCCCACTTTAGCACCAACCCATCTGCCCTCGCGAGCTTGAAAGCTGGCTCCTATCGACTGAAACTCCTTGCCATCTATACTGTAGCTAAACTGACACTGAGCATTTCCACTAACAGCAACCCGCAAATACAGTGGACCCGAAGTGATCTTCAATTGTGCACTAGCTTCTACTTGCTCATTGATGGAATCATTCCCGGCTTCGCCTCTCAGCATGACTACCTTCAAGCCTTCGTCCGTTTGCTGCAGCGTCAAGCTTCCATACGTGTAGCCGAACACCACAAGACCTGCTTGGTCTGCAGGATGCACTGAATGAAGCTCAACCTTAGTCGTCACCGTAAATACCTCGGCAGGAAACTTCTGCATCAGCAGCTGCGGCGCGTCATAGAGTGTATTAGCCCCTTCAGGAAGCGCCGAAGCTTGTAAGCGCAGATAGCCTGGCTTCTCCCTTAGCGAATACCAGCTATCTTGAGGATTAGCCTGCCATTGCCACTGCAAACCAAGCGTTTCACTTTCAAAATAATCCGTCGTAGCAGGCACCGCAATTGGCCAACTACCACCCACATTCGGTTTATTAGCGCGCAGTACCGGCTCGCCAATTCCATCACCGTTCGTATCGATACCCATTAGCGGCCAATCATCAACCCAATGGACGGGCTGAAGATGGGCTATACGTCCATAAGCTTCTTTGTCTTGGAAATGAATAAACCAGGACTCGCCTGACTCCAGCTCCACCCAACCGCCTTGATGCGGTCCGTTAATGATAGAGTCGCCCTGATGGAGAACAATTTTCTCCTCGTAGGGGCCATAAATGCTTCGCGAGCGTAGAATTAGTTGCCAGCCCGTCGGAACTCCACCTGCAGGAGCAAACAAATAATAATAGCCATTGCGTTTGTAGATCTTAGGTCCTTCCAAGGTCGGGTGACTTACCGTTCCATCGAATACAATAACTCCATCGTCCAACAGTGTTTTGCCGTCTTGACTCATTTTACAAACCTGCAGCTTATGCTTGATACCGCTGCGGCTGTGAGCGAACGCGTGAACCAGATAAGCTTGTCCATCATCATCCCATAAAGGGCATGTGTCGATCCAGCCTTTCACTTCCTTGACCCTATGTAGAGGCGTCCAAGGTCCACGAGGATCAACCGCTGTGGTCATGTAAATACCTTCATCCGGTGCGCCAAAATAAATCCAGAATTTCCCGTCGTGATGACGAAGACTCGGAGCCCATACTCCTTTACCATGCTGGGGAAGATCATAACCAGGCAAATCCAGCCGATCGAATGCATAGCTGATAATGGTCCAGTTGACCAAGTCCTTGGAATGTAAGATAGGCAATCCCGGCACATGCGAGAAGCTAGAAGCTGTCATATAGAAATCAGCACCCACCCGGATTACATCTGGGTCCGAATAATCTGCATGCACAATAGGATTTTGAAATGTACCGTCGCCCAAATCAGGCGTCCATACGGAACCGCTTAGTGCGGCTGTAATCTCTGCTTTACTCATAAGATGATCTCCTCCGACTACTCGAATAATTTTTATACGTCATTTTCCACTCTTTCAATATACGTTCTCAAAGCTATAACGGTCTATAAGCCGATCTTAACCTATTTTAAAAATATCGCCTTATAAGCCGTTATAAGTGGCATATTCCTTCCGGACTGTGCTTATTTCGCATTATAGTCCATACAACAAAGCTTATATTTGGGAGAGTAGAAATTCAGCCCTTAAATTTCACTGGGCTACTTGATCCGCTCCGGATGAGTGTACACATTGAAAGTTTGCCCGCGAATAAAACCAATCACCGTAATGCCCAGTTCCTCAGCAAGCTGCAGCGCAAGCTGCGTTGGAGCCGATTTGGAAAGTATAATGCCCGCACCAATCTTAGCTGTTTTTAGCAGCACTTCCGAGGATATTCTGCCGCTGAATGCAATTATTTTTCCTTTTAGTGGAATATGATTGCGAATGCAGTAGCCATAAATTTTGTCCAATGCGTTATGTCTGCCAATGTCCGTACGTGTTATAAGTACCCCTTCCATATCGCATAGTGCTGCATTGTGAACCCCGCCCGTGCTCTGAAACTCTAGTGAAGCATGCTGAAGCTGACGCATCAGCTCCAAGCACTGCAGAGCAGTAATGATGGTGTTTCCTAATGGAATGGTTTTGGCCGTACGGGCATCGTTATGAAAATAAAACTGTCTGCTTTTGCCGCAGCAGGAACCAATAAATCGCTTGTTCACCCAATCCTTAGCGGTGTTCTGCTTAATAGCCAGCTCTACTTCAGCTATCCCTCGGCTATCGTCTATGTTTAAGCTGCGCAGCTCTGAAGCTGACCGAATGATCCCCTCGGAGGCAAGAAAACCAATCACCAGATCCTCCAAATCCGTTGGAGTACATACAATGGTTGCAAACTCCTCCCGGTCCAGCTTGATGGTAAGCGGAAACTCGGTCACGACCTCATCATCTTGCTGCTGCAGTTCTCCACCGATATATTTGGTAATCTGCCATACTACTGTGACTGGTTTATCCACTCGCGATCACTCCATTTCCGTTTCCAATTCCGCAATCCGCTTCTCCACATATTTGGTATCTTTGAAGGCATGGAACGTTTCCGCTTTCTCTACTATTGCTGTCGTATTATATTCAGGAATACCGGCGTGCGGTTCATACACTCCTTTGGGTATTAATGAGTTGCCCTCCGGCCAGTGCACTTCAATATTCCCCGTCTGAACTCTCACCGTCTTAGCCCTTCCATGCAGCATACCGTATTGATTGTAAACGACAATGGCATCGCCCTCCTTCACCCCCATCGACTTAGCGTCCTCAGGATTCAACAGTACATCGTAGCGGTCTGCCCCGTTAAACGGATCTATATCACTGTAAATCATGGAATTGAATTGCTTGCCTCGCCTCGTAGTTACGCGGAAATGCCCTTCAGGCTTGCGAAGCTCAGGCTGTTCGATAGGAATTAATCGTCCACGGCCATCCTGGGTGGGACACGCTCCTCCCTCACACAACCAGGCACCACCCCATTGAAAAACATCACCTCGTTGGGTTAGATGCTGAATACCATCATAGTAAGGCGCAGCCACTGCAATCTCGCTGCGGATATCCTGAGCGCTTTCAAAAGCAACCAGCCGCTTGTAAGCTGGGTTAACCCTTGCGGCAAGCTCTGCATAAATCGCCCACTCCGACCGTGCTTCCCCTATTCGCGGGCCATCGATTTGAGGCGAGAAGTAGACCATTCTCTCCGTAGAAGTCGATGTTCCTCCTCCTGGCTGTTCATAGCGTGTCATCGCCGGAAGCACAACTACAGCTTCCTTGGCGTCTGCCAGTGTTGATGTGTTCAATACAATGTCCTGATGAACTCGAAGCTCAACACTTTCCAAGCAATGCTCTACGAAAGCCGGATCAGGCATTGTTTCCAGAAAGTTGCCGCCTGATGTATAAAACAGCTTCAGCTTGCGTTCATGACCATTCGGCAGCTGCGCGTTTTCTAAGGATACACCGACTATATCTCCTTGCCACCTAGGCAGCTTAAAGCCCCATGCTTGTTCAATCCGCTCGATGTCGGGACGTTTGAATTCACCTCCCGGCAGACTGAACGGATCAGCCCCCATCTCGCCTGAGCCCTGCACTCCGCTGTGACCGCGGATTGGCATCAGCCCGCAGTGAGCTCTACCGAGGAAGCCGCGCAGCAGCGCAAGGTTCGCTACCTGCGAAATATTATCCGTGCCAAAGCGGTGCTGGGTTAAGCCCATACTCCAGACGAACACAGCTGACTTCGCTCCGGCTAGCAGCTGCGCAAATTCGAGCATGCGCTCACGACTCAACCCAGAGGAGCGCTCCAGAAGCTCCCAATCCTGCTTCTTCACATGAGCTTTAAGCTCCTCATAGCCGCCGGTATGCATGCGAATAAATTCATGATCTACCGCGGAGCCTCGCACCCGATCTTCCATTTGGAACCAATGCTTCATGACACCGTTCATGAAAGCAATATCTCCCCCGATGTTAACCTGATAGAAGTCATCGGTCAGCTTGGTTCCGAACAACGCCGACTCAGGAATGGACGGAATCCAATATTTCTCCATCGAAGGCTCGTAATAAGGGTTAATTACGATAATTTTAGTTCCTTTGCGCTTCGCAGCGTACATATATTTGGTTGACACCGGTTGGTTATTCGCAGCTACACTACCCCAAAAGATAAGCACATCGGTGCCGATCCAGTCTTTGTAATTACAGCTCGATGCTCCGATTCCTATGGAGCGCTTAAGAGCAGTTTTGGAAGGAGAATGACAAATCCGTGAAGCATTGTCGATATGGTTGGTTCCGAGGAGTCGGGCTACCTTAGCGGCAGCGTAATACGACTCGTTAGTAATACCGCGAGCGGTAAGGTAAAAGGCGAGCTGCTTGGGATCAATCGCGCGAATCTTGGCCGCGATGAAATCCAATGCTTCGTCCCACGATAGGCGGGAGAAGCGGGTTTCGCCCTTGCGCCGGATCAACGGATACGGGAGCCGGCCGAGCTTGCGCAGCTCGGTGCTGTCCATCTTCCGCAGAGCGGAGATGTCCTGGTGCAGCACCTCAGGCTTGATCGGCGGCATCGTATTGAGCCGCAGCACATTCAGCCGCGTCGTGCACAGATGCGGCCCCTCCAGTGTCCGGTCATACAAGCCGGACACGCCTAGCGCGCAACCATCACAGACCCCTTGGGTCAGGATGCGGTAAGCGTAAGGCAGCTGGTCGCGGTTATCCCACGCGACCTTGAGTGTATCATTAATATGATGAGGCTTAATTTGGCCTAATCCAAAAGGAACCTTACTGACCCACAGCTTCGGGTCCAGCTGCTTCGGCAGGCGAATGGGGCCCGTATGTTTGGTTGTTCCCATTGATAATTCCTCCTCCATAAATATATGTAGTGCCCCCTGTTTCTACGAAAAAAGCCGCAACAGACGTGCCCTCGTTTGTTGGTTATCGTTCAACAAAGAAAGTGTCTATTACGGCTGTTAGTCTTGAGCAGGATCGCTGCTAAGTGCCAACGGCACATGTATCATTTTGTAAGGTGATGATTGCTACATTCGTTATTAAAAACAGGCTGCTGTATAAAAGTATGCCTAAGAGAACTTACTCTGGATATTTTGATCGAACACGAAAATCGACATCCCGAAGTCTTTATCAAGATCAATATCTACAAACAGCTCGATAAATTTGGCTCCCAATAGCTGCTCCATCTCTACAGGCGGGTGATTACGGTACATATCCTTAACCATTTCTGTTCTGGCATTACGCAGAACCTGCTTACCATCCGTTCCTGATGCTATGAACTTTTCAACAGGCGAGAGGTTCCCCTCCATCTCACAAATCGCCCAATACTTACAGAAGGTGGTCCGGATCTCTCTTGGCCCTTTGCCCATATGACGTTTTCGAAACGCTTTCACTAAATTGCTAAATTCCGCTTCAACTTTATTCATCAACGGATTTCCTCATTTTCTTTCGATCTGAAACTTTTCTTGCTGCTTCAAATTTTATCACGGACCTGACGAGAGTACAATTATTACTTGAGAGAACCGTTACGATTTCGGCCTCTCTTACTGTTGCTGGCTTGCTTTCGTCCACTGCTACCCTACAGTGGTGGGAGGCATGAATAGGTTGTTCCATCGAAACCTTCAACTAAAATAGGTGTCAAACTGCCCTTTTAATGAAGCCATTTCCCCAGGCAATCGGCTTAAATGCACACGTAATAGTTCGCCAGTTAGCTGCTCATCATTTGCTCGAACTGCAGCCCATATCCGTCGATGCTGATCCGTTAAATCATGCATGTTGTTCAACTGTCTGAGCGTCAAAAAACGCAGCCGATTTAAATGACCACGCATATGATTGACAACCGTCAACAAGGTCTGATTACCGCTTAGCTCCAGAATGTGCCTGTGAAACGACTCGTCCAGCTGCAGGAACGAGACAGCATCATTGTTTTGAGCAGCATCCTTCTGCTGTTCAATAAGGAGATCAACTAGCTTCCCGCTACTTATATAAGGCTCTTGATCATTCGCCCATTTTCGTGCCACGATCTGGAATGCGGCCGTTTCCAAGCTCTCACGAACAAAACGCGTCTCCTCTACCTTCGTTTCAGAGATTAAGGTGACCTTTGCTCCCTTTTGCGGCAAAATCTCGATTAGTTCCTCTGACAGCAGCATACGAAAAGCTTCTCGAATCGGAGTTCTGCTGACTCCAAGCGATGCCGCTAATTCATTTTCATAAATCATTTGCCCTGGTTCAAACTGAAGCGAGATTATGGCGTCCCGAATCGATTCATACGCTCTTTCACCCAAGGTTTGCCGAGTCGACTGTAGGTTGGCAAATTTCATAAGTTCCCCCGCTTCCTTATATAGCTCATTATTAGTCATTATACTTGTGTACTTGTATACATATCAACTATCCAATAATTATTTCCATTATCGCGCAAAAAAACCTGCCGATTTCTCCTATTAAGAAGAAACCGCAGGCTTTTCGAGCTACTCTTTATTCCAATCGAAGCCCACTTCTTTCAAAAATGCGCGGGCCAACACCATATGCCCAGTCATATTAGGGTGAACACGATCCCACGCCAGCTCAGCTGGATAGGTATGCTCCAAAACAGGTTGAAAAGCCTCTTGAACATCAATAAACTTCGTCTGATTAGAGGCCGCGATTTCCTTAACCGCTCTGCCATATTCATCCATAGTCTTCCGCATTGCATCATTAGCGTTAGGTTCGATATAAAAAGGAGTAAAAAGGATGATCCCTTTCACCAAAGGCTTTGTTGATTTTACTAGCTCATCCAGCGTCCTTATGTATTCTTCCAAATATACATGGGTTTCCTTGATTACCGATTGATCGTATTGACGCCAGACGTCATTGATGCCAATCATAATGGATACCCAGTCAGGCTGCAAATCAATCACATCGGTCTGCCAACGTTCCTTAAGATTGCGCACTGTGTTGCCGCTGATCCCCATATTGATGATCCGCATAGATAATTCAGGGTAAACGGAATTGATGAGAGCGCTAACAGCAGCCACATAACCTTTGCCGATTGCATCACCACGACCTTCTCCGTAGGGTCTTTTGCGCTCTGTATCGGTGATGGAATCGCCTATCATGACTAGCTTGTCATTTTTGCTGAATATCATAATTATTCTACCTTTCTTTCTGCTGCTATAGTGTTGTTATCAATAAGATAATACCCATGAAGGATGGGCTTTTCAAGCTTTTTCTATCAGATTTAATGCCTTCCCCCTAAATTGTAGATTTAAAAATCCAACTAAAAATAGCGTGACAAGTCTGTTTTTATAACCTGTTCTCGACCTTTTTGTGATCATTCCAGATTGTAAAATTCAGCATTTGCACGCTAGTTTTTTGTAATTGTTATAAATGAGAATAATTCCTTACCAACCTAACGCTTTCTTACCAGCCTCAAGGGCGGCAGTAATTCGATCCACATCGTAGACGCTGCCCTTCCAGGTTCCACCGCTTACCGCTTGGAGCGCAGCCCACAACCTGGTGTCATCCGGCAGCTTCGTGTCCGGCTTCATCTCAGGATGAGGCTCCCTTGCAGCCAATATTTCAGCGCCAGCTTCTGGACTGACCGGCTGGTCCTCGCTGCCGATAAAATGAACCGTTCCCTCCAGCTTGTGTGTATCCACTACAATGTCGATCAAGTCGCCATCCCGCAGCTTACCGATGGGTCCTCCCGCCAGCGCCTCTGGACCGACATGCCCGAAGCAAGCACCGGTAGACACGCCGGAAAAACGGGCATCCGTAATTAAGGATACATACTTGCCGAAGGAGAGATGCTTTAACGCCGATGTCAGCTGATACGTCTCTTCCATTCCGGTTCCAGACGGTCCGCGACCGATTAGAACCATAATATCTCCAGCTTGGATACCGCCGGTTTTGATCGAGGCAATGGCTGCTCTTTCCGTCGTAAACACTTTGGCCTTGCCCCTGTGACGATAAACGCCTTCGCTATCCAGTACCGATCGATCTATGGAGGTTGATTTAATCACAGCACCCTCAGGAGCGATGTTACCGGTCGGGAACGTCACCGTAGACGTCAACCCTCTGCTCTCAGCTTTCTCCGGGCTCATGATCACGTCATCTGGATCGACTCCGTCCAATTGAACCAGCAGCTCACGTACCTTCTGTCTGCGCTCGCTTGCTTCCCACCAGTCTAACACCGTTCCGAGCGTTTCACCTGTAACTGTTAGGACAGTTTCGTCCAGCAACCCGAGACGGCGCAGATGAAGCATAACCTCCGGCACACCGCCAGCCAGAAACACTCTGACCGTCGGATGGTATTCAGGTCCATTAGGCAGCACGCTTACCAAACGGGGAACTCGGCGATTTACCTCGGTCCAGTCTTGCACATCTGGCACATGAAGTCCTGCCGCATGTGCTATTGCCGGGATATGCAGCAATAGATTGGTCGAACCGCCGAAAGCTGCGTGTACGACCATAGCGTTACGGATTGCTCCATCCGTAAGTATGTCCTTCATCCGGAGGCCTCTGGCCTCCATGGCAGTTACAGCCCGGGCAGACTGCCGGGCTACTTCCTCCCACATCGGCTGGCCGGATGGTGATAGGGCCGAATGCGGAACCGTCATCCCCATCGCTTCGGCAACGACCTGTGCCGTTGCGGCAGTTCCGAGGAACTGACAGCCGCCCCCCGGCGTCGCACAGGCTCTACAGCCCAGATCGGCCGCTTCCTCCAGCGTCATCTCTCCGCTGGCATATCTGGCGCCAATGGTTTGGATCTTCCCTGCATCCTCCCCTTGCTCCGGCGGCAGGGTAACCCCGCCGGGAACAATGATGCAGGGCAGCTCGTGCATCGCAGCCAGAGCGAGCATCATCGCCGGCAGCCCCTTATCACAGGTCGCGACCCCGATCACGCCTTTGCGTGTGGGGAGCGAACGGATTAGGCGGCGGAATACGATGGCTGCATCATTGCGGTACGGCAGGGAATCGAACATGCCGTCAGTTCCTTGCGAGCGACCATCACAAGGGTCGCTCACGAATCCGGCAAACGGGACGCCTCCCCTGCCGGAGAGCTCCAACGCGGCCGCCTGCATGAGCAGGCCTACCTCCCAATGGCCGGTATGATAACCCAAAGCGACTGGAGTTCCGTCCTCCTTGCGAATACCGCCCTGAGTGCTCAGAATTAGGTACTGTTTTCCCCCAAGTCGCTCGGGAGACCAGCCCATTCCGACATTTTGCGAAAGACCGAACAGCTCCCCGCTTGGAGCATTCAGAAGCATGTCGCGAGTTAGAGGTAAAGAGCCTGCCGGGCCCGGAGCTTTAGTTCGAATCTCATATAAATCTTCTTGCGAAGCACCCATAATTCCGAGTAACGACTCTGTCAACGCAATCCACACCTTTCCTTTGTCCTTCTATACAAATTACGGTCACATCACGTAAAAGAGAACGTAAATGTGACCGCAAGCTCATGCTATGCTTTTACAAACACTGTCTTAATCGCAGTGAAAAATTCAATTGCCGCTTGTCCTTGTTCGCGTGAATGTGAGCTCGACTGCTTCATTCCACCGAACGGAGCCTGCAGCTCCACACCGGCAGTTTCGGCATTCACTCTTACAAGTCCAGCTTCCATGTCCTGAATAAAGGTAAGCAGATTGCTAATGCTTGCCGTATAGATAGAGGCGCTCAGTCCAAACTCGACTTCATTAGCTGCTTCAATCGCCTGCTCCATAGTGTCAACTTTGATCAAAGCCAGTACAGGTCCAAAGATTTCTTCCTTGGAAATGGTCATCGACGAATTAACATTATCGAATACGGTCGGTGTTACAAAGAAACCATCGGCTAATGCCGGATCTTCAGGACGGCCGCCACCATGAAGTAATACAGCTCCTTCTTCAATTCCTTTTTGGATATAAGAAAGTACGGTTTCCAGCTGGTTTTCATTAGCGCATGGCCCCATCCAAGTGTCACCTTCAAGCCCGTTTCCAACTTTAATCGTACGAACCTTAGCCATCAGCTTTTCTCTAAATTCATCGTAAACTTCGCTTAGTACAATAACACGGCTAGTCGCTGTACATTTTTGGCCAGTCGAACGGAGTCCTCCGCTGATTGTTCCTTCTACCGCCAAATCAAGATCGGCATCCGCAGCAACGATTACCGGATTTTTGCCGCCCATCTCAAGCTGATATTTAGCACCTCTCGCTAATGCTGCTTGCCCCACCTGCTTACCAACCTGGTTGGAGCCTGTAAAGGTAATCCCGCTCACATCTGAATGCTCAGCAAGCCCTTGTCCGATTACAGAGCCTTTGCCTGTGACTAAATTGACGACACCAGCTGGAAAACCTGCTTCTGCAAAGCATTCGATGACTTTAGAAGCTGTGACAGCTGTTTCCTGTGCAGGCTTTAGCACTACACTATTGCCGTAAATCAAGGCTGGAGCCATTTTCCAAATCGGAATCGCAACCGGGAAATTCCAAGGTGCAATTACACCGACCACGCCAAGAGGCACACGAGTTGTGAACATAAGGGCATCAGCATCTGTCGATGGAATCACATCGCCGACTTTGCGCATGCCTTCACCTGCATAGTAACGCAGGATGGCGATGCCTCTCGCCGTTTCTCCCTTAGCTTCAGGCAACGTTTTTCCCATTTCGCGAGTCATCGTTTCTGCGATCTCATTTAACCGCTTCTCCATTACATTGGCAGCCTTGTAGAGAAACTCCCCTCTGGCTGAACCGGCGAGCTTTCTCCATGCTTTTTGCGCATGCTTAGCGCTCTGTACGGCACGGTCAAGATCCTCGGCTGTAGATAATTGAATGTAGCCGACCACTTCATTTTTATTCGCAGGGCTGATGCTTGAAACGGTTTCACCGCTTACGGATGGGCTCCATTCACCATTAATAAAGTTTTGATACGTTGGTGCGTTGACTGCTGTAGACATGTTTGTTCCTCCTTGAGTTGTTTTTTACTTTAAAGGATAAAATCCAAAATCAGTGTTTGGCAGGTCGGAAGAGTAAAGATTAACTGGAATTTCTGCAGCTAATTCGCCCTTCACATCATCAATAAGCACCCTTTATTGTGCGGCAAGAACCGGATTCGATAGGACACCGATTCCACTGATCTCGATGTCTACCCGATCTCCGCCCGCAAGCGTGAATTCGTTAGGCGGCACGATGCAGGTTCCTGTGAGTAACACCGTACCTTCGAACAGCTCATTATCCCGCTTCAGGAAAGAAACCAATTCATCGAGCTTCCGCTTCAGCTGCTTAGTGCTCGCTGAGCCTTCTACGACCTTTTCCCCATCACGGAAAATACGGCATGCAATTTGAAAATCATAAGGGTTCTCCACGGAATCAGCTAACAGAATGGCTGGACCGATGGAGCAAGAGCGCTTCCACATTTTCGCTTGAGGCAGATAGAGTGGATTTTCACCTTCTATATCGCGACAGCTCATGTCATTGCCAATCGTGTAGCCTAAGATTGTACCGCTGCTGTCAAGTACTAAGGCAAGCTCTGGCTCAGGAATTTGCCATTCGGAATCGCTTCTAAGCTGCACGCCTTGTCCTGGTCCTACTGTGCGAGCTGCTGTCGATTTAAAAAATATTTCAGGGCGGACCGCATCATATACTTTGTCGTAAAATGTGCTCGCATCCATCTTGCCGCCTGTTGCTTCATAATTCCGGGCTTCACGGCTTTTCTCGTAGGTAACTCCCGCCGCCCACACTTCAGGCGCCTCAATAGGTGTTAACAGATCAAGCTCCTCCATAGAGTAAGGAAGGCCCTCCTTGGAATCAGTAATGGATTGCACGTACTGAAGTACAGTCTTTCCTTCTTCTTGGGCCTGCTTTACCACGCTTAAAAAGTCCTGCTGTGGCAGCTCAACCAGCTTGCCTTCCTCAGTCAATGCAGCCAATACGATCTGGGAAGCCGCTGTCTTGTAACGAATAATCCTCATGCTCAACCATCCTCTCATAGTGGACCAATGTTCTATAGAAAGTTTTAGAAAAACCAAATGGAAATGAACTGCCTTATCATGATTTATATCCTAGCAGCTGAGAAATTTGGGCAGCCTCGTCTAACAGTAATCGAATGCATTGTTGAAATTGCTCATCATCCACAACGGAAATCATCGTAGAGATACTTATCGCTGCCGCTACATCTCCAGCATGATTGAAGATTGGAACCGAAGCACATCTAACTCCGGGCTCGTTCTCTTGATTGTCTATCGCATAGCCTTGAAGTCGAATGTCGGCCAATTCATGAACGAAGCTTTCTTTATCTGTTTTAGTAAATCCCGTTTGCCGGACATAACGATAGCCATTCAGCAATTTCTCTATATCCTCAGTTGTGCGAAAGGCAATTAATGCTTTACCTGTTGCACTGCTGTGCAAAGGTACTCTGCGTCCGATTCGGGAGTAGCGAATCGCTGCTTTGTCGCCTTCCACCTTATCGAGATAAACACCTTCTTTGCCATCCAAAATGACCAGATGCGTCGTTTGACCGGTTTGCTCGGATAGTGATACCAAATGTTTACGGGCTGTCGCGCGTATATCCATTCCTTGTAGCAGCAGCTGGCCCTTCTCCAGCAGCTTCAAACCTAGCTTGTATTTGCCACTGTCTGAATCTTGAGCGATGTAACCGTGCATTTGCAGCGTTTTGAGCAAAGAATGTACCGTGCTTTTATGCAGTCCAATACGGGTACTAATTTCGGTAATTTTCAATTCCTTCGTATGCTCATCGAACAAATCCAATATGTTCAAAGCACGGTCCAATGATTGTATGATCGGCATGTCGGCTCCTTAAGCTATAGGGTTGGGATAAACCATGACCTTCAGACTGCCCGCTTTGTTCGTCCGTGCTCTTTCCATTGCTTCCTGAGCTTGTTCTAATGGATAGCGGTCCGTGATCATCGTCTGGATATCCACTAAACCCGATGATAAAAATTGAATCCCCTGCGGATACGTATTGGCATAACGGAATATGCCGTAAATATCAATCTCGTTATCGCAAATAAAAGGAACCTGCATTCCAACCTCATCCACAGGAGGCAGGCCAACTATGGATAACTTCCCGCCCCGGCGCAGTGAGCTTAATGCGGTCTTCAACGCCCTTGGATGCCCTGCCGTCTCTAATGCAACATCCACTCCCACACCGTTCGTCAAACGGATAATTTCCGCCGAAGCATCGTCTCCCGCCAATAAGATGTCGGTCGCCCCAAGCAATGTAGCCGCTTTCAAACGATTCACTTCTACATCGCTTACAAGTATTCGACTTGCACCGAATGATTTGGCTGCGGCGACAGCCATCAGCCCTACCGGCCCCATGCCAATAATCGCTACAGTCTGACCAGGCTGGAAGCCCGCCCGCCTCAAAGCATGAATCCCTACGGAAAACGGCTCGTTCAAGGCTGCTTCCTCGAAGGATAGATGATCGGGAATCGGAAACAGAAAATCTTCGCGATGAGCTATATACTGTACAAAAGCTCCGTCAACCGGTGGCGTAGCGAGGAATTGTACATCCGGGCACAAATTATACCTGCCCTGCTTACACGCGTCACAACGACCGCAAGTAACTCCTGGCTCGATGGCCACTCGATCTCCCGGAGAGAAACGATTGGCTTTCTCGCCGCAAGCTACAACAATACCAGCGCATTCATGACCGAGAATAATCGGTTTCTTTACAACATAAGGACCAATTCGGCCATGCTCATAATAATGGATATCAGAGCCGCACACACCGACAGCCATTACTTTAACCAATACCTCGTCAGGTTCGACTTCCGGAACTGGCAGCTCGACCACTGAAATCTGAAGGGGTGCCGTCATTAAAGCGGCTTTCATTGTAGCTGGGATCGTAAGGTCTATCAAATCACGCTTAGGATTACTAGCTGTGTTGGGGCTTTGATTTGACAAATTCATTCATCTCCTTCCGCCGCATTTTTTGTTCTATATTATAAAACAACTGACTACATTACTGAACACTTTATGCCTTTTATTGTAAACCTGCCGGTTTAAAATTTCAACGCTTTTTTATTGTTTATCGGATCTCTTCTTAAATTTTCCTACTATGAATTCAGTAATTCCCGTCAGCATAATAGTAATCGACAAAACCCCAAGCGCATAAGGGGCAACCAAGGGAATGACCCGGAGGTCGGAAATCTTGATCCAATGTAAAAACAATGGGTACATGAGGAGCAATACGATAAAAATAATCATCTTCATAAGTTCAGGTCCCTTCTTGCAGTTTCAAGACCCAGTTTACAGCAGGCTCTTTTTCTTTTCAAACCTCAATTTATAACACTATTCAATTAGCAAAAAACAGGAGCTCGATTTCCCGAACTCCTGCATCCTATTAAATAAATTGACTTTTCGTATCAAATATTCCCGTGTCCAGCTTATGCCAAGGCTCGAAAGTGGTAGTTAGCATATAGCGCTGCCCGCTTTCCGCCGACTTATACGCGGCGAACATAATTTCATGCACATGCAGCTGCAACCTTGCTGTCTGCTTCGGCTGCTCGCCGGTTCTCAAGCAATGAATAAAATGGCTCATAATGTTTTGCTCGGAGCTGGCAGAAGGCAGCAGCTTTGGTACATAGCATTCTTTTGCGCCGCGCCAAGTCACTTCCTCAGCATCTGGAATCGGTACATTGGGAGAATGGACAACTAACGGAAATCCACAATCATTGATAGCTACAGTACCCTTGCGACCATAAATTATCGTATTGTTCGTATTAAAAGAGGTTGCCCACAATGTACGGAATACGGCATGCTGCCCCCCCGCAAATTCTACGATCACAGTGGCATTGTCATCCACATCGCTATGTATTTCCTTGCCGCCCTTCACAATTCGATTCGGAATTAAGGTGTTGACCTCCGCCGTAACGCTCTGAGCGGGGCCGAGTAGAGAAATTAAACGACTTATCGGATATACCATACAATCTAGAATTGCTCCGCCATGGGAAATTTCACGATTATAGTACCAATTATCCCTACCAGGACCGGGAATGTTAAGCTGTGCCTCAGCACCAGTAATTTTACCGATTACTTCCTCTTTTATAAATTCAAGCGCTGTAGTAAAAGCTGGATTTAAATCATAGGGAAGGCTCATGAAAATTTTATTATTCTGCTCTGAAAGCTCAACCATTTTTTTACAATCATCAAAGCTGGTAGCCATCGGTTTTTCATTGAGAACATGAAGACCTCTTTCCAACGCCGCCAAAACAACTTCAGCATGAACAGAATGAGGAGTTGTTACGACAACTGCATCGAGTTCTTCGGTGTCCATCATTTGGATATAATCATCGTACCAGCGAGCTACGTTATAAGCCTCGGCCTTGTTTTTCGCATTCTCCAAGCGTTTTGCGCAGGTAGCCACAAACGTGACATTCTCCAGCTTCGCCGCCTGCTCAAAAAAGCGATTGCTAATGTCTCCGCTGCCGACCATACCTAATTTCAGCTGTTTCATATCCTATTCCCCTTCATTAGTTGTAAATTACTTACGTCCATGATAGTTTCATTCGGATTGCTTTAATAGTGTTTTCCACTATTTTCATTCTATCAGCAATGGGCAAGAGAGAAAAGGCTTACACAGTAAAAGAAGGGCTGCCTACAAATCCTGAGATAAACGAATCATATCCACAACTTGTATCCCATTCTCATAAATATCTTCACTATAATGTCTAATAAAAAAATCCCTATCAACGCCGGTAATTCTGAATCCGCATTTCTGATAGAGAGCCAGCTGTCCTACACTAGAGTTCCCAGTGCCGACTTCAACCGTTCTAAATCCAAGAAGCTTGGCATTTGCAATGGCATGGTTCACCAATTGTCTACCCACTCCCCTGCCTTGATGCCGCTCATCAACTGCTATATTTACTATCTCCACAGTCTCAGGTCTTGTTTGCAGCAGAACATAGACACCTATGATTTCATCATCCATAGTAGCTACATAGCATAGACCTCTTTGAATATATTCCTCAACCAGCTTCCGTGAAGGGTCCGCTAATAAAAGCAATTCCATTGGAGGCTGTTCATCTGCAAGTAATTTTTGAATTTCCATGTTCTCTCTCCTCAACATCCGATATCCTAGCATCATTCTATGAGATACAGAAATCTGCTATCTGACTGCCCAATATTTACATTGCTGCAAAATTAGTATTTGCTTTGTACTAGTAGTATGATTAGTGTTGATAGATTAATCAATAGTAATCAATACTAATAACTTTGGAGGAACGAAGCTATGAAAAAAAGTCTAACCCTTATCGCAGCAGCAGCTGTAGCTTTCTCTATGCTAGCTACTACAGCAATGGCTGATAATGTAAAAACCACTTCTGATTATAAAGACTTAACAAGTATTGAAGCAGGGTTAAAAAACAAGATCGATAACCTTCTTTCTAAAGGCATTTTTGAAGGTGTCTCCAGCGATACTTTTGGCATCTCGCAAAACATGACTAGAGCCCAATTCGCGAAAGTCGCTTCCTTGGTGTTTGGTCTTCAAGTTGATCCAACGCTTCAGACTTCCAGCTTCGCAGATGTTCGTGCCAATGATTCAGCCAACGGCTGGGCGATTCCCTATATCGAAGCCGCTAAAAAAGCGGGTCTTATTGACGGAATGACTGACACATCCTTCGCGCCAGGAGAGAATGTTACAGTAGGCCAATTAGATACGGTGCTAGTCAAAGGACTTGGCAAAAAAGTTACTACTTCAACAAGTCCGTGGTATGCCGATGCTGTCAAGCAAGCGATGGAGTTAAACATCCATCCTGTCGACAAAAGCGGTGACGGTATCGCAACTCGAGCCGACCTGGTGATCGGTGCATATGGATCGTTGCAAGCTGCCCAAAATGTTAAAGAACCCGTATCCGTATCCTCCGTTCAGGCAACCGGCGATCAAGCTGTGCAAGTAACACTGGATAAAGCCGTCGACACCTCCAAGGCTACATGGTCTTTGAGCAAAAACGGTACCGATATTCCCGTTACTACTACATGGTCCAACGATAAAAAATCAGCTGCACTAACTCTATCGTCAGATACGAAGCTTTCTATGGGAACTTATACCGTAACCTTGGGCGGTCTTGATAGCTCATCTATTAAAACAGCATCCGGCACTCTTACTATCGGTACAACCGTTTCAACAGGTGACCTGCGTTTTACACTTCCCAATTCATATGAATTGAGTAATGTTATAGATAGCGGAATAGCTGCATCCGTTCCTGGATTAAGTAAAACGGAAGCAGAAGACCCAACTATCAGTAAATTCGCCAAAGAAATTGAATTCACTGTTACCAACGCATCCGGTGAAGAAGTCGCCATGCCCGGTATTATTCAGTCCATCTCTTCATCGAATCCGTCTATTGTAAAAGCTGCCGTGTCATCTGAACATAAAGGATACATTCTAGGCAATAAAGTAGGAACGGCATCTATCGACATTGTTTATTCAACTCTTAACGGCAGCTTTAAACAGATTTCCATTCCTGTCGTTGTAAAAAGCGAATCGAATGCTGCCCAAAAGATAGAAGCAAGAGACTCTTCTTTTAGTCAGTATGTAACTGTCACTAATGGTGTGTATTCTGCCCAATTCAATGCTTTTGAAAAAATGGATATGATCATTACCGATAATTATGGCAGTGAATACGAAGGAGCAGAAATCTCCCCGTATAAAGATGCACTAGGTATTGCATTGATTCCGCAAGATATTGTTGGAGATCCGAATAGCGGGGCTGTAGGAACTGTCATAATCGACACCGATGGAACCGTTCATGTTAGCGGCAATGTAACTCAATTTACTTTAACAGCAATAACAACCACAGGTACACGGGTATCCGCCGATGTTACCGTACTGAAACAATAATCAACTCTTAATAAAAATGTAGCTATCCATAAGCAGGCATGCAAAAGAACCTTAAAACCCATTGTGAAAATGGGCCTTAAGGTTCTTTCGCGTTCTCCATTGAGGGGGATTATACATATTTGCCATGTTTCTTATCGATAAATTCCTGCTTACTTTACTAGAGTTTCTTTTTGCATTGAAACAACCGTTTCCTGTTTTCTTATTAAGTTGACGAGTAAATAGACAATAGGAGTAGTGGCCATTGATGCAAAAAATTTAAAGACATATTGAGTTAGAATCAAGCTGCCTAGAACAGCAATTGACATCGTTCCATAGAAAGCAATCGTAATGAAAATAGTTGTATCTAACAACTGGCTTAGCATGGTGGAAGCATTATTACGTAACCATAGCTTTTTTTGCCCATGGATGGTTTTTAATTTATTGAACACGAACACATCCAGATTTTGGCTTACCACGTATGAAATTAAACTTGCAATAATAACCCGGAAGCTCCCGTTTAAAATGGTCTGGAATGACTCCTGGTCATTAAATATTGGTGCCGCAGGCAAGTTTATCGTGATGGTGATGAAAATAAGGGCAAGAATTTGCATAATCAATCCGGCATTAACCGTTCTCCGTGCTTCTTTTTTTCCATAAACCTCAACGATCACATCAATAATGGGATAAGTAAATATGTAGATGATAACGGCGGCGGGCAGCATGACCCAACTTCCGATGCTAAAAAGTTTAACAGCCACAATGTTTGCCAATATTAAAAGTCCTACAAAAATTCCATTTAAATATAAAATCATTGCTTTCACTCCTCCTTATATCGATTATCGATTATCCACTTTTTCAGGATAAAGGTCATGATTCATCAAACGAAAATGTGCCATCTCTTCATACTTAGTATCAGGTCTTCCATAATTACACCATGGGTCAATAGAAATTCCTCCACGTGGTGTGAATTTCCCCCAAACCTCAATATACCTTGGATCGAGTAATTTAATTAAATCGTTCATGATAATATTGACGCAATCCTCATGGAAATCTCCATGGTTTCTGAAACTAAAAAGATACAACTTCAGTGATTTACTCTCGACAATTTTTTGATCTGGGACGTACGAGATGTACATCGTTGCAAAATCAGGCTGATGTGTCAATGGGCATAAACTAGTGAACTCCGGACAATTAAACTTCACGAAATAGTCCCGATTCGAGTGAAGATTGTCAACGGCCTCCAATACCTCAGGTGCATAATCAAAAGAATATTTTGTATGTTGATTACCCAATAACGTTAAATCCTTTAAACCTTCTTCATGGCTTCGTCCAGACATAGTAAAAACCCCCTTGTAAAATGTATCCCAACACTTTTTCAAGAGAGATCTGCTCCACATTCTATTGTAACTAAAAGGATAAAAACATAAAAAAGCCACGTCCAGTATGGACATGGCATATTGTCATGTATCCATAGTTTTTTATAGAGGGTATCTGCTATGAACCTCTCCCGTTCGAGTACGGGTATCTTATCTTCATATGATATAGAATACCTAGCCATACGTCAAATGGTAATTAATTCAAAACTTATATACCTATTTAATATCGTCAAAAAGTAATCAAATGCGACAAAATCGCTCTTTGTCTGCTGACAGCTGCACCGGCACTCCCCCTATTTACAGCTAAAAGAATGTATGGTAAATTTAGTTTAGTTTCATAATGTGATATTAAGTTTCATTAAATGAAACAAAAGAACGAAAAATCTCGGTCTACAAATAAGGAGGAAATCAACGATGGAAGATTCAATTAAAAATCAAGTACAGCAGCAATTTGCTAAAAACGCTGGAAAATATGTCACAAGCATTCGTCATGCCAAAGGAGAAGATTTGTCGTTGCTCGTCTCATCTTCCAAAGCCGATACGAATATGGATGTGCTTGACATTGCAACGGGTGGTGGGCATGTGGCGAACGCCCTTGCCCCATTGGTTCGTCGTGTAACTGCCTATGATTTGACCGAAGAAATGTTAAAGACCGCTGCTGAATTTATCCGCGGGAACGGCCATTCAAACGTCGATTTTGTAAAGGGTGACGCTGAACAACTTCCTTTTGTTGACGCATCTTTCGATCTCGTAACTTGCCGGATTGCGGCACATCATTTTCCGAATATTCCCGCTTTCGCTGAAGGAGCTTTCCGAGTCGTCAAGCCGGGTGGCAAGCTGCTGCTTATAGACAATGTGGGTCCTGAAGACGATAGATTCGATCAATTCTACAATGAGATAGAAAAACAAAGAGACCCGAGCCATGTCCGGGCATGGAAAAAGTCAGAATGGATCAACCTCTTAGAGAACGTAGGTTTTCGCATCGAGATGATCGTTTGTTTCCCTAAACCATTCCAGTTTCATGACTGGTGTGAGCGATCCGGTCTACCGGAAGAGGAAACAGCTTTATTGCAGACCAAGATGTTGCAAGCCTCGAAGGAGCTGCAAGATTTCTTCTCTATTCGAACCGATGAATCAGGCGGACTATCAAGTTTTTCAGGGGAAGCCGTTTATTTGCAAGCAATACGGCCATCTTAACGTCTTACCTTCCTTCTTGAAGGATATGCTAAACGAGCTAGAGGCATATATTTGTATACTCGCCGAACTGCTTGCAGGCAAACGTTCCGCATTCCCTCCCCTGCACATGATCTGTTGTGAGAAGCCCTTATCCCATTTTGCTGAATAGAACACACCCGATTAATGCAAGATATGGATATCTTCTAAATAAAGGGGACTTAACCATTGGGACTTAAACAGAAGTTATTTGCAGCAGCGGCACTATCGATGGTATTGTCTGGATGTAGTACGGTTTCACAAAATAATGAGGCTGCCACACAGTTTGGGGGTATGGATGAGAGGCTGTTTAATGCTAACCTTACGAAACATGATAGGTGGCTGAAAAAAGGAGACGCCCAGATTGAACAAGAAATGAAGGATTATCATGTTCAAGACACCCCCACAACAAGCAAACAAACCTTCAAAATTCACGGTTTAGGAGCCCAACAGCTTGTCGAAGTTTGGCCTAACCCCTCAGTCGTCCCCACTCAAGGAAGCTATGCGGAAAATGTAATCTCTACTGCAACTATGTACTTTGGGACACCTTACGAGTACGGCTCAGACCGTTCTGATCCTTCGACGTTTGACTGCTCCGATTTTACAAGATGGGCTTTTCTTTCCTCCGTTGGAATGGATTTGCCGAAGGATTCTCGCAATCAGGCATTATACGTGCAAACCTATTCCAATCATCCTTACACCAACATTTATGACGCACAACGCGGGGATTTACTATTCTTCATTAGCTTCAACGGGACTGATCCACAGAGCTACCGCAATAAGAACAAATCGATCGAAGAAATCACTCATACCGGCATCTATCTGGGGAATGGGAAAATGATCCATACTGCTTCAGTAGCCACTGGCGGCGTTCGAATCGATAACGTGTTCGGCAACCATCTGGAGTGGCGTTTTGTCCTGGGGGGTTCTGTGCTGGACGTTAAGTAATTAGATTCCTTAATAATATAAAGCAAGCTGGCACCAGTAGAACACCGGAACCAGCTTGCCAAACATCCTTTGAGTTTTGTATCAAGCTCGGCATATTATTATTTATTGAAATAATTCTCCAAGGTTTCTACAAATACCTTGGGCTCGTCAACAGCAAACCTCCGAATTCCAAGATCAAGCAGCTCGGATAATGAAGACTCGTCGAAGTGAAAGATTAACACTTCCAGTTCCAATCCCGCTTCGGTCAGTCTTTCCAACGCATTTTGCAAAAATTGGCGCTGCACCCTGTATCTCCAAGCACGTTCTAATTCTGAATCTACCAAATGGATTTGGATAATATCGAGAGATTCGAATCCGGTTTCAAGCACTTCTCCAAATCGGATATCAATCTCTTTATCAGGTATCCATAGCATTGTCCGAATCTCAGGGGCTAACCGTTTAATAGTCTTACAGTTTTCATGATCCCTATGACAGAAAATCACCTGCCGTTCGACACCATACTTTTGAATTACAGCCGCTAGATTGACCAGGTCAACTTGTTTGAAATCCAGATAAACCTCACGCTCGGGATGATCAGATAGAACATCCAGCACTTGTTCAAGCGTTGGAATCTTCTCCCCTCTGAACGTTTCGCTAAAATTAATTCCTGCATCCCAGAGCTGTATTTGATCAAAAGTACATTCAGAGATTAACCTGTCTTGATCTGCAATAGACGCCGTAGTCGTCCGCTTCGGTGTTGCATCATGCATGCCGATAATGATTCCATCTGCTGTCTGTCGAATATCAATTTCTGGGATACCACCAAGCTCCCATGCATAATGCATGGCTGACATGGTATTCTCTGGCATTTCCGTATTCGTGCTTTGGTGGGCCTGCCAATGAACTTTTCGCGCAATTCCTTGATTATCCAGTACAGACATCTCCTTCAGCTCCTCGCGGTTACTTAGCTAGAATTCTTTCGGCTTCTTTTTTGAACGTGTCCAGTGTGGACTGAACATTCTTACTGTCATACATGACAGCTTCTATTGCTGAGAAAAACTCATGCATAACCTCCGGCCAAGCTACATCCTTATTCGTATCGACAGCATATTGAAGCTGATCATACGCCACTTTACGATTCGGTTCCTTTGCCCAGAGCTCTTTGATTTCCTTGGATTCAACCATAGTTTTAGTGAAAGGAAGGTAGCCTGACTGCAGAATGAACGGTAAAGCTCCTTGAGAATCAGTCTCCATCCAACGTATAAATTCCCATGCAGCTGCCTTGTTTTTCGAAGAAGACAGCATAGAGATATTAGCCCCACCGGTAGGATTGGCATACATCTTATCCTGAGGTAAGAATGCCGTTACATAGTTAAACTTAACGCTGCTCGCCAAACCTCCAATGCTTCCAGTTGATCCGTACATAATCCCAACCTTACCATCAACAAACATCTGTGTGGTAATATTTCCCGAATCCTTAGCTGGCGGATAATATAAAGCCCCTGTGCTTTGAAGGTTCTTAAGGTAGTTAAACACTTTAACTCCGACTCCATTATCTTGAAATCCGATTGTCTTTTTATCATCACTAAAGAATTTACCGCCAGCCTGCGAAATCATAGCAATTGGATACCAAGTATCATAAGGCATAGTTACACCATAACGCTTATATTCGTTGTTTTCTTTGATGACAAGCGCTTCGGCGACTTTCTTCAATTCATCCCAATTTGTTGGTATCGCAAGCCCTTTCTCATCCAGCATCGTTTTGTTAATATGCATAATTGGAGTCGAACGGTTTAACGGTAAGGATACCAGCTTTTTATTGAAAGTCGAATGTCCCATTAAACCTGGGTTAAAAATATCAACGCTTATGTTAGAGGTTTTCATCATAGGTGTCATGTCCTCCAAAACATCAGCATCTGCAAAAAGCTCTACATAAGCTCGTTCCAGCATACTCACATCCGGAGCATTCTTCGAGGCAATCGCCTGCTGAAGCTTGGTCACCGTCTCGTCATAGCTCCCTTGAAAGGTTCCTACCACCTCAATATCCTTATGACTCTCATTAAACCTTTTGATCATGGCATCCGTGTATTCACCGTTCTTGCCGCCCAAGGAATGCCAGAACTGCACAGTTACCTTGCCACCGGCTTTGGCAGGCTCTGCTGCCTTCGCAGGCTCAGTGGTCTTGCTAGGCTCTGAAGGCTTGGCAGCCGCTGGAGCTACTGACTCGGGCTGACCCCCGGAGCAGCCTGCAATTAATCCTAAAACGACTGGCACTGCCAACATTTTACTTAGCTTGTTTCTCATTTAAATTACCTCCATGTGAGTTTTTATATTTTATTTGAAAGGGACTACACTCTTACTTAATCCCTGAGTAAACAAAAGCTTTCACAATTTGCTTGGAGCAAAACAGATAAACGACAAGAATGGGGACAACCAAAACCACATTGCCAGCCATGATAATATGCCAGTTGCTAATGCCCTCAGTCTCCCGAAGCATCGCGATGCCCACCGTAAGCGGACGGATCGCAGCTGAATCTGTCATAATCAAAGGCCAGAAGTAATCATTCCAATGACTGACGAAGCTAAAAAGCGCGATTGTAGCCAGTGCTGCCTTGGACATAGGAATCATAATGTGGCACATAATTTTAAACTCGCTGGCATTATCCAGTCTGGCCGCCTCTACAATTTCCTGCGGAATTTGCATAAAATATTGGCGCAGCAGAAAAATGCCGAATGCACTGGACATGAAGGGAATGATCTGTGGAAGCAGCGTCTTGCTAATCCCCCAATCAGCCATCATCAAATAGACGGGAATGAAGGTAATCTGACCAGGAATCATAAAAGCCAGCAGTACCAGGCCGAACAAGATGTTTTTCCCACGGAATTTGTACTTGGCGAAGGCATAAGCCGCAGGAATCATCACAATCAACTGGAGAATAATGATGGAGCCCGTGATGATTACAGAGTTTTTAGCATACGTCAGAAAGGGTCCGGCACTCATGGCCTCTACAAAATTGATCCACTGTGGCGATGCCGGAATCAAGGTTGGCGGAAATGATAAGGTCTCCCTAAACGTTTGAAGTGAGGTGGAAATCATCCATAGAAACGGGAAAATGAAAACCATTAGAACAATCAGTTTTAATAAAAAGCCCCATGTCAGCCTCATATATTTGAATTCATATGTTTTCAAGTACGAATTCCCCTTTGGGGTGGTCCGATTGACCACCTATTGATAATGTACTCTTTTGGACAACACTCGGAAGTAAACAAAGGTCAAAAGTCCGATGATCGCCATCAGAACCACTCCGGTAGCTGCTGAGTAACCAATATTCGTTGTTCTATACTTAAAAATATAATAAACAATAGTACTAGTTGCGTCGTTCGGGCCCCCTCCTGTCATAACTTGAACAGTGTCAAAGACCTTAAAGGAACCGATGGTCATAATAATTAGAATGAAAAACAGCTGCGGTGAAATGAGCGGTAGTGTGATTTTGTAAAATATCTTGAACCTGCTGGCGTTATCTAATGCTGCAGCTTCATAAATCGCGGGAGATATGCTCTGAAGAGCGGCCACGATAATTAAAGTGTAGTAGCCGATGCCCTGCCACACCGATACAATAATGACTGATATTAGCGCCGTATTAGAACTTTGCAGCCACTGGGATGTCGGTAAGCCCAGCGACTTGAGCAAAAAGTTGAGCAAGCCATGGTTAGGCTCCATTAGCCACAGCCAAACCAGCGAAATGGATACAATGGAAACGATATGCGGTGTGAATAGGCCAGCTTGAATTATTGCATTAAATCGGCTCCTTTTAGAGAGCCATATCGCAATAAGCAGAGATAGAATCATCGTCAGAATAACTACACCAACTGAATATAGCAGTGTATTTGTCAGAGCCTTGTAAAAATCTGCTCGAGTGAAAATTTGAGTGAAGTTATCCAATCCGATGAATTTACTTTTAGCTTGGTTCATCAGGTTGTACTTAAAAAAACTTAAATAAATTAAGTAAATGATAGGGTACATGACAAACATACAAATGCCTGCCATAGCCGGAGCGATCATAAGATACGGACGAACGGATTCCCAAATTGTTTTTTTATCCATTCCGATACCCTCTCAGCACGTCCAAATATTTACGGAAATGAATGTGGTCTTCACCTATACGGTTTTCATCCGCTCCGAAGAAATATATTTTGGCAGCTGTAACTCCCAAATGTACCTTTTGATCAACTGAAAACTGATCTTCAATACATTTAATCATGAACGAATCGCGGTCGGTTCTCACTTGATATAGAGTTTCGGATCCAAGCATCTCTCTCGTAGCAATCACTCCCTGTGTGGAGTAATGCAGCTCACCTGGTTCGTTGGACAATACTGCACTCTCTGGACGAAATCCGAATTTCACGCCATCCACACCAAGGTCTCCTACATTCATCGGAGGAACTCCAATAAACTGAGCAGCGAACAGATTGTTAGGCTGATTATAAATCACCTCCGGTGGAGCCTCTTGTTTAATAAGACCTTGATTCATAAGGACGATTGTATCGGCCATCGACATAGCTTCAACTTGATCATGAGTGACATATACAAAAGTGGTACCCAGCTTTTTGTGGAGCTCGATCAGCTCAAGGCGCATCTGCGCTCTGAGCTTGGCATCCAGGTTAGACAAGGGCTCATCCATTAGAAATACCGATGGTTTCTTAACCATGGCACGAGCCAGAGCAACACGCTGACGCTGGCCCCCAGATAAAGTGGATGGCTTGCGGTCAAGATAATTCTTCAATCCTACCGTGGCACTGATACTTTCTACCAGCTTCGTTCTTTCTGCTTTGTCTACCTTGTTGTTTATTAATC
Source organism: Paenibacillus foliorum (assembly GCF_013141765.1). Taxonomy (GTDB): domain Bacteria; phylum Bacillota; class Bacilli; order Paenibacillales; family NBRC-103111; genus Paenibacillus_S; species Paenibacillus_S foliorum. The sequence goes on from NZ_WHOD01000128.1 coordinate 182,525, forward strand.
CAAATTCAATATTCTCGCGAACCGACATGGTAGGGTAAAGTGCATAGTTTTGGAAAACCATAGCTACGCCTCTTTGACCAGGTGCAGTACGGGTCACGTCCTTACCATCGATGAACACAGAGCCTGATGTCTGAGGATCAAGCCCTGCGATCATTCTTAGAAGCGTGGTCTTCCCACACCCCGAAGGACCTACCAATACGGTGAATTTTCCATCCTCAATTTTTAAATCCAAGTCTTTGATGACCACGCTTTTTTCAAAAGATTTCGTAACACGGACAAACTCGATGGATGCCAAGAGTATTCCCCCTCCTCTTCCTTAGAACGTTCAAACCGTTACTACGTTAATTCCCCATTCTTGAAATGGCTTGAGATCGAAGTCGGACGCTTCCTTCCCCGTAATCAATGTGTGAATTGAACTATTGGGAGCCACTGAATGCAGTGAAAGCTTACCAATCTTACTGTCATCTGTGACCACTACAATTTCTCTGGCAGCTTGGATCATTCCCTGTTTTGCCGGCACCAACTGAGCTTCAGGATGCATTAACCCGTGCTGCGGATGCAGAGCAGGAGTTCCTATAAACGCCTTTTCCACGTGCAGCGACTTGAGTACATAATCCGTGAACATACCATTGAGCATATAACTGGATGGATACAGCTCTCCCCCGGTCAAAATAACCTTAACCCTCGGTGCGTCACGCAGCTCTGCTGCTACGTTCATATCATTGGTTACCACCGTAATATTAGATCGATGAACCAAATTTCTCGCGATATGCAGGGTAGTCGTCCCGGAATCGATGATTATGTTTTCTCCATCCTCCACCAAACTTGCTGCCATTTGACCGATTCTCATCTTTTGCTCCAGGCACTGATTCGTTCTTTCGTTAAAAGGAGGCTCGTCATGCGTCCATTGCTCAACAATGACTCCACCGTGTGTCCTCTTTAGGAGACCCTCTTGTTCAATTTCAGTAAGGTCTCGTCGGATCGTCGCCTCATGCACGTTAAATTCCTTGGCAAGCACTGCAATGGTCGCTGTGCGATACTGCCTTACAAATTCCACAATTCTCATTTTTCGTTGCACTGCTAACAAAAAACATCCCTCACTTTGCATAAATCATGCTGATTTCCTTGCGAATCTTCTTTACTCTTGTATGTCTAACCTTTCATTGTAAGCTCTTAAAAGCGTAAAGCGATTGAGACGAACCTGATGGGCTTCACGCAAGCTGCGATCCAGCAGCTCATCACTAACTGAGAGCTCCTCAACCGATACAGGGCCGCCCACTTTTTTCAAAAGCTTTCTAAGCCTCTCATCATTAGGAATGTCTAGAATCTCCCTGCGAATCTGCTCCCAATTAGCTGTGATTGCGTCAGCCTTCTCTTCTTCACCCGACAATGAAGGTTGCTTCCAGCCTTCCTGGGCGATCCTATGATACAGCTTGGAGATTTCCATAGAAGCAACGCCTACTTTAGCTCCATGCAGCAGCTGTCTTCTGCCTAGACGGATATACTCCATTTCCCAGTAATGCGACAAATGGTGCTCAGCACCTGAGGCCGGATGAGAGTTACCATATAACAGCATGGCAAGACCTGATTCGATCAGCGCACTAATTAATGTGCGGATTCCCTCAGCCTGCCTTTCAGCGATTAGATCCACATGCTCTACGCATTGCAGCAAAGCGGATTTGGTTATATCTGCTGCCGCCTGCAAGTAAGGTTCCCCAGCAACTAACGATCCGAATTTCCAATCAAACAATGATGTATATTTACCTAGCATGTCGCCAAACCCCGCAGCTACCAAAGCTTCCGGAGCCTTCACCAGAACATCAAGATCTGCAAAAATAGCATCCGGGCCTATTGCAGGAATGGTTACCTTTTCCCCTCGTATGAGGATTGGAGCCCCTTTGGAATTAAATCCGTCTACCGAAGGCGCTGTTGGCACAGAGATAAAGGGAATTCCCGAAATATAAGCCGAGTACCTGACGATATCATGAAGGGTGCCCCCGCCCACAGCAATTACGACTTCCGCAGCATATTGCTTGATATCAGCTATCAATTGAATCAGAGAAGCTTCGTCGGCTATAACGTCGCCTTGGCGGTCTGGCTTGATGATCGTTACTTGTACGGAAATTGAGGCGTTTTCTACGAATTCATTCAGCTTATTACCTGCCACCTCATAAGTTATTGAATCCGCTGCTATAATAACTTTTCGGTAGTGTTTCCCTTGTAAGTAGGAAGCCACTTCCAGGATAGCCCCTGCTTCAATGCGGATGAGATCCAAATCAATTGCTTTAAGTACATTTTCATCACAGCCCGCAGCCGCCAATTTGATTTTTGTTAAAATATCGGTCAATAGGATCCTTCCTTTCTGCTATGTACATTTCAAACAAAAACAATCATATATTGTTTATTTTATTTATCCGTTGCTCGTTTATGTTCATTTTGATTATATTAATTAAACATTTTGCGAGTATTAAACCGGCATGAATAAATTGTAAAAATTAATAGGGGATAGGAGGCGTCAGCAAAAAAAAGACCCTATTATCCATGAGATAAAAAGGTCCGATTGTATTCTTATTTAATTCTTCTACCAAATAAGCTTACCTTACGAAATATGCAATCTGTCCAGTACTCCACATAATATTTGAAGCATGTTATCAATTTCATCCTTTGATACGATAAGAGGAGGCATCAAGCGAACGGTGGATGAATTAGGAGAGTTGATCAGCAAGCCGTCCTTTAGACATTCAGAGACTAGTTCAGTCCCCCTAGCTTCCGGGAGGTCAAAGGCAAGCAGCAAGCCCTTGCCGCGCAGCTGTTTTAATTGATAGCTATGAGCAATCTCGCGCAGGCTGTTCATCAAATAATTTCCTTGTTCCTCTGCCTGATAGGACAATTCCTTATTAATGATTTCATTAACTACTGCAAATCCCACTGCCATAGCCAAGGGTTGCCCGGAATAAGTGCCCCCTTGATCTCCGGGTTCAAAGATGTTATAAGGCTCTTTAACTAATAAGGCTGAAAGAGGGAACCCTCCGCCAATTCCTTTGCCCAATGTCATGACATCCGCTTCGATTCCATAATGCTCATAAGCAAACAGTTTTCCCGTTCTTCCAAGTCCTGTTTGAATTTCATCAAAAATCAGCATAAGGCCTAAATCATCACACACTTTGCGCAAGCGGTTCAAATATTCGGCATCAACTGTATGAACCCCGCCCTCACCTTGAATAAGCTCTAACATAATAGCGCAAGTATTGGGATTGATAGCCTCTAAACAAGCTTCTATATCATTCAATGGTACATGCTTAAAGCCCGGCACTTTGGGTGAAAATAAGGATTCCCACTGCTGTTTTCCAGTTGCAGACATCATAGCTAGGGTACGTCCATGGAAGCTATTTGTTGTTGTAATAATCTCAAAAGCTCCACCCAAGTTTTTTTGACCATGTTTTCTCGCTAATTTAATTGCGCCTTCATTGGCTTCCGCCCCACTGCTTGCAAAGAATACCCTGTCGAAGCACGAATTTCCTGTTAATAAGCTAGCAAGCTCAATCATCGGTTTATTGTAGAATGAAGGGCTCGAATTAATTAAAGTGCCAGCTTGTCGATTCAGTGCCTCTCGGATAATCTCGGGTGAATGCCCCAAACAGGTAACAGCCCATCCCCCGACAAAATCCAGGTACCGCTTACCGTCCGTGTCCCACAAGTACATGCCTTCGCCACGTTCCATTACAAGCTCTGGGCGAGCCGCAGTAAATAAAATCGATTTCTTTGCTTCATCCAACAGCTGAGAAGTTTCCAAGGCCACTTGATATTCCATACCATCACCCCTAATCAATAATGAATAATTATACATATTTATGAATATTAATTCAATCATTTTGTAATATATTATATCTCTTGGCCTACGAAAAGCATTTCACATTGCAGCCCGTATTGATCATCAAATCCAACACGTTTGCTTTTGCTTGTACTTTCTATTCAAACAGTAAAAAACAGCAGCTGCCGCATATTGCGGTGCTGCTGTCATCATAAGCTATATGATATAGTATTCGATTCAAAATGTAAGAGAAGGGATCGAAGCAGTATTATTCAGTCGCTTCCGCGTCTGAACCGGACTCATCGGATTCGGAATCCTCAGACTCAGCGGACTCTTCTTCGGATTCCTCTGCTGATTCTTCAGCTGATTCCTCGGCAGACTCTTCCTCTGAACTGTCAGCTTCTTCCTCTGCCTCATCAGCGGATTCGGAATCTGATTCCTCACTCTCTTCTGCTTCATCTGCAGCCTCTGCTTCAATTTCTTCTTCCTCTGCTTCTACTTCTTCAGCCTCTTCGATAGCTTCCTCATCCGACAACAATACTTCTTGTTCTACTGCTTCGATTTCCATATTTTATCCCTCCATTAGTAGCCCAGGCTCTAACCCAAGCCTAGTATTATACTATTAGGAGATTACAACTTTTAGTACTATAATCTTTTTTATTTTCATTATTCATTTACTATCATTTTCACATCGTTTGAATGATTTATTTTTCATTCCTAATATTGTAGCAGTGTGATATGATAGTTTTAGTACTTTGTAACCAGTTCTTATAACCTACATGCTACAACGATAATAGCAAACCTGTCGAAAGACAGGGACGCAAAGCCACAGGTCTAAGGGAAATCATTCCTAGGATAGCTGGGTTGCCGAAATGCAGCTTTACTTTTTTTTTCAGAAAAAGGACGGCTCCCATTCGGAGCAGTCCTTTTTAGTTTAATCTATCTAAATCAGGCAGGGGGAATTCATTATGCAAGCAAGCTATATCAATCCATTTTTGGCAGCATCTATCCATGTGATCGAAACCTTTGTACAAACAAAACCTTCGATCGGCCAGCTTACCGTAATGAAATTAGAGCTGGTGGAAAAACACATTTGGTTAAAAGTGGGAATCGTTGGGCATTTCAAGGGTGATGTTGTATTCGGCTTTCCAGAGCAAGTAGCCATGAGAATCGTATCCGCCATGATGGGGGGATACGCAATAACCGAATTGGACGAAATGTGTCAAAGCGCAATTTCCGAGCTAGGCAACATGATTAGCGGCAATGCCAGCACGATGCTGTATAACGACGGAATTCATGTGGACATCACACCTCCGAATATTTTAGCTGATCATCATATTTCCTTGGATAGCAAAGTGATTGCCGTTCCATTATCAATAACGAATGTAGGAGATTTTCATATCCATATGTTAATACCCGGTTAATATCAGAGTCGGTTTCTCTTCGACCGCAGAGCCGTAATGGTGTTGTATTCAAAGTTTGGATGACGGCTCCGCGGAAGCGGAAGTAGAAGTTACGGCTTCGCTTTTCACAGGTGCAGCGCGGTTGGAACTGTAAACGGCAAAGCCCAGCATCGTTGCAAGGAGCATACCGCCGCCTGTGTAGAACGCTGCGGTCAAACCTAGCGATTGTCCCAGTAGACCAAACATGGCTGGAGCGGTCATTTGTGATAAACGGTTTGTTAAGAGGCGAAGCCCCATGACCTTTCCTCGTTCCGACTCCTTCGTTTCCTCCACCATAATCATAATGGTCACGGGCAAATTCATACCAATTGAGCTGCCAAGCAAGAACGTGATTATGCCAATTCCGATAATGTGCAAGGAAGCCACAGGAATGAAGATCAGACACACTGAAGCTATGCAGCCTGCAGTGAGCAGAATCGTTTCCAATGTTACCCGTTTCATAAACTGCCCCAGTAAGAATCGCGATACCAGACCGGACAAGCCCATCAGCGAGATAACTGATGAAATAATTAAGGCAGAATAGCCATGTTCATTTAAATAAAGCGGAATGAAACTACCGTATAAGGACTGAATGAACATAATCAGAAATGTACCCATAAGTCCAAACTGGACACCCCTGTGGCGGGTTAAATGAATTCCGCTGATATAGCTGTTCAGCATTTCCTTAGGTTTAAAAAGCTCCTTCGTTCGTGTCAGCTGTCCAGGTCCATCTGGACTCTTGATCATCGAAACGAGGATAAAACAAACTGAGCATACGATAAAAGAAGCAATAAAAGCAGAGCGGTAGCTCCACAATGAAGAACCATAATAGGAAACGACTAGTCCTCCTAAGAGCGGTCCAGCCATGTTACCTACAGAAGACCACATGGAGAAGCGGTTGATGTTCTTATTGCGTCTGGCCTTATCCTGCTCCCCATCCGTAGCAAGAACCTGTAGCGAGGAAGCCATAATTATCATACTAGCTCCAAGAAGAACCTGCGAAACCGCCAGCACTAACAGCGTGCTGCTCCATGACATGATCGCTAATGAAGTCATAAGCAATAAGCAGCCGATCTTAGTCATCCGAAGGGGTCCCAAGGTATCGATCATTTGCCCAATCGGCATTGCAATAAACATGGGCAACAGAGACCTGAGCGTTACAATTAATCCAATCAACGCAGTAGAAGCCCCAAGCGCATCCGCATAAAGCGTAAAAAACGGCTGGGCCACCGTCATCACTCCGAAAAACACACCTCCACCATAAATCCCAATCGCTCGCACCGCTTTTTCCGAATTCACAGCAAGTCACCTTCTTTGTCTCTTCTAATTGTCTCTTGTATTGGTGAGCTTAAGGGGATATTCTAACTTAAGGAGAGGTACTAGTTACCCGCAGCTCTCACTCCTAGTATTTATGAAACTAATAAACAGCCCAGGACGATGTCCTGAACAATCTTCCGTACTCCTTATTTATCTTTATTTTATGGCGATTTTGATGCCAAGTATATATCCAAATCTGAATGACCTTATTCATTTTTTGAATACATAGTCCACAAAGACGGTCGACAAATAGCATTAAACCAATAAACTAAGAAACTGGCGGTGTTTCATGACCTTTGATCAAATCTTAACCTTCGTGACGGTTTACCGTTTAGGGAGCATTTCCAAAGCCGCGGAAAGGCTGTACTTGCCCCAACCTACGGTTTCACACAGAATCAAGCAGTTGGAGAGAGAATTGGGCAAGCCTTTACTTATTCGAGCCCATGGAATAGTCCGGCTATCTGAGGAAGGCAGTGCCTTCCTCCCCTATGCCTTAAATGCGCTGGCTGCTCTTGACCAAGGCCGTGAGGCTGTGGATCATCTCAAGCAAGGATTGACTGGCAAGCTTTCTTTTGGCTGCGTCAATTCATTTGCCAGTATCATCCTGCCTCCGATTCTGGATAGCTTTAGTAAAGCTTACCCAAACATCGCATTGCAGGTGCTTTGCTGCACTACCCAAGAGCAAATCAAGATGATTAAGAACAAGCATTTTCAGTTCGGCATTACACGTTATACAGCCAATGATCCTTCAATCACTTTCCGGCTGCTGCATTCGCACCCAGTCTATGCCATCGTTTCGGAGGAGCATCCGTATGCCGGTCGTGAATCCTTGAAGCTTCAGGATGTATTAAAGGAACAGCTCATTCTTTACGAGCCTGAGAGCATGTTTCGCAAAAAAATAGATCTCACCTTCAATGATCTGAACCTGCATTATAATGCCCATTATGAAACAAACAATTTGCAATTGATTAAACATTGGATCAAGAGCACGTTAGGTATTTTTCTGTCGTTCCCTCTTTACATTCAGGCGGAGATCGATTCGGGAGAAATGTACGCTATTCCCATCGAGCAAAATCCATTCCCGCTCAATCAACTGTTTCTCATGTATCGGGAAGAAGAATTAAACAGCGTGGATTATTTATTTTTGCGTCATTTTCAAAAGGCTATGGAACCATTCCACCCCGTCGATTCTGATGAACATGACTCTTTCTAATAATGACTAAGGTGCAGGCTGAAACCAGTTAAACGGCTTGGTATTAAAAAACAAATTGGGGTTAGCCTGCATATTGTGCGCCCAAAATGTAAAATGCAGATGGGGACCGGTGGAAAACCCAGTTGTCCCTACAAGGCCGATAATATCCCCCTGCTTCACATGGTCTCCTGTTTTAACCTTCAGCTCAGATAAATGAGCATATTGGGAGAATAAGTTCATACCATGATCGATATAAATAGAATTTCCTGTCAAATAAAGACTCTCGGCGAGAGCTACAATACCGTCATTAGTCGCCTTGATAGGAGTCCCCGTCTTCGCCGCAAGATCAATAGCCATATGACTGCTGTCAAGCTTGCCGTTCACATATCTCGTATAACCGTACGGTGTAGTCAGGATGCCTTCAATAGGTTGAATAAACGGGGAGGAAAATAAAAATTCCGGCTCGGACTTACTTCTTGCCAGGTCTATTTTCTTCTGATCCGCTTGAATGGTTTTTGTATCCTGCTTCATGCTTTCCATTTGCTTCGTCACTTGCAAGTATTGGGTTTCGAATTTCTTCTCCTTGATCGTAAGCGTCTTGTCTCCGATTGGATAGCTCCCTGCCTTAGTATTCATGGGGATCGGCAGATAAGTAAAGTAACCGGAAGCGAATGGCTGAAGCTCATATGTTTTTCCCTGCCACTCCACATTACCGGGAGAACGGTGACGTACCAGTACAATGTCCCCGCGGGCTGCCGTTTCAGGCATTAACGTCCACTCCGACTGAATAGCTTTCCGTGCCGTCTCACTGTCGGCATAATATTCTGCTTCCTTCGCTATGCTTTGCAGTCGCAGACTCTCCATTTCCATCTGCTTCACAAGCTCAGGTGTAACCTGCTGTTTCCAGCTTCTACCACCATCTGTTGTTGTCCACAAGGGCGCAGAGTCTTGCCCCTCCTTGGCTATCAGCGCCCATCCGACATTTTCAGTAAGAAACTGTGACTTCTTCACTTCCAATTCCTTCGCTCCTGCTGCAATTCTCTGAATGCTCGGCAAGCTCCCTTTGATCCATTTTAGATCTTCATTTTCGACAATAGCCTTGGATGTCTGACTTGACTGATCCATCTGAACCGCAGAAGTAGCGGCAGCATACCAGCTAACTCCCCCATCATCGGTTTTCATAATTCCATCCGTATAGGAGACCCACCCATGCATGAAATCGTCCATTTGGAAATCAAGCGCCTCTCTTGGAGGTTTGGCCGGTATGGCTTTCTCTGCTGCTTGCGTAGCTCCAGTCCCGCTCTTTGGTATCATCAAGCTGCTTGCAAAATCCGGTACAAGAATAATAATCGACAAACATGACGCAGCTGCTATCCCTAATAAAGCGAGCAAATATTTCCCTTTTCGGCTGGATTGCGTTCGTTTTCCGGTACTTTCACGTCTCATATGTAAATTCCCTCTCTTTATTGGCATCCATAGACGGTCCAATTCTATTGGCCGCTACTATATATAGTACGACACCCTCCTAAAGGAATCCATAACAAATTGTCCACTAATAGTGAAGCGAGCAACAGTCGGCTAAGTAAAAGTAAGAGGTGTCGCAAAAAAAAAGCCAAGCCACAAAGTAGAAGCTCTACCTGAGGCTTGGATAAATTTCAGTTAACAAACACTTGCCTGTTTTGTCGTCGCTGCTGTTATCCTTCCAGTAAATATATATGTCAGCAGGCGGGTCGTTCTGGCTCAGCTTGCGAATCATCTTTTTGTTGTTTTCGTCCGGACAATAGAACAGATTAATTTCATGCTTTTGTGGATCGGTAACGCCTTGGTGCTTACGATTCGAGTTATTGACGGTCGTGAAGATCAGTGTGGCATCGAGCGTAGGTTTACGGACTTCATTACCGGAACTTCGCAAGACTAGCTCTTTTACCCTGTTTTTAATATCGTTCGAAGCATAATCCCTATCAAACTCAAGCTCGGTGAATACATCATAATAAAATTCAGGAATGGTTTTTCCATAGCTTCGACGTTCGGTTCCCGCTGTCTTCTCTTCCTTATACGAATGGAAGTCGGATTTGATAAATGTCAGGAATGATTTCAGTGTGTGCTTGGTATAGTCGTAAATCGGTTCGATATTGCCACAGGCCTCGTCTTGTAGTGTCCGGTTCAACATGGCGACGACATGGGCAGGCGCTTCCTCTTGTGTCTGCGCTGCATCCGGCCCCCAAGTCATATGATAACAAGGGATATTCTTTATGGAATCCGTAAACTCCAGCTTGTCCACGAGCTCAGCGAACTCTTCCACTGCCCGGATGTTCCGTTTAGGAGTAAGAAAAATAAACGACAGCGCCGGAATCTGAGCAGAAGATACCCCCCGACCGTCTGCTGCGCTTCGGCTGGCATAATACTGAATCAGTCCGGTCAGCTCCTCGTACAGCTGGTTCCCGCCCTTCTGGATGGCGCCGTCCTTGATTTTATTTTCAATGCAGAAAGCAAAGCGGGCACGATGTGGATCGGAGCTATGAAAGATCTCAATCAAAATATCGATATCTCTCGTTTTCTGTTTGCTCGTTTCGGTGTCCAGCATGACGGTCATCTCCGCCTGTACGCTGATGCTGTAAGGTGACCGCTTGGATAAATTTCTGATTCGGTCGTTGTAGATCAATTCTTTGAAGCTATCTTTATTACCGAGAATAACCGGGGTCAGAAAATATTCCAGGAACACGGAATCCAATCCGTGATTTTCGTTCGGATCAAGCAGGTAAGCGAGAAAGGAGCTCACATTCGGTTCATTGATGGATCCATCATTAGAAGCCAAAATTTTAAATATATTCATCAGGTTCTCCTCGGATGTATTCATTATCGGTATTGGCAGCTTGCTGGAAACATAACGTTTTAACGTTTTGCCTGTTCTTTTTATTCGACAAAAACCACTAAAGCCCTCTTGATTTTACCAATAACTTACAAAATGAGTTCTATAAATTGAACTGCTACAACTCTGAAGGTAAACCATGAAGATACATCGCCATACAATCTGAATGTGAACGTAATACGGCAGTTGTTTTTATGCTTGGTGTCTTGTAAATCACAGGATAGTCCATTTCATCAAATAGTTCACGTATTGGAAAAGCCAATTTCTCTTCTTCTAGCGAGAACTGTGCATCCACACCCGCTTTATTTCCGCGCGCATCTAAACGAATCCATTTCCCAATTGACTTCAGATACACAGCATTTAACGCATGAATAACGTAACCTGTATCAGGGGTATCTCCTAAGGTCAGACGTTGGTAACAAAAACCAGTCGGTATTCCTTCGGACCTTAATAAAGCACACAATAAATTCGATTTTGCATAACAAATTCCTTCTTGAAAGAATAGAACATCGGATGCTCTACATGTAATGCGTGAACTTTGGATATCCCATGAATGAGATATATTATCACGAACAAATTCAAAAGCAGACATAACAAATTTAATTTCATTTAGCGAATGGCTATTTAATTCCGCAGCTTTATCAATTATCGTGGAATGACTGAAATCAATTTCTTCGGTTTCTTCTAAATAATCATCTAAAGAACTGGATTCGCATATTAGTCGCATTCTTTTCCTCCTCATACGTTTACTAACCGCCACTAACGTTTCAGGATCACATTTAAGCAACTGTAATAATAATGCAACAAAGTGAATAATTATTCAACTCAAATATTGGGTTCAAATACGCTGCACGCAAAAAAGGAACGGCCCCATAAGCTGAGACTGTTCCTATTTCTAGCCAAACCATTTCTTCGACTTTACTATTACTACAATAGCCCCAATCCCTAATACCCATATAACAATCTCAGCTACCCACAATGATAAGAAATGAGCTTGATACATGGCGGGCGCGAAGTCGACAAGAGCATGAAGCAGGATTGCATAAAGTAAATACATACTTTTCCGATAGCGAACTCCATACAAGACAATTAGCGAGAACGCAATCTGCATAAATATCGCCGGGATCCGCTCTAACCCTCCCAGCCAAAATTCACTCTGCGCAGTATGGATCAGTCGTTCCTTGAGCTGAGCAACCTGCTCCGGCGGCAGCCCTGCTCCAAGTGATTGTTCAAGCTTGCCCGCATTAATCATCGTTGCGAAGACTATCCCCTGTACACCGGAAACAATAGCTATCAAAAAGGCCTCAATACCTCCGTGACCGATTCCTAAGGAAATGCCGTCCTTGCGTTCATGCCGATTTTTCAGCAGTAAGGAGAAGCCTAGCCAACGTCCTACCTCTTCAAATATACCCGCGGCCAGCCCTCCGTAAATGGCAAACAGCCAAGGATTCTTGAACAAATCTACCGTCGATTTATTTACGGATAATACATAATAATGCAGCCCTTTTTCCAAAACCTGCGAAAAAATGAAAAAGACGAGTATTCCGACGCCAATGGCACGATAAGAAATACCACTAGTTTTGCGAAAATATAACACAAGCGCCAAAGGAATGATTATTCCCAAGATGACCTGCACAATCATTGCCGTGATGGAACCCTGACTCACCATTTGTTCTCACTCCTTATATAAGGCTAGACAAAGTAGACCCTCGTGATGTATCATTCGTTGTCTATGCTCGTCGGGTACCCTGCGATGACTAACAATTCTTCAACATTCTCATATCTCAGTGCGTAGGCTAAGGAAATTACAATTTCTTTGGAGGGCTGGAATCTGCCGTTCTCTATTGAATTGAGTATCGAATAGCTAATGCTCGCCTTTTCTCCTAATTTGCGTAATGAAATGTCCCTTTGCTGCCGTAGTTCCTTAAGCTTGCTAGAAAAATCCAATGTACTGCCTCCGTATCATTTCGTCATTTGTATTCCCTAATCTACAGGGTAAGGTCTGTTAGAACAGCTTCAGAAACGGCTGCCAAAGCTTTGCCATCCAGAAATATTTGAAGCCCTCGACGGCCTGAACTTATACTGACTGGATTAACCTCTGAAACGGAAAGATCCATGTACAAGGGATATTTCTTCTTAACACCCAAAGGCGATACCCCTCCGCGTATATAACCCGTCAGAGCTTGAATTTCTTTTACCGGAACCATCTCGACCTTCTTATTTCCACTCACTTGAGCCAATCCTTTTAAGTTCAGCTCTTTGTCCCCAGGGATGCATGCCATAATAATTCCGGTTTTATCACCGCGCAATACTAACGTTTTGAATAGATGATCCACCGGCAAGCCTACTTTTTCAGCCACTGTAAAGGCATCTAGCTGATCCTCATTCCACTCATATTCATACAATGTATAAGATGTATGAGCCGAATCTAACATTCGGCAGGCATTCGTTTTCGCTGACATAGCTTCTCCTTGCTCCTTCACTAGATTTCATTATATATTAACTCGTGCGTTCCTGAGGACCTTGGCCATCATTTCCGCATTGGGGTAATCTGAAGCTTGATACTGCATGACAACCTCTTCAATATCAAAGCTTACTCGTTCAATAGAGGTTCTAATAGCCCCTTCTGTTATCTCTATAGTAGCATAGGAGGCCATAGCCAAACTGTCAAAGGGGAGCCCCACACTCCCTGTGTTCATGATCACTTTACCATTCAAATATCTGGTGTAGGGTTTGTGAACATGAGCGTAGATGTAAATTTGAGCGTCCTTGGATGACATCAGCTTGGATTTAATAATTTCATCATCCGCACCAGGAGGTACAATTTCAAACAAACTATCCGGTGTGGCATGAAAAAGGTGCAGAGCTACGCCTTCGACCCTAACATTGATTTCTGTAGGCAGCTGAGCCAAATAATCGATATCGGTCTGATCTAATTTTGATACAACCCAATCCCGTTCGCGATTCATCATTTCCAAAGCGGTATCGGCAACCTCGCCCTTGCGGACACCACGAACGACCCACTCATCTGCGTTGCCCTTAATTACCTCTGCATTCAAGGAACGAATCAAATCCATGGATCGTTTCGGTTCTGGGCCGCGGTAACATAAATCCCCCATCACATATATTTTATCGACATTCTTTTTATTGATATCTATTAATACCTTTTCCAATGCATGCGCATTCCCATGGATGTCGGATATACAAGCAATCTTCATACGATTCAACTCCTCAAATTGTCATTAAGTTTAAATTTACCATTAGTAACGGCCAATGTCTAAAATTTTCCCCGAATTTTCTGGCTCAGTACCGAAATCAGCGCTTAACGAAATCACTCGATTTCGGCTCCTTACCCAGCTCAGCGCTTAACAAGACCTTACGAACTGCAACTCACAGCGCACAAGCATTATTCGAGAGCTACTGCCTACCCTCACCTCAAATCCTGCATCTATACAGCCTCCGTTTTATCGGCTTACCCTCAAATCCTGCAGCTATACAGCCTTTTGGCCGTTTAATCGGCAGTCTTGGTAAATTCATGCAAATATGCAGCTCTTTTTTCATTCTTAGCTGAAACCGGGTCGCTTTGCAATAAATTGCTGTACTTTTGCAGTTCTTCCTCTCACAAGCCAATTTCGGTAGCTAATAACTGCATGTTTGCAGGTTTGTGCAGGCTGATGATCAGAGGAGAGTCAAGCACTGCTTATGAAGTTGAATCCATTTTCTCACTACAAAAGCAAAGGCTTCAATGAGAAGATAGGCCCTCATAGAAACTCGCAGCAAAAAAGTCCTCCGTCTGAGTCATTACTCGGCGGAGGACCTTTTGGATTTGTCGAAAGCTGCTTACTTGGAACAACCTCTTAGAGGTTTCAATTATTTACATATATTACCTTTTAAGTGGATGTATCCACATCGAGAATATCCAATAGGAAGACGAAAACTGGAATCCCCACGATCAAACCCCACGTACCAAAGTAATGCTGAGAGAAAATAAGAACAATAAACGTATAGAACATAGGGAGATTCATTTTGGAAGACATAAGCTTCGGATTTAAGAAATACCCTTCAAGGAAATGAAGCACAGCAATCATGGCAACCACATAGATGATCATCATATGACCGCCTACGTTATAGCCGATAATGCATAGTGGAATCAATGAAATCAGGAAGCCAGCCACAGGAATCAAGCTAAGCAGGAAGATCATAACCGCCAGAGCAAAAAGGTACGGGAAGCCTAGAATCCATAGCCCAATCACAGTGAAAATAGTATTAAAGAGGGCAATAAGAATTTGAGCCTCAATAACTTTACCGAAGGACAGAATGAACTTATTGCCGAAATATTCAAGCTCCTCATAGAGCCAGGAGACTTTGCTTGTTTTGAGCTTGGAGGTAAATGCAGCAATTCTATTCTTCTCAAGAATAAAGAACAAGCTTAGAATGGTCGATAGAATAAAGGTTGTTCCCCAGTTGCTGAACCTAAGGATATATTCGAAGCCCTGCTTAACATAAGCTTGTAAATTGAGATCTTTTAACGTTTTATATACATATCGGGAAAGCTCATCATCAGGTGCAGGCAAGCTCGTCAAACCGATCAAAATTTCTTTTAAATGTATGATCTGAACAAAGACCTTCGGCAAGTAATTAACGATCGCATAAACTAAGATGGAAATCATCGTGACATATAGCAATATAATAATGACCTTGCTGTTAATCTGCACATATCTATTAAGCCTTCTTGTCAAAAACCGTTGAATACTACTCATAATAAAGGCTATTAGAAAGGTCAAAAGTACTAGGTTCAACATGTCCTTAATACTAATCATCAACAAGCAAATTAGAAAAAGGATCGAAAATCGTCTTACCGTTAAATTCAAAAAAAATTGCTTAATATTGTCCATCGATTCGTCTCCATTCAAGTAGCCTAACTATGTTTAGTCTATACACTTAGTCTACAGAAATAGAAGCTTTATGGCAATCAAATAATTCGATAAAATATTACAAAAAGTGCATGTATATGCACTCCTTATGAACTAGTATCACCTAAATTTCTATCTCGTCACCTGGCACCATCACTTTACCATTAATCCCCTGTGCTTCCAACTGCTTAACGAAAGCTTCAGCATCCTGCTTAATTATAGGGAATGAATTATAGTGGACAGGAATGACCAGCTTTGCCTTATACCATTTGGCTGCTTGGAGCGCATCCTCCGGCCCCATCGTATAATGCCCTCCTATCGGTATGAAGGCTACATCGATTTTTTCACGTTTGCCTATAAGCTTCATATCTCGGGATAGTCCAGTATCACCTGTATGCAAAATTGTTTTACCTTCCGCACGTATGATGAATCCTGCAGCCAGCCCCCCGTATAATATTGTTTTGTTCTCCTCATCAACGATGCCAGAGCTATGAAGCGCATGAACCATCTTAGCCTGAGCGAAGCCAAGATCAACTGTTCCTCCAATATTCATACCGATTGTCTCGACTCCTTTCCAAGACATATAGGCAGCTAGCTCTACATTAGAGACTACGGGAATATGATTCGCTTGGGCGATTGGCGCAGCATCGAGAATATGATCCATATGAGAATGGGTCAAGAGGACGGCGTCCGTCTTAATAGCTTCCGGCTTCACAACCGCTAATGCGTTGCCGCTGAGGAATGGATCAATAATAAGCGATTTTCCATTCGTTTCTATTTGTACTGCGGAATGTCCGTGATAAATAATTTTCATTTCCTCAACACCCTTCCTTTGAATACGAGTTTAATGCTCATTATACAATATGGATCAAACGGAGACATCCTATTACGATTCCTCATGTCTGTTCATTAAATATTTGTTTCGTAAATGAGATCCATTCCCTCGTCGCCAAGGACATGTATCCCTCCTTTCTCCAAGCCATCACCAGCTCCCACGGAATAGTTGGATTGATCAAAGAAACCGCTTTAATCTTATTAGGATTAAGTACCCTGCAGATGATGTCAGGCAGCATGGCGATGCCCAAATCAGCACTTACCATTTCACCGATAAAATCCCATTGAGAGCTTTCATAAACGATATAGGGTGTATAACCTATTGCGCGGCACTCGCTAATGATCCGGTCATGCAATGCAAAATCACGGCTGAACAGAATAAAACGTTCCTCCGCCAAATCCGTAAGTTCAACCTGCGGCCGCTGCGCCAGTTTATGCGTTGGATGCATAATAACCTTCAGCCGATCCTCTATGAGAGGGTACGTATCGAATTCCGCCTGATCAACAGGACCTAAGAGAACTCCAACATCAAGTGTTCCGTCCGCAATACTTTCCTCGATTTTCCTTGCCCCGTCCTCCACCATCTTGATCGTAATTCCCGGATATTGCTCCTGAAACCGTTTGAGCACCTCAGGGAAAAACCTCGATCCGGCCATTGGAGGAAGCCCCATCCGAATGCTGCCCTTATTCAAATAAGTCAGGTCGTTTATTTCCGTCATCAGACCATCGTATAGCTGAAGAATCGGGCCGGCATGATTCAATATCGCTTCACCCGCATTCGTCAGTTTAATCTGTTTTCCATCCCGAGCAAACACTTCAATATTGAGTTCATTCTCCAAATTTTTGATCATTTTGCTGATCGTCGGCTGTGTGATATGCAACGCTTCGGCAGCTTTTGTAAAGCTGTTATGACGTACGATTTCGGAAATATATTTTAAATGGCGTATTTCCATGGATAAGAACCCCTCGTTCTCATAGACAAATGGAATGAAAATCATTCTATATATTCATTTTACTCATGTTAACCAACTTCGTATACTAGGTGTAGAGAAGAAAGGGGCGGAAATAATGAAGCTGCTGTTAAAAACAATCATCCAGGTCCTATTATTTATCGTCCTCGCCAGAATATCCAATTTAATCGTTGCATGGCTTCATATTCCAGTGCCCGGCAGTATTATAGGCATTATCATCCTATTCACGCTTCTTAAACTCAAAGTCCTCCGGTTGGATTGGATTGAGTATGGCTCCAAGTGGCTGCTATCCGAGATGCTCCTGTTCTTCATTCCTTCAACGGTTGCGATCATCAATTATAAAAATCTGGTGATCCATAGCGGATTCCGAATAGCAATCATAATCTTATGCAGCACAATCGCCGTCATGATTTGCACCGGTCTCATGGGCCAATTATTTATGGGGCGCAAAGAGAGGTCAAGCCGATGATGAGCGCCATTTTCTGGTTATTCGGCACCCTATTAGTTTATTGGGCATCCAAATGCTTATACCGTACTTATAAAAAAATGTATTTGACACCGCTGTTAGTTACGCCGATGATCATTATCACTGTCATAGAATGGGCAGGTGTTTCTTTTAATACGTATGATAAAGGAGTCGGTTGGCTTACCGATTTGGTGGAGCCTGCTACTATTGCACTTGCGGTAATTCTGTACAAAAATTGGGATCATTTGAAGAAGAATGCTTGGGCCATTATCGTATGCGTCGGCTGCGGCGCAATTGCGGCTATTGTGACCTCAGCAGGATTCTCTTATTTGCTCGGGCTATCGCCGGAAATTATGGACAGTCTGGCACCGCGTTCTGCCACAACTCCAATAGCTATTTCTATATCATCCAATATCGGAGGTATTCCTACGATAACCGCTGTCGCCACTCTCTTCACTGGACTGCTCAGCTTGATCGTAGGCCCGTTAATCGTTAAATGGTTCCGTATTCAGCATCCCCTTGCGCGGGGCGTTCTGTATGGAACCAGCGCACATTCGGCAGGAATCAGCAAAGCTATGGAGTATGATGCCGTCTCCGGTTCCATTGCTGCTATAGCCATGATGGCAACTGCTTTCATTACACTGATTGCAGCGCCCTGGCTCGTTCTAATGTTTCAATGATCCTAATCCAGAAAATCAAATTCTAAGTATATTTTATTTGAATGATGTATTTTAGCGCTATTCCCATCGAAGTTAATAACACAATCTTGAATCATGAAGGATAATACCCTTTCGCCATTGTCCTCAATTAGGTTCAGGAGATGTTTCAAATTCAATACGATCACAAGCAAACTCAGTAACTTCTTTACTATGATTATATTGTGAGACTATTAATTTATTGGAATTATGTTTTGTTTTTTGGCAAAATGAATACAAGCTTCTTAGCATTTGTGACATTAATAAAGCTCCTTTATATGAAAAATTAGATTATTGAATAGATGGCATACCCATTTTGCTTCTAATTAATGAAATGGTCATTTTATGCTCATCGATTGTTTTCTTATACTGTTCTAATTGTTTTAAGAAGAGCTTATATTCTTCCTCAGCTGCTTTTAATTCTTGCTCTGCTATAATTAATCTGACCCCTAACTCTTCTCTTGCATTTAATTCGTCCAAAAGTTTTCTCCCTCATATGAACTTAATAGTTTATCGTATTTAATTTCAGCCTTCCTTATTTAGAGAATTTAGCTTTTAATCTTGCCGCTTCGGCCTCTGCCTCAGTAAACCCGTCCTTAATCAGCTTCTTTTTAATTCTCACAGCAAATAGATCGGCACCAAGCTCCAGTTCTGGAGTTTGGGCTTCTTTGTAACGGTCTGCCATTATTTCAATTGCATTTTGCAGCAAAAATTCCTTATCCATAGTTCCCCTCTCCCGTGCAAATAAAATTGGACTTTCACAGTATTTAGCATTAACCAATTAATTCTATTCCTTATTATTCTAACATACAAAGTTCAAAGATTATTCTAAATGGAAAAAGGACCTCTCTCGAGGCCCCTCTCAACGGTGAATTGATTGTTGGTACAAATGCCATGAATCTTAACGAAAGCTCAGTATAACCTATCCACAATATTGCAGTACGTGTACTACACTAACGTGTATTTGGCACATCCCTCCGCTTCTATATCGATTCAACAACAAATTCCCTAGTATTGCTCGTTAGATCGCCCAACGGAACCACACCTCTCTTTTCACCGTTAATTGTATTATGGCTCTATTGCTGCATTATTATTCATGAGTTTTTAAACCCGTAATACGCGTTGCGAAAAAAGGAACTTGTGATTAAAAGGCTGTGGAATTCGATTTACGCTCATTTAAAAAATCTTTCCTTTTCAAGAAGCCATTCAATTTTTCTGAAAACAAGAACATAGCTGCAGCAGAAGCACCGATAAAAAACGGAAAGATTCCGATGGTTGAATAGGAAGCTAGGAAACCGAGAAGAGGAGGCATAAACGTACTCCCCGTATAGGCTACAGCCATTTGATAACCCATAATGGTCTGTGAATGCTTTTTCCCGAAACGTACCGGCGTTTCATGCAGCATACACGGATAAATCGGTGCCAAACCTAATCCGACTATCATAAAACCCGCAAGCGAGAAGCCGGTAGGCAATGGCAAGAATAGTAGCGCCGCACCGACTAATGCCGTGATTTGCCCTCCCCGAATGAGAACACGGTTACTCATCTTGAAAGTAATAAAACCGGTAACAAATCTGCCGATTGTGATGCCCGCGTAGAATAGGGAAACCCATTGTGCCGCTACCGCTGCGGGCAATTCCTTCACATTTACAAGAAAGCTGCTTCCCCACAGCCCCATCGTTGCTTCGACACCGCAATAAAACAAGAAGGAGAACAGAGCCAGCTTAACCCCCTTAATCTGCAAAGGTTTATTATTTTCAGATGATTCTTCATCTGCTTGCCCCTTGCTATCTTCCGGTTCTTCACTTGATGGGACCTTGCTATTACTAGCCACCCGATTCCATAAAGGCAGCGTGATAAAAAGGATGACAACCAGGGCAAACTGAATTCCGGCAACCGTCAGGTAACCTTGTCTCCAGAAGTTTTGCCCCGAAATAAACTGAGCCATAATAATCGGACCGAGTGTAGCCCCGACTCCCCAGAAGCAATGCAACCAGCTCATGTGGTGTGCTTTGTAGTGAGCAGCAACGTAATTGTTTAGTCCTGCATCCACCGATCCTCCGCCTAATCCTAGAGGGATAGCACATATCAATAACCAAACAAGCGATGGAGAAACAGCAAAGCCTAGCAAAGCGCCGGCTGTCATTATACAGCTGACCAGTGTTACTTTACCCGTTCCGAAACGTTTAAGTACGGTTCCACTTGCCAAACTGGACACAATCGTGCCAGCCGCTATTGTCATAGATAACAAGCCGGCCGTCTCAAGCGGCACTTTATAGTCCAATTGCATGACAGGCCACGCTGCTCCCAGCAATGAATCAGGCAATCCCAAGCTGATGAAAGCCAAATAGATAATTAACAAAAAGAATGTAGCCATATTGTTTACCTGTTCTCCTGATCATTTGATATTTTTGTTCCAGAGATCATAAGGTCAAGTCCGAGTTTCTGTAATCCGTACAAATAATCTTGTTTCCAATCACTTGTTGTAAGCTCTGGAAGATGTTCTTCTGGGATATAGGTTGCGCTCCTAATTGCTATTTGGTTGATAATTGTTTGGTTCACTTCATTGTTACAAAAAATAACCGTGTGGGGGTTTATCATAGCTGTAAAAGAAGCTACCAACCGACTAATAGCATCAATCTCTTCATCCTTCCTAAGATTCGCTGTTTCTTTTTCAGTCGTGCTACCATTGTTTAAAGATTGTAGAAAGTTTCTGTCATCATACTGAGGGACGAATGAAACTTCACCTGAGAAAAACGTACTTCCTCGCACCAGATCTCCATTAATCAAAATACCAGCACCAGGACCATTGTGACCCATATACAAATAGATCAAGGAAGAATTCTCTTTATTTCGCCTATTATTGTTGTATCCAAGTACAGCAGCATTCATATCGTTCTCTACAACGACAGGTATTGATAAACGTTCTTCAAAGTATCCCTTCAAATCCAAATTATGAAACTGCTCGTAGCTTGGCATATAAATAATTCGGCCATTTTTGACCGCACCAGGTACACCGATTGATATGGAACTGATCTTCGGATTATTTACAATGATGTCTTCAATCTGCTTCGTTAAGCTTAGAACATCATCCATTAGGACACTTGTTGTGTTACCTTGTTCTTTCACTTCTCCTAAACAATTAAAAATCATGTAGTTGGTTTCTGTTTTTTCTAAAAAAATAGCCAAACCCAGCATATACTCCGGATTATAAGCATATCTTTTTGCTCTTCTTCCACCACTAGAATCATCAAGACCAACTAAAATTAGCTCCCCGTCCTTTTCCATTTGCGTAAGGAACTTACTGATTGTAGGAAAGCTAATTCCCAATTTGTGACTCAGTTCAACCTTCGTTGCACTTCCTAGTGCCAGAAGAGCTGCACGTATACCACGGAAGATAACTCTCTTCATTTCTTTTGGAGTTGCAAGTAACTCATCCACAATGATCACCACCTCATAGCGCAACACTTATTAAACGCATTTAATAAGTTATTACGATAATATCAAAAATTCTAAGCCATGAAAAGAAATTTTCTTTTTTTTTGAACTATACAGCCTGTTCGTAACGCAGCGAGGCTGCCGATCACATAACCGACAGCCTCATGCTGGTTGCTTATCGAGATATAGTTACGGTTAGCTGATTCTTACTAAATTTCACAACTGCTAGGTTGTTTGTTCAACATTAATAGGCACCATTTCAATCAGATTGACCAAGTTCCCATCTGGATCAAACAAGTCGAACATGACATGTTTATTCCAGGGAGAATCCCACGTTACCATTTCGGTAACTCGGTACCCTTTCGCCTTTATTGCTTTGTGCATACTCGGTACATCGCTGCATTTGAAATTAAACATAGGACGATCGATCACTGTGAATGGTCCCTTCACTTCCGCCAAGCTTAGCAATGCCGCATGATCCGGATGAGGATTGCAAAATAGCGTAGCGCCCCTCTTGCCATCTCCCCAATCCTCTATTCCCCTACAAACAAGTCCAAGAGTTTCCGTATAAAATGAAATGGACCGCTCCAAATTGCTCACGGATATGAATAAACCGCCAATCTGTTGAATCGGCATCTCTTAATCCTCCTTATTTTGCAAGACTGAATAAATGAGCCTTTAACTTATCTACTTCTGTAGGCGTTCGATGAACGTTGACAACTTCGTTCACGTCATATTTATTTCCGTCCAGGTCGTAAAATACGAAGTTAATGCCGCAGCTGTCACGGTCCTTAAGATGCTCGATCCTGACGCCGTTTGATTGCAAATGGCCATGCAGTACCTCTATTCTCCTTACCTCAAAGGTGAACCTAAACATTTCATAACCCGACTTGTTAGAGAATTGGTTATCGATCTGTCCCGCAGTTTCGACCAAATGCAACCATTGTCCATCGGCAAGCTTCATAATCGCTTGAGCTTCTAAAGGATTGAATGGTACCGCGTACTCCAATCCAAAGTTTTGCTGCCACCATTGTGCAGACTTTATCGGGTTTCTAACAGGCACATATACCGAACATACAGCCTTCAATGCATTTCCCATAAATTCATTCGAAATTCCAGACATCCTAATCATCCCTTCAATTGTTAATTCCTTCAACCTAAGTAACGGAAAGACGGAACAAAATCAAACAATCGATTATTATTAATTTGAAACGACTCTGAATATGTTGCCGTCAGGATCTCTGAATGTAAAATGCAATAGCGCGCCCACTGTCTGAAGCTGAGTAAGATGAATTTCTTCCTTGGTTAAACCGATGTATGCCCGGTAAATTGCGTCTGGATCACGTCTGCGGAAAGCTTCAACCAGTCCATCAAAATCAATGGGAAACGCCCTATCTTCATTCGGAACTATAGATGGTCTATCTGAGGATGAGTCCTGAGAGAATTGCTTGAGTCTCAAGCGGGCACGTCCTAAAGTTACTTGTACTGTAGCTTCCTTCATTCGCACGAATTCCGCAGTCTCTTTTGCTGTAAAATCGAATACATCCATTAACAGTAAAATAACGGCCATTTTAGGCGACAGCCGTTCCGCGAGTTGCTCCAACAGCTCCCGACTAGATAACAATGGATCCGGAGCAGCCGCTTCATAACTTCGATCAAACGGCACAGTTCGGATTTTTTGTTTTCTTTGAACGTCAATCCACGCATTTCTCGCAACACGGTACAGGAATGCTCTTGTTATAGGCCTCTCCGGGTTATTTCGGACAGCCTCAACTACTTTAAACCATGCATCTTGCGTCAAATCATCAGCATCCCAGCGGTTACCTGTAATCCGCATGCTATATTGGTATAAGATAGGTTTCCAGTCCATCCTTATTAATTCTATGACGAATTGTTATTTCCTTTTATGAAAGATTCTTCCTGCGACAAGGCTACCGATTCATGCCGACAGCCTCTTGCTGGTTGCTTATCGGGCCATAGTTTCCCTTCTGCTACCAATTGACCGTTTTCAATTACCGAAATGGCAGACTGAAAATATATCCTATATAGAAGAATAATTCTCGTAAGAAAAAAGGAAGTTTACTGTTTAACGACCTATAGGCCGAACTAGGTGTCGGTGATGAATATACCTCCATCCCCCTATTTTCAGCCATTAAAACCGCTCGTTTCATATGCATTGGGTCACTTACAATGATGAATGTCTTAAAGTTATTTTTAGTGGCAATTATATTTGCGTACTGGAGATTCTCTTCCGTTATTTTTGATTCAGTTTCAATATAAATATCTTCTGCAACAACCTTATTTTTGATTGCATAATCCCTGGCAACTTCTGATTCCGCATATTTATCACCGACACCTTTGCCACCTGTGAAAATAATTTTATCTACATATCCATTTTCATAAAGCCAAATTGAATGATTTATCCGTTCCCTTAGGACGGGTGACGGTTCATCGCCCCAAGCAGCTGCACCCAGAACAATTGCAGCATCAGATTTAACTAATTGATTGATTTTGCTATAAGACCAAATACTGTAGGCTGAAAAGCAAATAAAAATTGCAAAAAGCAGAATAAGTACTTTAAACAATCTGCCTATTATTTTTTTTAGCATTCTTATCCAACCCTTTTACAAATTTATACTACTTTCAACAATCCTGTCCTTTAACGCGGCGGGACTATTTATTCATGCCGGCAGCCTCATCCTGGTGACCGACCTAGCATTTATCGAATGTCTTTCCAGTTTGAATCCATTCCTTAAATGGATTAAACGCACTGTGTTTCACCCAAAAGCTAATGAACTCATTACTCGGAATATCTAATAGTAAACTGTCATTTTCAGGTATGACCAACTTATCCATTAGCGAACCATTCTCCGATCTGATTTCCTTAGTGATTGTACCTTTAATCTGCTTTTGAAAAATCAACGGTTCAGAATCAATTTCACAAAAAGCCAAACATTCTTTTATGTAAACGGTGCGGTCTTCTTTATCCTCTAATAACTTAATAACATCTTCCGCAGTTAGCCAGTAATTAGCAAACTTTACAAATGGCCCAGGAAATCCGTTTAAAGCGTTTATGTATAATCCAACATCAGTAACAATTACCGAGCTACCAAGCTTATCTCTTGCCCAAATACTCGAAAATCGTGCTATATCTTCGACCTTCATACTCTGTATTTCAGGAACATCGATATTACTTTGTTTCAAAGTCATATTCGTTTCTCTAAGAACCGTTGTCGCAATTTCAAATTTCACTGCATTTGAAGTTGCATAAATAATTTCCAATTAAATCGCGCCCCTCTGGACCTCTCTTTGGTCACCATAATTTTGAATGGGTTGAATATCTACGTTTCTTTCTTTGGACAAGCAAGCTTGTTATAATTGATATTATTTACTAATTCAATACTAATTGTATAGCTATTAGATGAAGTGGGGCTCCATTTAAATATTATGAAAAGCATAATCGCAGGTGTCTGTTATTCTGTGGCAATAATAATTTGCTATATTTACAGAAACGAAATCGTGAACTGGCTTCAGAACGGGGAAGCTCCACTGGCCCTTATTTTTCTCATAGCCGTGGGCTTCATCCTGTTTCCCGTCATTCCTTTCAAAATTATTATTGGAATGCTCGGTTACTTTTACGGCTCTTTGCTGGGTGCATTAATAAGCTGGCTGGCTGCATCAGTAGGAAGTGTAATCATTTACCTGTTGGTGCAAGTCTTTTTCCAAAAACAAGGCAGAGCGTATTTAGCCAAATTTAACCGACTGGAAAAGCTTACGCTAACCATCGAGGATCATCCGTTCTGGACGATCGTCTTTGCCCGCATGATCCCGGTTTTGCCCCAATCCTTAGTCAACGTGTATTCAGCCCTTCTATCCATTCGGTTATTAACTTATGCAGTAGCCTCAGCTGTCGGTAAAATTCCCGCTATGCTGGTATACGCTTATATCGGACAACATCTGTTCTCCGGTGTGGATAAGATTCTAATGGCAATAGGGATCTATGCTCTATTCTTATTATTGACATACCTGATTTACCGTCGCTGGGTTCAAGCCAGGTGAAGCATTCAACGCTCAACAGATTATTCTACTCCAATTGCTGGCTTTGTACTATATACAACTATAAATTCTTTATTATAATGAATTGTAAGAGACGAAGAACGTCCCGATCCATTCCGATGCGAATGGATCGGGACGTTCTTTTTTTAATAATACAGGAGGGATGATAAAAATGAATTTTGATGCCGCGCACCTTGCATTTATTCAATCTCATTTGCAGAGGAGAACGGGTGAACGAAAAGGACGCTTGGAAAGGGGACATCGGGATGCTGAGAAGCTGTTTTGCCGTAACATCTGGTGGCCTCTAGAGGGGAAGTTTGACAATTTGCATCCAGAATTCGAAGTGCTCGATTGGCGGGGGCTATCCTACTTCTGTGATTTCGCCTTGATAACTTCTCCTGTGAAGCTAATCATAGAAATCAAAGGTTTCGGCCCGCACGTGCGGGATATGGACAGGCAAAAATATTGCAATGAACTGAACCGGGAAACTTTCTTAGCAGCTATGGGTTTTCAGGTGATTTCAATTGCTTACGATGATGTTGCTCACCGTCCTGATCTGTGCCTAACGCTGCTGCGAATGGTACTTAGCCGCTATCGACCGGAATTTTCTCCTACAAGCATGAAGAGTGTGGCGGAACTGGAAATCATCCGTCTGGCCTGTATACTTGCTCGTCCGCTGCGTCCTATCGATGTGGAGACTCATTTAAGCATAAACCACCGCACTTCCGTTCGAATCCTGCACTCGCTCTGCGCAAAGGGATTGTTTTCCCCAGTAACTGGGGCGGAAGGCAAGCATGTTGTAAGGTACGAGCTCCACCCCACAGCGATGAAGCGATTGTAGAAAGCCTGCAAAATTACATCTTTTTGATTCTTCATATGTTCACGACGAAGCATTCCTGCAATCGTACATCTTTTTGACTTTCAAACTCGATCTTAAGCAATCAAAAGTTAAAATTCCTGCATAATTGTAGGTATTTGCTCCAAACCAGTGGTTTCGCTTGAATAAAACTGCACTTTTGCAGTTTTGCGGGAGTCTGGGAGTGCGGGGGGCGGAGGGGCAGTTTTCTATGGTCACGGGGCGCGTGGGTGCTCGGTCGCCGGATCGCGGGCGCGCGGGGGTGCTTCTGTGCTAACGCACAGCATTTCGCTTCTGAAGAAGGCTAACAGCAAAGGATTAATTCGTTTTGAAATGCCTCCAAAAAAATAGTGCACTTACTTTAGGGAAAAAACATAAGATATCCCATTAGTCAAAAGCCTATTATTACATGAAGGTAGGGAACAAAATGACGGTTTCATATATGGACTTCACATCACCATCCGTGCAATTCACGTACGATGTAAATAACAACCTCTTTTTCAAAAAGGATACTCAGAATTACATTAATGTGCTTTCCATCGAGCAACTAAACACATTAGGTAATACGTCTCTGCTGGACATTTTTCTTAGTACGGGAAACGTAATTGAACCCCACATCCATCAAAATGCTTCCGAATTGGTATACTGTATTTCCGGAGCAGCCGTTGTCTCTATAGTAAACCCATTTACAAAAGAGCTCCTCAACTTTTCAATCCAGCCGGGCCAAGTGGCTAATGTGCCTCAGGGCTGGTGGCATTATGAAATTGCTACGATGGATAACACCCATTTATTGGCCATATTCGATGCACCAACTCCGGAATTCATAGGAGGCTCCGACCTGCTGCGATTAACTCCAGCTAGTGTTTTGGCTCATACGTATTGCCTTAATGAGGCAAAAGTGAAGGATACGTTGGCACCCATCACAAAAACAGTTTTCATCGGACCTCCTAGCGATTGTAAGAAAGATAGTGTCCAAGGAACTTCTGTCGCCAATTCACCTTATTCGAATCAACCTTACAACAACCAGGCCCCCGTTCATCCTAATCGCCAACAATATGACTATCAACAGCAGCAGCAATACGAGCAATATCAGCAGCACCTGCAACAACAACAGACTTACATCGGAAATGGATGGGACTATTTAAACAATCAAGGTTACTAACGGAGGGCCCCTCGAATTCCCCGCACGCCAATATAGATTAAAAAGAAGAACCTTTAGCATGAACCGTAATCCGAAAGATAGTCAGACACTTTGTTAAAAAGTGCGCGTCTTTCGGGTTACAGATTACCACTTCATAGTGGGCTAAAAGGTTCTTTTTGTACTTATTTGCATTGACTGCTTAAGCGGATACCTACTTTTCACACTCATTATTGCATTGACTATTTAATGCTTTTAGCTGCTTTTTCCACTCATCACAGCCTCATACCTTCCAAACTAGCACCTTTGACAAATAGTCGCTCGATGTTCTTTTCAACCGTTGGATCCGGTATTAATGGCGGTGCTTGATGCGGTTTGATACGGGCATCGATAATCACATTATCACAAGCCCAATGCTTATTCTCGTAGTAACTGTTGACACCGTAAATATCGTGGGAAGGATTGCTGCGTGTGAATGTAGCCCAAAGGAAATTATTAATGGCTTCACTCATAAACTGGCTGTCGTCACACAATATTAACATCGGACAAGAAGGGAGCGGACCTTTTGCCTGAATAGCATCGCTCAGATCTTTCATTTCCTGTTGAGCTTCAGTGTAATTGATAAACTTGGACCCTTGAATTGCTACGATACCAGGCATCACTAAGCGTGCATGCTCAACCTCCCGTAACTCATTCAAAACGTTGGGAACCTCTGTGCATAGCTCTCTTTTTTTATCTCCAAATGCTGCGAACACAACCTTGCTCCCGCTATTCAATCCAGTTCCCGAGTAGTCAAGGGTATCTATTGTTGTTTGGGTATAAAAATGAATATCTCGATGCAGATCGATACGTTCCAAAATGTAGGTCAAAAAATCAACTTCATGATGCGCACTTAAAGGTTGATTCTCTTCTGCCGTTATAAACAAATACTTCGCCAAGCTCAATTGTCCTGTACCTAAAATACGATTGGCAATCGTCAGCAGCTCGGCCGGCTGTTTCACTTGCTGGTAGGGTGTGTAGCGTTCACTGCCAATCGCAAACAGCAAGGGATGCACACCCGCAGCATCTACAGCATGAACCTCTTTTACTCCAGGGATTTCTTGTTTGATCGCATCGCCTGTTAACTCATGGATCAGCTGACCGAATGCTGTATCTTCTTGAGGCGGCTGGCCCACAACGGTAAATGGCCATATAGCATTAGGCTTGGCATACACTTTATGAACCTTCATTACAGGAAAAGGATGTGTAAGGCTGTAATAGCCCAAATGATCGCCAAAAGGACCCTCCGGTTTGGTCTCTCCCGGATAAATTTCTCCGGTTATAACAAAATCAGCATCGTTGCTAATACAGAAACCATCGATATAGCTGTAATGGAATCGCCGCCCCGACAGCAAACCCGCAAAAGTAATTTCACTCAAGCCTTCCGGCAGGGGCATAACAGCTGACAATGTGTGTGCTGGTGGCCCCCCAACAAAGCAACTCACTTTAAGAGGCTCTCCTTGTTTAACAGCTTTGTCTTGATGTACTCCGATACCGCGATGAATCTGATAATGCAGACCAATTTCTTTATTCATTTCGTATTCATTTCCATTGAGTTGTATCCGGTACATACCTAGATTGGAATTCATAATTCCCGGCTTATCCGGATCCTCCGTGTACACCTGGGGCAAGGTGATAAATGCGCCTCCATCCTCCGGCCAATGTTGAATAAGAGGAAGGTCAGATATACTTATTTCCTGCAATGCAGCCGGATGACTATCCGATTTTAGAGGCAGGGCTTTCCATGCAGCCAAACCGGTTCCCATATATTTAAACGGATTCTTTATTGCTTTTATAGGATCGTTACGCAAGGACATTACGTCTTGTACCGCATCCCAGGTCTGCCGAAATATATACTTACTTCGTTCTACTGTACCGAAAAGGTTAGATACTGCGCGGAACTTCGAGCCTTTTACATTTTCAAATAATAATGCCGGTCCACCGGACTCATAAACCTTTATGTGAATGGCGGCCATTTCCAAATAAGGATCAACTTCTTCATGAATACGAACCAAATGTCCATTCTTCTCTAAATCGATAATGCATTCTTCCAAATTTCTGTATATCATTGAATTTCTCCAATCTCTGAAGGTACAGGTCTATTAATTATAGTTAAAATGAATTTAGGATAGTTGTCAAACAATGGCCCCTTTAAAGGACAATTCCCCTCCACCACTATCTCTTACAATCTTTATAAACGCAAAGAAACCGGAAGACGGGCGCTCTTTATAAGAGTCCATCCTCCAGGTCACGGTTTACTTTTGAGTTACTTACCATCGAGTCCCAGCTTAAAAACGGTTATAACTAACAAACTCCCCAATCGGTTTACGATAGCCGCGTGGCCTTTGTTTGCTTGGCTCTTCCTTTCCGAGCGTAATCAGCATAGCCGGTACATATCGATCGGGTATGTTAAGAGCTTGTTGCATACGTTCAGGATCGAAGCCTATCATAGGACATGTATCCCATCCCTTATCCTTAGCAATCAGCATGAATAACATAGCAGATAGACTTGCATTACGGATTGCCTCATCACGCTTGAATCTCTCACCCCCGCCTTCATACATGGCATGCACGCTACTAACTGTCTCATCAAATTCCCGCTGATCTATAATGCCAAGGCTTAACAATCCCTCGTTAATAGGCCCAATATTGCGATAAGCTTCCAAATCTCCAAGCACAACAATCGCCGCAGAGCTTGTTAGTACTTTATACTGCTTGAAGGCAGCTTCATGTACTTGTTCCTTCAATTCTTTATCCGTTACAGCCACATAGTGCGTATGCTGCAAATTGAAGGCTGATGGAGCAAACTTAGCGAGAGTGAACAGCTCATCCAGCTCCTGCTTGCTGATTTCCACATCTGATATGAAATTGTTAGCTGACCGCCTGGATTTTAATAGCTCAGTAAATGCATTCATTCTATCTTCACTCCCCCGTATGTAAATTATTCCAACAACTTTCTATTAGTTATAATAACATAGTCACTTTAAAAATGTAAGTAAAAAATTATATGTAAGCAAATAACCCTATTTTTCCGATTGTTTGATGAGCGCATAGGAAATATGTCCAACCATTCCAAGGAATAAACCGGTACCAGCTATGATATAGACCATCGTAAATATTTTGCCAAGCATCGTTTGAGGCTGAAAGCTAGGATGCCCTACCATACTGAGAGTAGTTACGCAAAAATATAGCGCATCAATCGCCGAGATCCCTTCCTCACGCACATAGAACAAAGTACCTGATGCCAACATAATCATTACGAGTACAAAAAGTGTCTGGAAGTTCTTCTGCTTGAATGCTCTCCATAATCCGCTCAGCAATCGTTTTAAAGTCAACAAAAATGATATCATTTTGCCCATATCCCTTCGTCTAAGGCAGTTTAGGCCTGCATGATTTAATCGTATAATTATCGGTTCATGTAGCATTCTGAATGTACCTATACTCTTTACTGTAAAATTCATCTTTATGCAAAATTTCCATTTCTCTAGCAAGCTTTCCCGCCGTTGTTATGCTATGCGAAGCAACCATTCCTGATCAGATGGGATAGTGAAGAAAAGACATTCAACCCTCAAACGTGGAACACTGTTCCCTCTATGAGCTTCGATTAAACTCAAAAAAACACGCCACAGTTGGCGTGCTGAAGGGTATCTTGTGGAGCACCCTATCAAGTAGTCCCCTATTTCTTCCGGATTGCTATCTTAGGGAGAAATGATAATAGAAAAAACCTCTCAAGACTCAGTTGGTAGAAAAGCCCACGCAATAACAGACATAGCAAAAAGACGAACCTACCGTTTTAGCGGTCCCTTCGCCTCCTTATTCAAAATATTAGAAATTCTGAGTAGCCACATTTAGATCTTCGGCAGAGCTTGCGACCTTCAATGTCGCCGAGCCAACCTCTTCAATCACCTTAACTAACGCTTCTAGCTCCGTTTCTACTGTATTAATTTCGCTTAAGCTGCTTTCAAGAGAAAGCAGGATCTGGTTAAACATCCCTCGGGTTTGCTCTGACTCTAGCTGCCCCAAAGATACCTGATGCTTGACCTCTTCTATTAACTTCACAACCTCATGCGTATGCGTGCTGGATTGTTCCATAAATTCATTAATTTGCTTTAGCGCCTTGCTGCTATCCTCAGACAGCTTTCTCATTTCTCCCGCCACAACTGCAAATCCAGCGCCATGCTGACCTGATCTTGCTGCCTCAATACTAGCATTAAGCGATAGTATCTTCGTCTGGCCGGAAATATTCTGCACAATCCGCACAATCGTTATAATTTGCTCAGAAGACTCGATGAGCTGCTTAACAGAATCCCCCATCAATAAGGAACGATTATGAATGGACGCAATCCTACATTCGAGCTCATTAACCTTCTCTGACCCCGTTAGCGCCAGCACACGTGAGCTCTGGGCCATATTTGCGCTATGCAGGAACGATTCATTCACCTGAAAGCTGCTAGCGATCAACTGCTGGGTTGAAGCATTCGTCTGTTCCGTTAAAGCGGCAAGCTCTTGGCTTACAAGACCAATATTGTGCTTCACTTCTTCTCGCACTTGCTTGTTGTATCGTTCTTTCTGCTCTACATTCTTCTTATCATATGCCTCGATAACCAGCTGCTGCTCCAGGTTAAGCAGTTTGGTTATCGCCCTACCATAGATCAAGCTCTGCTGACCATCTAAGGTGTATCGGTAAATGATGTTCAGAAAAGTACTCTGCAGATTCTGAAAGCTCCCGATATACCATTTCGGCTCCAGCCCAATTCGCTGGTGGACCTCGGCTATTTGCAAACGTTTCTGGATATAAGCATCGTTAATACTGCCGCTGAACATTTCAATGATATGCGCTTTCAGGGTACCTTTGAGTCGATCAAGTGTGCTGTGCTTGGTAATCATTTCTTTAAGATCCGTCACTTCAAGAATCGTCGCATAAAAAGCATCGATGATTTCGTCGATGTTCGACACAATCACTGGTTGCATGGAACGAATAAGTCGCAAATCTTCTGCAGACAGATCAATCATCTTCAATTGCGTGGTTAGCTCCTGATTGTGATTATCCACTTCAATAGAAACTTCATTTAACAGGACATCTTTCAACCCGCTCGATGGCATGAGGCGATGATGGGTTGATTTACCAAACCATTTTGTCATGTGGACCGCACTCCCTTTAAGTAACGAATTTCGAGCTGTTCCGTCGACATTGGCGGATCAATCACATAGCCTTGTATGATGTCGCAGTTCATCATGCGCAGACGGTCCAGTTGCTCCTGCGTCTCGACACCCTCCGCAATTACCCGAAGGTCCATGCCATGCGACATATCGATAATCGCTTTCGTAATAACCGCGCTCTTCGAGTCGCTTGTCAGCTCCTGAACAAAGCTTTTATCAATCTTCAGTATATCGATGGGAAACTGCTTCATATAACCAAGCGCTGAGTAGCCTTTACCGAAGTCATCTATAGCGATCTGGAAGCCAAATGCCTTAAATTCATGCAAAATGGGCAAGACCGATTCAATGTCGTTCATGCTGCTGCTTTCCGTTATTTCAATTACAATATGTTGAGGGTCGCAGCAGTTCTCGCCTACAATATCACTTATGGATGAAGCCAAGTCCCTTGCTAGAAACTGCCTTGCTGATAAGTTAACAGCAATTGTCGGTACAACCAACGATGCAGAGAGCCATCTATTGAGCTGCTTACAAACCTCTATAAGCACCCATTTGCCGATGTCCATTATGATACCGGTCTCCTCCGCAATTGGGATAAATTCTACTGGGGAGACGGGGCCAAGCGTAGGATGATTCCAGCGGATTAGCGCCTCCATTCCATTCAAATGACCTGTTTTTATGTTGACCTGCGGTTGATAAAGCAAGGTCAATTGATTTCTAGAAATCGCCCATCTAAGCTCGTTCTCCAGATCAAGCTTTCGAAGGAAGGTTCTAATAATACTATCGTTAAAAAACTGGCAGCCGCCATTCTGGATTTTGGCTTGATACATAGCTAAATCCGAGTGCTTGAGCAATGTCTCGAAATCACCGCCATGCATCGGGTATATGCAGATTCCGATGCTTGCATTGATATAAAGCTCATTGTCCTCCACCCAGAACGGTTTCTTGATACTAGCAATTACCTGTTTGGCAATACGCTTAGCTTCTTCCTGCTCCTGCAATTCCTGCAATACAATAATAAATTCGTCCCCGCCCAACCGAGACACGATACCTATCTTTCCCACAACAGTGCGCATCCGTTCAGCAACCTGCTGAAGAAGCTTGTCACCAATGTTATGTCCCAAGGAGTCGTTAACCATCTTAAACCGATCAAGGTCAATAAAGAAAACAGCCAAAATCCCGTTGGCTTTTCCCGTCCTCTCGATTGCTTCATTCACCAATTCACCAAGTAAAGCTCGATTAGGCAGCCCTGTCAGCTTATCGAAATGAGCCAAATATTTCAGATGATCCTCCGACTGCTTGCGCTCCGTAATATCGGTGAACATTCCCAGGTAATTAGTAATATTCCCCATTTCATCACGCAGGGTCGTTATGGACAACCACTCGGGGTAAATCTCCCCGTTCTTTCTTTTATTCCATATTTCTCCTTGCCAAAACCCAGTCGCGTGAACTCTTTCCCACATTTTAATATAGAAGATTTGATTCTGTCGGCCGGAGTGAAGCAATCTTGGAGTATGCCCGCAAGCTTCCTCTTCCGTGTATCCAGTCATCTTGGTGAAGGCTTGATTGACCGACAAAATTTGGAGCTGCTTGTCCGTAATCATAATTCCCTCACTGGCATTACTGAACACTTGTGCATGCAGCCTAAGCTTGGAAATGGTTTCTTTACGATGAGTCATATCCGAAAACATCCCCACGTAATTAATCAAAACCCCATTTTCGTCCTTTACGGAATGAATAGAGAGCCACTCTGGATAAATATCCCCATTTTTTCTGCGATTCCATATCTCTCCATGCCACTTGCCATCTTTATGAATGGCTGCCCACATCTTGACGTAGAAATCTGAACCTTGGCAATCTGATTTCAATATGCTTGGCTTCTGTCCGATGACTTCCGATTCTGAATAGCCAGTAATGGCGATGAATGCTGGATTCACGTTCACAATTCTCGCATACGGGTCCGTAACCATAATGGCTTCCCGCGAGTCATGAAATATGTGGGCATATGGCAATACGAGGTGTTCTGATGCGTGTTTACTCCAAAGGGTATCTATATTTCGATACATTTATGAACCCCTCTCTACTTCAATACCGCTGCTGCATCCAAATGCTATAACGTAATACCGGCCATGTTTAGACGTTCTTTCAGCTGTGCGTTGACATCTTTAAATGCAACATGTGCATTGCAATCCATAGCTATTTTCTGGACCGCTAGTAATAAACCTAGACCCGAGCTATCCAATTCCGTGACGGTTCCTAGATGGAAGGTGAGGCTGTGAAATCTTTGTTGGATGAGGGGAAACAATTTCTGCCTGATAGAGGTCGCTTCTTGAACGCTGATAATTCCTGTGAGTAAGACGTCAATATGTTGGTCGCTATTTTTAATTTCATAGCACATAAGCAAACCTCCTTTGGAGTTTCCAAACGAAATTGTCATGATGTAGAATTATTCCCTATTAGGCTTAAATAGGGTAGTTATACCTGACTATACCTTAATTGCCAATATTAACATATGATATTGATCACATTCGTGGTCAAGTATTGATTGGATCCAAATTTCAATAATTGACAAAGACTCCTAACGATAATACAATGATTCTATAAAGAAACACTGTTACCGTTCCCAAAAGAACATTAAGCTTTTTTCAATAAGGCTTTTAAGGAGGTGTATTAATTTATGTCAAAGCCCTCGCATTCCTATACAACCTATTCGGAAGCGAAGCTTCAACAGCAACAATTACTTCGTAAGAATGTCATCGATGCCGCATGTCTCCTCCTTATAGAGGAAGGGCCTGAGTCAGTAACCGTGCGACGAGTCGCTCAGAAATTAAGTTGTTCCACCAAAATTATCTACAGTATGTTTGGCAGTAAAGACGGTCTTGCCAATGAAATGTATATGGATGGGTGCCGGCTATTAGCTGAAGCATTTCAACAAGTACCTGTCACAGAAAAAGTAATGGATGAGTTGAATGCTCTTAGCTGGGCTTATTGGCAATTTGCACAGCTCCACTCCAGCTATTACAAAATGATGTTCGGTGGGGCGTTATCTGATTTCAAGCCGGATGAACAAAGCCTCGAGGGCACTGCTACTGCACTTTCACGAATTCAGCAAACCGTCATACGCACTATTGAGCAAGGTGAATTTAAAGATAATGACCCGTTACTTATTGTTC
This sequence comes from Paenibacillus foliorum, assembly GCF_013141765.1. Lineage (GTDB taxonomy): Bacteria > Bacillota > Bacilli > Paenibacillales > NBRC-103111 > Paenibacillus_S > Paenibacillus_S foliorum. The sequence goes on from NZ_WHOD01000128.1 coordinate 218,892, forward strand.
AAATGCTTTGGTCAGCTTTACACGGAGTCATACATCTTCAGTTTGCCGGTCATTTTTCAAGCTTAAGTATGGCCCAAGAGATCTATGCATTCACACTGAATAATACGCTCTCTGCATTTAAGAAGCCTTCCATATTATCATAAAATGAATCAAAAATAAAGTATACTGAAGTCCCTTCAACAGATGACTTCAGTTCATCTTTAGTCCTAAGAAACAGTGTTACCAAAATAAAATTACGTTACTACGGAGGTTAATTTTTATGTTTAATTATTCCAATAAAACGGCTCTCATTACAGGTGCATCATCCGGCATTGGTGAGGCATTTGCCCATTCACTGGCTGCCAAGAAATGCAATCTCATTTTGGTTGCACGTAATCAAGTGAAATTAAATGCGCTGGCTGCAGAGCTTTCAGCTGCTTACAAGATTAAAGCAACAGTCATCGTACTTGATCTTTCCACATCGGGAGCTTCACAAGCTTTACTCCATGAGGTTCAAAAACATCATTTAAAGGTTGATCTTTTAATCAACAATGCAGGCTTCGCCACCTATGGGTACTTTGAGCAAGTTTCTGCAGAAAGACAGCATGAAGAAGTGATGCTTAATGTTGCTGCTCTAGTCGACATCACACATGCATTCATGCCTGATTTGTTACGTAATCGGGATGGCGGTTTAATTAATGTCTCTTCCACGGCCGCATTTCAGCCCGATCCTTATATGGCCGTGTATGGAGCAAGCAAAGCGTTCGTGCTCTCCTTTAGTGAAGCGCTTTGGGCTGAAAATCGTAAACGTGGGCTTAAGGTTCTCGCACTCTGTCCAGGTGCAACGGATACCTCATTCTTTGATATTGTAGGATCGAATGAAGCATCCGTTGGCTCCAGGCAAACACCCGAAGCCGTTGTAACTAATGCTCTAAGAGCTCTCGAGCAAGGGCGTAGTCATATTATATCCGGTCGTCAAAATTATTTGGTCGCCCAGGTTTCAAGATTTTTCTCCCGTCATTTTACACTAGGCATTGTTGAACGTACTCTCCGACCACGTAATTAAATATTAGGACTACTCTAAAATCTGCTTCTACGCTTTCACTCTGCCCCGCGGTGGATCTCATACTCAAGGAAAACGTCACTACGCTAAAGTAGTGACGTTTACTTTATATCTTATATGCTATTATTCGGCGTTTATCTTTCAATCGTTATCTTTTAATTTCTCATCAATGCATCATTAAACTTTTTCAATAAATCCCCGAAGCTTTGGCACTCCTCATCAGACCATCCATTTAGCAATGTTACCATTTTGTCCAATCGTTCTTGTCTGTATTCGATCAATTCCTTGGATCCCAAATCCGTAATCTGATAAAAATGGGATCTTCCGTCCTGTGGATCGGGAACTTTGGAAACAAAGCCTTTTTGCTCCAAAGCTGCGGTTTGTCTGCTTACTGTGGAAATATCCAACTTGAGATTGTTAGCCAAGGTTTTTACTCCTGAGGCTTCCTCAATGGATAATTGATGTAAAAGCAAATAAGCAGATCGGTCCAGTCTCCTAAAGTCAGATGTAAGAGAATTGATGCGTCGAACTAAGACCGCCATTTCAAGCTCTATGGTTTCAAGTGAGTGTTCATTCATTCCTTTACCACCCCATTATTATTCCTCATAGGAACCATGATAACCCACCACAGCCGTTTGTCAATTCTTCACTCAGCCTTCCAGCTAACCACATTCTTGACTTTATTTAATGGTTGTATCGTACAGCCATGTAGTTGTATAATACAACTAGTTTCTATGAATCAATATCCTGATAAAAAGGTGGGGATTAGCATGCAAGCTCATGAGATCATGAATACTCACGTTTATAAAGTCAAAGAAACCGATACTGTTCGTTTAGTCATCGAAAAGTTTATTGAGCATCGCATCAGCGGTCTTCCAATTGTTAACGAGAGAAATGAAATCGTTGCTTATATAAGTGACGGTGATATTATGCGATATATCGGCAAGCATAAGGACATCATCCTGGATACAGTTTACTTCGTGAACGTGGTGAAAGGAGACGATGAGGAGTTTGAGGAAAGGGCAAAGAAAATACTCGATTTAAATGTTTTGAGTATCGCTAAGAAAAAGGTAATCAAAGCTAGATGGGATGAAGAAATTGAATATGTCGCTGCTATTTTAGGTGAAAAGCAAATCAAAAAATTGCCAGTTGAGCGTAATGGGGTTTTAGTGGGTATCATTAGCCGCGGTGATGTCATCCGTCACTCCTTTAATGCGATCCTTTAAAGGTTCCATCAATAACAGTTTCATTAATAATCAAAATGCACCGAAGCGAAAAATGGAAAATGGGAGCCTACTACCACCATTAACCACAACGCGAGGTGCATTTTTATCGACTTCAGCTTGAAATGCTGCCTTACCATTAAACTGTTAAACAAATAATCCCAGTTCTTCAATCGGGTATAAGAATATATAAGTCAAAGGGATTTGCTATCTTAGGCATATCGAATGTGCTTGTCGGATTGTCTCAGCAACAATATCCTCTGCAGTTTGTCCAGAAGTCAGCAGTCTTGTACCTTGTCCTGCCCACAATGACATATAGTCTGGATTGCTCAGACGGCTAGCGGCATTTCTTATATCACGAGTCGCCGTATTCTGTGTTGGAAAAGGCAGAGGCTCTATACCACTGGCATCCCACTGCCTAATAAATGGATTTCGTATTCCTCTTGCAGGTCGACCTGAGAACACTTTGGTTATGACTGTGCTTTCTTCCGTGCTTTCCAACAGTGCCTGTTTGTAGACCTCATGCGCACCAGATTCAATCGCTGTCAGAAATCGCGTACCCATCTGAACCCCCTGTGCTCCTAGTACAAGTGAGGCGACAAGTCCACGTCCATCCATAATGCCTCCCGCAGCAATAACTGGAATCTTAACAAGATCCACAATTTGCGGTACCAAAGCAAACGTCCCAATATTGGCGCCCATCGGGTGCTCTGTAATATCAAACGTTCCTCGATGCCCACCCGCTTCGCTGCCTTGGGCAACTATTGCATCACAGCCTGCTTGCTCCGCCAAGAGTGCTTCACTCACAGTTGTTACCATCGTAACAACAAGAAGTTTAGCTAGCTTAGCTTGCTGCATTAAAGGCTCAGGAAGAATACCGAATGCTGTGCTGATGACAGGTACCTTTTCTTCGAGCAAAACAGCAAATTGTTTCTCAAATAGATCTGGAGTCCTCACGGGATCCGCAACGGCATGGGGTATTTTAAGCACATCCCGCATCCGGTTTAACTCTCGCTGAACTTCTCCGATTCTAGTATTGTTGTCTGAAGTCTGAGCCGCAAAAAGGTTAACTGCAAAAGGCTTATCTGTCAGCTTACGGATTTCTATGATGGATTCACGAATTGCAGTCGGCTCCATATATGCTGCACCCAGCGTTCCAAGCCCCCCTGCATTAGACACTGCAGCTACCAGCTTAACCGTCGATGGCCCCCCAGCCATTCCTGCTAAAAAGAGTGGATAACGAATATGAAACATTTCGCAAAGATCCGTCTTGAGTTGAATATTCAGATGATTTCCTCCTTGATTTAACCTATTCCTATTACTCGCTAGCCACATTGTATTGCCGCTTGTTGATCTTCACCACGATTATATGCTAAGTTTTGTTATCATGTTTCACCATGATAACTACATTTCCTTTCTTGTGCCCTTTTTCTACATATCGATGGGCTTCAGAAATTTGTTCTAGCGGATAGCATCTATCTATGACCGATTTTATCTTCCCCATCTCTATAAGCTCTTTGAGGAAAATTAAGTCTTCCGTACGAACCTTTGCGACCCCCTGCCCTTCAACTGACAGATATCTCCCGTTCGGAACTAGTGCTTTCTTGCAATTATATTTTGTGGTTTTCCCAACTGCATCAAAGATGATATCATAATGTTCTTCACTTTTCGTAAAATCCTCTTTCGTATAATCAATGATCTTATCCGCTCCCAGAGATTTCACCAATTCTATATTTGTAGTACTGCATACCCCCGTAACTTCTGCCCCAAAGTACTTGGCAAGCTGTACCGCGGCGGTCCCTACAGCTCCAGAAGCTCCATAGACAACCATTTTTTTACCGTTCTGGATATTTCCTTTTCTAAGAAAATGCAATGCTGTGGTTCCCCCAAAAAGTACGGAAGCGGCTTCCTCATAGGTCATATTGGCCGGTTTTATTGCCATCAATCCGTCCTCACGCATACACATGTACTCGGCATAAGCACCAAAACTCATCCCAGTAAATACAAAAACCTGATCGCCCTTCTTATATCGTTTTACATCTTTGCCTATTGATTCAACTTCTCCGGCTAACTCCGTCCCCAGAATAGATTTTCTTGGTTTTCTGAAACCTAAGAATAATCGCATTGGGATCTGATACAAGATAGGAATGTTGGAACTTCGAACTCTACAGTCCCCTGATGTTACGGTTGTCGCATGAACTTTTACCAGCACTTCATTATCCTTGGGAACAGATTTTTCTACCTCTTTGAGCTCCAGAACCTCGGGTGATCCGTATTTTGTGCATACAATCGCTCTCATGGGTTTCCTCCAACCTCAATATGCAATTAGTATATCTGCAACAAGGTAGGGTCATGTAGATACTAAAGTATTGTTTTTGAAATTATTCCGGCTATTAAGTGGGTAAATCTCACAACAGACCCAGCTTGCGGGCAAGTGCTACAGCTTCGGTGCGCCGTTTAACCTGCAGTTTATCAAAGATAATCCGATTATGCCCTTTAACCGTAGTCAACGCGATGAAAAGTCGCTCGCTAATCTCACTATTAGAGAGTCCTTGTGCAATAAGGTGCAGTACTTCCAACTCCCGCCCACTCAGTGGCTCGATAAGGGGTTGGGCAGGCTTGGCTTCGCGCTGAGCATAATTGATTTCAGTATTCAGTTCCTCAGCATCAAATTCAGCCAGCAGATTCCCTAGATAGTTTGGCATATTTTCATGAGCAGCTGCTTCGGACAACAACCTAAGCATCGGAATACCTTCATCGACAAAAATCCGGATGAAGCCGCCAGGCTCGGCCATCGTCAGAGCATCTACAAGCAGTTGCACAGCCTTGAATATTTCGCCGTGCGCATACAGAGCAACCGCTTGTACAACCATTACTTTGAGCCGTTCATCCTCCCAACCTTTTTCCTCCGCCTGCCCTCGCCATGTTTCCAACAATGCCAGCGCTGCGGACGCGTCTCCCTGTGCCAGGTGTACACGAGCCTGGCTGATGTGAAGCTCGTGCTTCTGTGCCAAATGAACGGCGGCCACCAGATTGCCCTGATGAAGCAACGCAAGCACATGTGCGGCAGCAATATGGGGCACCTGATTTACGAAGTTTTGTTGGCGAGCGAAATGGTCAGCCTTAGCTAAAATAGCAGCAGCCCCGCTCACCTCTCCCCGTGCAAGCTTCAGTCGGGCGAGAAACACCTCACCTGCAACGACTCTGTCTGTATGTTCAAATTGCTTCGCCAGTTGAACGCTCTTTTGACCGTGGTGCATAGCGGCATCCAAGTCGTTCCATTCATAACATATACGGGCTAAGCCTAGGTGCGCTTCGCAAGCAACCAACTGCGGCGGATCACCTGCCATATCTAGAACATGCCGATAAGTCTCGGCCGCCACATGAAGCTGGTTTTGTGCTTCCTGTATGTTCCCTAAGCCGAGTGTAGCCATAAGAGTGATCATGACATGCCCAATCATCTGACTGATCGATAATGCTTCAGCATAGGCCTTGCTAGCCGCGGCACGATCCCCTTGGAGCTGGTAAGCATATCCCAGCGTCCAGGTAGTGGCTGTGCGGACAGGCAGGTTGTCCGGGTGCAAATAGTTCAGGGCACGACGCGACTCGGCAATTATAGTTTCTGCCTGGTGCTTGCTAACAGCCAGCGTGGCGCGTATGGCGGCAATATGTCCGATAAGATCCCGGGTCTTATCGTCTTGCTCGTTACCTTGCAGGGCTTTTTCAGCAGCTTGAAGTTTCGGTTCAACGCTGATCATTTGACCCACCATCAGCATTGCAGAGGCATACATCACCCACAATTGAGGTTGTGCATCCAGTTCGTCGTTCGGCATTGAATCTAGCCAATTCAATACAGGGACCGCCGCTCCGCGAAAGATTAAGGGCATCCCCTCTCCTTCCATCAGGCGAGCAGCGCGCTGGGTATCATTGGCGGCGGTAGCGTGCTGAAAAGCTTCAATTTCTAGTCCATTGTCTTCATACCAAATGCTCGCACGTATATGTAATTCAGCCACGCCCCTCACATCATCCCCTATATTCGAGGTTATGCTCTGGCGCAGCCGTTTCCGCAGCAAATCAGCAAAGAGATGATGATAACGGTACCAGCGCCTCTCATTGTCCAGCGGGACGATAAAAAGATTGGCGTGTTCGAGATATTCCAGGGTTTCTTGTCCTGAAGCAGTGGGAGCGATGTTTTCCCCAACTCCTTTGCGAAGAACGGCATCGCAAAGAGGGCCGCACAACCGGTCAAGGATTGATGTGCATAGCAAGAAAGTCTGTATGCTCACAGAGCGTTGTTTCAGTACCTCTTCAACCAGATAGTCTAGTACGAAATGGTGACTGCCAGAGAAGGATTTAATGAAACTGGCTGGATCCTCATGTCCCTGCATCGAAAGCGCGGCTAATTGCAGTCCGGCAATCCAGCCTTCTGTACGGGATTCCAGTAAGGCGATGTTATCAGAAGAAAGCTGTAGCCCCATCACCTGGCCCAAAAATTCTGCCGCTTCTGTGGAGGTAAAACGCAAATCTGTGGCGCGCACTTCAGTCAATTGGTTACTAACACGTAACTGTGCCAAGGGCAGGCGCGGATCCTCGCGTGTGGCGATGACCAGATGCATTTGTGGTGGCATGTGCTCCAGAAAAAAGGCGATAGCATTGTCAATCGGTATAGCATCAATTACGTGATAATCGTCAAGGACAAGTACAAAATTGCTCGGGAGTGCAGCGATTTCATTGAGCAAAATCGTTAGAATGGATTCGACTGGTGGCAGCTGAGGGGATTGAAGCAAACCAAAAACGCCTTCTCCAATATTCGTCGCAATCGTCTGCACAGCAGCGATGAGGTATGTTAGAAAGCTAACAAGGTCGTTATCTCCCTCCTCCAGTGACAGCCAGGCGGCTGGTTGCGAGCAACCGGCGATCCATTCGCTGACAAGCGTAGTTTTGCCACAACCGGCGGAAGCAGAGATAAGAGTCAGCTTGCGTTGTATCCCCTCGTTCAGACGCTCGATCAGGCGGGGGCGTAGAACAGCTTTAGAACGTGGCGAGGGGATATATAGTTTAGTGAATACAATTGGCTTAGACATCATTACCACCGTTCTACGCCGACAGTTGCAGCGGTTTGATACGTTTTATTATTATGTTCGACAGTTTAATTGTAATTCCCTTTTGCGTCCTTTGTCAGCAAACCAATGAGCTACGATATTCTATTTCTTTGTTGATTTGGTGGAGTCCAAGGGGATCGAACCCCTGACCTCATCACTGCCAGTGGAGAGATAGGGTTTTGTACGTTAGGGAAAGATCAAAAGAAAGTCTTGTGGGACAAGTCTTTTTGGGTTTATAAATTTCTTCCTTCGAGTGCGCCGCGGCTCCTAGAAATGAAAAAGTGTGACCAGAAATGTGACCGTGCTGGGTATCAGCTGTCGAAAAGATCATGAATTCTAAATTAATCGATCAAGCTCAATGAGGCAACTTCTTCTGTTGTCGGTCGGCTTTAGTCCGCGGCCATGGGGATTTACAAATTTTCGCTTTCAATTTCAGCAAAAAAGGCATTGGATATTAGTACAAAATCTCCTTCATTCAGCTGACTTAGCCGGATCAAACTTAATTGTTTTATCGGCGTACATTGTCATTTATCCATCGCTGATACCGACTATTGATGTAATTTCCTGTATATTGATCGCTCTTAATCCTTTATGTGAAAACAAGTTAGCACCAAACTACAGTTATTTTCTTGCTCTAGCCTTCTGCACAAGCAGCAAGCTTCGCGCGTCATATTCTGTGTATTGTATCGGGCAGAGTAAAAAAACGGAGAAGCCAGTATTTAATGAGGGAGGAAGCATCTTGAGACAACCCCAACGATTATGGATCCTCGCGACTGAATATGAGCCGCATATTATTGGGGGTTTAGGGACAGCTGTTACTAATTTGACCAAGGCATATGTACGTAGTGGCGTTCATATCACCGTCTTGAGCAAGAGCAACTATTCCCGAATCAGTATTACGAACCGCAAGCGGCTGTGTATCGTACGTTTCCCGGCAAGAGCCCCGTATTACTCTTCGAAGACACGGCAGTTTAATCCCGCCGCTATAGAGCGATGGATCAAGCAACAAGGATACCTCAAACCGGACGGGATCCATATACACAGCCTGCAATTTATGAATGTGGCCAAATATTTCCGATTAAAGCGCCGCATTCCGGTTATTTATACTAGTCATTCTCTGGTTGCTTTGGAAAAAGGCCCTTCAAGCAAGAGGAAACGGATGACTATGGGCCAACAGGCATTACTGCTTAAAAAGACTAATATGATCGCAGTGCCAAGCCGGTCGGAGCTCGGCAAGCTGAAGAAGCTGTATCCTTTCGTCGCAGGAAAAACCGCTATCGTCAGCCATGGCATAGTTTTGCGTAAATCTGAAGCTCGCTCCTCACGGCGACACCTTCTATACGTTGGCAGACTCGTTCCATTGAAAGGAATAGAACCGCTCCTGAAGGCAATTTCAAAATTGAAACAAGATGGTAATAAAGTTCGGCTGGATCTGGTCGGAACAGGTCCGGGGGGTTATGTACACCATCTGAAGACTCTTGCCAGAAAGCTTAGCATATCATCCGAGGTGCATTGGCTCGGGTTTCGCAATCAGAGCAAGGTGCAGAAAATGTATGCTACATGTGGTGCAGTGGTGATGCCGAGTAATCAGGAATCATTCGGATTGGTCGCGCTTGAGGCGCTGGCCAGCGGAATTCCATTGGTGTCGACCCGTGCTGGAGGACTTGCCGAATTTGTGAACAGCAGAGTAGCTCAAACGATACCCAGAGTGGACGGTACCACAATTGCCGCTTCCATTAAAGCGATGTGGAACAACAAACGGCTCACTGACAAGCGAATTGCGTCCGGCCGACGGCTGGCGTCCCGTTATCAATGGCCAGTGGCTGCCAGCCGGTACAAGAAGCTGTTCCGGCAGCTCTAATCTAAGAGTAAGAGTGCCACCGATAAGGGAGGTCAAATCGGACCATGCGCATTAATCAGGAAGTCAAGCAGCTTTCCGAAAAATTCGGCATCCTGGCGAAACGAATGGAGGTTGTCAAAAATGGCGTTTACCGAATAACGGCTGCTAACGGAGCCGATTATTGTTTAAAGAGAATGCCGTATCCTCTCAGCCAGATTCGCTGGATTGACAAGACACTGCAGCGGATGCGGCGCAAAGGATCTATTCGGCTCGGGTGGCGCAACCTTCGCGAAAATTCGGGCAAACGCTTGTTTGCCAAGCTACAACAAGATAGCCCACCTTTTATTCTTATCCCATGGTTGAAAGGTGCTTGGCCCTCATCGCTTTCAAAGAAGCAAATGAGAGAATGCGGCATTCTTCTGGCTAAGTTTCATCAATCCAGCGCTCAGATTAAAGTTCCAGCCGGCGGGAAGCAAAATATGTTGGGATCATGGCCCGCCTTACTTCGCCTTGATCAGAGAAAACTACTCGTCATCATCCGGAAGGCAAGAAGAAACGGCTTTAATAGTCCGCTTGACCGCATGCTTCAGGCGCATGGCAGCGAACTATTGAATATGGCGGGGAGCTCTATGCGGGCATTACGAAGAAGCCGTTACCGTTTGATATGCCGAAAAACAAGGCCAACTTTATGCCACGGGGATTTCGGACCGACCAATGCGATCAGAACGGGAAAAGGCATCAGTTTAATCGACTTTGAGACGCTGAGAGTGGATTTGCGCGCGTATGATCTTAACCGCGCTATTTATAACTTCTGTCAGTGCCAAAACTGGAACTTCTCCGTCGCTCGATCACTTTTGGACGGCTATCAGACCGTCTGCAAGCTGAAGCGCGAGGACTACGAAATGTTGAGGGTGCTGCTTCGATTCCCCCGGGGAATATGCAGACTCCTTGATCATTATGACCTTAGTACAGCGAAAGCGAAGCGCAAGGTCGAACGGGATTTCCCGCGAATTTTATTCCACGAACGGCAAAGGGGCTTATTTCTAAGGAAACTCGATGCTTACGCGGGGATAAGGAGATAGAACTATCGAAGATGCTAAGGCACTGCCAGCAATATCTCGGACTAAGGATGCAGAGGTCTCATCTGGCCTGTTACTGTCCATTCGGGAATATTTAGTATCACTTTCTTGAATGCTGATAAATATCATGGATGCTATGTCCACAGCACCTTCGAGATGCAATCGTCACGGAGGGAAAGGCTATCAGCTAGCCGATGGCATGCCGAACCTGTACCCGGACATTATTTACATGGTGCCGCCCCATGAATTTACTTGGGCATTGGAGCGAATATGCGGCTCCTACGGGATCTTACTTTTTCAACTTTCAGCCCGATTTTCTTGATGATCGGAAACGCTTCCACACGCCTAGCCGAGCTGCTGCGGCCCACACTTGAGCCTACCTTGAATGAGGTCGGACCACTCAGTACCGCTAATTCAGCGATTGCTTCCTATCGCAGCGGCATTAGTCCTTAGTCTCGAAGTAGCCGCCCAATATACGCGAAGCCAGTTCTATGATAATCCAAGCACAGAAATGATTGCCGCAGCCTGCTACATTAGCTCACGCCAGGAGAATACCGCAGTCCCCGCCACCCTGTATTCCGAAGATTACGGGCGGCGATCTCAATTAGGACTTACCTTATTAAACAAACTTACCTAGACCTTCCGCTACAGGGGAGCCGGAACTCTTCCAAACACGCTAAGTATCGCGTGAATGATTAACGTCCTATCTAACCTCAAATATCCAAAGCCTCCATTAATCGATACAGCATGGCTGCAGCTTCCGCCCAGGTGGCGGGTGCACCGGGCCGGAACGTGCCATCCGGGAAACCACTGATAATATCCTCAAACCCCTCAATGACGCCCATACCGATGAGTCTCTCGGCATAGGATCGGCTCCAATGGCTTGGTCGATTGCCCAATACTACATGTCCAAAAATTTCAACGTACACGCTCTTACTTATTGGATCACGTAGCCTTGGTTCCTTCTACATACTAGTAAAGAAGCTCATAATTTAAGATTATATAAGATCAACTCCGCAAGACGATAAATCCCCAGCTCAATCGATCCTTCATCTACTTTTGCAAACCCCAACACCCATCCCTTTCGTTTACTTTCCAAACAATAGGGTCCAAGAGGGTACACACGTATTCCTTTTTGGAGGGCTAACTTTGTCACAGTTTCTTCGTCGTATGACTCCTCAGCCTCAAGTAACATATGCAATCCCGTTTCTACTCCGCTTAGTGTGAAACGCTCCCCTAAACCGCTAGCCATAATAGCCTTTGTCATGGCTGCATGTCTTCGTCGGTACACATTTCTGACTCTTCTCATATGGCGCATAAAATGCCCATTCTTGATGAAGTGGGTTAGTATTAGCTGATCCATAATCGGTAGGTGTCGATAAGTCAGCTCCTGTACCTTGGCTAGTTGAGCAATTGCCGCTACAGGTCCAACGATAGCCGAAATACGAATTCCTGGAGCTATCATTTTAGAAAAACTCATAAGGTACAAGGTATTATTAGGTTCCTGGCTAATCAACGTTGGAAGCGGCTCCCCACGATATCGAAATTCACTATCATAATCGTCCTCAATGATCCAAAATTGTTCTTGAACGGCTTTATGTAGCAATTGTTGCCTTCGCGGCTCTGACATAACACCCCCTGTCGCGCACTGGTGCGAAGGGGTGACAAAGATCAGTTTGGATTGTGGGTGAATATGTTCAACCACTAGACCATACTCATCAACGGGAACAGGCACTACATTCATACGCCGATATTTCATCGACATCCAGGAAGCTGGAAAACCGGGATCTTCTACAGAGACAGTGTCCCCATCAGATAAAAGCGATTGTGCGATTAAGTCAATGCTGTGCTGAGCTCCTGAGGTCAATAGTATTTGATTTGTTTGGATATGGATACCTCGTTCAAGTGATAAATAACGCTGAATTTCCTCACGTAATGGTGTATAACCATAGGGATTACCGTAAGCCCAGTTTGATAAGTCCATATCATTAGATGCGTGGAGAAAGGATTGTCGCCAGTTCTTTTGAAATTGATCATCCAAATAGGGTTCATGGGGACTAAAATCAATAGCTACTTTTCGATGTTCTTTGCCCCTGAACCAGTCATGTAATTGTTCAACCGCCGAGTTCAACAAGGGAAGCGAGGGGGGAATGGGGCCATATGTTATTATTTCCTTTGTTGAGTCATTGACTTGATTCCATTCACTAACTCGCGTTCCTCCTCGACGAGATGTAACCGTATACCCTCTACTTAGCAATTCCTCATAGACGATCTGTATCGTTGAGCGAGAGACACCTATCAGGTGAGCAAGTTCACGGGAAGGAATCAGCAATTCTCCAGGTGGCCAAATTCCGCTTTTAATATTATGAATCGCTTGATCAAGCAATTGCATCCAGATCGGTCTGCTATCATTCCGGTTTATTTTCAACATCGTGCACACCCCCAAATAGAAGCTCAAACCATAATATATTAATTATGGATTGCATAGAAACGTGATCTTTGGATATTTATGAACACTCCATTCACTGCTATACTACCGTAATAACGCTGAGATTTGCAATATAGGCGTTGCCATACTCTATTAGATTATCGGTTTCGAGTCGGGTAGATTAATATCTTAGGAGTGAAAGGAGAGATTTTGACATGGATTCGGTTCGTTACAAGATCAGGGAATGTCAGGATCAAGAGAAAATTGAAAATTTCCTTCACCAAGCGAGAATTGGGTATCTTGGGTTGGTTGATGGGAACCTGCCTTATGTTGTACCGCTTAATTATGTATGGACTGAGGGGAAGCTCTATTTTCACGGAGCTGGAGATGGAAGACGTAATCAGGTTATGAGTGAAAATCCAGAGGTATGTTTTACGGTATGCGAGGAATACGGGACCATTACGGATCCGGTACCTGCCAAAACGGATACGGCTTATATGAGCGTAATGATATTTGGACAAGCAGAGCCGATCACAGATTTGGATGAAGCCACCCATGTACTTCAGGAAATGATCAATAAATATGTACCAGGCTATTATAACCGCCCCTTGCCCAAGCAGCATGTGGAAAAGCATAGGTCAGCCGTATTTGGTGGGCCGGTTCAAGTTTGCCGGGTAATTCCACACCATATGACAGCAAAAGAAAGTCCTATTGAATCAGAAAAAATGTATAGAAAAGGCATGAATTCCAGTCGAGAAATTTAACATCACGATACCGTCACGACCAGCGCTAGTCCGATTCTACTCAAGGTGGGAAGTGCTTTCTTACATGAATAACAATAATAATCGAACCCCTTTATATGGTCTTTAGAGTATAGGTCACATCGACCAAAAACTCTCCCGTGTTGATTTAAGCTATTGGTGGAGTATAGGGGAATGTACCTCGCAAAACTCGCTAATCCATCTTTAGCGGAAGATTCAGACGCCGTGTTCCTCCGTGAGGCAAATTCAAGGATGTATCACATTCACTTCATCCGTTAGCGATCCTATAGAGGTTCATCTCCCCCTAGGCTATCCACCAATTAAAAAAAGTCCACGAAATTAATCGTGGACTTGAATGGTTTATTTTGGTGGAGCCTAGGGGGATCGAACCCCTGACCTCATCGCTGCCAGCGATGCGCTCTCCCAGCTGAGCTAAGGCCCCATAGCAACAAAAATGATAATACCACAGGTGTTAAAAGGTTGTCAATAGAAAATGACAACTCACACCTGTGTTTTATTTATTATCTTCGCCGACGCCATGCTTGGAGAGAATGTCGTTGAGCTCACGCATGAACATATTGATGTCTTTGAATTGACGGTATACGGATGCAAACCGAATATAGGCAACCTCATCTACTGGATACAGCTGTTCCATTACGATTTCACCGATGTTGCGGCTGTCTACTTCTGCATGGGCGGTATTGCGGACCTGCTTCTCCACTTCAGAGACGATCTTATCCAGCTGCTCTACCGATACTGGACGCTTCTCACAGGCCCGAATTAGCCCGCGCAGCATTTTCTCCCGGCTGAATTCTTCGCGGCTGCCGTCTTTCTTAATAACTATCAGCGGAGTCTCCTCCACCATTTCAAACGTCGTAAATCGCTTGGTGCATTTCTCACATTCCCTGCGGCGGCGAATGGATTTGTTTTCATTGGCTGCGCGGGAATCCAGCACTTTGGTTCCGTGATAATCGCAGTACGGACATTTCATATTCTTACACTCCTTTAGCCGGGAATATCCCTTGTGAACTCATCCGACGGATTGCCAACGAATCCCTGTTATGAACTTCTGATAAACGCACATAATAGGTTTACCAAACACAAGGAGGTGAACAGACATGGGTGCAGGACAATCTCGAAGCAGCAACGTACTTGTAGTTCCACAAGCGAACGCAGCGTTGGATCAACTGAAATACGAGGTAGCACAGGAATTGGGTATCGCCATTCCTCAAGACGGTTACATGGGTAACATGGCTACTCGTGACGCCGGTGCGATTGGTGGTAACATTACTCGTCGCCTGGTACAAATCGCTGAACAACAACTAGCTGGACAATTTAAGTAATCATTTTAAGAAGAAGAAGTATTGGACATAGCTCCTTAAGGAGCTTGTCCAATGCTTTTTTGCATTTGAGGCGATATTCCCCATTCTTCTGCATAAAGTTTATGATATTTATTATAATAATATAAAACACGCTGAATGTAATGTCTTGTTTCACCAAATGGGATCGAATCCACTTTTTCAAGTGTACCATCCCATTCTTGATTTTGCATCCAACGGTTCACATTTCCCTGTCCTGCGTTATATCCGGCTATTGCTGCCACTGTATTGCCTTTATACTGCTTGTGCAGCCAGCTTAAGTACCATGATCCTAATTGTATACTGACCGTGGGGTTATGTAAATTTTCTTTATGACTAGTTGAAAAACGCCCCATCTCCACAATCCAATCCGAAGTGTCCGGCATCAGCTGCATCAGTCCAAAAGCGCCCTTTTTCGATTCGATATCCACTTGAAAGTTAGATTCTACACGAATAATGGCTGCGATCAAAAACGGATCCAAACCATATTTATTACCATTAAGCAGTATCTCATCCTTATATTGAATCGGATAAAGAATGCGGCCCACCATGCTGCTGCTTAGAAACATAAATATGATAAATGCAATTAGAAATAGTGCAAACACCCGCTTCCTTCGCCAAAAGCCAAAGCTCATAGAAGCCCTCTCTTTCTCAGGAATTGTTCTACTTGCCCTTCTGTTTGCTCTAAGGAGCCCTCATTGTTTATGAGAATATCAGCCAAAGCTTTCTTCTGCTCGATATCCATTTGGGCCTGCAGTCTTTTCTCAGCCTGCTCTAATGACAAACCATCGCGTAGAACAAGCCTGTCCATCTGCACATTTCGGGGAATATAAACTACCATTACCTCTTCAAACATCGATTGCAGTCCGGATTCGTACAACAGTGGTACATCTACAACTACCAGCTTATTCGGATGCTGTTGTTCATATTGCTGCATTCTCTCGCGCATGAGAGCCCTAATTGAAGGATGCATGATGTCCTGCAAATCCTTCAAAGCTTCCTGATTTCCAAAAACCAGTTCACCCAGCTTCTTGCGGTTCAGCGTTCCATCTTGGAAGAGCACTTCATGGCCAAACCGTTCTGCTACTTGTGCCAGCACAGGGCTGCCAAGTTCAACAACCTCTCTGGCTATACGGTCGGCGTCAACCAGCATCGCCCCGCGCTGCACCAGCATATTAGAAACAGTGCTTTTGCCGCAGGCGATGCCCCCGGTTAAACCGATGTTCATAGTTATTCTCCTTAGCTTGTAAGCATTATATTACAACATTTTCATAATTCCCATAAAAATTAAAACAAATCCCGGAAAAACAGATAACCTTCGAATCCAAACTAGCTCTGAATATCTATAGCCTATCCTCAATCCTGTAGCTAGAAACGCTCCGCTCGCAAATGCTATAACAGCCGAAGTAAGCCATGGGGTAAATCCGATTAAAGCCGCCCCGATACCAGCGCCAAAGGCATCCAAAGAAAGGGCCACCCCTAACAACACTGCCTCAGATGCAGATATGTTACCTGAGCGATCCCTATCCGCTATAGAAGGCGTCCGCAGGATTTGAATGACCAACCCCAGTCGCTTCAGCTCGATATACAGAATTTCTTTAGTGCTTTGGATAGACGACTCAATTGAGAAATCTGCTGCCGCTGTTGGTTGATCGATATTCTCCCCTTGTTCCGCCGAGTCCTTTTTCTGCGTCAAAACTTGATATAAAGCCCAAATGCCGATGCCTATCAGGATGAGTCCGCCAATTCCTTTTGCAATGCCCGGATCTACAAATTTACTGATAAAAACACCAATCTGCATCGACATATAGATAATAAGTCCAGAACAAACAGAAATGATGGTTACGGATAACAGTGGTATCCGAATTTTGCGTAAGCCGTACATTACACCTACTCCGAAACCATCCAGACTAACAGCCAAAGCTAAAAACAATAAAGATATAATAGGCAGCAGCATTATTTTATCCCTCCTGATCACTTTACCCCTACTATATGGAAAAAATGGGCGGAGGGTGCACAACTGTTAAACCTTAACCTTCTTTACACGTTTCAGCTTCCATTTCAGAGGTTGACATTGGGGGCAAAAGTGGGTTCCCCGTCCTGCTACAACGCTTTTCTCAATCGGCTGACCACAGGCATAGCAGGGCTCTCCCTTGCGGCCGTACATTTTGAGCTGATGCTGGAACAGACCAATCTCACCCTGTCCGTTCACATAGGATTTTATAGATGAGCCACCCGCAGCAACTGCTTCTTGAAGCGTTTTTACAATCGCCTCGAATAGAGTAGCGAGCTCCTGCCGAGTCAATGTATCCGCTTCTCGTTCTGGATGAATGCCTGCCAAGAAAAGAGACTCATCCACATAAATATTCCCTATACCGACTATATATTCCTGATTGAGCAGCAGAGGTTTGATTTTGGTTGAACGACCGGATAATTTATTGCTAAAAGCCGCTAAGGTAAAGTCTTTAGCTAACGGCTCTAGCCCGAGCTTTTTCAACGGCTTCTCCTCTAGCTCCCGGCCCTTTGGAAACAGATGCATCGTACCGAATTGACGAACGTCTTTATAACGCAGCTCAGTGCCGTCTGTAAAGTGAAACACGACATGCGTGTGCAGCTCCAATGGATCCTTCTGATCATATAAGCCGTACCTGCCTTCCATCCGAAGATGGGACACCAGTGTAAAATCATCCATCATAAAGCAGAGAAATTTGCCTCTGCGCTCAACGCTTTGGATGGTTTGGCCAGCCAGCAGAAGGCAGAATTCCCCTACCTCCTCAGGCAGCTGTATAATCCGGTTCAAATGCACAGTGACGCTATCTATTGTTTTTTGTAAAACTAATTCGTTCAAGGTCCGTCGTATCGTTTCAACCTCTGGTAACTCAGGCATGATGATTTCACCTCAATAACATTCATAATGTTCTCAGCAGCAATGGAATACGGCTATGTCCAGAGTGCTTGACCGTCTTTAACAACATCAAATCGTAGTTTGTTTTCACCTAGTAGTGCCGTTTTCGTACCCCCGATACATCCATAGAAAGCACTAGCTTCAAGCTTGTCCCGCAGGGACAACAGCGTTCCCCCATCACAGCATCCAAGTACGACCGCTCCCTTTCTGGGTGTCCAGAGGGCGTAGCCCTTGGAGCCCTCCCGGCGGGGAGGGTTTGGGTGGGGGTGCATGGGTATGGGTGGGGGATATATGGGTTCGGGTGGGGGACTCTCCTTACTTAGCCTCATACCAGTTTAAGCCGGTGTCAACATCTGCTTTCAACGGAACGTCTAGTGAAAGTGCGTTCTCCATTACATCTTTTACGGTTGCTTTCATAATCTCGATTTCCTCTTCAGGCACCTCGAATACCAATTCATCATGCACCTGAAGCAGCATACGGCTGTTCAAGCCGTCCCGCTTCATCCGCTCATCCATCTGCACCATAGCCAGCTTAATAATGTCAGCCGCGGTGCCTTGAATTGGCGTATTCATCGCTGTCCGTTCGGCAAACGAACGATGGTTGAAATTTGAGGCCGTAATCTCTGGTAAATAGCGGCGACGCTGCAGCAGAGTAGTGACATATCCGTCTTGGCGCGCTTTCTTTACAATATCATCCATATATTGGCGAACCCCTTGGAAAACGACAAAATACTGTTCAATAAATGCAGCCGCTTCCTTACGGGTAATGTTTAAATTTTGAGATAAGCCGTAATCACTGATACCATACACAATGCCGAAGTTAACGGCTTTGGCCTGCCGGCGCATATTCGAATCAACTGCCGATTCAGCCACTCCGAACACATCCATCGCCGTTTTTGTATGAATATCCATATCCTTCAGGAACGCTTCCATCAGCCTCTCATCCTGCGAAATATGAGCCAGCACACGAAGCTCAATCTGTGAATAGTCGGCGGTTAATATCGACCAACCCGGTCTGGATGGTACGAATACCTTACGGATTTTGCGGCCTTCCTCCAGGCGGATCGGGATATTCTGCAAATTCGGGTACTGACTGCTCAAACGGCCAGTAGCGGCAATCGTCTGCTTAAAATACGTGTGGACCTTGCCGGTTTCCCCACGAACCTCTTTCAACAATCCTTCCACATAAGTAGACTGAAGCTTCGCTAATGTCCGGTAATTGAGAATATGGCCTATGGCCGGGTGGTAAGGCTCCAGCCTTTCAAGCACTTCAGCATCCGTGGAATAGCCTGTTTTCGTTTTCTTAACGGCAGGCAGCTGCAGCTTCTCAAACAATATCTCTCCTAGCTGCTTGGGCGAATTAATATTGAACTCGGTTCCAGCCGCCTCATAAATGGATTTCATGATGGACTCCAGCTGAATCGCGAGCTCAGCGCCATACTGCTTCAGTGCTTCAACATCTACCTTGATTCCCTTCTTCTCCATTGAAGCAAGTACACTAGCAAGAGGAAGCTCCAGCTCGTAGAACAGCTGATGCATACCATTGCTCTCCAGGTCCTGCTTCATCGGCCCCTGCAGGCTTTGAACAGCCGTTACCTTTCGGCATAAATGCTCACAAACGATCTCAGCCGCGGGGATTTGAAATTTAGCCCCTTTTCCGAATACGTCCTCGTCCGCCTTCAAGGAAGGCAAGCCATACTTGGTCGATAAACCATTCAGAGTCAAAGACGACTCAGTTGGATCCAGCAGATAGGCTGCCAGCAGCACATCAAAGGACGACCCGCACAGACTGAGGCCATGCCAGCCCAAAGCTACCTCAGCGCGATGCTGATCGTAGACGGCTAAGGATTTGTCCGGTGATTCCACCCATGCTCTTAAAGCCTCAGAATGAGCTCCCTCTTCGCGCAGCAGCTCAAACGGTACATAGTAGCAAGTATCCTTCGAAGCTAACGCTAAACCAAGCACATATCCGGTATGAGGGTTATCTCCTACCACTTCAACATGCATGGCATCCACATGAGGCAGAGCCTCAAGCAGCTCAGGCAGGCGATCTCTGTCTACAGCAACCGTTTGAATCTCCTCCTGTGGAGGCTGGTCGGATGCTAGTGATGTGTCGGCACCGCCGAAATCCATTTTGTCCAAAAGCGACTTGAACTCCAGCTTACGAAACATATTGGCTAGAGCTTGTCCCTCATAGCCTGTATAAGCTAATTCATCCCAAGTAGAGGTAAGCGGTACCTCACGGAATATCGTGGCGAGCCCCTTGCTCATCCGTGCGTCTTCCGCGTGCTCAATGATTTTTTCCTTCAGCTTACCCTTCATTTGATCCGTATTAGCCAATACGCCTTCCACGGACTCGTATTCGTGCAGAAGCTTGAGCGCTGTTTTCTCTCCTACTCCAGGAATCCCTGGAATATTATCGCTCGTATCTCCCATCAAGCCCTTCAGATCGATAATTTGATTAGGCGTTAAACCGTACTTCTCCATAATATAAGCAGGATCGTACAGCTCGACCTCACTGATGCCTTTGCGCGTCAAAGCTATTTTAACTTGATCGGATGCCAGCTGGAGCATATCCTTATCTCCGCTCACAACAATTACTTCGATGCCGCCCTTTTCGTCAGCAATTCTCGTCAATGTACCTATAATATCATCAGCTTCGTACCCATTAAGCTCAAACTGGGAAATCCCGAATGCGTGGATCAATTCCTTTAATAGCGGAAATTGCTCAGATAGCTCTGGTGGAGTCTTAGCACGCCCACCTTTATATTCTGCATAATCCTTATGTCGAAAAGTCGCTTTCCCAGCATCGAACGCTACCAGAAAATGTGTCGGTTTCTGTTCTTCCAACAGCCTTAACAGCATGGTTGTAAATCCGTATACCGCATTCGTGTGTAAACCGCTCGAATTACTCAGTAACGGGAGCGCAAAAAAAGCGCGGTATGCAATACTATTGCCATCGATCACTACTAATTTAGACATGATTACACCTCATTTTCCATACTAACTCCATGATAGCATAGGATTACGTATTTAGAAAAACTTCTATTCGATTTCCGTTCGATGAAAATACATGGTGCCCTTTGCAGCTCATTAAACTTAAAGCTTCCCCTTTCAAAAAAAGCATAAGCTTCTATTCCTGTCCAAGGGGGTGACGCCTCCAGCTTCCGCATAAACATAATTATCAGGTAAAACGTTAAGCACGAACGGAGGAAGTCGACCATGAGTATTCAGCACCGTACGCACGACAAGAAAGCCATTTGTTTTGACGTTAATCAAACCCTCATTCACCAGGGTGTTCATTTTGAGCAGGCGTTCCTTACTGTATGGGATGAATATTCAGCCCGCTGGTCGCGAGACCCTGAGTCTCCAAGGTCAGCTGGGCTATGGGAGGCCTATCAAGCCAACTGGCAGCGGCAGAAAAAGCTCAGAGGCGTTAAGCTGCAGCTCGATGAATTGCAGCAAAAATGCTTAATGGACGCGCTTCAAGAACTCGATATCCCGGTACATCAGCACTTTCCCGTCGACTTTTTCCGCATGGTCCGCAACCACCGACTAGCCGCCAAATCGCTTGCTCCCGGTGTGGTTGATACGCTGCGCACACTTTCTCCCCACTTCAAGCTGGCGATTATCAGCAACAGTCCGCACAGTGAGGTCCTTTATCTGCTGGACAGGTTTGGGCTCCATCCGTTTTTTCCAAACGAACACATCTTTACAGCAGTAAAGCACATTGACAAAAAGCCTGGAACCCCTCTTTTCAAAACAGCAGTACGTACTTTAGACCTCTCACCACGGCAAGCGGTTATGGTTGGCAACTCGTGGAAGCACGATGTTTGTGGTGCCGTTAAATCGGGTATGGATGCTATATGGATCCAGCGGCATACCGATGTAACAACAAAAAAAATTTCCCAGCAAAAGCTTGGGAAACGGAATGTATTCTGTATTCAGCAGATCGATCAGCTTTTAGAGTTATTTTCGTAGACGACCTCATTAATCTGATCTTCCGAATTTGTGGGCAATCCTATTCGTTCACTTACAAATACGCTGCCCAACTGTGATTTGGATTGCTTCTTGAGCTTTGCAGCCGCCTGCGATATTTCTTCCAAGGTAACCGTTGCTTCATTCTCGCAAATGATAAGAGATAAAGAGATCGTGACACCGCTGGTTTCAATACGATTGCCGCTGCGATCCTCAACATAAGACCAATCATCACCTTCATAAAACATCCTTACCCCTTGGTCAAAGCGGCGGATTAGTTCTACACACAGCTTCTCAGGTATGTCCGTGGAGGTAAGCGCAATAAAATCATCTCCCCCGATATGACCAACGAAATCGAAGGGTATTCCGCAAACAACTATGGATTGCTGGATTACATCTGCTGTAAATTGGATCAGTATGTCGCCTTTTTGAAAGCCGTAGCGATCATTGAACCATTTGAAATAATCCAGATCCGCATATATTACGGAGAATCTTCTTTTTTCCAAAAGACGCTTATTTAGTTCTCGGTGAATCTGAATGTTACCAGGCAGTCCGGTCAGCGGGCTCGCCACCTTGGCTGTTTCCATGCGGGCATTAGTAATACATTCAAGAATCGATCGAATCGAAGCAGCACCCGCCATCCTGCCTTCACTTGTAATAATAACCAGATCATATAAATTCGTATTACGCGAGGTTGCCAACTGAGATACGGTTTCAACAGGCGTTTGCTTATCTACAATTAAAGGGTACGCATCCATAGCCTGATCGATGGTTCGGTTCCAGAATAAAGAGAAACCATACTGGCCAGCCAATTGCTGAAATAACCGTTCCCTCATAATTAAACCAACAGGAATCTCATCGGATACAACTACAGCCCCAACAGCATTACTGTTTTTCTTGAAATAATTGGCCACTTCAGAAATAACAGTCTTGGAGTCGAACTTCTGAATGGGTGCAGTTAGATCTCCGATAGCCCATGTGCTGCCAACTGAATCATGAATTTTCCGATGCTGTACAATTTGTTTAACCATTCCGATATCTACCGATGACTTCTCCAATCCCGGCCTTCCTAACAAAAAACCTTGCCCATAATGGACCCCCATACGGGTTAAATGAAGCAGCTCTTCGATGCACTCGATTCCTTCAGCTATTACTTCAATATGAAGCTTTTTGGCAAAGGTCACGAAGGTCTCCATAATATATTCCTTCGTTTTATGCAGGTGAATGTCTTGGACTAAAGAACGGTCCACTTTAATGAAATCAGGTTGAAGCTCCGCAATCGCTTGCAAGGAAGAATAGCCCGCTCCAGCATCATCGATTGCAATGCGGTACCCTTGACGGCGGTAGTGCTCCAGCACCTGCTTGGCCATGGAGAAATCCTCAATCGAGCTGCGCTCCGTAATTTCAAACACAACATTGCCCGGGGTAAGCCCGCGAGCCTGCAGCAGCTCCATGGTTTTGCCCGAAGCAAACTGCGGATCCTGTAAAATAGCGGCAGGGATGTTGATAAACAGCAGCTCACGACCCTTAGAGAAAAATGACCCACGAATTGCCGTTTCCCGTGCTAACCGATCCAAAGAATATAACAATCCTTCTCTCTCTGCATACTCGAACAGCCTTACAGGCGATTGAAAAGGACTATTCTCCGGTCCGCGAGTCAACGCTTCATAGCCTGCAATAACACCGTCTTTCAGGGAAACAATTGGTTGATAAACGGAGTGGATCAGTCTATGCTGAAGAATTTGTTGAAATTGCTCCCTGAAAAAAGAACTGTCTTCCCCCATACTTATCATCGATTTCGTCTGTTTGTCCGTCGTCATGTTCATCCCTACTTCAGTAAAATGCTTCATAGTTTTAACTATAGCACAGGAAATTCATTCCAGTGTTAAATGTCCCTATTGCGCATTGTAAAGTTTGTGTAAATGAAGCATGCGACCCAAAAAACACCTTATGCATCCTTATAATTGCATCTAACTTGTATCAAAATTGCATCTAAAATTGCATCGCGAACGCTTCGGAATTGTGTCATTATTTCATCCTCTGTACCGGTAGCTTTAGCCGGGTCGTCAAACCCCCAGTGCCATTTCACCACATTTGGGTTCGAAATAACTGGACAGTGCTCGTCCGCATGACCACACAAAGTAATAACATAATCCGCACGGTTTAAAATCTCTGGATCGATCACATCTCAGCTATGATTGCTAATATCGACGCCTACTTCCTTCATTACGATAACAGCGCGTGGATTGAGTCCATGGCCCATCCAAATAAGGTCTATCTTGAACGGTCAGGGAGTAATAAACCCATTGTCCCCTTTTGCTTTCTTTGACAAGTCCTCCATCCTTAAGCTTCCGCATATGTTGGCTAATATTAGGTTGGCTGGTCTGTAAAACTTCAACAATTTCGCATACACATAGCTCCTTCTCTAACACTCCGTATTTATGTATATGATTATATAACTACTTACTTATATAATAAAGCTGCGATTTTGTTATCGAGTTACATGAATAAAGAAGCCGATTTCTCGGCTCCCTTGTCATATTAAATATTCAAATCCTTGCGCTTACCCGTAACCATGTAGATAACGCCTTCACCAATATTAGTTGCGTGATCCGCCACCCGTTCCAGATAATGCGCGACAAACATCAGGTGAGACAGCTGTCTGTTACGGATAAGATCTTGGCTCATTAAGCCGATAATTTCAGTCATAAGAATACTATACAGCTTATCTACCTCGTCATCCTTTTCTGCTAAAGCTGCTGCACGGTGAATATCGCCTTCCGTAAAAGCCAACAAGCTTTCATGCAGCATGTTTTTGACTAGCAGCGCCATTCTCGGTATATCCTCAAGTGGCTTGATCAGTTCTTCTCCTGACAGGCGAATCGTTATTTTCCCAATATCTACGGCATGATCCCCAATCCGTTCAAGGTCGGTCGCAATCTTTAATGCCGTACCAATTAATCTTAAATCGCTTGCCATCGGCTGCTGCAATGCAATTAAACGCAAGCAGCTCTCCTCAACACCTAGCATCATCTCATCGATAATATCATCTTTGGCTACGATGTCTCTAGCTAGCCCTTCGTCTAATGTAGACAAAGACTCGACAGCCTTTGAGATTGATTCCTCTACAAGGCCCCCCATGCGCAGCAGCGCTTTCTTCAGTTCATCAACGGATTGATGAAAAATAATTCTAGTATCCATATCTACACCCTTTCTCTTGTTCTGTTTATTATCCGAAACGTCCCGTAATGTAATCTTCCGTTCTTTGATCCGTAGGTGCGGTGAAAATCTTATCTGTTTGGTCGGATTCAATTAATTCTCCATTTAAGAAGAAGGAAGTATAATCGGAAATTCTAGCTGCTTGCTGCATATTGTGCGTAACGATAATAATCGTATATTTTTCTTTTAACGTTTGTGTCAGCTCTTCGACCTTCAAAGTGGAGATCGGGTCCAATGCCGAAGTAGGCTCATCCATCAATAGAACATCAGGCTCAACCGCCAGCAGACGAGCGATGCATAGCCGCTGCTGCTGACCGCCGGATAATCCCAAAGCGGATTTGTTCAAACGATCCTTAACCTCGTCCCATAACGCAGCTTGCCGCAAGCTTTTTTCCACAATCTCATCCAGCATTGCTTTTTTCTTAATTCCATGAATACGAGGCCCGTAAGCAATATTGTCATAAATACTCATAGGAAACGGGTTGGGACGTTGAAATACCATGCCGACTTTTTTGCGAAGCGAAACGACGTCGGTCTCTTGATCATAAATATTTTGACCATCCACATAAATTTTGCCGTCTATCTTAACAATATCAATAAGATCATTCATACGGTTCAACGTTCTTAGAAAGGTCGATTTACCACAACCAGAAGGACCGATCAACGCAACGATTGAATGATTCTTGATCTCCAACCCAATATTAATTAGCGCTTGATTGTCACCGTAAAATAAATTAAGCTTCTCTACTTTAATCTTATGTTTTTCGATCATGATTATTTCCCCCCGTTGAGTCTTTTTTGCAGCATTCGGCTAGGAATACCAATTAATAGGTTAAAGATTAGAACAACAATCAAGAGAAGCGCGGCGCTACCTTGAGCAATTTTTTTGGCATCTGGAACAATGGCTTCAGACTGCACGTACCACAGATGAGTAGCTAGCGTTTCTCCCATAGCGAGAGGGTTCCAATCCGGAAAATACCTCGAAACCGATAAACCGGCTGTATAGATCAAAATAGCGGATTCCCCTAAAGCTCGTCCTGCAACGAGTGTAATACCGGTAATTAATGTAGGCAATGCAGCTGGCAATAGAACCTTTCGTATCGCCTGCCAGCGGGTTGAACCAAGCGCAAGTGAGGCTTCCCAATATGAATCCGGTACTGAGCGCAGCGATTCCTCAGTAACTCTGACCAATACAGGCAGATTCAGCAAGGATAAAGTAGCAGCCCCGCCAATGATCGAAAATTTCAACCCCATCAGATTTACGAACAACAGAAACCCGAACAAGCCGAAAACGATGGATGGGACTGAGGATAAAGCTTCTACAGAAATTCGAATGAAATCCGTAAATCTATTTTGTTTAGCATAAATAGTCAAGTAAATACCTGACCCGATTCCGATTGGAAGCGAGAACAGCAAGGATAGAAATAGAATGTAGAATGAGTTGAACAGCATCGGCCCAACACCGCCTCCAGCCACAATTTCCTGCGGCTTACCGGTAATGAAGTTCCAGGAAAGCTGGGGTAGTCCATCACCCAAAATTCGAATCAAGAACCACGCTAGCAGCAATATAATAACGACGCCGACTGCCCAGAAATAAAGGGTAGCAATGCGATCCGTACTTTTACTTGTCACTTCACTTCACTCCTCTTGGAAACAATTCGAATCGCGAGAATCATAGTCAATGAAATCAGCAGAAGCACCAACGCCATCATGTACAGGGAATTATTCCAGGCCGTGCCGTAGTTTGTATTTCCCATGTCCTTAACAATAGCCGTTGTCAGCACTGTGGTTGATTCAAGCAATGATCCAGGCATTTGCGGAGAGTTTCCGATAACCATAAATACCGCCATGGTTTCACCGATTGCTCTTCCCATCCCCAGGATGATGCCAGTAATTATCCCGGGCCTAGCAGCTGGAACAAGCACTCTCCAGATCGTTTGCCAGCGTGTAGCCCCTAAGGCCAGTGAGGCCTCCTCTAAGCGGCCTGGCAATGCACGAATCGCATCCTCTGAGATCGATAATATCGTTGGCAAAATCATGATGGCCAAAATGATCGCAGCCGGCAAAATACCATAACCGATAGTTCCAGTCATCTCAGCTAAAGCAGGTACTATGACCGTCATCCCTATTAAGCCATATACAACGGATGGAATGCCCACGAACAAATCGGTAGCTGGCCTCATGATCTCGCGCACCCAATTAGGAGCTATTTTTGCCATGAACACAGCTCCTGACAATGCGATAGGTACTGAAAGAACAATAGAAAGCAGCGTCAGCAGCAAAGTGCTGTATAGGAACGCAAAGATACCGAATTCTCCTTTAGTAGGTGTCCATTCCGTAGAGAAGAAGAAGGTCCATGGTGAAACATCATTGAACGTTTTGACTCCTTGAATCCCTACAAAAGATATGATGGAGAAAATAATTGCCGATACCACAATGGCGCTGGTGACAAAAATCCACTTCATTATTTGATCTGTACGGTTTTGTCTTTTGGTCCATAGGCTTACTTTTTTATTAACCTTTTCTCTTTCAGTGAGTTTATCAACAAAAGAATTCACTGCCATTGCCCCCTTATTTTAATCAGCTGAACTCACGACTTAATTGCAACCGGTTCGCTGCGTTATGAATCGACGTTCATTTACTTGCTTTATTCATCATAGTTGACGATTGTAAACACCATACAAATGAATTGTTAAGGGAATGTAAAATTTAATCGAAATATGGCAAGTTCCATTTTTGACACCAGGCTGCACGCAAAAAAGGCATGGTTATAAATAACCATGCCTTCTATGGCAATGCTTCTATTATTTTTTCAATAGGTTAGCAGGTAAGAATTTAAGCTCTTCTACGCGTTTGCCTTGGAAATCAGCACTTGTTACATAATCAAGGAATGCTTTAACCGCATCTTTTGCCTCGCCTTTTGTATACATATGCTCGATACCGAACAATGGATATTTACCGTCTTTAATCGTATCTTTGCTGAAAGCAACGCCTTCGAATTTCAAAGCTTTAATTGTATCATTCAGGTAAGGTGTGTCTACATAACCGATAGAGCCTTTAGTAGTACCAACTGTAGTTGCAACAGCACCGCTGGACTCTTGAGTAACTCCGTCTTTAGTAAATTCTTTGCCGTCAAGAACGATTTGTTTTACAAGAGCTTTGGAGCCTGAGCTATCAGGACGGTGAACAACAACAATTTTCTCGTCATTGCCGCCAACCTCTTTCCAGTTCGTGATTTTACCCATGAAAATATCAGTAGCTTGTGCTTTAGTAATGTTATCGATATTTACATCTTTATTAACAATCAGTGCGAAAGGAGCAATAGCTGCTACATGGTCAACCAAGCCTTTGTCTTTATATTCAGCGCCCGCTTCAATGTCGGAGTTACCAATATCGGAAGTACCGTCAGCTACGTTTTTCAAGCCTGTTCCTGAACCGCCTGCAGTTACATTCACGGTTACTTTAGGATTCTTCTCCATAAACTCTGTTGCCGCTTGTTTAACTAATGGAAGCAATGCGCTGGAACCAGAAGCTGTTACTGTGCCGCTTATTTCTTTGGCTGGCTCAGCTTTCTTGTCAGGTGTTGCTGCTGGTGCTGGTGCTGCTGCCGGTGTTTTCGTATCAGGTGCAGCTGTGGTACCGCATGCTGCAAGGACCCCCATCATTAAAATCGCCATAAGAACAAACCCGAACCCTTTTTTCGAAAACTGCTTCAACATCTCTGTATGTCCTCCCTTTATCCATCTGTTTTTTGTTTACTTGGTTATCTTATCAAGCGATTGTAAAGTATGAACCCGCAAAACGTTAACGGAATGTAAAACTTTTACACTGTCGAATTTTAACTCTTCTTTTACAAAAAAGAGACTCAGGTTTAATAAAACCTCCATATAATGAAAGAAATATAGAGAGAAAAAAGTAGATTCTTGTCTCATCTAAATTTATGAGAAGGATGGAGGGGCTTTTATTGAAACAAAAAATGAACACAATACTAAGAATGATGTCTACGAGGCTCAGCATGACGTTGAAGATGAAGCTTTTGTTGGGTTTTTCGGGAATGATGATCCTGTTTCTGGTTGTGGCATTGTACAACTTACAACAAGTAAATACTATTAAAGAACATCTTAACCAGCAAAACGAAAAGGTTGATCTCAAGCTGATGGCTTTAGAGCTGAAGGAAATGGTTCAGGAGCTTAATATCATCGCCTCTGGTTTGGAAATTTCCAAAAAAGTAGAATACATCCCTAAATATAATGAAAAAAGAAAGATTTACGATGGGATGATCAAACGAATTGGCGAAACGGCAACAACGCCTGAACAAGCCAAGTGGCGCAGCAAGCTGATCTCTTTGACCGGTGAGTACACTAATACATTCGATGTTGCAGCTAAGTTAATACAAGAAAATAAGCTGCCTCCCAAAGATTTAGACATCAATATGGAGTATTTATATAACGAATCGCAAAAACTAATGGGAGAAATCTTTATTAATGTAGATCAATTTTACGTGGCATACTCTAATGATGCTGAGGTTGCAGTAGCTAATACACAAAATCTATTGAATCGTACAGTAACGGTTATGCTGATTGCTTCTGTGTTTGTAGTCTTTTTCTCAATTGCCATTGCATGGCTGTTGATCCGCTCCTTTATTTCTCCTATTAAAAGATTGCAGCAGGCTGTACAGTCAATTGCGGCTGGTGATTTACGATTTAAAATCAATAGCAGCTCCAAGGATGAATTAGGCGCACTCAGCAGCAGCTTTGATCGTATGATTGATCAAGTACGCAGCATGTTGGCTAACACTCAAGGCATCGCTTCCTACTTATCAGAGCATTCCAACACATTCCGGAGCTTCTCCGGTTCAACTGCCGCGGCTAATGCTGATATCATACGGGCCATTAAAGAAATCTCAAGAGGGGCTGATCAGCAGGCCTCACAATCCGAACAAAGTTCTTATATCATCGCTGAATTAGAGAAAGAGATATTAATCATTTCTGAATTTATTCAAATCGTACAAAACCGCAGTCGTGAAGCTGCCTTCAATACCCAAGTAGGGTCGACTTCTATGGAAGCATTGAAGCAAGCCTCCGGAACATCTGAGGCCATTCTTGAGAAAGTGTATCGTGCTATGGAAGCCCTCTCATCCAGCACAACTCAAATTAATAAAATCGTTAATACAATAAAAGATATATCGCATCAAACCAACGTGCTCGCCATTAATGCAGCCATTGAAGCAGCGCGCGCAGGTGTTCATGGTCGAGGCTTCTCCGTCATTGCTGAGGAAGTAAGACATCTATCTTCACAAACCAATGAATCATCCCAAATGATTTCGGCTATTATCAGCTCTCTTTTAGCCCAAACCAAAGATTTGGAATCCTATTTTGGCGATGCACGAATGTCATTTAATCAGCAAAATAGCAAGATGGGTGAAAGCGTGGAAGCTTTCGGTCAAATCCGCGGGTCGATGGACGAGCTTTCTGTCCAAATTGACCAAATTCAAGAGCAAATCGCATTAGCCAAATCAAAAAATGGACAGCTTGTTGAATCTGTACAATACGTCGCTGCTATTGCTCAAGAAACAGCTGCTGGAGTCGAAGAAGTCAGCGCAGCATCCTCCCAGCAAGATTCAGCGATTCACCAGATCGCCGCTCAAGCCGACGATATCCTAGTATTATCACAGAAGCTGTTTGAGGAGATTAACAAATTTCAAATTGGCAACTTAGATGATAATCAATCAGAGTCGGTAACAACGATGGATAGTGCCGACGAGGATAATGAGTTTGACATAGGGGGCACAACTGCAAGCGATGTTTTAAACGAAAACACCGTAGTGTTCGGTCAAGCTGATACACATCAGCTTGATACTTCAAACGCTTCGGCAATGCTCCAGCATTCGGAGCAGAAATCTGATGTCCCAGCGAAAGCGCAGCCCCACCCTTCTAAAGAAATAAAAGCACCGCTTGAGGAGGCAGGGAACAAGAAGCTTGAGGATGTGGCTAAAAAAGAGGATAGCCAAGAAAAAACGCTGGTCACAGTAGGATAAAATAAATGTAAATAAATCCGGTCAGTCCTGAATACATAAGAAAGCCTATCCGCTGAGGAATAGGCTTTTTTATGTGAAATCTTATTAGACAGACCGCACTTCGGCACTGACTAAGCTTATTTCACTATTGATGGTTTATTTCTTCCTCTTCAATGAGCCCAGGGTCACGTTCTCAGGAAAGTCGAAGCTGCGGTTTTTGGGTACACCCAATCTTTGAGAGGTATAAATTCCTGTATGTCCCGAGAACAAGTAGCTGATGATACAGGCGAGTAACATATATATCGCTGCCTCTGATCCGAACAGTTCAATTCCTAGCACAAAGCAGGCAAGCGGTGTATTCGTCGCTCCGCAAAAGACCGCAATTAGTCCAAGAGCAGCGAGAAACGGGCCATACAGCCCTAGTATTGGCCCTATTGCATGGCCTAATGTTGCCCCGATCACAAACAGGGGGGTGACCTCACCACCCTGAAATCCAGTCCCTAAGGTAATAACAGTAAAAATCAGCTTCCATAAAAAAGCGAATGGCGTTACCGTTTCTTCAAAGGAATCCTTAAGTAGCGGCAGTCCCAAGCCAAGATAGTCTCTCGTGCCAAGCGCATACGTCAAGATGATGATAATACAGCCACCGATAAAGCTTTTGACGATCGGATTATGAATAGCATTTGTAAACCATTGCTTCAATTTATGGGTCAATTCACTAAAGCATAAACTGACCAAACCGAATACAATCGAAGCTGCCGTCACCTTTAGAAGTACCCCTGCACTTAGCTCAGGAACCGGCCCCATTGCATAATGCGCATGCTGGATTCCCCATGCCGTTGTCACGCTGTTTGCAACCAAGCTTGCGATAAAGCATGGCAGCAGAGCCTCGTAGCGGACAAGGCCGATGGCTAGTATCTCCAGGCCGAATACCGTACCCGCTAGAGGCGTGCCAAACACGGAGCCAAATCCGGCGCTGATTCCGCACATGAGCAAGATTTTACGGTCTATCGGACCGATGCGAATGAGCTTCCCAAGCCATTCGGACAGGCTTGCTCCCATCTGTACCGCAGTTCCTTCACGCCCAGCCGATCCGCCGAACAAATGGGTCAGAACCGTTCCACCCAATACTAACGGAGCCATACGAAACGGAACGGTCTCGCTCCCCTGATGCATTTGCTCCAGAATGAGATTATTTCCTTTGGAGCTGCTTTTTCCGTATTTCCAATATACCCAGCTTACTAAGGCTCCGCCTAGAGGCAGAAAATACAGCAGCCAGGGAAAATTCATTCTCGCTTCCGTTGCCGCGTCCAGGCTATACAGAAATAACGCCGAGGCAGAGCCGGCTAACAGGCCGACTACACTCCCGATAAGCGTCCATTGCACTATATACTTCACTATATTTATATGCAGCCTGCTATCTGCAGCCAACACAGCTATCCATTTCCTGATCCGTAACCTCATTTAAGCTTTGCTCCCCGCTCTTTCTTTCAAATAATGATACCGCTATGTGAAAAAAGCCGCAATAGGAGCTGCAAACAAAAAACAGCTTCTCTATTACGAGAAGCTGCCCTTCCTTATCCAGCAACGCTTGAATAGCGCCTCAGTCCGACAGACCACAGCCAATAAGCAAGCGCCATGACTACTGCCGCCGTAGCGGGTACTCCCCAAGCCGCCCACTCGTATTGATGTGAACGCAGCAAGTAAGCCGCTGGAAAAAAGCTGCCGAGCGCGTAAGGTATCACGTAAGTTAATAATCCCCGCAGCACCGGATGAAAAATTTCAAGCGG
Source organism: Paenibacillus foliorum (assembly GCF_013141765.1). GTDB lineage: Bacteria > Bacillota > Bacilli > Paenibacillales > NBRC-103111 > Paenibacillus_S > Paenibacillus_S foliorum. The sequence goes on from NZ_WHOD01000128.1 coordinate 251,633, forward strand.
ATACCGCGTAAAATCGAACAGCCAGTTGATGGGATAAATGAGCGACCGAATTTCATGAACCCAGAAGGTCAATACGCTAATGGTCAGCAATACGGCGAATTGAATTACGGCGCTGCTGAACAGCGCTATAACGGCGTATACCAGCAACCATACGGTCCAATCCATCTCCAAGCGGGATGCCGAGTAGACCATAATTGCTATTCCCGTAACCAACTGCCCGACTCCGTTCAATTCCTGAGAATTGCCTATCGATTGAAATAGTGCACCTACAGGACGGACCATCATCACATCCATTTGTCCGCTGCGGATTACCCAGGTCAATGAAAATGGAGCATTGAACAAAGCCTGATTCAATGCCTTGGCTGTCGCTGCAAGACCGAAAATAAAAACCATCTCATAGAAGCTCCAATCAGCCAGCTTAGGGATGCGTTGAAATATAACGGTTAAAAACAATAAGGTACTTCCTTGTGCGACGATTCCAGCAACTATGGCTATCAGGGTGTCAGCACGATATTCGATTAATGTTTTTACATAAACTTTTAAATAATGCCCATACAATCCAATCAAGTATATCATCTGTTGAAGCATATTCCGTCTTGGTGCTAACACAGTATCACCCCCCATTAATAGTCAAGCGCTTGGCTGCTTTCATCCAAAGAAGCCTGCTGATGATTATCATCACAATGGCCCATGCAAGCTGCTCGAACAAGGATTCAACCATATGCCAGCCTGTCAGCCGCCCGGTATAAATGGAAAGCGGAATATAAGCCATAGCTTGAAACGGTAAATATTCCATTACAGTCCTCATAGCAGCCGGAAAAAATTCAAACGGGATCAAAGTACCGGCAAAAATATCAACCACAGCTCTCTTGGCTATCTGAACCCCGAATGTATTCGTCGTTAAGAATGAAATCATCATCACAATGGAGTTCAAGCTAAAGGCTACCAAAAAGCCGATTAGCAAGCTGACCATGAAACCAAGCGCAGCATACAGATCCGCTGGCGGGGATATGCCCAGAATAAATATTAGCAGCAGCATGGCCGGTATGTTCACCCACAGCATCTCTACCACGAAAAATCCCGCAGCTTCCAAAAATCGCTGTACTTGAAAATCCACAGGACGGATCAAATCGAGCGCTATATCTCCCGATTTCACCCTCCTTGCAACCTCATAAGTGGGAGCCCGTTCTGCTGGTGACCATCTGGCAAAGTTAATCGCCTGCCCAATCATCACATAGGTGATAAGCTGCTGCCAAGGAAGCACTGAATCCGTTGAATACTTATAAATAGCTTGCCACAGCATGAAGTATAGAACACTGAACATCAGCGTTGAAACCAGAGTCATAATAAAGTCGAATCGGAACTGCATCCGTTGACGAACGGCAATCCGCGACATACCTACCAAGCGCTGTGCGGCCTGCATCATCAATTAACAGCCCCCTGAGCGATCAATTGGCGCTGCTTCTTCTGACCGCTATCTAATCCTTCGCGGTAAATCCTGCTGATCAGCGCATCCACATTCTCATCCTGCATGGTCAAATCACGTGGGTTCGCTTTGTCCAGCAGCAGCTTCAATAGCTCGGCGGTATCAGTCAAATTCTGATCATATGTAATTCGTAGAACTAACTCCTCAACATGAACACTGACGCCTTGTTTATTCGCAAACACCTTAGCCGCTGCAGCAGCCGAATACGGTTCATGGAATACCGCCCTAATCTGCCGCTCCGTTGCAAAATTATCTTTTATATACTGTAGACTGCCGTCATAAATAAGCTGCCCTTTATCAATAATCATGGTCCTGTGACAAAGTCTTTCTATGTCGTTCATGTCATGTGTTGTTAAAAGTAGAGTAACTCCCTTTTCCCGATTGATCTTTTCAATAAAGGCTCTAATCCGCTCTTTTGCAACTACATCCAGCCCTATGGTAGGCTCATCGAGAAATAAGATGTCAGGATCATGCAGCAGCGCAGCCAAAATTTCACATCGCATTCGTTGTCCTAAAGACAGCGTTCTCACAGGACGCTCCAGCAGATGCTCTACTTCCAAAATTTCAGTAAACTCCCCTAAGTTCCTATGGTACCTCTCCCATGGGATACTGTACATATACCTCAGCAGATCATAAGAGTCTTTAACCGGTAAATCGAACAACAGTTGACTGCGCTGACCGAACACGACCCCGATTTGATAGCTGCTCTGCTTACGATTTTTGTGTGGTGGCATACCCGCTACCTGAATACTTCCTCCGCTCGGTTCCAGTATACCTGTGAGCATCTTGATCGTGGTCGATTTCCCCGCTCCATTGGGTCCCAGATAAGCGACACTCTCCCCTTTTTCAATGGAAAAGCTAATCCCTTCTACGGCCACAACCTCCCGCTTTTCGGGATTTATTAAACTACTCAGCATTCCGAATCGACCTTTCCTCCTTACAGTCGTCTCGAACACCTTCCTTACTTGATCCACTTCAATCAACGGCATAGTTCACATTCCCCTCACTGGTGCGAAATTCGTCTTATTATAGCAGAAAATTACCAATGTGTGGAAATAAATTATTTTTATTGTAAAGTACAAGAATCAACTAAAGGTAAAAAAGCCGGTCATTCCTTTGGAAAGGAACACCGGCAGAGTTATATTTTCGTTTGGCTTTCTCTGTATTGACCTGGAGTTACTCCCGTAATCTTGCGGAATGTCCGGATAAAACCAGTCGAGCTATTATAGTTAAGGCGTTCTGCAATTTCAGAAATTTTAAGATTGGTTGTTTCCAGCAGCTTCTTAGCCATATTAACGCGGTAATCCGTTAAGTAATCAATAAATGTAACCCCGATTTCTTTCTTAAATACTCTGCTTAAATAGACGGGATGAAATTTGAGCTGATCCGCACATGATTCTAGCGACAGGTCTTGATCATATTGCTCATGAATCAATTGGACCATTTGATGCGCTGTATTCAGGTACTGCGACTCAACCCGCTGCTTCACAAACGTAAGGGTTGGCGGCAGCAGCTCTTTTTTGAACCAAGCCGATATGCCCTGTGCTGTATTCAGCTTCATAAATTTGCTAACGATAGAATTCGTGCCAATCAAGCTGTCCAAGGATCCCCCTTGCTGCTGAACCAGCTGGTATATACGGGTGATCAATTGGAGCATTAATATTTGATAATCATTGAACTTGACGCCCCGTTCCATGATCGAAGCCACATATTTATCATAATGCTCGATAGCCGAGACATCATCCCCTACTTTAAGTGCATTAATAAAGTACTCCTCGATGTGATTCAAAGAAGCAATGGCACTGCCCTTGTTACCATTCACCGATTCAATATCATCATATTGAAGAATGATATCATTGCCCAGGCTGATTCTTCGCTTCAATGCTTCCAAAGCTTCCGTATAAGCGTCCATAGCATCCGTGTATTTGTAGAAAGGACGGCTGATGCCAATGCTTATATTCAGCTGAAGCAGCTCGTGTACCTTGGATTTGATTAACTCGGAGGTCTCATAGAAGATTACCTTCAGCTCTTCCGGATCAACCGTGTCACTCGTAAGCAGAGATACCTGCGATTGGTCCAGCAGCAGCGTACCCAGCATGCGTTCAGCAGGAATCAACTCACCCACTATATTATTGATAGCAAACAGCAGCAGCTCCTTATCCCGTTCCAAGTATCGGGTTTCCTGAAGCGTATCGATTTGCAGGGTTAGCACTCCCAAAGCTTTCTTTCGTTTCGTAAAGCCATAGGTTTCGCTTTTGAATGTAAATTCGCTTTCTGTAATTTGCCCCATAAAAAGCTTGAGAAGGAAGAACTCCTTCATCTGAGGAAGTTGAACATTGTGCAGCTGCTGCAGTTCCTTGCGAGTACTGAATAAACTATTGAAGCGATCTTCTAAGTAAGCAAATTCATCCTTCTTCTTTAAGTCTGCGGATTCCCCCTCCATCTTTTCCATTGTAACGAATAGCTTACGGATAGGTGTATACATCTTACGGCTCCCGTAGAAAGCTGCTGCCGCAAATAATATAATTATGACCAAACAAGCATTCATGGTTATCAAGGCAATTTTCTTGGATTCCTTAGTTATCTCATCTATGGATACAACAGAAACATAAGTCCAATTATTGTAATGGGCAACCTTGTAATTTACTGCTAAATCGTCGCCTTTAAATAAACCATTGTTTGTTGATGCAAGTTTCAAGTTATCAATAATATCTTGCTGTAAGGGAGGCGAGCTGTAGCTTGCTAGGAATGGCTCTTGCTCCGAATTCAACACATAAATGCTTCCTAATTGAGTATTTTGGGTTAAATAGCTTTCCAATACACTGTATGACATGTTGATAATCAATAATGCTCTGGGCTTGGAGTTGACGGTTACTATGGGAAGCTTAACGACCAGTCTAATCGTATCCATAGCTAATTTATCCCCGTTCGCAGCGGGTTTCTCTTTGGCAGGATCTGAAGCGGTCCAGAATAGGTTCTTGGAATACTTATTGTACTCATCCAGAGCTTCTTGGTTGGTAAAGCTTGTGGCTGGAGTAAAGCCGCTGTTGCTGATCATCCAATCCTGTTCTAAATTTATCAAATAAGTTCCCGATACTCCTGATAGTGACTGCACATGGTACAAGCCTCTCGCCAAGTCGGTTATGGGACCAAAATCATCACTCGTCAAATTACTATAGAGGGAATCTAACACCATCGATGAGTTCAAATATTGCACAGCAGCCAATTCTACACTTTTCAATACTTGCTCAATTCGCATTTGGTTTTGTAACAGAATTTGTTCATTTCCTTTGTTAACCTTCAATTCAATATCCTGAGATGCTATATAATAGGAAACAGAGCCAATAGAAGCAACAGGAATAAATACCAGCAACAAGGTGAATACAAGCAAGCGGTACAAGTATTTAGGCAAGGTGTGACAGCTCCTACTCTAGCAGTATTAAAAATTCAGCATGAAAGCGCAAACATGAATCTTAATACCTATTATAACAGAAAGCAGAAGCTGCCGCGACGACTAACTTCAATACCGAGATTCACGCACATTGAAAAAAACGTAAGCAGGCTTTATAAAAGCCCTGCTTACGTTTGCAGACAAATCAATCAATCTTAGCACCAAATGAACGTAGGAAGGTAACGGCCTGTAACGCATCCATACGGACTCCCTTCACATCCATCGCTTTCATATCAACACCCTCTAATACCGCGCCTCTCAAGTCGGCTCCCTGAAGCTTTACCTTTCCAAGCAGCGTTCTGGTTAAATCAGCATCTCTTAAATCAGCTTTTTCTAAGCTGCAGCCATTCAGATCAGCCTCATAAAGACGAACTCCACGCAAATTCTGCTTGGCCAAATTTACATTCCGAAGATTCGTATATGACCAATCACCGCCACGAATCGTGATCCCGTCCATTTGCGCCGTCGTGAAATCCGAGCCCGTCATTTTGCACTCTGTAAAAGCAGCTACGAACAGATTGGCACCATAAAAGCTGCAATTCAGAAATGCAGTTTCTGAATGAGTGGAGGCATTAAGTGTGGCTCCTTTAAAATCACATTCGATAAACCGGCAGCTGCTCGTGCTAACCTCTTGCAGATTGGTATGCTTAAAGCTGCAACGTGTAAATGTGCACCTTATGAGCTCGCCGTCTCTTTGGTCTGCATGGCTGAAATCTTTTCCTTCATAATCTTGATCAATGTACTGATACATGGTTAACCACCCGAATCTTTTTTTGACTAGTATATCACGCGGATGAACCAAATAGAGACCGTTCAGAAAGTTTTCAATATTAATAATCAAGAAGGAATACTTCAATGGATTCAATTATGCCGCTTGGGGATTTAATATTAATTGTAAAGAAGACACATTGGAATCAATTCTTGTAATTGTTCCTAACCCTCCTCTGATCATAAGCCTGTACAATATCCTGCAAACATGCAGTTATTTTCAACCGATAATTTGCTGTTGAGGAAAGAACTGCGAAAGTACAGCAATCTTCAAGCAAACCAGTCCGGTTTCAGCTAAGAATGAAAAAAAGATGCACATTTGCATGAATTCACGAAGGCTGCTGATTAAACGGCCAAAAGGCTGTGTAGATGCAGGTTTTTGGGATAGGCAATGGCTTCGAATAATGCCGTATGCTGCCATTTCCATTCGTAAGGTCTTGTCAAGCGCTGAGCACGGTACGGAGCCGAAATCGAATGACTTCGTCTAACACTTATTTCGCTTTTGAACCAAAAAAAAGACCCAGATTTTTTTGAACATCTGGTTCCTTTATAGTGGTGTTATTAAAAATAATAATATTCAGACCTCACAGCAGCCGTAATTTTCAATTCTCCCGGTTGAATAGGAGTAGCTTCAGCTTGAGCAAACATTTTGGTCTGATAAGGTGTTGGAACTGCAGCTTGAGATATTTCCTCAATCTTTCCCGGAAATTTATTCAAGGTCACACCTAAAGTACTCGCTATAGTGAGTGCCTTGCGTTCTCCATTCTTAACGGCTAATGCTAGAGCTTGATTGTAATGAGCCTCAGGGTGCGCTACGGTAAACTGAATATTGGAAACCGAATTGACACCGTTCTTAACTGCTGTATCTATAATAATACCCGTTTGATCAACTTTATTAACCGTAACTTGAAGCAGATGCGTCACCTTATATCCCCGAAAGATTTGTTTTCCGTCTTCATAGTTATATTCCGTGTCAATTCGATAATTAAAGGTTTGAATATTCTCCTTTGGAACGCCTAGTTGTAAAAGCGAATCAACTACTTTAGCTATGGCTTCAGCATTTTTCTTCTGGGCTACAGCAAGACTTATGTTCTCTGTTATTACACCCAGCTCTACTACCGCTCTGTCTGGGACTGTAGAAACCGTTCCTTCACCTGAGACTACTATTATAGGCCGATTATTTATCAGTGAGTGAGTATTCATCATAGGAGATGGGGGCAATGATTGATTGTTATACATGCTACCAACCACCTTTCTCATAGTCATCTACTGAATAATGTATTTGGCGGTTATTTTATTAATAACTGTTTCAAAATTATTTCTGTAGTCCACCCCACACTCCACTCGCTTATTAATTTAAATATTTCCATTGTATTACATCAACATAAAAATACATATAATGAAATTATTTACAAACACCCTTTTTCCAGTTGAAAATATTTGACGAAAATAGGATGTCGAATTAAACTATGGTTAAATATACTTAAGCATGATGGGTCATTTTGATCGTTTCGCTTTAGCGCTTTTACCGATTAAATGCAGGGAGAGATTCCCGTGTCACTTCGATGAACATGCATGCGTAAGCAATCTTACTTACATAATGAGAGGGGAATTACTATGAAAAAGAAAACTTGGGTATCGCTTGTACTGGCAACCGTCCTGCTAACTGCTGTAGGCTGTGGACAAAAACCAAGCACTGGTAATACAGAAACTCCAGGAGCATCTGGATCAGCTAAAACTGAGCAAAAAACGTATAAAGTTGCGATCTCACAAATCGTCGAGCACCCGTCACTTGATGCCACTAGACAAGGCTTTCTCGCAGCATTGAAGGATGCAGGAATAACCGAAGGCAGCAATTTGAAACTTGATTACAATAACGCTCAGGGCGATCAAACAAACAACCTATCTATCGCGCAGAAATTAGCTTCAGCCGATAATGATTTGGTTTACGCGATTGCAACACCATCAGCCCAAGCTGTCGTACAGCAAGTAAAGAAAGCTCCCGTCTTATTCGCAGCTGTGACGGATCCTGTGGCTGCCAAAATTGTAACCAACATGGATAAACCAGGCGGCAACATCTCTGGAGCTTCAGACACCAATCCGGAAGCCATTACTAAGCTGATGGATTTCGTGGCCAGCAATTTTCCGAAGGTAAAAACGGTGGGTCTAGTAATTAATGAAGGTGAGTCTAATGCGGTTGTTATGGGTAAAAAAGCGGAAGAAGCTTTGTCTAAGCATGGTATCAAGCTGATTAAAGCCCCGGTCACTAACACCTCAGAGGTTAAGCAGGCTGCGCAATCATTGGTTGGTCGGGTTGATGCTCTTTATATTACATTAGACAACACAGTAGTCAGCGGTGTGGATACTATACTGCAAATTGCAAAAGATAAACATATTCCTTTCTTCTCCAGTGATCGCGATACGGTTGAAAAAGGTGCATTTGCTACATTCGGCTTCAAATATTATGATCACGGTTATCAAGTCGGGCAGATGGCTGTAGATATTCTAAAAAACGGCAAAAAGCCTGCGGATATGAAAGTAACCGTTCCGGATAAGCTGGATCTCATTCTGAATTTAAAAGCAGCTAAGGATCAAGGCATAGAAGTTACTGAAGCAATGAAAGCTGTTGTTATAGATAAAGAGAAAAATATCATCCAGTAAACCACAACCAATTTGCAGGAGTGAACGTCTTGTTCGTTCACTCCTGTTCTAATTAGTGTACTCTCAGGAGGTATTGATTATGTTTGAATCGCTAAACGGCGCGGTTGAACTAGGCCTGCTGTATGCCTTAATGGCGCTTGGCGTTTATATCACGTTCCGCATCCTGGATTTCCCCGATTTAACTGTGGATGGCAGCTTCACAACCGGAGGAGCTATTGCGGCCATCATGATATCCAACGGCTATGCTCCTATACTTGCCTGCTTAGCTGCTTTCGTTGGCGGTCTCGTGGCTGGTGCATGTACAGGACTCTTGCATACCAAGGGTAAAATTAACGGATTGCTATCCGGAATTTTAATGATGATTGCGCTTTATTCTATTAATTTGAGAATTATGGGCAAGCCGAACATTTCCTTGCTCGGCTCCGACACCCTATTCATTAACATTTCACCGCTTACGGTCATGCTGATCATCGTGATCATAGTCAAGCTGATGCTCGATGCCTTTCTTCATACTGACTTAGGGCTGGCTCTTAGAGCTACTGGCGACAATTCCAGAATGATAAGAAGTCTCGGCGCCAATACGGATAGCACTACCATTCTAGGTGTGAGCTTATCCAATGGGCTTGTAGCCCTTTCGGGTGCGCTCATCGCTCAGCAATCGGGGTTTGCAGACATCTCAATGGGAATCGGGATGATTGTAATCGGATTAGCCTCTGTTATTATCGGTGAAGCTATCTTTGGTGCACGTTCCGTCTTTTTTGCTACACTTGCTGCAGTGCTTGGGTCGATCGTTTACCGCATCGTTGTAGCACTTGCTCTCCAAGTGGAATGGTTAAAATCATCCGACCTTAAGCTCATTACGGCTATCATTGTTATCGTTGCTTTAGTACTTCCCTCTCTGCGGCGTACTATGAAGCAGCGGGCTTTAGCTAAGAAACGCTCTGCCGAGCTGATCGCCTTCGCCCACCAGCAAAAAACGGGAGGTGGCCGCTGATGCTACAGCTCTCCAATGTCTCTAAATTATTCAATCCAGGTACAGCGGATGAAAAAATAGCCCTGATCGATATCAATTTGAACCTGAATCCAGGCGATTTCATTACCGTTATCGGCAGCAATGGTGCGGGAAAATCAACATTAATGAACATTATATCCGGCGTTATGTCTCCGGATACAGGTGAGGTTAAGATCGAGGGAAATGCCATTCACCAGCTTCCTGAATATAAACGCAGCCGCTGGATTGGACGCGTCTTTCAGGATCCGATGGCCGGTACGGCTCCTCGTATGACCATTGAAGAGAATCTCGCAATGGCTTATGCGCGCGGTAAACAAAGAGGGCTTGGATTTGGGGTTACTTCGAGTAAACGTTCTTTCTTTCATGAGCAGCTGCAGCGTTTGGGAATCGGTCTGGAAAGCAGGCTTCGGGCGAAGGTTGGATTATTATCCGGAGGAGAAAGACAAGCATTAAGCCTGTTGATGGCTACCTTCACGAGACCGCAGATATTGCTTCTGGATGAGCATACGGCGGCGCTTGATCCAGCCAGAGCTGAATTAATCACTCAATTGACCGAGGATATTGTACGTGAAATGAAGCTAACAACCCTTATGGTTACTCATAATATGGAACAAGCCATTCGTCTGGGCAATCGCCTGATTATGATGGATAAAGGCCGAATCATTCTAGATGTTAACGAGCAGCGCAAAAAGGACTTAACGATCGAGCAGTTGCTAGGCGAGTTCGAGAAAATTAGCGGCAACAAATTGTCCGATGACCGCGTTGTACTCGGCTAAAACAGCGAAAGACCGGGTTCCTCCAAAGGAGGACTCCGGTCTTTTCTCATATACCAATCATTAGCGCAGCTGTAGATGAACTTGAACTTTAGCCTTTGACTGGCCTTCTACTTGCAAAACCGAGTACTGGCCGTTTCGGTTAGCTGTATGACATTCCAATATTTTACATCCCTCTTCAAAATCGATAATATAATCGTTACTCTTCATACTAACTATAAGCTTTCCATTATGTTTTACCTGCTCGGTACCTGCTTCACCATTCGAACACAACAGCGGGACGCGGAACACAATATCTTGCGAATTCAAGCGATCATTCAGCTCGGAATGGATTACTAGACCATCCTTATTTAATGTGTAACACTCTTTAATCGATGCACAACTGCTGGTAAAGGCATCTCCGAAGTATTCCAGCTCAAATATAACCCTATCAGAACTTTCTGCCAAAACCTTCACTCTATGCTCCAGCCCATCCGATAGATCCGACAAGAATTCTAAATTTCCATTATCGTCCTTCCAGCCTGGACCAATAGCAAGGCTAGTCGGCTTAGTTCCTGCAGGAAGTACATAGCTTGGGGTCGCAGTGAAAGGAGTCGAAAGCCCGAGTTCACTGGGTACCCCCCGCCGGTGAAGGCGTCCGAGCCCCGTGCTGTCGTAATGATGGTCCGCTTTCGTATCGATCTGTAACGAATAGTTAGCGGCGTTGGCAAATATTTTATGAAAGGCTTCAGAGGTTTCCCAGACATACCCCCCTATTTCGGCCGGACATGGCTGCTCCTCAATTTGGTCATCTGCAAACAAATAAGCGATATAGATGAACGAGCCGAGTGTAGCCATATACTTGTCATAGTAACCGTAGCTTTCTGTACCAACTTGAGATTCAATTGCATACATATTTTTAATATGCCGAGGCGGTTCCTTCTCCAGCCAACGAAGAACAGACTGAACCGCCAGACGAGCGCTGCGCTTAAAGGCCCCTGCTGTTTTTAAATCACCTGAATCTCTGTATCTGCAAGCCTCGTATTCCGCATTAGCTGCCATGAGCGCTTCATTAAATAAATACTGGTTGCTTCTCCCTCCATAAGGGTGCTCGAACGCAGCCGACTGCATGAATAAGGTGCATAGCGCCCCTTTCTTCAATTGACTGTCCAATGCTTCGAGGAATTCACCTTTGTAGCCATGCCCAAGCACCAATTGAATTTGAACACGTGTGGCCAGATCATACAGTATTGGACAATTCGGGTCCTTATACATCCCATTGCCATCAAACCGCTCAAGCTGCGCCGGCCAATGACGAGCGAAATAATCGTTTGTGTCCGTCAACCCTTCCGTTTCCCGCAAATATTCACCTACCATATTGTACACATTAATATTATGCAGATGCGATTCATCCCTGCCTTCGCGGATCAAATGGAAATAATTCCGCTCCGGTTCAATTTTGCGAAGTTCCGTCAGCCAACGCTCTCTAGTGGGTTCATCCAACTGCTCTTTCATAGCTAAATACGACAGCATAATTTCCTTTACTGAGAAATCGATCATGTAGTCATGGCTTGCTCTATGAAAATCATTGCAGCATGCATCCATCATACGCTCCCACAAGGAACGCCAGCCTCTAAGCCGCCCTTGTGAAATTAAGATACCTATGATGCTCGTAATTCGGGCATAAGCATGAATATCATCCACTTTGTCAGCCTTGCTTGGCGGGAGCCGACGCTCCAGCGCTTCCTTGTTATAGGCACGCAAAGTTTGCTCCATAATATCCAGATAAATAGTCTTCGTTAAGCCTGTGCTTTCAAAAGAAGAGGGCATCTTCTGATCTCGAATCCACCCCAACATATCATGCAGCATCTCCTCGCCTCCTTATTTCTTTCCGCCTACACGTTTCTGATAAGAATCATTCAGTTCCTTGGTCATTTTCTGGAAGTCTGCTTCCATTTGCAGCTTTTTCACAAATTCATCCCATGCAGTAATAGGTTCTTTGCCATAAATGATTTTGGTTTTCATATCTTGAATCTTCTTATTGATTTCAGGACCAACTGTAAGAGCTGTTTCTGAATACAAGCCGACAGACAGGTTCGATTGACTTACTTTTGCCCGTTCATCGATAACCTTCTTGTTTCTTTCCAGATAATCGTTAGGCATACCATTACGGAAAGCCCGCTGATACTTATCATTTTTGTACAACAGCTGCTTGAATGCGCCCTGCGTTACCAGCTCTTTTTGGCCAAGCTCCGTGAATACTTTATTTCCGTCCTTCTCCGTATAATGGGTATCCTTCAAGCCGAAGCTGACCAGATCCCATGCCTCGTCTGTAGCACCATAATCAAGCATTTCCATAATCTTTTTCAGCTTGGCCTCAGGCACCTTCTTGTTGATAACATACATGCCATTAAATCCGGTATCTTTGTTCGTAAATCCATTGATACTGGCCAGAGGCAGCACATCCGCCTTAGGGTTCGTTTTTCTCAGCTCCTGGGTCGGCTCCCAGGCGGCCTCAGGTGTATCGCTTCCCATTCCCGATTTACTAGCTTTCATCATATCCTTGGCTTGAGTTGCCTTGAGAATGGCAAAATCCTCTGGGATCAGCTTCTCCATGTAGGCCTTGTTTAGAAAGATCAGCGAGTCCTTCGTTTCCGGCAGTATATTGATATTCACCAGCTTGCCGTTCACGAGCTTCCACGAGCCATTCGTACCATTAAACGCAGATTCCACCCAGCCTATCGAGCCCATCCCATCCTGTGCTACATAAGCAGCGTAGCCAATTGTGTCCGCCTTGCCATTCCCATCGGGATCATTTTCGACAAAAGCCTTCCATACTTTATATACTTCATCTATAGTTTGAGGAACCGGAATACCTAATTTATCCAGCCAGTCTTTGCGTACATAGGGGAAGCCCCCCCCTTCAGTCGGACGAACCCTCGGTATACCGTAGTTTTTACCATCCTCCATCTTCGTTAGCTCCCAAGAGTCCTTCGGGAATTCCGCTAGCTTCGGATATTTGGAATACAGCTCGGTAACATCCCAGAATGCGCCTTGAGCTGCAGCTTTCCGAATAACTGGGGCAAACGGGTCGCTTACAAGCATCAGATCAGGCATATCACCCGAAGACAGAGTCACATTCATTTTCTCTTCATAGTTATTGGGGGACAGCCAACTAAATTTCAGCTTCGTATTTGTTCTTTTCTCAATTTCTTTACTGATCGAATTATTCTCATCCGGCGGTTCCGGTGAATAAAACGTTGTCATGATACTAATTTCCACAGGCTTAACTGATTTAGGGTCAGCTGCTCCTTCTTCTGACGCTCCCTGATCTGTCTTTCCTGTGCATGCAGCCAAAGCTGAAAAAGCCAGAATGCTTGTCGTGCATGCAACTACTGTTTTATTCCATTTACTCATTTTTGTAAGCCTCCCTTTTTAAATTCAAAATGTATGGGGTCATTCCTTCACGGAGCCAACCATAGCCCCTTTGGAGAAATGCTTTTGAAGAAACGGATAAACCAACAATATCGGAACTGTAGCAATAACGACAGCAGCCATCTTCAATGTTTCTGGAGGAATCCGCTGTTCAGCCATCATCTCCGCAGCAGCGTCGCCGCCTACGGCTGTAGATGAATCGATTAGCATATTTTGCAGCAGCACCTGTAAAGGCCATTTCGCATGGTCATTGATATACAGAACGGCTGAGAAGAAAGTATTCCAATAAGCAACCGCGTAAAACAAACCGAATGCAGCCATCGCCGGTAAAGATAAAGGCAATATAATCTTGAACCATACCCCCAAATCTCCGCTACCGTCAATCGTTGCCGCTTCTTCCAGGCTCACCGGAATTCCATCGAAGAAGCCCTTCATAAGCAGCACATACCAACCGCTTGTTAGTACAGGTAGTATGAGCGCCCAGACGCTGTTAATCAAGCCCATTTCTTTCACTAATATAAACGGAGGGATGATGCCTGGGTGAAACAGCGTTGTCAGTAAAATTCCAAGCAGCAGCAATCTTCTCCCATAAAGCTGTTTGCGAGATAACGTGTAGGCGAGGGCAGATGTCACCAGCAGGCTGGAGCCCGTACCCACAATAGCGAGAAAGCCGCTTACACCGATTGCACGACTGAACGACTTGGTAGACATCAAATACTCATAAGAGTCCAACGTCCATTTCTGGGGAAATAAGAGGACTCCACCCTTTATATACTCCGACGGATCCGTGAAAGAGATAACGAAAACATAATACAATGGGAACAGTGCAGCAGCTCCTATCAAGAGAAGCAGGCCGTGAATGCCTACATTCATGTAGCGTTCTATTGAGCTTTGTATCATCCCTGGATATACCTCCTTTCTTATTGAATCAATAAACGCCCTCTTCTCCAAAACGTTTGGCCAAGCGGTTAGACAAAATGACAAGAATTAACCCAATGATGGATTTGAATAAACCGACGGCCGTAGTAAAGCTGAACTGACCTTGCCGAATTCCAAGTCTGTACACATATGTGTCGAAAACGTCAGCAACCTCTGACACAGCACCGTTCATCATCAGAAACACCTGCTCGAACCCGACATCCATAATATGACCAATACGTAAAATGAGCAAAATGATAATAACACTGCGGATTGCGGGTAGAGTAACATGCCAGGCTTGTCTGAGCCTGCTGGCTCCGTCCATTTTGGCCGCTTCATACAGCTGTGGATCTACTCCAGCTATAGCTGCCAGAAAAATGACGGTCCCCCATCCCGCTTCCTTCCAAATCGATTGGACCGTTAACAGCCCCCAGAACACATCCGGGTTTGTCAAAAAGTCGAATTTGTTGAACCCCCCTGCCTCCAGCAGCTTATTGACAATACCTTCTCCCTTAGAGAGCAGCAAAAAGCTGATACCGGCAATAATGACCCACGATAGAAAATGCGGCAAATAAATGATGGACTGAATGATCCGCTTAAACACAAGATTGCCAACTTCATTTAAGAGTAATGATAATATAATCGGCAATGGGAAAAAGAAGATTAAATTAAGTACATTAATTGCCATTGTATTGCGCAGCAGTATCAGAAAATCGGGATGAGAGAACAGCCTCTCAAAATGCTTGAGCCCTACCCACGGACTATTCAGCATTCCTTGAAACGGCGAATAATCCTGAAACGAAATCAAAATCCCCCACATTGGAACATACTTGAATATAAGGAAGAAAACGATCCCCGGCAGCCCCAGCAAGTATAAAGACTTGTTTCTTAATATCCTCTTCCATACCCGCTGCACGGAGCTATGCTTTCTGGAAGGCGGCGCCAACGCCGAAGTGTGAGCATTCATATTTGGTTCAACTCCATTCTGTAATAGTTTGTGGCTGCTCATGGTCTTGACTATAAAGGGGGCTGCAAAAACAAACAATAACACTTTTCTATTTATTCAAAATCAAGGCAGTAATACATTTTTAAGCGAATAACACTTTTTTATAAAAATAAAAAACCGCCCGGAATGCCTGATCGGACGGCTTTTTTAGATGGCTGCTCATTCAATTGTCATTAGATTGTGCCTGATGCATGTTTATACTTTTCACGGTATTCGCTAGCTGTAACGCCTTCATGCTTTTTAAATATACGGTTGAAATAAGTCGGCTGGTAGCCGCAGGCAAGTGCAATGTCGTTAATTTTCATATCGGTAGTAAGCAGCAGCTCTTTTATATGATTCATCCGAATTTGCGTCAAGTAGTCGATAAAATTAACTCCGGTTATTTGTTTAAACCCACTGCTGAGCTTTACGGTGCTCGTCCCGTACAAATCAGCCAAGTATTCAAGCGAAATATCATTCATATATTCGCGTCGAATCAAATCCGCCGCTTTCGTGACAAGCTGCTTCAAATAGAAATCCTGTACCTCTATAAGCTCTGTTATGTAAGGAGTAATAATTTTGCTGTTAAACCAATCGAGGATGTCCTCCGGTTCCCTTAGTCTGTTTAATTGCTCATACGGATTCATCCCAGAATAAATTTTTTCCGGATTAAAGCCTGATTGAAGCACCACATGCAAAATACTGCCAAGCAGCTGCAGCATCCCCTGCTGTACACTGCCCTCTTTAACCGCCTGCTTTTGCAATTCTAATAAGAAATCTTCGATATTTTGAACAGTTTCCGTCAACATGCCAAGACGCAAGGTTTGCATAATTTCCTGCTCCAGGTCGAACGGATACACAACCTTCTCGCCTTGAGGCAGGAGCTCCTCGGTGTCGATGATTTCATATTCCGCGTCCATGCTTCGGTACCGGAGGGCTTGACGGGATTCCTCCAACGTGTAGGAAATTTGTTTCATCGAATGAGCGGCCTTGCTAATGCTTATTGTTACCCGAACCTTTAACAGCTGATTTAATGCTTGAATTATTTCGTTAGCTAATTGATACAGCTCTCTCTTTGAAGCTTCGTTTTGTTTGCCTTCAGGGATAAAGAGAAGCAGTCCAACAGTTAAATTCCGAAAGTTGATGACGCCGAACTGTGCCGCTTCCACTCTCTGCCCCGCTATTTCTTCAATAATATTTGAAGCCGCAAATGTAACTAATTGCTCGTCGCCATCTACAAACCGCCCATTCAAATTGGAAAGTCCATGAAGCTGAATAAGCATCATTCTGTATATCTTTCCTTGGGTATCCCACCCGTATTGCGTTATTTGCTCTAACGCTTCCTCCTCAGACAATCCCTGGAGATGGCCCTGTACCAGCTGCAGCATAAAACCTTCCTTCAAAACAGGAAGCGCTCTCTCAAGCCGTTCATGAAGCACCTTACTCTCACGGGTTACATACTGCCACTTCTTCTCTATCAGCTCGATTTCATCCTTGGACTCTTTATCTCCGGAAAGACTATCCGATTGAATAAGCCTAACAATTCGTTGAATAGGCCTATAAATCTTATTGGAAGCGAACCAGGACAACAACAACGCTAAAACTAAGACAACCAATGAAATGGCCGTTAGTAGGCGTGAAATCAGCACAACTGGAGCTGTCAAATTCGACATACTGGTCACAGAAACGTATATCCATGGGTGTCCGAGCCGATTTAATAAGCCATTTGAAACAGAGTAAGCCTTATCATGAAAGTTATACACAAATGGACTGCCATTATCTTTCCTTGAAGCTAGTTCTCCGCTAAGAGCAGTTTGCAGGTCTTTGGCAATTGCACTGGCGGAAACGGGAGCAGTGATCCAGCGGTAATCCCCATCCAAAATAAAGGAAGCGCCGTTCTCATCGCTATTTAAATCCCTTACTAATGCTTCAACCTTTTGTGGATTCAGGTACAGCAGCAGCGCTCCGAAAGGCTTAATACCTTGCCCCGATAAAGTATGCACTAATATTAAAGAGTTCCCCGTTTGCTTCAAATGCAGGTCTGTATAAGGAGAAAGCCAATAAATTGAAGATTGGGATTGCAGCAAGGACCG
This sequence comes from Paenibacillus foliorum, assembly GCF_013141765.1. Classification (GTDB taxonomy): domain Bacteria; phylum Bacillota; class Bacilli; order Paenibacillales; family NBRC-103111; genus Paenibacillus_S; species Paenibacillus_S foliorum. The sequence continues at coordinate 269,194 of NZ_WHOD01000128.1, forward strand.
AAAATCATTCTGTTCCTTTACGTCATTTATCCGTTCGGTTATCTCATCATTAATGGTGATCGACGGCGCGTCTATATATATGGAGGCTTTTTCAATAAGTGGATTTGAGCCCTTCAAGGTTAAGATCGATTTATAAATATCTTGGATATCCGTGTACTGATCCACAGGATCCAAATTCCGGAGCTTGGCGCCAAAAGTGGGATTAAGAGCCCATTGGGTTAAGCTTAGCTCGAGCTGTGAGAAGCTGTAATCGATCCGCTGTATCCCTTTGTTTAACTGCAGCTGATGGGTGCGGTTGACTTCTTGTTCAATTTTATTGCTGCCGATGTAGTAGGAGCTTATTCCGATGATGCCTGTAGGAATACAGGCAACCGCGACAACAAAAACTAGGCTTTTTCTGTAAAAGTTACCTTTTCCCGATTTATCCGAACCCAAAGATCTGAAAAATGACATTATCAACCTGAGCATGCTTTCACTCCTCTGTTAAGATCCACTACATCATACCAGAGAGAGAGAAGGTTCTAAAAGCATTTATTTGACGGCTCCGCCCGTCAACCCTTTGACGATTTTTTCCTGAGCGAAAAAATAGACCAGCAAAATCGGCAAGCTTGCCATGGTTAAAGCAGCCATTAAAGCAGGAACATTAACCGTCAGCTCCCCGTAATACTTTTGCATGCCTAGCGGAAGCGTCATGTTCTCAGGACTGGTGATTAACACAAGCGCAAAAATAAATTCTGTCCATATATGAATAAAATTATAAATAACAATGGTGGACAGCGCAGGTACAATCATGGGCAGAATAATATTCCAAAAGATGCGCGCATGCGTACAGCCGTCGATCTCAGCAGCTTCTTCAATTTCACGGGGAAGCTCTGACATAAACTGAGTAAGGATAAAAATCGAAATCGGCAAGCTGAATGCAATATAGGGCCCGAGGAGCGCCATGAGCGAATCATACATTCCCATATCCTGAGTCAGCTTAAATATAGGAATTAATGTGGAATGGATAGGGAGCATCATGCCCGATACAAAAAGCATAAATAGAACCTTACTCATACGAAAGCGAATCCGGCTTAAAGGATAGCTGGCTAGAGCAGCAAACAGAACAATAAGCATAACCGAGAGCGCTGTAACGTAAAAGCTATTTACAAAATAGCTGGTCAAGCCCTTCTCAAAGGCCATCACATAATTGCCAAATTGAACCGGAACGAATAATGAAAAGGGATCCATAAAAAACATTTCCTGCGTTTTGAATGAAGTCAGTACCATGTACAAGAATGGGTATCCGGTAAAAATTAATAAGATTAGAGAAAGGATATATAAAGGAATGGTCTTGAAGGTTTTTAGCGCCATTAGACCGCCCCCTTCTTCCGGTTGTATTCCAAGTATTGAATAATTCCAGCGACAAGAAAAGCGAGCAAGAACATCATAAAGGCAACTGCGCTGGCAAATCCCATATTAAAATGGATAAAGGCTTGTTTGTACATATAGATTCCTAACAATTCTGTGCTGTTGCTCGGACCGCCGCCTGTCATTATGTAGAAGATATCGAATGCTTTAAGAGAACCAACTATCGCTAATATAGAAGATGTTACAATCGTTGGGACCAGCATAGGGAATGTAATGCGTGAAAACCGTGTCCAAGGTCCAGCTCCATCAATGGACGCGGCTTCATATAATTCCTCGGAAATACCCACAATAGCTGCTTTAAACAAAATCATATAAAAAGGAGCATACTGCCATACAACCACGAGCAATATAGAAGCCATAGCTGTCTTGGATTCACTCAACCAGGCTATATTTTCTATGCCGAAGAGGCCTATCAGCCTATTCACGGAACCGTTCAGCGGATCGAACATAAATACCCAGAGCAAGCCAATTGCTACAGTAGACATCAAGAAAGGCATAAAATATACCGTTTGAAAAAAACGCATTCCCTTAATCGGAGCAAACAGCAGAAGCGCCATAAGCAGCCCCAGAGGAATTTGCAGGAATACGGAAGCCAGTACCACCTTCAGGTTATTAGCTAGGGAGCTCCAAAAAACAGAGTCAGCAAACAGCTTCACATAGTTGTTGAAGCCTACAAACGTTTTGTCAGGTCCGCCCTTCCAATCGTAAAGACTGTATTGAAGAGTTCCGATAATCGGATATACCATATAAAGCAAGTAAACCAGCAAAGCAGGGGCTATGAATAAAGCCACGGTGACTCTTTTGTTCAAAACTCTTTTTCTTCTCATTTGTGTTTGTGTTACTTGGCCAAGGTTAGCAACCGTTGTATCCATAACTATCACATCCTCCATGCCATTGGGATAAAGAGAGGAATTCCCCCCTCTTCATCCACGTAAGGCTGCTATTCTTATTTAAGGATTTGCTTGGCTTTCTCTTCCATTTTCTTCGCTGCTTCTTCCGGAGTCATGGATAATCCGAAAATTGCTTGCGTCGTATCCTTGTGCAGCTCAGCCAAATCAGGCGGCAGCGTCTGGTCATACGGCCAGTGAATGTCTTTGGCCTTGTCAACGTATACTCCGAGGCGTTTCGCGTATTCATCCTTATAAGTAACACCTTTTACCCCAACAGGAGAGCCGGTGCGATCTGAATAGTTTTGTGCCGTTTCTTGACTTGACAGTTCTTTAATAAGCTCGATGGCCAGATCCGGGTTCTTAGTTTTAGCGGATACAGACCACACCGGGGCGGATGCCCCGCCGATGTCGGATGGATCGCCCTTACCTCCTGGAACTGTTGGGAATGGGAAGAAATCAAGCTTTTTCTCAAATGTTGGAGCTTCCGTCCTTACATTGTTCACTATTGAATTAGACATAACGAGCATCGCAGCCTGCTCTGTGTAAAACAGCTGTCTGCCTTGACCTGCATCCCAAGGGACCCCGTTAAAGCCTTTGTTAAAGGCATCTCTTTTTACCAAATCCTGAATATATTTGCCCGCTTGTACATAACCTTCGTCATCAAAGGTTTTGCCAGTGCGCCCAAGAGCGCCCTTGAAAAGTTCCGGCCCAGCAACACGGTCGGCTAAATACATGAAATAGTAAGCTCCCGGCCATTTAGGCTGGTTAGCCAATGTGAATGGCATCAGTTTATTTTGCTTTAATGTATCGATAACAGTTAAGAACTCTTCCCATGTAGCAGGCTGCTTAATGCCGTATTTGGCAAATATATCTTTGTTATACCAAACCATAGTAATGGAAAGACCCAATGGAACTCCATAATTTTTCCCGTTAAATGTAGCATTGTCCAAAACCGTCTTCACATAAGAATTAGCATCGATTTTGCCAGTAATGTCGAGCACATTGCCTTGAGTAACAAACTCCTTTAACCAACCGCCACCCCAGGAATGGAACACGTCAGGAGGATTGCCGCCCGACATGGCTACAGCGAATTTTTGTTTATAGGTGTCATTAGGGGTTTGTAAGGTTTTCACTTCAACGTCCGGATGCTTTTTCTTAAACCGTTCAACCGCTTCCAGATAAACCTTTTCCTTATCGCCCGGGTCAATATACCAAAATTCCAATGTTTTCTTCTCTCCGGGCTTGCTAGCATCGGCCGCTTTAGTCTCAGCCGGTTTCTTGTCATTGTTAGTCGGAGTGTCCTGTTTGCCAGCTGTAGTTGTTGGCGCTGCACCGCCACAAGCTGCCAGTAAGAGCATGGACGAAAGCGTCAACGATGTTACTGCTTTTTTCATGATTCAACCTCCCTATTTTTCCTGCAAACGATTTCATTTTGTCTTTGAGCAAAATGTCTTCGTAGTTCTTATTGTAAGAATATACCGCCTCATGATAAAGGAGAGTATCAAAAGGTTTAGGTTAGAGTATGTTCAGGTAATTGGAAAAACGGTATGCCATAGTGCATATAGGCTCTACTTACCAATCCGTTCTTCGCGGTATTCCGAAGGTGTTTGTGAGTAATATCTTTTAAATTGCTGGCTAAAATACTTGACATCCTCATAGCCAACCGAGTGGGCAACTTCGCTGATTTTAATGAACGGATCCAGAAGCAATTCTTTGGCAAGCTCCAATTTCTCTTGAATCAGGTAGTCTCCAAAGGTAGTACCCGTCACACGTTTAAAAACCTCGCTGAAATGTCCGGGATGAAGGTGAACGTAACGTGCCGCTTCATGAAGGCTCAGCTTCTGGTTTCCGATGTTTTGTTGTATATACGCGATTGCCTGCTGAACATAGGCGGATGGCCCTTTCGACACACTTAGATGATAAGCGTTCATGATGGTTTCCAAATATTGCTGCAGCTTGTCACGCAAAACCGCATCGCCCTTCTCACCAAAAGAGGAATAATCGGCGATGCCTTCCTTTAATGCTTCCATCTCTGCGGCCATTCTCTCCAACCAACGAAACCCCGACAAGGCAAGCGATTGAATATAGGAGGAGTACGATTCATAGGTAACCTCAGGATGTTCCATATGTTCGGAAACACGAGTCCCGATCCATTGGTTAAGCCTGATAGAATCATTAGCTAATAGCAGCTGTGATAATTCATTTTCCTCCTGACGCGAGCTAACCGTTCTCCACCCCTTCCTCTCTCCGATACGTTCGTAGCCCAATATTCGTTCTTGTGTGAATATTTCCCAATATTTAGCTACTTGCAACGCCTTTTTGTAAGAGGTACCAATCTCTTCAATCGTTCCCACTGGTGTTCCAGCAGCGCAATACAGCGTGCATTTCAACAGCCTTTCGATTTCTGGAAACAGCTTACAGTAACACTCTTCTTGGCCCTTACCCTCGTCATATTTCATAACAGCCACCAGATAACGCTTACCGGCCAACGTCTCACAGGAAACGATCTCGCGCAGCATATTCTCCACAGCAAATTGCAGTAGAAGCCCACTGCCATCGACATTTCCCCAGCCTTCCGCCTTAATCAATACCGCTTGAAAGCAGCTTGGCTTACCCTCACGCTCTGAAACCTTGAATAACGGAAAATATTCGCCCCATGCAAGCTTGTCCACCCCACTGTCTCCAGCCAATATTTTCTCAAACCAATGGTTCCTTATTTCTTTTTCCTTATGATATACCTTACTGTTCGAATTCCATCTGGAACGGATACGCTGTGCAGCTCTAAGCACCGCTTGTATAATGTCACCCGGACGGCTCGTCTTGAGCAGATAGTCACTTACCTCATTACGAATCGCTTGCTGCATATAACTAAAATCGTCATAGCCTGTCAGCATAATGACCTCCAAATCGGGAAACATTGCTTTAGCCTCTTTGGCTAAAGTCAATCCGTCCATCTCCTCCATGCGGATGTCCGTCAACAACAGATCCGGCTTCTCCACCGGAATCCGTTCCAGCGCTTCCTCCGCAGACTCAGCGGGCTCAAGAAACTGAAAGCCCAATTGTCTCCAATCTATAACTGTTGAAAGACCTTCTCTAATAATCACTTCATCATCCACGATCATAACCTTCATCTTCATGCTCCTTTATTGGAATGATAAATGAAACCCGAGTACCTTGGCTTTCCTGGCTCTCCAGCTGCAGTTGGGAAGAACGGCCGTAGTGCAGCAGCAGCCGCTCATTCACATTGCGCAATCCATAGCTTCCCGATGGATCAACCGTGTTGCCGCTCAGTGGCTGCAGCAGCTCTACGGACAGCTTGGAGAGCTTTTCCTCCGCCATGCCTACCCCATCATCATGCACCATAAACCTCATGCCCCGTGGCTCTTGCACTGCGCTAATATAAATCGAGCCGCCCCGTTTGCTCTTTTTCAGACCGTGAATCATGGCATTCTCCACTAACGGCTGCAGCAGTAATTTAAGCATGGGAACAGCTGCTATTTTGGAATCCATGTGGAACTGAATATCGAATCTTTTGGGATACCGAATGGATTGAATCAAAGCATAGTTTTTCACATGATTGATTTCTTGCTCCACCGTGCAGAAGTCCTTTCCCTTGTTCAAACTGAATCGAAGAAAATCACTAAGCGCGCCCACCATATCAGCGATCCGCTGTTGTTTACTCATCAAGGCAATCCAATGGATCGACGATAGTGTATTATACAAAAAATGCGGGTTAATCTGTGCTTGCAGAGCACGGATGTCGGCTTCTTTTTTCCTTGTTTCCAGCATAATCAGCTGCTCTTTGAGCCTTTTAATATGCTCTCCCAGCTTGTTATAGCTGCCGACCAGCTGGCCGACCTCATCCGGAGATTCGAATTGGTAGAGCGGAATAGGCTCGTTCGGGTCAAACCGGACCAAATTGCGCCGCAGCACCTTTAATGGCTTGGTAACATGGCGCACTACAAATAAAATTAAGCCTGACGTTAACACCGCCGCCAAAGTGACAGAAGTACCCGTCAGAAGCCATATAAACTGGTTTTCTTTACTGTACAGCTCATAAGGCACTAAGCCTATAAGTGTCCAATCCAACCCCGGTATCCGGATATACAGCACCGTTTTTTTATCATGACCATCCCCATAATTAAAAAAACCGTCCGTCTGGGTCATATCGGATAAGAGTGAGCCCGGAAACAATGCATCCCAATGCTGTGTTAGCCATTCCTTTTTATTGCCTGAAATAACAGCACCTTGACGGTTTAAAAGCATAATGTCACCTTGCCCTACACCAAAATTAGGGCTTCCCAAATAGCGTGAAAGCACAGCTTCATTGAGGCTGATGGAGATAAACCCAAGCTGATCATAATTCTCTCCGCTCTTGACCGCGCGCAGAAAGGAAAACACATGCTCCGATCCATGAATAGTCTGATTATTATATAAGGAAGTCCATCTTTTTCCGCTTAAGTCCCAATCCTCAATCACCTTCGATAAATCGGAAAAGTAAATACTTTGCGTATGCAGCGGCATCGTTTTGTTTTTGGAGTAGATCGTAATGTTGGAAATGTACTCTTTGGATTGAATCAGGTTCATCGTCATAGCTAATATCCGCGAACGCTCAGGCGAATCAAAGTCAAAACCGCTCATATACTGCTGCACATCTTTATCCCCTGTCAGAAATATGGACATGCCTTCCACATCTTGCGCTATAAAACGAAGCGTATCCTGAATTCTTCGAAGGGAATCAATTCCTATTTGCTTCGTTTTCTCCTCATTCACCCGTGCAGAAGTTGTGTAAGAGAATGCACCTTGAAAAAAAAGAGGAATAACCGTCGCTATAAGCATCATCACAGACAGCTTGCCTTGCAGGGAAGTGCTGAAGAAATGCCTCATTGGATCCTCGCTTTCATTGGTTTATCGAAATTTTCCGAGTACATTAGCTTGTGTATCCTGCAGCTTCTTGGCCAATTCCTCAGGAGATCCGCCTTTCAGCAGCTCTTGAATCCCATTGCTCAAAGTCTCGACCGCCGCTGTAGTTAATTGAGTTTCGTAAGCAGGCAGCAGCGTCACCTTGTTGGTCAGCTGTTGCAGCTCAACAAATAATGGATGAGCTGTGCTCCGATCCACTTCGAGCTGATAGCTTACCAGTGTGTTGCTGTTTAATATGCTTCTTTGCGCATCACGGTCTGACAATGTATAGATAAGCTTGAATGCCGCCTCCTTCTGCTCTCCTTGAAGCTGGCTGTTCACAGCAAACCCATTCCCCACGACACCGGACGTTGATAGAGGTAGTCCTTTACCTCCGGCTACAGTCGGGAACAGTGTAATGTGCGTAGACTCTAGCACGTCCTTCGGTGCTCCGGCAATCAAATTGCTGACAGCAGAGCCACCATCCATAAACATTGCAGCTTGCTTCCGGTAATACAGCTGCTCCATTTGAATATGATCCATATAATTGAAGTTGCTTTGAAATGCCTGAGCCTTGGCCAGCTCCTGCATTCGAGAAAGCGCATTCACAAATATCGGATCCGTAAACCTTGCACCATTCTGTCCGAGTACATCCATAAACCATCCAGTCCCGGTTACTCTGTTAGCTAGCGTACTGAAAATAGCAGATTGAGCAACCCATGAAGATTTATTGCCCAGTGCAATCGGAATAATCCCTTGGCGGTTGAACATGCGGATTGCATTCAGCAGCTCCTCCCATGTTTCAGGTACTTTCACACCATATTGATCGAAGATCGCTTGATTATAAAAGATGAAGGAAGCTGGTGCCATCGACATGGGGACCGAATATTTGCTGCCATCCACTGTAAACGAATCAAACGATCGCGGCATGAATCCGGCTGCCCACTCGGGCTTCGCTTTTAACATATCATCAATGGGCTGAATTAATCCTCCTTTGACAAATTCGCGTGTCATGGAATCGGGCCAAATGAGGAACACATCCGGTAGCTCTCCGGCGGATGCCATCGTCTTTAACCGTGATCTGTAGACATCCCGAATGATGGGCTGAGCGCGCAGCTCTACATGGGGATTATCCTTTTGATAGCGCTCCAGCAGCTTGCGCATCGTCTCGGAGGTTGAATCTTGTCCCATCCAATCATGCCAAACGGTCAATATGATCTTTTGCTTACCATCTGCTCCGCCTTTCATTGTATCCGTTTGTACTTCTGTCGTAGATACCAGCGCACAACCTGCGCCTATAGAACATATGAGAATCAGAATGAGCAGGCCGCTGCTCCATCTCAGCAAAGAATGTTTGATCATCGGGCTTCCTCCCTGCTTCTCCTATTTTTTATGGCTGGGTAAGTGAACCGAATAGTTATTAAAGCATACTTTCTGTATGGAAAGGAATGAGAAAATCGTGACAAAATAGGAGAGGAAGAATTTGTATCCTAGAACCCATGTTGAAAAACAATAGCATGGCAAATTGTAATGGAAATCATTAGTTCCTGGAATGTGGGGATAAAAGACGACTGCTAGAGGATATTGGCAAGCAGGATCAAACGTAAGTATGATCCTTTGTCACTCGCCGTCAATCATTGAGGCAAATAGGCTCTTACCCTGGAAGGCATATTAATTCGGACGTAGTTATAAGGCAGTCAATAAGTTAACTAATAGGGGATCTGCTTCTGCTTCTTCTATTGCAGCAATTGAACCAAGCCTGCAAAAGCTACAATTCGCAGTCCCCTTCTATCCTTGCAATCTAATAGACCACTCCTTAAGCTGAAAAATGAGTCTGCAAAAATGCTTCCATCCTTTGAACTGACTTTTGCTGAGCAGGAGTCGCAATGCCATACCCGAAGCCATGGCTTACTCCTTCCAAAACCTCAATTTCCGAATGTACCCCGTTCTCAAGCAGAGCTTCATGAAAAGCCGCAACCTGTTCATACGGTGTAAGTACATCCGCATCCCCTTGAATAATTAGGAAAGGTGGCTCTGTTCCGGTAATTCGGTGATAAGGGGAGGCTTCACGATATAGCTCTTCATTTCCTTCCCGGGGGCAACCCATGAATCTAGGAAGGAATTCCCCTTCCATCTCCAAGGTTGTTACAGGGCAGTATAGAATAACGGCTTGTGGTAATGATTCCTTATACGCAGCATCCAGAGCCATCATAGCAGCTAGATAACCGCCTGCAGATGAGCCTATAACCACAATTCGTTCCGGATTGAAGCCAAATCTGGAGGACTGCTTCTTCATATATTGCATAGCTGAATGTACGTCTTCCAGTTGAGCGGGATATACCGCTGAATCCGTTAACCGATAACCAGCAGAGGCACAGAAATAACCTAATTGAGCGAAATGCTTGGCAACATCGCACCACTGCTCTTTACTTCCTTTCTCCCATCCGCCGCCATGAATAAATAATAAGGCGACCTCCTCCCGAGGAGATTCAGGAGCATAAAAGTCGATCTTCTTTTTGTCATGACCCTCTGCATAAATTTCATCCAATTGCTCATTAATCAACATGTGATCCATACACTCCCAATCCATTCTTTACTTATACACCTGAGTATGCCATAAAACCACCATCGACTGGAACCGTTATTCCGGTTACGAAGCCAGATAGGTTCTCGTCAGCCAGCCATAGTAACGTCCCGAGCAAATCATTCGGTTTGCCAAATCTGCGCATTGGAGTATGAGTAATAATTTTGTGGGATCGCTCAGTTAGAGAACCGTCTTCGTTGGTCAGCAGCTTTCGATTTTGTTCCGTTAAGAAAAACCCCGGGGCAATCGCATTCACTCTAATTCCTACATCAGCCATATGTACGGCTAACCATTGTGTGAAATTATCAATTGCCGCTTTGGCCGCGCTGTACGCTGGAACCTTGGTCATCGGACTTGGTGCGCTCATCGAGGACATATTAATGACCACGGCTCCTGGCCGGTTAATCATAGACTTCGAAAAGACCTGTGTAGGAATAAGCGTGCCTAGAAAATTCAAATTAAAAACATAGCCAATACCTTCTGCGCTCAGGTCATAAAAGGTAGTAATCTCTTTATTCGCTACATCATCTAACTTGAGAGTTTCATTCGTTGTGCTGCCTTTCGGATGATTGCCGCCCGCCCCATTAACTAGAATATCACATATACCGAGCTTATCCGCAACCTCTTTTTCCGCTGCCTTTACACTCTCAACATTCAGAACGTCGCAGGCAACAGCAATAGCTTCTCCGCCGGCCTCTCTTATCTCCTTGGCCACCTGCTCGCCTTTTTCTGCCGTTCTATTTAAAATAGCAACCTTCACCCCATGTCTGCCGAGCTCCTTGGCCATTGCTGAACATAGCACCCCACTTCCTCCGGTAATTACGGCTACCTTTCCTTTTAAATTTTCATTGAGAGTTATCATAAGGTTACCTCCTGTTTACTTCTTTCTAATGAATCCCAAATACCCCATAAATACATAATCCCTAGCGCCCTGTCATAAAGCCCGTAGCCTGGTCTGCATTGTTCATTCCATATATGTCTACCGTGATCCGGTCTGGCATAACCTGTAAAACCATTCTCATGATAAGCCTTCACAATACCGCAAATGTCCACAGTACCGTCTGCAGCTCGATGAGACGTCTCGATAAAATCACCATTCTCATATAGTCTCACGTTCCGAATATGGGCGAACGGAATCCGGTCCGCAAACTCCCGCACCATGTCCGGCAGATTGTTGTTTGGATTAACGCCTAGAGACCCGCTGCACAACGTAACTCCGTTAGAAGGACTATCCACCAGCTTCAATAGCCTGCGAATATTTTCTTGGCTCGTCATGATTCTTGGCAGGCCAAATATAGACCAAGGCGGATCATCTGGATGAACGGCCATTTTGATATCATTGATTTCGGCTACAGGTATGATTTGCTCCAGAAAGTATTGCAGATTATTCCACAAATCCTCTTCCGTTACCTGCTTGTAGGCTTCAAAAAAACGAGAAAGATGCTTCAATCTCGCAGGCTCCCAACCTGGCATTGTAAAATCGGGATTTGCGGCAATTTTGCCAACCAGCTCCATCGGGTCCATGCTATCAACCTTCACCTTTTCATAGAAAAGCGCTGTTGAGCCATCCTCCAGCTCCTTGAATAAATCCGTACGAATCCAATCGAAAACAGGCATAAAATTATAGCAAATTACCTTAACTCCAACCTTGCCCAGATTTTCGATCGTCTTTTTGTAATTGTCAATATAGCCATCCCTTGTCGGCAATCCCAGCTTAATATCCTCGTGAATATTAACGCTTTCAACAACCTCAATGTGGAAGCCGTGTTGATCTGCAAGCTGTCTAACTTCAAGGATTCGGTCTAACGGCCAGACTTCCCCGGCAGGCAGATCATGCAGCGCCCACACAATGCCCTCCACTCCAGGTATCTGCTTGATTTGCGGCAAAGTTACCGTATCGTTACCCTCGCCATACCACCTAAACACCATTTTCATCGGATTCTCTCCCCCAAATTTTCTAACCTTTCAAATTCAATTGTTCTTGTGTTGTTACTTGAAATATACTTGTATCCTTGTATACATGTCAAGATGTGAATCATTGTATCTTCCTCTATAAACACCAAATGCCCCCAAACCCACTGTAACGTGGAATGGGGGGTCATTTTTTTCTAGGGAAGCAAAGATTGTAGAGATTCGAATCATATAAATGGAGTCTTTCAAGTACTTGTAACACTTTATAGTTAGAAGTGGACTTTTAAAAGAATAGATTGATAACCAGTACTTCCCTCATGTTAATACATATATTAAATTATGAATTCACTACTATGATCACTGATAAGGGGTTAGCCCTTTAGAAGAAGATAAATTCTGATATTATCAATCAGGAAAACTTGTCATTTGGATATGATGAATATTCCAGTATAGTTCTCTATGATTATATACGAAATGTTATTATCTAGGGAGATGCATTTTTATACTTGGTGCAAGCCATACTGAACCAAGTACTACAGCCTTCGAAGGCTGCGGCTTTTTGCTTAAAAATAACCATCTTTTTGTAACTTTAATTCTTTTTGTTTCTTTAATTCTTTTTGTTACTTTAATTCTTTTGGTAGCTTTAACTCTTTTGGTAATTTTTATCTTAATAATTTTCTTCGTTTCCCTTGAGACTCTTAGTAGTTTTGGCTTGATCATCTGTCTTTTTCTTTGAGGAATTGTTGGTCGGATAGCTTTACGCTTCCGTTTAAGTAGCTTTGATTTACGAGAACGTAGTGCTCCAGCTTTTTTGGCAGTTTGCTTAACAACAGAAAAATGAAATAATGCTTCCGGATTATTAGAGACCGGATTATGAATGAACGATCTCTCCTGGCTAGGGGCTTCAACTATTTGCTCTGTAGTAACCTGATTTTGATCGTCCGCCATTATAGGCAGGGCATCCGTAAATTCATCTCCCTTGATGGAATCAGAAGCATGATCTGGATGTATAATTACAGGATCTATGGATTTCAACTCTTGGACCGGAGCCATTTTCACAGGATCTATGGATTTCAACTCTTGGACGGGAGGCATTTTCACAGGATCGATGAGTTTCAACTCTTGGGCGAGAGGTATTTTCACAGGATCTATGGATTTCAACTTTTGGACGAGAGGTATTTTCACAGGATCTATGGATTTCAACTTTTGGACGGCTGGCATTTCCACAGGATTGATGGATTTCAACTCTTGGACGGCTGGTATTTCTTTCTTTTCCAAGCGCCTCCTCCTCCTTCTCCTCTTCTGAGCTAGTTGTTTTTGCTCCACTTCTGCCGGAGTCGTCTCTTGCACTATTGTCTGTTCTTTCATTTCGTTTACCATTTCCTCAGCTTGCGAACCCTTTTTCGAATTCGAATTATCATCTTGATTACTGAGGCTATAACTAACATTCTTAATATGTGGCGTCGCTACTTTAATTACCTCGTGCCCTTGAACTAGATCTACGTGGTTTTCAAACAGACGGCTTAATATCCCATTTATGCTTTCCGGACCACCTTGGTTAATTTGAACCCTCCTAAAGATCATTTTCTCTAGAATGTCATTAAAGCTTATAGCATCCCAATAAACCAACTTCTTATCATAAGGAACAGTAGCTTCTAAAGGTTCAGTACTATCAACAGTAATGCTTTTTACATGCTTTGTTTGGTAATATAAATACTGCTCATCCGTTTGTAACACAAGATGATCATCTTTAACGGTAACGAGCCATCCTTTTTTAGATTCGGGCCCACCCCTATTGATACTCACAGCTTTTTCAACTAGCCACTTGAGGCCATCGGAATTAACAGGTTGCATTTCATATCCCCTTTCTATCATCATAGAATGGATAGTTTATCCCATGTATATGCACCTAGTCTTATAGTTGCATAGTGAAACTGCCCTTAACAGATAAATATCACAGAAAATTTGTTGCAATATTTGGATTAAAAAATAGCCGCGGTAAGGCGACTATTTAATAATTTGTAATATAATTGAATTCTTTATATAGTTCCCTGCAGATCTCACATGTTTCTTAATCTTTTATTTTTTTGAATCTTTGTTTCCGTCTTTTGCATCTTTGTTACCATCTTTTCCATCCTTGTTTCCATCCTTGTTTCCATCCTGTTTGTCTTTGTTGTTATCCTGATCATTTTTCTTCACACCATAACTGACATTTCGAACATGAAACGGTAAAATATGAACAACTTCATTGCCTACTACCATGCTTATTTGATCCACGGTAGTATCAACCAACACGCCTTCGGTTTTCTCGGGACCTCCGCGGTTGATCTGAACCCAACGATATTTCATATTTTCCATGACTGAATAAAAATTTTCCACATCGATATACTTAGGCAACACAGGTTGTTCTTCAATAGGAGCCACTTCTGTTATGTCCGAAACGTCACGAGCATCTAGGGTTAGGCTTTTAATATGATCCATCTTGTAGTAGAGCATCCCTTCATTCTCGATTTCTACTACGATATGGTCATCCTTAGCGGAGAACAGTTTACCCTTTTTGGACTCCGGTCCTCCTCTGTTGATACGTACAGTTCTACCTATCAATAAACTCAGGCTTTCTTTATCCATAGAACTCAATCCCTCTTCTCTTTGATTAATGGGTTACACCTCATGTATATTAAATACTGTGCTTTTATGAATGGTACATGTACCCAATAGTATTATTTTTCCGCCAATGCCCCTCTAATTGAGAGATAGTATTAATTTCCACATTTTTACATTTATGAATTAATTATTAGTGTAGTAATACTTTCTTTACTCATAAAATAAAGGGCGTTCCCCAGTAATAATGATTTGGGGAACGCCCTAATTTATATTGTTAGGATATAACTAACAATCCTTTTTCACTTACCTTTCTTCCCCTTAGACCCTTCCTTGCCTTTTGTACCCTCAGAGCCTTTTGCTGCTTCCGTTTCTTTCGAGCCTTTCGAACCCTTCGCTTTTTCCGTTTCTTTCGAGCCTTTGGAGCCCTTCGCTTTCCCCGCTTCTTTCGAGCCTTTGGAACCCTTCTCTTTCCCCGTTTCTTTCGAGCCTTTAGAGCCCTTGGCTTTTTCCGTTTCTTTCGAGCCTTTGGAGCCCTTGGCTTTTCCCGCTTCTTTCGAGCCTTTGGAGCCCTTGCCTTTTTCCGTTTCTTTCGAGCCTTTGGAACCCTTGCCTTTTTCCTTTTCTTTCGAGCCTTTGGAACCCTTAGCTTCTTCCGCTTCTTTAGAGCCTTTCGAGCCATTTGAGCCCTTTGGACCCTTAGGACCTTTCGGACCTCCTAACAAACCCTTCGGACCTTTCGGCCCTTTCGGTCCTTCAGCACCTTTCGAGCCTTCAGATCCTTTCGAGCCCCCAGATCCTTTTGAGCCTTTCGAGCCTCCAGATCCTTTTGAGCCCTTCGAGCCTCCGGATCCTTTTGAGCCCTTCGAGCCCTCGGATTCTTTTGAACCCTTCGAACCTTCGGAGCTCTTGGAATCCTTTGAATCTTTACGTAATTCAGGTTCCTTAGGATTTTGATTTAAAAACTTCTCTAGCTCAGTGCCTATGGTTACATTAACCAACTCTTGTATTTCGTGTTCTGTTAAAGCTACCAACAAAATCACCTCACTTATCATTTCCCCTTCAATACTCGGAGTAAAATATTTTATGCGAATGTACATTTGTTGATCTAGGCAAAGTCACGAAATAATGAAACTCCGCATATTCTAATTTTAAAAAATAAAGGTAGATGAACATAGTGGATTTACCTAGAGAGGTCTCTACTTATCAACTTTTCATAAATAAAAATAATTACAAAACTCTTCGAGATTACATGTGGAGCGAAGACCCTGTCCCTGCAAAATTAAAAGTTAACCAAAAGCAATATGACGTTGGAGTTGCCTACCGTGGATACCACATTCGAAAGCTAAAGAAAAAATCATTACGACTCTCTATTCATCCTCCCAAATTATTTATGGGCGCGAGAGAATATCATTTAAATGCCGAATATTTAGATCCATCTATGATACGCAGCAAGCTTTCCTTTGATTTTTTTAAAGATATCGGGAATCTTGCACCTGCCTCGGAATACATTCTATTAAAGCTAAACGGCTCTACTTTAGGACTCTACTTACAATTAGAATCAGTTGATGACCTATTCCTGAAAAAAAGAGGCTTACAGGCCGGAAACATTTTTTATGCAAGCAATGATGATGCTAACTTTTCGTTAATTACACCTGAAAATAAGATAAAACATGCCCTCGAAGCAGGCTACAGCCTGAAAATCGGCCTCAAAGAGGATTATCGATATATACGGGAACTTATTTACAAGATAAACACGGTCCCTCAGTCTGATTTTAGAAACGAAATTTCCAACCTAATAGATGTGAATAAATTTTTACTTTGGCTGGTTGGAATTGTATGCATGCAAAATTATGATGGTTTCATCCAAAACTATGCTCTTTATCGGAGCGCAGCATCTGGACTATTTGAAATTATTCCTTGGGATTACGACGCAACCTGGGGTAGAGATATACATGGTCAAGTCATGGAGTACGATTACGTTCCTATCAAAGGATATAACACCTTAATCTCCCGTCTAATAGATGTTCCCGAGTTTCGTCAAATGTACAAATCTCTCCTTGAGACCATATTGGAAACCAAATTTAATGCTAGTTACTTAGAACCACACATATTGTCCTTACAGAGCATGATTCGTCCCTATATCCTGCAGGAACCTTATAAAAGTAAGGATATTTCTAGCTTTGATATGGAAACCGAATATATGATTCAGTTCATAAATAACCGTCGAGCTTATCTGAAGAATCATTTGGTTGATCTGAATTGAACAGACACCCGGCATACGCCTGATGAGATTGTTCAAATACCCATAAACGATTGCCACAGAAATTCAATATCCATCCGATTCCCATAGAAAAACATTTACTGATAGTAACAGGCCACCCCATATATTGGTGAAAAATAACCAGCAGCCCTGAAGTGAGCAGTAAGCTCAATAGATTAATTACTAGAAATTTTAAAATTTCCCCTCTATTTGTATGACCAGTGCTTTGAAAAGTCCATCTTCGATTAAGATGAAAGCTGTTGATTCCACTGCAGATCGAGGACATGTATTGTGAGGCCAAATAGGGAATTCCCGCATAAGTAAGGAGAGTAAACAGAGCAAAATCAATACTCGCATTTACTCCCCCTACCAAACCGGATTTCAACAATAATATCTTAGTTTGAGATTTCCGCATCAGCTTGCACCCTTTATTCGGCTTTCCCTTTTGGTAATACCGTTACAATCTCGCACGATGTATAAGTGACGTCTTCTTGCCACATCATAGATACGACCGATATACACCCCAAGGATACCAATCATCATCATAGTAAGACCGCCTGTAAACAATTGAAACACAGCAAGCGAGTGCCAAACTGAAATGATCGTATCTGTAAATAACTTGACGTATATTAGCGCCATTAGGGAAAAAATACCCATGATCGAGAGAACCACTCCTAGATAGCCTGCAAGCTTCAACGGCTTGAATGAGAAGGAAATAATAACATCCAAACAAAGCTTCAGCAGCTTTTTAAAAGCTAATTTGGGCTTTCGCGACACTTGCTCCCCTTGATCATATAAAACTGAGGCTTGACGGAATCCGACCCAATTGACCATGCCGTCGAGCAAGTGGTTTTTACCCGAAAACTGCCTTAATTCTTCATAAACCTTGCGGTCTAATAAACGAAATTCGCTTGAATCCAATGAAATAATAATATCCGCTGACGTCCGCAGAATGCGGGAGAATAAACTACCTATCAGCTTCTTAAACCATGTATTTTCTTTATGCGCAGCTCGTTTCATATATACAACGTCAAAGCCTTCCTTCCACTTTGCGATCATTTCTGGAATCTGCTCCAACGGGTTCTGCCTATTGGCGTCCATAATCACCACTGCTTCTCCAACCGCATAATCCATACCGGCTGTAATCGCAATCTGATGACCATAATGACGAGAGAAATTGATAAGCTTGACGGTTTCATCCCGTTCACTGTAACTGCTGAGGAGTGAAGCCGTGTTGTCGCGACTTCCATCATTCACAAACAGCAATTCATAGGCCTCGCCAATCGGCTCCATTACTTGCTTCAGGCGTCGATACGTTTTGTAAATGACCGACTCTTCATTAAAAACAGGAACGATGATTGAATATTGAATACTCATACGGCCTCTCCTCCTGTATATCAATCATAGTCCTTAAATCTGAATCGTCCCTTAACGCTAACTGAGCATTAATTGAATCCCGGCTGAATGTATGCTGAAAAAGGACTTTTCACATTAATGGCCTTAGAGGAAGTACTAGTTCCTCTAATCGACTGAATGCACAAAAAAACAGAGGGATAACGGAACTGCTAGTTCCGTTATCTCTCTGTTTTGTGTACATTGCTCATATTCTGCCATGATAGCGGAACTCCGACTTCCGCTATCGTCTTAAATTGGATCTGGTATTTTGAATAACGGAACTCTCAGTTCCGTTGTTCAAATCTTAATCCATTATGTTCTTTCCAGCTTGGCTGCTTCGCATTATAAGCTCCTTGATTATTCCGGGATCCACACAAAGAATGTGCAGCCTTCGCCCTCGCGGCTCTCAACGCGAATGGTACCTCCATGAATGTCTACAATGGATTGGGTTATGGCTAAGCCTAAGCCGGCGCCGCCATATTTGCGCGTTCTGGAAGAATCGCTCCGATAGAACCTGTCAAATACATGGGGCAGATGGTCTTCAGGAATCCCTGGTCCATTATCTCGAACCGATAGCAGAATGCCTTGGTCCTGCCATGTTAATGAAAGCTCAATGTGACCCTTTTCGGGGTCCGTATGCTGTACTGCATTTTGAAATAAATTCAATATCACTTGCTTCATTTTATCGGAATCATACTTACACTTCATGTTAGGTGAAATCTTGAGGCTAAGCTGTCGGTTGCCGGCCAATATACGAAGCTGTGCTTCCATCTCACGGACAACAGAATCCAACATGCCATCGGATAGCTGGATATGTGGAGATTTGTCGAGCTTAGCCAACACCAGCAAATCATGGACTAACTTATTGAGCCGCTCCGATTCACTGTGCATGCTTGTTAACGCTTTGTGCAATTGATCAGGCTGATTAGCCGCGCCGCGGAGCAATACTTCCAGAAATCCGTTGATGGAGGTTAATGGAGTGCGAAGCTCATGAGAAGCATCCGCTATAAAGCGACGCATCTGCTCCTTCGTCTCTTTTTCCGCTTCAAAGGACGCTTCCAGACGCATTAACATTCCGTTAAACGATTCAGATAAACGGTCGATCTCCATCTGCCCCTGCCGAGTTGGAAAGCGTGTCTCCAAGTTCCCTGCATTAATTTTCTCAACGGTTTTGACCATATTGAATAAGGGGATCAATGTTTTTCGCAGCACCGGTAGAAAGGCTAACAATCCAAACAGCATAGCAACTACGGCAAGAAATAGAAAAGTAAGCAATTGCCGGATGAGCAGCTCTCTGAGGGGCAAGGTCATCGTGGTGACTTGAACGAGGCCAAGCGTTTGTCTCGTGCCGACCGTCTGCAGCACCATCAATTGCTCTTCTCCTCCGGAAGTAATAACTCTATAATTTAATTTCGGTTTACCTTGCTGCTGAAGTACATCCAAATACTCCTGTGTTTCAAGCTTAGGTGGAACCGTTTCATCGGGTCCGTTCTTCAATATTGTATGATTACCGCTCGAATCGATATAAGCTAAATTAGCCTCGGGGATGAAAAAGAACGGGGACCTATTGCCAGGCCGGTTATCCGAACGATTGTTGTCATTTTTGCTGTCATTTTTGTTGTCATTGCGGCTATCTGGACGATTGTCAGTACGAGTTTCGCCCCCATTATTATTATTTCCGCCACTACTACCATTATTGGTATTGCCTAAGTTTGCGCTAAACTGCTGCCAAGCATTCGGTGGGATGGACAAGACTTGACTTTGAATACTGGCAGCTTTGTTTCTATAAATGTTCTCCCGCATAAAAACATATTGAACAAGACCGATCAGAACAAGCAAGCAGGCAAGAATCAATAAGGAACGAGATAATAATTGAACCCGAAGTGAATTGGGAGAGAAAATGGTTTTATACCAAGGTGTGTCCTTCATACCAAATCAACTCGGTATCCTAACCCTCTCAGGGTTCGTATAATTTGATGATTCTTATCATTTAGTTTGTCCCTGAGCGCACGGATGTACACTTCAACAATATTTTCTTCCCCTCCAAAATCATAGCCCCACACTTTATCCAAAATTACCGTTTTACTAAGTACCAACCCATGGTTAACCACCAAAAATTTAAGCAGCTCATATTCAGTTGGAGACAGCTCCAGCACTCGATTTTCCATCTTGATCTCTTTGCGTCGGTCATCAATATTAAACTTTCCGATAATAACTTCTCCGAACAGATTCGGAAACTGATTACGAACTCTGGCATAAATTCGGGCAAGCAGCTCCTCAAAGCTGAACGGCTTTATCATATAATCATCCGCACCTAACGTTAACCCCTTAACCCGGTCGTCTACCTCATCCTTGGCGGTCAACATGATCACGGCTACATTCTCTGTTTTTTTGATCATTCGGCATACCTCGAAACCATCCATTCCGGGCATCATCACATCAAGTATGGCGACATGAGGCTGAAATTGCTTCATCATGCTGATTGCTGTCATACCGTCGTTAGCCGATTGCACTTCGAAGCCTTCATTTTGCAGACCAAGCTCTAGAAATTGCACGATATTGGGCTCATCATCAACCAGTAATATTTTTATTCCCTTTAGTTGTTGCATATTGATCTACCGCCTTATAGTAGTCTTTGTGTTCTATATTATACTGATTTTTATCAATTAACACACTAAACCTAACAATTATGATTATAGAATGTATAACATCCCTATCATAAGCCCAATGCCTGAATTCATGCTGAGAGAAAACTGAACGTTTCTTTAGAGGAAGCTGAAGATTTGCTGAAAATTTCCAGTAGTTACGGCCAAAAGGCTCTATTGCAAAATGATGCAATAGAGCTCTTTTATGCTGAAACATTGACTTCTTAAACTTACACTTATCAACATCAAACAATTTATTGGGTTAAAGTTGCGAGCAGTCGTTTGGCTGTCCCTGTAGAAGTAGTAATAACCTCGTAAACTCGGATCGAAACCGGATATTCAAGCTGCTCTGATTTTACATCGGTAAATGTAATGGTTTGTAACCCGCTGATCAGCTTACCCGTTCCCTGCAGCTTGTGAGTTGTGCTGCCTAGAATACGATTAGTCGCATCAACCACTTCAAATTCCAATGTAGAGAAGGTGTCGTCTACGATGACTTGCTCAGACTTCTTAATGTCAAAGTTTCCTTTAAGACTATAAGTGTAGCTGCCGCTGCTGTATTGTGCATTAATAGTCCAGTAGTCCATCGTTACATTGAATGGATACAGCGATAGCTTCTTCGTCACTGCCTGCGGGTCTTCTTCTCCCGTATTAGCTACACTCACTTTATAGTCAGCAATCGGCACTTTAATGTTCGAAGCATTAGATGCATCTGTTAAGCTAAGCTTAAATTGCCCTTTAGCAGAAGGAGGAAGCATGAACGAATAGCTGTATACATAAGCGGCATTCGGAATAAGCTCCTGCAAAGCAGTCGTTTGGCGCGCTCCCGGATAAGTAGTACCGGTGATATCAGTCAAGGACGTACCGAAACTCGGAATTTGCAAGGTTTCATTGCTATTATTCAACAGCTTGAATTTAGCAATTACCGTCTGATATCCGCTCTCGGAATCGGAATGACCATTGAGCTCTACCAAAGAAACCTGCAGATTAGAATCAATCAGCTCGCTGCTGGAATCAAACACAATGGGTTGTCCCAGTTCATATTGTGGAATATTGTTCATATTCGAGCCTGCAGTCAGCCCTTCTTGTAGGGTAGCTGCCAAAATCGGAATCGAACCTATAGAAGAAGCTCCTTCTGTACTATTTGATGATCCGTTGGATGTTGTGTTCGAGGCTGATGTATTTGAATTGGAACCAGCTGTAGATGTGCTGCCAGTTGAAGCCGATGAATTCGTCTTAGCTGTAGCCGATGAAGTATCGGAAGCCGCTTCAGATATAAGGAATTGAAGCTTCTCAGCAGCTGTGCCATCAGGCAGCTGTGCCACGAACCGGTATGCTCCTGACTCGCCGGGAGCCAAATAGGTTTCAGGTACAACCACAGCGGCTGCATTAACAGACAGCGTAGCTTCTTTGGAAATCAAAACACCCTGAAGCGAAGGGGCTTTGATGGTGCTCTTACCGTCATTATGCAGCACCGCAGTAAAAATCGCTCCATTCTTATTGGAAATTTGCTGCTGCTCAGCCTTTTGCAGCTCCAACGTAATGCCTTCACGTCCATTTAGTACATAGGGAACACGCTCGCCCATTTTTGCTAATTGGAATAGAGGTGCCAAGGATAGCTTTCCTAAGGATGATATACCAGCGCTGTCAAGCGACAGATCGAGTGTCATAGCATCCGTTGAAGGCAGTGTATCCATAGTTGTAGACAAAAGAATGTGCTTCGATTGTCCTGCATTAATGGAAGTGCCTTGAACCGCATTAGACGACAAGGATAAGGTTCTGCCCTGTCCATCATGAAGTAAATATTTGATACCGGAAGGTAAAGTTATCGTTTCTGTTCCCATAGGAGTTACCATTGCATCCACAAGAATAGTCCATTTGCCATCTTGAGGCAGAGTAACTGCTTTTACAGCTTGGTAAGATACAAAGGAATTCGTTGCAACAGCCGTATCCACATCGGCTAAATTCACGAGAAGCTGATGATTGGTTTGACCAATGGATTGCGCATTAGCAACCGAAAGTGAGCCTACATCCCTCACACTGGAGCCATTTCCATTTCGTTCAAATACCGTTACCTGAAGCTGCGAGGCATCTAGTCCTCCAGGAATAGTTGATACATAGTAGTAGCTTATTGCAGAATGACCAGGCACTTGAGCATCGGCCTGCTTGCTCAGCTGCGCATAATAGCTGCCACCGGAAGTAGAGGTTACCTTCACTCCGTAATAGTTGTAATCGATGATCGAATCTCCATCATTATTCAATTGGAGCTGAAATTGCATCGTTTGATTGCTGGAGCCTGTGGAAAGAGCAACATTCTCCAAGGTAAAGTATACAGAGCTATTAATAAACACTCCTTCTTTGCCTGCAAACGATATTCCTGATGTCCAAGTAGTGAAAGCGATACAAAGTGCAGTAAAAAGGATGGCGGTTATACGGACGATTCGTGAAGATACCGCCTCGCGTAGTCGGTTAATAATCATATGATGTGCCTCCTAAGGGTTTCGCTTGAGCGAAACCAGCATCGTAAGTATAAACTTGAGTTTTTTGAAGAAATATTAGGGCTATGCGACTCAATTAATCGGTGCGCAGAGCATCAATCGGCCGCAGCTTGGATGCTTTGTTAGCCGGATAGAGTCCAAAAATAACACCAACAAGAACAGAAAACAGGAATGCGTACATACTGATATCAAAAGAAACAACCGTCATTTGCTTAGGATTGAAATACGGCCATGCCTTGGCAAGCCCTACGCCAATCAGCAGCCCGATCAATCCGCCTAATCCGCTTATAACAATAGCCTCGAACAGAAATTGCAAGAGTATATTTTTCCGCTTAGCTCCTATCGATTTGCGAATACCAATCTCTCGGGTTCGTTCACTTACCGTAACCAGCATGATGTTCATAATCCCTATTCCCCCAACCAGCAAGGAGATACAAGCAACACTTACCAGCTGACTGGTTAATGAATTCGAAGCTTCCGTACTCGCCGAAAGTAATTGATCCTGATTCGTAAAACGAAATCCGGAAGAGCTTTTAAACTTATAAGTCAAAAAAGCGGTTAAAGTGCTCTGAGCCTTGGTGATGTCTTCCTTCGATGTAGCTTCAATATAGGTCGTTCTAATGCTCCCCATAGTTAGCTGACGTTGGGCTGTAGTCAGAGGAATGATGACCGAGTCATCTGCGGATGTCCCGCCAATACTGGAACCCTTCGCATTTAACAAACCGACAACCGTAAACTGGAAACCATTAATATTAATAATTTTATCCAGAGGATCCGTCGTGCCGAATAGCTCCTTGGCAACAGTAGCGCCCATCACGGCCACATTTGTTCGTAAATCCAGATCAGCTTCCGTGATAAATCGGCCTTTGTTAAGGGATGCCTTCAAGATGCTCATATAACGTTCATTAGAGCCCAGCACCGAATAGGATTCTTGTGTGGTATCGTATTTGATGTTCAGACTGGATGAAACCGTTGGAGCAATTGCGGCAATTTCTGGAAACTGTTCAAATTCCATTATATCCGTATAATTAAGCTGCGTGGCACGTCCTTGATTCAGCAAATTCACCACCAGCAAGTTAGTACCCATATTTTCATACTGCTTAGCGATTTGAGCTGAAGTCCCTTTACCAATTGCAACCAAGGTCACTACTGAGCTGACGCCTATGATAACGCCCAGCATCGTCAGCAAGGTTCGCATCCAATTGGCGCTTACCGTTTTCAAAGCCATCTGCAACAGTTCGGTGATTCTCATACTGTCACCTCTACCGCTGCTTCAGACTTTTGCGTTTGAGGCTCATTTAACAAATCCCCTACAATCAGTCCATCCCTTATCGTTACAATTCTTTTGGCATTTTCCGCGATATGCAGATCATGGGTAATTAATACGATGGTATTTCCGATTTCGTTCAAGTGCAGCATAAGCTCCAATACCTCTTGCCCTGTTTTGGAGTCCAATGCTCCTGTCGGTTCATCCGCCAGCAGAAGGGAAGGACCGATAGCCAAAGCCCGGGCAATCGCTACACGCTGCTGTTGGCCGCCTGACAACTCACTGGGCTTGTGATGCGAGCGTTGACCCATTCCCAGCATTTCGAGCATGTTCTGTGACCGTTCCCTCCGTTCCTTCTTCGGAGTTCCGTAATAGATCATCGGCAGCTCTACATTTTCAATAGCAGTAAGACGCGGCAGCAAGTTAAATTGTTGAAAAATAAATCCGATCTTCCGATTCCGAAGTCCCGCCAGCTCGTCATCCTTCATTTTTTCTGTTGCTACACCATCCAACATATAGGACCCAGAGGTAGGCACGTCCAGAAGTCCGATTGTATTCATCAGTGTCGATTTACCGGAACCGCTGGGACCGACAATGGCTACGAACTCTCCTTTATCTATGGAAAGAGAAACGTCTTTCAAAATCATCAGTTCCTCGACTCCGCGGGAATAAGATTTTTTAATATTTTGTAATTCTATCATTTTCATATCTTATCACCTTCCCTTGGAGATTTAGAAGCCTGGAGGTCTAGTGCCTTGGAATCCACCACCACCGCCGCCGGCACCACCATTAGTGTTACCGCGATTGCCGCCTTGCTGGAACTGATTTCTCATGGCGTCAATTTCTGTTTGGGAAAGCTTCTTCGTTGAATTAGCTGATTGAACAACGACGGAGTCACCTTCCTTCAGACCCGATGTGATTTCAATCATCGTGCTGGTATTGGAGCCTATCTTCACTTCATGATCCGCTTCGATGGTGCCATCCTCTTTTTTCACCGAAACGATACGTTTGCCGCTTCTTTGTTTTACTGCATCTACCGGAAGAACGAGAACGTCCTTCTTATCTTCAATTATGATCTCAGCTGTAGCTGTCATTGTGTTTTTTAGCTCGGATACATTTTTCAAGGTTATAACAGCCGTATAAAAAGTAACCCCGTTCGTAACCGTACCTACTGTTGAAACCTGAGTTACTTCTCCGTTAAAGACTTTACCTGATACGGCATCTACCTTAACCTCCGCCTTCTGTCCAACCTTAATCTTCGGCAGGTCAAGCTCATCTACCTTAATGGGAAGCTGCAAGGTTTCCAGATTGGCTACTGCGCCCAGTTGAACATTACTTCCAATGGTTGTTCCAGCTGGGTAGGCAGTCAGCACATTTTTCTTTTGGTCTACAAAGTCTGTGGAGAATATGCCGTCAAAGGGCGCGAGTACCTTCAGCTTTTCAATCTGGTCCTCTATGTCCTTGATGCTTTTGAGAGATTGATTAATCTGGTTTTGCTTATTTGTAATGTCTCTGCTCAAAGTGTCGCTAACAAGCGTATCGATCAGATCGCCTTTATTGACCATTTGATTTTCTTTAATCAGCAATTGATCCACTGTACCCGATACCCCCGCTAACACGGTAACCGAGGTTTTATATTGCAGCGCAGCTGATCCTTTGGATTCAATCTTCAAGCCTCCAGCCATGACAGAGCCTTTAACCGTTTGGCCTGCATCCATCGACCCGTCATTATCAACTCGAATGGCCACATCAATCAACCGATTGCCCTTCGCGTCGGACTTAACGGACTGGGATACCGAGTTGACCACGCCAGATTTGGTTAACATATACCCATCAATAGTTAGCTGAACACTATCTCCGTTATGAATTTGTACAGCCTCTTCTTGCAAAAATGGCAGGGTAACCGTCAAAGAATTGGTATCCGCAATTGTGGCAATTTTGGTAGATTTGGAGACCGAGGCACCTTCACTGATATTGGTTGAGAGGATTAGCTTTCCTGTAGCAGGAGCATAAGTCTTCAACGCTGCGGATTGGGCTTGTAAATCCTGCATATCGGATTGATAGCCGCTGAGTGTCAGCTTAGCTTGATCCAACTTTTCATCCAAGGATGAATCCGAGAGCTCTAGCAGCAAATCTCCCTTCTTTACCGCTTGATTCCGAGTCAGGTTGATTGTTTTGATCATCCCTTCCTTCGGCGGAACAATCGTCTGCTGCTCTTGTGCCTCAAGCTGGGCTGTGCCCGATATTACCGAGCGGATATTGCCTTTTTTTACTGTATAAATCGTCTCCTTCACTGCTGTTTGCTGTTTGCTTTGAAACAACGTTCCCTTATTCAAATAAGCGTAGGTACCTCCACCACATACAACCACAGCAGCTACGGCTACAATAATTCCCTTTTTCATCTTCATGAACGAAATGCCTCCCCAACGTAAACTTGGCTCCAATTAAACACAAGCGCCTTCTTTATACTTCATGACTTTCGGCCAAATTCCACGCTCCACGATGCTGATTCCAGTTACCCTACATGGAACCACATATCTCCTGCCCTATCCTGCTGATTATATGTACAACGTGAACTGCCCCAAATCTTCAGAGAATCACCTGCTTTTAACAGGGTACCATACCTCTTTCTACTTTGTTTACTAATGATTTCATTATGAGGGTTATATCTGAAATGAACTTGATGACTAGCTGAAAGAACCCTGAAAGCATTAAACCCTTGCTGCACCTACATTTCATGCAATTATCGACACATAATCCTTGGTTCTGCTTTCAGCTTTTATTCAGCTAATTTTCAGCAAAATTTCAGTTTCAAATCTTCCAATAAAAAAGGACCATCTCCTAAGTCTCTTCGACTTTGGAAAGCAGCCCCTGTTTCGTATTATTATAATGTTGTTTGCGAGGTAAGCGGTGTTCTTGTTTACTTAGCTGCGACACTCGGCAATGTCACCAGAAACTGCGAGCCTTTACCAGGCTCACTCTGAACCGTAATAGAACCGCCGTGCAGATCGATAATTTTGTGAACAATGGCAAGCCCTAATCCGCTTCCTCCAGCCTCTCTATGTCTCGAACGATCTGCTTTATAAAATTTATCGAAAATATGATTCAATTCTCCCTGAGAAATACCAATACCATAGTCCCTAATCGAAACCTGCACACGGTCAACCTGTGGTAGAAGCTCAACTTGGATTAACCCCCCCTGCGAGGAAAACTTAGCCGCATTAGTCAGCAGATTGATCCAAACTTGACTAAGCTGATCCTCATCAGCCGAAATGATTACAGGCGGAAGAGTCAAATCCAGCTCCACTTCTTTGGCTAGCCATAATGGCTCCTGAGCGACAATAATGCGTCGTATCTGTTCGTCAAGCCTATACGTAGTAGGGTGATAAGGATGGTGCTCCGACTCCAAGGAAGCTAACTTAAGTAAATTTTCACTTAAACGCGATAAGCGTTCGGACTCCGTCTGAATGATATCCAAATATTGATTCCGCTCCTCCTCAGGCATTTGCCTGGAACGGATTAGCTTAGTAAAACCTGTAATTGAAGTTAACGGTGATTGGATTTCATGAGAAACGCTGGATACAAAGTCTTGGCGCATCTGCTCTAGCTGCTTAAGCTCTGCTGCCATATGGTTAAAGCTGCGGGCCAACTCACCCAGCTCATCCTTTCGCTTATGCCAGCCAAAGCTCACATTAAAATCCCCCTTGGAAATACGCCGGGTAGCCAAAGTCATTCCCTTGAGAGGCCTCACCAAATAACGCGCTGCAATCAAAACGAATAAACTCCCACTCACGAGTGTAATAGCCAAGTTAGTTAGAATGATGTTTCTAAAATTATCCCCTTCTTTTCTAATGCCAGCTTGAATAAAAACCGCATGCTTTTGACCATTTACTGTAAAAGGATAACCGACGTATTGTCCCCTAGGCTCTCCCGAATGCCTCGCAATTTCCCCTTTTAATACTTGCTCTACATCCTGATCCTCTATTTCGAAGCGTTCCTGCCGTTTCAGACCATACTCTCTCTTGTTATTCATCGAGTCATACAGCGTAACGTAGAAGTTCTTTAACCAATGTCTGTTATTCAAATACGAATCCAAATCAGCATCGTTCATTTGCTGGAACGTTTCCACGAGATCCTGGACCGTATTTTGCAGTTCATCCTGGAGCTCCATTTCAAATGTATCTCTAAACCAATAATTAGTTACAAAAAAAGCGCAAATCAGCCCCAAAAAGACGGAAGCCAGAAAGGTCAGCGCCACGCGCATATAGAGTGACCGAATCATAATTTCAGCTCCAGCTTGTAGCCCAAGCCCCGAACCGTCACAATAGTAAAAGGATAGGTATCATCTGGAAATCGTTCTCTCAACCGCTTGATATGCACATCTACGGTCCGATCATCTCCTGCGTAATCTCTGCCCCATATTTGCTCTATCAATTGGTTCCTGGTAAAAATCTGATTAGGATGCCAAGCCAGCTTAAACAGCAGTTCGAATTCCTTTAACGGCAATGTCTGTCTGCTGCCATTATGAACTACTTCAAGGTGTGTTCTGCGCAATTCGGCATTGCCCAGCTGTATCACTTGAGAAGTGTTGATCCGGTAACGCTTTAACAACGCTTTTACTCGGAGCACCAGCTCCATGGGATCGAATGGCTTCACCAGATAATCGTCAGTCCCTAAGTGAAAGCCTCTTATTTTATGTACGGACTCACTTTTCGCCGTTACCATTAACAAGGGAAGATCCGGATACAGTCCGCGCAGCCGCTCACATAGCTCCCAGCCATCCATCAGTGGCATCATAATATCAAGAATGACCATATCAACGTTAGTTCGCTCCAACACTTCCAACGCTTCCAATCCATTGGTACTATCAATAATCTGAAAACCCTCGCTGAGAAGACTGCTCTTAATAAGCTGCCTAATAAATGGATCGTCATCAACAACAATAATTTTGGACATAAGGCTCCTCGCTTTCAAAGACTATTAATCATCATATGCAAAATACAACCCCATTTCAATAAGTAGATTGAATAGGAACTCTCAGTTTTGTTCAACTCCTTTACGAAGAAAAAGCGTCCCTTCAGTCTTTTGTAGACTGAAGGGACGCCAGTATACTTCTATAGCTAAAGCAGGCTTTACACGCCTTTGCTTAAATAATTCTCGATTTTAGCCTCAGATTTCTTCTGATCCAACCAGCTTGTTGCCATTTCGGATGTTTTGTCCTTGACCAGCTTATCATGGATTTCTGTCTTCTTCTCTTCCAAGCTAGGAGTAGCTGCATCCTTATGGTCCGTAACCTTGATGATATGGAAGCCATGAACAGTTTGAACCACATCACTTAATCCGCCAGCCTTCAAGGCAAACGCAGCGGCTTCGAAAGGCTCTTCCATCGTCCCGCGGCCAAAGAAGCCAAGATCCCCGCCTTTTTCCTTCGTTCCTTCATCCAGTGATTTTTCTTGCGCTATCTTGGCCATATCTGCCCCATTCTTTAAATCAACCAAAATCGCATCCGCTTCTTCTTTAGTGGCGACTAATATATGAGAGGCTTTTACCTGCTCAGGTGTTTTTAAGGTTTCTAGATTAGCATCATAATATTGCTTGATTTCATCATCTGTTACCGTTACTTGCTGCTCCAAAATCTTTTGCATCATGACTTGAGGCTTCATTTCTTCTTTCAAGCTATCCAAAGTAAGTCCATTCGCGACAAGAGCTTGGTTAAACTCTGTTTCGGATGGGAAGTTTAATTTTAAGGTAGCAAGCTCCTTGTCCAGATCAGCATCCTGGATTTGAATGCCGGCCTTTTCAGCTTCCTGACGAATCAATTCCTTCTCAATCATGCTGTTCACGGTTTGTGCGCCGCTGCTCGCCATCACTGTTTCATATAGCTGCTCCTTGTTAATCTTCACTCCGTTAACTGTAGCCACCGCTTCTGCTGCATTACTTTTAATCGGTGGATATACCGTAATATAAGCGACTAAAATAATAAATAATAGTAAGGTACCTATCATCCATTTACGATTCGATAATTTATAGTTCAATATGATGACTTCCCTTCTGAGTTGTAGTGTCTAGCTGAAGTTTTCTCGTTCAGCGTCGCTGCTGATAGTACCCATTATGGACTAGCTTTCTTAATTTAACTTTAAAATTAGCTGAAGATTTGCTTAGTCTGTATGTTCGCCTTAGGCTCTGCTGGTTTGACTCCCACTACCTGAAGTGCTACAATTTTAGCTATTCAACTAGGATTTTTCGTGATTTGGAGGGGCTTGTTTTGCATGTATTAAAACGTCATTGGATTATTCTGGTTTGGTTCATCGTTGGTTTTTTCGTTTTCCCGTTGACTCCTCCCATTTCGCAGCATTTCCTGTATGAACAGAGCGCATTAGGGCAGTATAATGATGCCCATACCATCATGCATCTGGAACCCTCATTATCAAAAAAATCGATGCAAATACATAAATCATTATTGCCTATGAATGAGTCCTCACCTTATGAATCATTTTATTTCTACTTATTATTACTTGTTCTTTTCTTATTCTTTGTTCATTCTAGGATTCGTGAATTACTCAAGAGGCATCTGCTCGCTATTCTTAAGTTCTCTTCTATTACATACCCGCACTCATTCAAATCCATAACGTAATTCTTAAAAAAATGAATGAGATTCGGAAAAGAGGAGCCCTATATGTCATCCAGCACAGCTTATCAAAATGAACAAGCTCAGTCCCAGCATCGCAAACAATCTTGGTCAAAGTTTCTGCGCCGCGCTTTATTAATGATCATTGGATCCGCTCTATTTTCAGTAGGCTTGGAAATATTTCTGGTACCTAACAATATCATTGACGGTGGAATCGTCGGTATTTCCATCATCATTTCCCATTTGACTAATATTCCGCTCGGTGTGTTTCTTGTTATTCTGAACCTGCCTTTTTTAATGATTGGATATAAACAAATAGGTAAAACATTTGCATTCTCAACACTTTTCTCCGTTATCATAATGTCTATTGGAACTACACTTCTTCATCCTGTAAAACCTATAACCATTGACCCTCTGCTCGCTGCTGTTTTTGGAGGTATTATACTAGGAATCGGCGTTGGTCTAGTTATCCGTTCAGGAGGCTCCTTAGATGGTACAGAGATTGTTGCCATTCTCGTAAGCAAGAAGTCTGCATTTTCTGTAGGCGAGATTGTTATGTTCTTCAACTTTTTCATTCTCGGAAGCGCCGGATTTGTATTTGGCTGGGATCACGCCATGTACTCGCTAATTGCGTATTATATTGCTTTCAAATTAATTGATATTACTATTGAAGGATTAGATCAATCCAAATCGGTTTGGCTGATCAGCGATGAGTATGAGAAGATTGGGGACGCTATAACGTATAGACTTGGACGTGGAGTAACCTATTTGAATGGCTCGGGCGCTTATACAGGCGATGATAAAAAAGTAATTTTCAGCGTCATCACCCGTCTTGAGGAAGCGAAGCTTAAGTCTATTGTCGATGAACTCGATCCCAAAGCTTTTCTGGCAATTGGGAATATCCATGATGTTAAAGGCGGACGGTTCAAGAAGAAAGATATTCATTAAAGCCTAAAGAAAAAGCCCATGTTAGCCAAAGTTACTTGGCTTGCAGGGGCTTTTTTGCTATGGGCACTTTTCACATATTTGATAATTCCTCAATCGATTCTGCCCTTATATTTCCCAGTGTATTTGATAAGCACTTTGACATTTATATTTCTTATTTGGATATTTTCCATGTTCGGATTCGGCCAAATAAATTGCTTCCAAGCTTGATAATCGTAACGAAATACAGGTGTGTTCAAATTTAATACGTCTGCCTTTATTTTCTTTCCGGCCTCAAAGGTTCGCCTGATATCCTTTTCCACACTTTTCTGAACAAGAGAATTCATCGTTGGTTGACTCATCTCTTTAATTAATTCATCCAAATAGCCAGTCAAACGAAGTTCAATATCGTAATAAACTTGTCCATTTTGTATAGTATGCTTGGTTATTATTTCAGGGCGATTCAATACAAAAGTAGCGGTCGCTTGCCCATTCTGATTAATCGTTATAAGCATCCGCTCCGCCGCTTTCTCCAAATACCTTTTACCTTTCAATTGAGAGTAAGGGATTTCCCCGCGGAATTTTTTGTGAGAGTAAAAATAAGCACCATCAATGATAAGATGAGGCGTTGTTTTGCTGTTTTCCATCCAATGGGATTTTTCATAAACAAGCTTGGGCAGCATGGCTGTTACCCCCCTCTCGTAATAATCAGATAGAAAACGATATAAAAACATGGGTTTTATAGTCGAGAATTGACTATACGTTTTGTCCGGCTTCATTAATCTGGAATCATAAGGGGAATATCCAAAGTTTGGTTGTATATCCATTAATTTATCAATAGGCACATCGGTTCCGTAAATCCAAATGTTGTAGCGGATTTCACGGTATCTGTTAATTGTATCCGTCAATTGCTCGACTGTAATTTCCTTAAGAGCAGCTTCTCCTATAATCATTGTTGATACATGTCCCCAGTAAACGCGCTGCTGCTCCGATTTGTACAAATCGAACATCGCTTCGGTAACGGTAGCCCCTTTGCCAGTTCCAACAACAGAATTATGCTTGGGTGGACGCACACCCTCTCTTTGAGCAATATTGGCAAAATTCAATGCCTGGAGGTAAACTGTGAACACTTTATCCTTATAATCAATTCCAATTGTTGTTACAAAGGTTATTTGATGAATTTCTTTATAATCCCAGCAGCCTGAGAGCAAAAGCATCAGCAGAATGACCAGCTTTAATTTGATAATCCAACCTATCTTTTTCAAGGTCATCTATCCTTTGTCTTTTCTTCTAAGATGTACAGGAACGAATCCTCCCAGCTTTCTCGGTAGCATAATAAAAGCTCTTAGCATATCTTTAAATGTAATGGGTGATACAGGGGCTAAATAAGGCACCCCAAAAGACGTTAAGCCTGACAAATAAACAGTGAGCAGCAGCAAAGAAACCATGAAGCCGTACATACCAAGAGATGAAGCGAGTAACAGATTGAAGTATCTTAACACGCTTACAGTTCCCGAAAGGGTCTGGCTAATCAAGGTCGACCCTGCAACAATAGATATGGCAGCTACGACAACCATGGATGGCGAGGTTAGTCCGGCGCGTATCGCAGCATCCCCAATAATTAATCCCCCCACCACCGTTAGGGTTTGTCCAATCATCGATGGAAGCCGGTAACCCGCTTCTTTAAAGGTTTCCAGCAATAATAAAATGAGAAACATCTCCATAGGTGACGATAATGGTATGCCAAGCCGTGTCATAACAATGGTCGCTAATAAAGGAAACGGTATTTGGTCTTGATGAAATCCAGTCAGAGCAACAAAAAAGCTCGGTAAAAATATTGAAAAAATAAGACTGAATATACGTAAAAGACGTCCGAAGCTCGACGAGATAAAATTAAAGTGCAAATCCTCCGGTGTCTTTAGCAGTAAAGATAAGGAAGCCGGAGCAATAATAGCCCCTGGAATCCCGTCCAATAGAATGACGAATCTTCCTTTCATCAAGCAGGAGACTATGAAATCAGCTCTGCCGGAGTAAGCCGTGAGTGGAAATATGCTATATGGTTTATCCGAAATAATTTCCTCCAGCTGCGTAGCGCTGGACAGATCCTCCAGCTTATGCTGTACCTTGGCCAGCTTCTCTCGGATGGTTTCCAGAATGGTTTCATCAAGCTTATCTACAAGAAACATCAGACCTACCCTGGTTTGACTTTTTACTCCGATCTTATAGCTTTCCAGAGCCAGCATAGGAGTAGGCAATCTTTTGCGGATCAAGCCAACATTGGTATCGATACTCTCGACTAAACCGTCTTTTGCTCCACGTATGGATACGTCGATATTGGTCTCTTCGGTATTACGATTGGGAATTTTTTCAATACTTAAGCTGAAAGCAGCATCCAGATGATTAATCCATATCATGACATGTCCGGTAAAAATCTTGGAGCTGTACTCGGAACCGGATGTTTCGTAGAGCATATTAATATCTTTAGCCTCGTTAATACTCTCAACACTTTCAAATGAAGTGAAGTTCCAGATGCGCATCAATGCTGGCAGAACCATATCGTTGATAAGTTTTACATCACAAAGCGTACTGCAATAAACCAAAGTCACCTCACAAGAATCAGCGAAGGGATGGCTATAGAAAATAACATCAGAGCAATCCTTAAACTCCTCTTGAAATGCATTAAGACTCATTGATCTTCTTCACCTCATCCCTTTTAGCAAATAGGACGAATAAGAATAGAACTAGAAGCATTCCGAGCAAGGTGTAAAATGTAATAGGAAAATAATAGGTTTTCATAACATAGAGAAAGGTAATATCTCCAATTTCGCTAACGAGTAAAATAGCCATTAGAAGGGCTATTAGAGACGAGACAAGCTTCTTCCATTTAGGAATCAACTCTCCTATCATATACATAGCTAGACTTATCCGGATGAAAGCACCACACACCCATTGATAAATGGACAAAAAGTCCACATGCTCGATATAATTTCCGATCTTAACCAATCTCCACTCTTCAAAAGCCGGATACCTTTGGATCTGAGCTTCAACAGGCCCGAATGCGGCGATAGAACCCATTACTGGTCCAATAGTCAATCCCGCCATCATCAAGCCTAGAATAACAACATGTCGTTTCTTAACCTTAGCTCTAATGTGCTGCTGCAAAAAAATTATATACATAACCTCGATAAACCCCGTGCCCACAAAAAGAATGCCGTTTATAGCCTGGGACTTACCGTATTCAAACACTGGGAACAGCATCGCATAATCTTTGTGGGGATAGTTGGAAATCATAACAAATTCGCCAAATATAATGACTAAAGGTAATAGTACAGCCGAACTGTAAGCTATAGCACGAATCCCTTGAAGCGATATGTAGTACGCCACTCCAACAAGAATAATCGCAATCACGCTGGGTGGCGTTTCCGGTAAATAAGAGGAGCTCGTCCAAATCTTAAAGTCCTTTCCCGTAAACAGAGCTGAGGTAAACAGCGTCAGAGAAAGCACGACTGCAATACAGCCTGCCACCCATTTGCCATACTTTTCACGAAGCCATTCGATAATAGATCTATGCTGGGCACTCATCGTTTTTTGAATGATATAGGCTATCAAGAAGAACACGGGAACGAACAAAATGGATGCAAGGAGCACACTTATCCAAGCATCACGACCTGCCACCTCCATTAGAACCGGGATTACGATGACATGGTTCATCATGCCGATGGAAAGCATCAGAATGGTACATATTTGTAGAAAAGAAAAATGTTTAGGATTCATAAAAAAATTCACCTGCATCCCTGTTATTATGAATCCCATTATTGCCAACCCCTGCATATACTAAACTAAGGCATCCAGCTGCACCGTCCTTCCAGGTTAAGCTAGCTGCTTCACAGCGACAAAGCAATCCTGCGTTAATTCGAATTCTTGCATCCTCATCTCATTTTGGATTACAATGCATCTTAATCATACGAAAACCAATTTCAATTAACTGAATTAATAACAAGCAATGACGGAAAGAGTACGCGGAAAAGGTTCATTACAGGGACGGAGTGCCACCGATTGAAAGCACCCGAACGAATTGTCCGCCGAAGTTCACTCCTGAGCTGGTCTCTGAATAATTGCCATTTCCCCGGCAGTTTTTAGGAGTACCCGTATTCCCGGCGTTAACGGGCTGAAAGTGAGAAAAGCATGCCTTCAATTCAACATACCGCTGAAGGTTGATTTTCTAATAAGGGTGGTACCACGGCTCCTCGTCCCTTGCGATGGAGTCTTTTTGCGTTTTCCAACATTCACTTACATGAAGGAGCTGAATTGGTATGAGTCAATTACACGCTGTGCAATTAAGAGAACGATTAGATGAGATCAATCTGCAATTAAAGGACTTATTATCAGAAAAAGCTCTGATCACTCAAGAAATCGGAGAGAATCACCTGCTGGTCAGCCGGAAAAGGCAAAGGGAAGATACCATCGTTACTATTGGGGATATTGCGGTTGGAGGCGGAAAGCAGATGATGGTCGCGGGACCTTGTTCAGTTGAAAGCTATGAGCAAGTCCGACAAGTCGCAGCGGCCTTGAAGCAGGAGGGAATTACAGTAATGCGCGGAGGTGCATTTAAACCAAGGACTTCTCCGTATGATTTTCAGGGCTTAGGAATAGATGGCTTGAAAATTTTGAAAGAGGTAGCCACTGAGTTTGGCCTTAAGACCATCAGTGAAATCGTGGACCCTGCGCATATTGAGCTAGCCTGCGAATATATAGACGTGATTCAAATTGGAGCCAGAAATATGCAAAACTTCGAGCTGCTGAAGGCAGCAGGTGAAGTACGGACACCTATCCTGCTGAAACGGGGTATTGCCGCTACTATTGACGAGTTCCTTCATGCAGCAGAATATATTCTATCCCGAGGCAATAAACAGGTGATGCTGATCGAACGAGGAATTCGCACATACGAGAATGCGACGCGCAACACACTGGATATATCCGCTGTTCCGATACTGAAGCAGGAGAGTCATCTGCCGGTGCTTGTAGATGTCACGCATTCAACAGGCCGCAAAGCAATCTTCGCTCCTTGTGCGAAGGCTGCCTTGGCCGCTGGGGCTGACGGCATCATGGTCGAGGTGCATCCCAACCCTGCTGCCGCCCTGTCCGATGCGGCCCAGCAGCTTAACATTGAAGAGTTCAATCGCTTCTACTCGGAAGTAAAGCAATCCGGATTATTAAGATAATCCGCTAAGCATTGAATCGGAGTCTGGTGAATAGACCAGCTCCGATTCTCTTAATTTTCTCACCTAATGTAAGAGCGTAAGGATACCTATTCCAATTGCAGACACAATGAGTAAATATAGACCGTTATCCCTGATTCCAACTTGCATACTCGTCCTTTTCACCAAGGTGCTAACCAATAGGTTTATTGGGTTGACTGGACTCAATATAGAGGAGGCGGACCAAGCCAGCATCAGCACCATGGCTAGAATTTCTTTGGATGTCCCTAACATGACGGGATCCATTTGTGTCGCAAGGACGGTGACTATAACGACTTGATGAATCCCCACAAAGGTAATACAAACCATCGTAATCATAATAAATAGGGCGAATAGCAGGAAAGAAGTTTGCGATAATTGATTCATAAAAATAGTTATCCCTTGGCCAAAGCTTGATCCTTTGAGCGATTGTCCGAAGAAACCAGCACTGATATACATAATAATTTCATTATTCATGACAGGTACGGCCTTATCCCGATATTCGATAATTTGATGCTTGAATAACCCCCACTGCTTCGAGAACATACACCAGAGCAACGGAAAAATAAGAGCCAGAAGACTAACTAATACGAGCATGGACCAATGTGTCGCGTATTCAGCAGCAATAGTAATTAGCATCAGCATAATGATTACAATCGGAAGCAGCTTCATCCTTTTACGGTGGTCAGAAGTAATGGCTCCACTTTCATCATTATTTAATTCAATTTCAAGCATATTCTTTTTTGCCCAAAGCCCGAACATCACATTTCCGATAAGTAAAAATAACACGGCTATTCCAAATCCATAGGTCATATAACTCCCAATAGATACATGCAGATACAGTAATACTACTCCCACCGCAGCATAATAAGGGGACCATAAAATGGTTGTGGAAAATCCGACAAGGTAGGCTTTGGACAAAAATGTAGCATTTAACCGTAAGTCCTTGAGCAGGTCATGGACAATGCGGATGGAGCCTAGATTAAGTATGGGACCGAGAAAGAAAAGCACCATGGTAATTCCTGCAAACATTTTTCCCGGTTTATTCTGATATCTTTTTAAGTAAATCAAAATTGAATCAAAAAAACCGCCCATTTTAAATGGAATGGATAATAACGGAACTAAGACTAGAAGTGTTAATAATGGGATGTTCGATGTGATTCCTTGCGCCATAGCATCCAGTCCTTGCCCCTTTAACCCAGTTAATACGGCACCGGCTATAAACATAAGGATGCTGAATATACGGGGAACCGTTCTAGCCAATGTGATACTTCCTATAAAAGCAACGCTTGCACAAACAGCCAATATATAGAGTAACCACTCCGATTGAACAAAATATTGAATTAAGAACAGCATACACATCGCCAATATCAGATAGCTTCTCATCATGTCCACCTCTAAGCAGTTTTCAAATAATCATAAATTAAAATTGGCATATTGTATACCATTTTTATGTAATAAAAGCTCAACCTATACCGTTTACCGGCTTAAGGTTGAGCTTTTTCAGTAAGCTGACTGTATTTCCCTGTTCCACATTACACTAAGAGCTGTGATATTCACTAGGCTATATCCAGACATCCTGACTACGCTTACGGACTTTGGAAATCATTTGCGCCAGCTCATCACGTTCCAGCCGCTCCTGTAAGGGTTTCCCGAAACGCTTCTATCCTATGGAAGGTCATATAATTCGCATTATGATAGTTGTAAGCCCCATTAATAGCCGTTCTAGAAGCAACTAAAATAGCGTCTCCGTCAAAAAACCAATCCACGTACTGGAACCCTACCTTCGTATTATCCTCTGTCCACCCGTTATGCTCATAGTCCAGAATATCCCGAATAGTGTCCCATTCCTCCAATTTGTCCGAAGCGACCAATGTAAGTATGTTTCGCTGATGAATATTCGAAGAAGTAACACGGTTCACGAGCGACCAATAGCGCTTACTCACAGGATCGAATTGAATCGTGAATTTGG
Organism: Paenibacillus foliorum; assembly: GCF_013141765.1. Taxonomy (GTDB): domain Bacteria; phylum Bacillota; class Bacilli; order Paenibacillales; family NBRC-103111; genus Paenibacillus_S; species Paenibacillus_S foliorum. Next base: position 308,321 of record NZ_WHOD01000128.1, read on the forward strand.
ACATATTTCCTTCAAATCGGATAACTTGACGGAACGAAAGCGAAGCCCCGGGATTTTCCTTATCTACGTTTAGCATAATGGCTCTGCCGTAATCAGGCGTTCCTCCCTTCGTATTATATCTTAATATGTTCACAAGCCCGCCTTCCGGCGTGATCACTACATTTCCTTCCAGCACCCCCGGAGCGTCTCCGCCGTGTACGGTTCCAGGCCAGCTGCTGTCATAGGGTATGAACGGCGACGCCGTCCAGCTGGCGGGATCGAGCAAATCCGCATCCTCCGGTGCGGATACTACGCCGGCTTTATGGCCGCGTAATGTCCAGGAGCCATGCTCCACGGCAGTCCAAATGCGCCCGTTATGAACGATTACCGGCATGGGAGCCTTATGCGGACCGCCGTTCTCGCGGGATCCGCCCGGCAAAATGGTGCACGGGGAGCTCCATGACTCCCCTCCGTCATCTGAACCGCCGATCATCAGCTCCCCATATTCGGTGCTGGTGGCTATCATGAACAAGCGCTCGCCGTGAACAAACAATTTGCCCCAGAAGCACGGATACAGATAGGTTACGAACCGCCAAGTGTTCCCCTCATCCTCCGAACGGAAGATAACGCTCAGGTTCTGTCCTCCTAATCCCCAGTACACATCATGAGAAGCCAGAAGCCGCCCATCGGGGAGCCGGACAATTGAGGGGCTTGCAGGAGACCGACCTGAGAAATTATATGTATAATCATCTGGATGGATGTAATTGATCACCGTGCCTGGGACGACCCCCGGCATTGCCAATCTTATCGGGCTATCTGCTGCGATTCGACCAGTTCCGCTCTCAACGGCAATTAATCGAATTTCATAATCGCAGCCGTTTTCGAGGGATGTTATCGTAAAGGAGCCTTCCAGAACTTCCACAACAAGAACGCTTTTTTCACTGCTGTTCCTTTTGTTGTACTCAACTCGGTACTCCAGACTGGATGCAGCAACATCCCCTGAATGCAACCAGTCGATTAGAACACAGCCGTCACCGGGTGCCAGACGGGTGATATGCAGCTCCCAGCCTGACTCATGTACGCCTAATGCCGTCGTAAACAGCTCATTTTGATCCTTGATGCCCCATGGTTTCGTGTTCATATCATTCTCCTGACTATAGATTGCAGCACTGCAGGCTGCGTTCTTTATTTATTTTTTTCCCGCATCAATCGCCTTTTGTTCTTCTACCCATTTATTTACTTTGTCCTGGGTTTGCGCCAGCTCCGTGTCGAGATTGTACTTCTGTCCGTGAATCGCTCTCGAAATAATGTCACCCATCCATGGACGAATCGTGGAGAACATAATAGGCGGGAACAGCACATTTTTCGTATCTTTCACAACAGCCAATAGCTGCTCTGCGTAAGGATCTTCTTCTTTCTTCACCCAATCGGCGCTTTTCCAGGAAGGCAGCTCCTTATAGTTGTCATACATGAATTTCTGCCCCTCCGGACCTGTCATATATTTCAGCACCTGCCAAGCGGCCTCCGGGTTTTTGCTTTGCTTGGCCATTGCCGTGACACGGGCCGTACCGAAGGAGGTTTTGTCGTTCTTGTCGCGAATCCCCTTGGTCATCACATACCGTTTTTCCAGTTTATTTTTCAGTACCTCATCCATATTACCGCACCATAGACACATCGCGACGTTATTGTCGGCTTTACCCCAATTCTCAAAACCCCGGCCAATTTCATAACCCGGCGGCAAGTAAGGATTAATGTCGATTAACGTTTGAAGACTCTTCTTAATCTCAGGAGTATTGAAATTCAGTTTACTATTGCCAAAATTTTTCCAATCAATAGTGCCGAACTGTACGCCCTGACCACCGGAAAAATAATCAAGCATCATGTGGCTTGTTTTTCTTGGATCATAAAACAGCCCGTACGACTGCTTTCCAGTTTTCGGATTAATGCCTGTAAGCTTTTTCGCTTTCTCGATAAGTTCATCCGCTGTAGGCTTTTCACTTAATGGCTGTACACCGAATTCTTCGAAGATCTGTTTGTCATAAACGATCGTATTCGTCAGTATTCCACCCGGCATCGCCATCACTTTGCCGTCCCCTTCATTGGTCAAACGCTCCTTATCCGTCCACAGCGCGTCCACAAAGTTTTGCTTCCAGTTATCCCGTGCCAAATAATCGTCAAGCGGCATCAGGAAGCCTTGGTTGTAAAAGTCAATGGACGCATCCAAAAATACAACGTCAACACTATTGCTAAGCAGCAGAGCTTGCCATTTCGCTTTCCTGTCATCCGCCGGGACCTCGCTGTATTCGAGAGTTAATTTTGGATGCTTGGCGAGAAAAGGCTCGAACAACGCCTTGATTCCTTTAGCCGGTTTACCTGTTGCAGGGTTAATCCCATCATCTACAGGGAAACTGAATACAGCTACCTTAACAACACCGGCAAGTTCTTTGGATGCGCTTCCATCGTTAGCATTATTTTGAGTTCCTTCGTTCCCTCCCCCGCATGCTGTCAAAAACAACAGGACCGTACAAATGGTTACGCTCAACAAAAGCTTTAGTTTAGATAGCTTCACTTTTTTGACCTCCCTAGAGTTTTCGTGAGAAAACTTGCATCGTGAGCATGATCCTTATCATTAACAACTTATTTATTGCTTGATTCCTGAATGGGCGATGCTCTGAATGATGTACCTCTGGAAAAATAAATAAACGATCAGCACCGGAATGACGGACATAACCGTAGCCGCCATATTCATTCCCGGAGGCGCTTCCCCACTTGCCGTACGTGATTTCAGCATCGCAATGCCGAGTTGAATCGTATACTTCGCAGGATCGTTCAGCATAATTAGCGGGAACAGGAAGCTGTTCCACACATTCAAGAACGTCAGAATGATTAATGTAGCAACAATAGGCATGCTTAAAACGAAATAAATTTTGGAAAAGCATTGGAATTCATTTGCGCCATCGATAATCGCGGCTTCTCTTAATTCAGCCGGAACCCCATCCATAAATTGCTTAGTCAGAAACGTTCCAAATACATAGGAGATGGCCGGTAAATAGAAAGCCCAATATGAATTAAGAAGCTGAAGTTGCTTAAACAGCATAAACAAGGGAATGAGTGTTGCCTCGCCCGGAATCATTAGTGTGGCCAGCACCAACAATAAAATGATTTTCCCGCCCTTCACATTCAGCTTCGATAAGGCGTATCCTGCCAATAATGCGGAAAATGTACTAATGAAAATGACCCCGCCAGCTACCATAAACGTATTTAAATACAACTGCATCATTTTCGTATTGGCGATAGCCATTTTAAAGTTATCTAGACCGATATTCTCCGGTACCAGCTTAAACGGGAATGGAAATTCAAACACTGCATCCTTATCCAAGCTGATCGAGAGCATGACGATAAAAGGTACGATGATGAGTATTCCACCTGCCAGCAATAGAGCTATAACGAACGTATTTCGAACAAAATCAGATTTTCTTCTCGACTGAATGCTTATTTTGACCTGTGATACGGCAGTAATCTCTGACATACGCTTCAACTCCGGTTAGTCTTTATTCTTAAACGCCTTGAAGTTTAAGAGAGTAAACAGCAAAATAATGATGAAAATCACGTACGAAGCGGCAGCAGCTTTGCCGAAATCATACGTATAAAAACCGTAACGGTACACATATAGCATGAGCGTAAACAAAGAACCGCCCGGATTGCCGTCAGGGCCTCCGATCACATAGACCTCACCGAACCTTTTGAAAGCGTTAATGGTACCCATGACCACCATAAAGAAGATGACGGGCTTCATCCCGGGAATTGTGATATACAGCCATTGCTGCAGCTTACGGGCTCCATCCACTTCCGCAGCCTCGTACAAATCGCGCGAAATCGACTGCAGGCCGGCCAGCCAGATCAGCACCGAGTAGCCCACACCATGCCATGTATCCATCAGGATCACGCTTATTTTGGCATAGCTCGGATCAGACATCCAACCAAGCGGCTTCAATCCGAACAGGTTCAGTACCGTGTTGGCTACCCCTTTCTCCGTCGGATAAAACAGTAGCAAAAATACGATGGATGCCGCTATCGTCGAGGTCACATTCGGTAAGAAATAAATCGCTTTAAATAACACGCTCATACCCGGCCTAACTATGCTGTTAATCAGTGAGGCGACAATAAAGCTTAAAGGCAGCCCAATTCCAAGCCCCATCACCCCCATTATGATCGTGTTTCGGAGAGCCTTCCAGAAAGAACTGTCACTCAAAATAAATGCATAATTGCCAAGTCCCGCCCAAACGCCTCTCACTCCGTTATGATGATACAAGCTGATACGGAACGCCTCACCGATCGGGTACAGCGAAAATACCAACACCCCAATAATTAACGGTAGAAGAAACAAATAGCCTATTACCTGCTTATTAGATAGCATCGATTTCATCAGGATCATTCCATTCACCCCCTTCCCTTAATCCCATTATGCGGGCATCCTAGGGTCGGTAGTAGGTGAAATTCTTATGATCGGATTGCGATCTTAAGAACTTACTGCTTTCTTGTACTCTACAGGCGTTAAACCGACTATTTTTTTGAAAACCTGGCCGAAATACTTAGCATCCGTATAACCGACCCGTTCAGCGACTTCGTATATTTTGATATCCGGTTGCTTCAATAGTTCTTTGGCTTTGCTAATCCGGATATCCGACAAAAAGTTCAGCATCGTTTCCCCTGTTCTTTCTTTAAACAAATTGGCAAAATAGTTCGGGGTTAAATACACCGCATCGGCCACTTCCTGCAAAGAGATGTCTCTGTGATAATGCTGCTCCATAAATGTTACCGCCTTTTGTATAATGGACACGTTGCGCTGCAGCATCTTCTCCTCAATTATGTTGGTTAATCCCGTCACATATTGGATCAGCCAGGTTTCGAGATGCTCAATAGTTTTCCATTTCTTGAGCTGCTCATCTAATGCGGCAAAGTCCATCACTTTACCGTCCGAGATATTCCATTCCATTAACATACGCAGCAGCGTATACACCAACTGGAGACATATATTACGCAGCTGCTCGGGGTTATGAGGATAATCACCGACGATCGCTTGTAGAAACTGCCGTGCATAGGAGCAAGCCCCCTCTTTATCGCCGATTTTCAATGCTAGACACAGCTTTTTCTCTAAATCATACGGGTAGATTATGTGTTCCTGTGTGCGCGTATATCCAACGTCGCTATAGAATATGACTCCTTCTTCCCCCGAATAGATGCGATACTCCATCGCTTCCATGGCTTCCTTGTAAGACTTCGATATCCAATCTGTTGTTTCATAAACACCACCTATACCGATGTAAACAGGCACTTTGTAATAGCGGGTAATATAATACTTCATCTTCTTTACCAAGGCCTGAAGGCTTTCTACATAACGTTTTACATCCTGCAGGTCCTTGCCGCTTAGAATCATAACGAGCTGGTTGTCTACATTTTCAATGATCTCTGCGTAAAATTGCTCTCTGAACAGCTCATCCGCTATATTTTTAAAAGCAAATAATAAAAGCTGCTTATCGTTCAAACGGTTGCGCTCTATCACCGTAGCTGGTTCATCTATCTCCAGCACCAAACATGAATAATGATTCCCTCCAATGGAAAGCTGCAAATAATCGCAGTTGTCATGGATTTCCTGTAGCGTCATTCGCCCGGTGAGCAAATAACGCAAGTATCTTTCCTTCATCACAGGTATGCTTTGATAAAGCTGCCTTTTTAGATCCTCCACACCCTTCAAGAGGCCCAATTCCTGCTTGATGCTCTGCTTTGCCTTATTGATTACGTTCAGCAATTCCTCCACCTTTGTCGGCTTCAGAAGATAATCAAAAGCTCCGTTCCGAATAGCAGTCTGAACATAATCAAAATGATCGTAGCCGCTCAGTAGAATGATCTTAGCGTGCGGTACGATTCGCAGCGCATTCTCTGTCAGCTCCAGCCCATTCATGTGAGGCATAAGGACATCCGATATGATCAAATCCGGCTTCATTTCTATAATGAGCTCCATTGCTGCTTCGCCATCCTCGGCCTCACCTATGATCTCGATTTCATGGCTAGGCCAATCAAGGCTCAATTGGAGCCCTCGTCTCACTCGTTCAGAGTCATCGACCAAAATTAATTTATACATTTTGACCTCCAGGCAGTAGGACCCGAACCGTAGTACCTCGGTGCGGGTCACTTTCATATTGGATTCCGTACTCCGTTCCGTAAGCCAGCCCAATGCGTTCGTTCACATTATAAGCTCCATAACCGCCGTCATCATGAAGCGGCTGCTCTAGCAGAGCCTCGATTTGAACGTCATCCATACCGATGCCGTTATCTATAACCTCCAAAACCACGACATTCCCTTCCTTTCTCCCCTTGATCCGAATGAACCCCCGTTGATGTCTGAGGGGCTTGATTCCATGCAGAATCGCATTTTCTACAAGCGGCTGTAAGAGCAGCTTTATACACGATTCGCTCTGTATATCAGCATCTACTTCAATTTTGTAATCAAACTTATCTTTAAATTGCAGCTTTTGAATACGAAGATAATGCTCAACAGTCTCTACCTCTTTGGAAATCGTAGTCAGCTCATTACCCTTGTTTAGAATTAATCGGAAAAATTGTGCCAGCGCCGTTGTCATTTCCCCAATTTCTTCGTACTCCTTCGTGATAGTCATCCAATAAATAGAGTCCAATGTGTTGTATAGCATGTGAGGATTAATTTGCGATTGCAAGGCCCTAAGCTCTGCCGTTCTGATTCGTTTCTCGTCCTCCCTAACCTTGGAAATGAGATTTTTGAGCTCCACGGTCATTTCATTGAAGCTTTCCGATAATTCGCCGAATTCTTCCTGTGTGCCAAGATTAACTTTTGTATCCATATTCCCGTCTCTTACTTTTTTAATATGCCTTAGTAGCTTCAAGAGCGGACGAGTGATTCCTGATGAGATTGCAACGGAAAGAATGAGCGCTGCTGCAATGGTAATAGCTACGATAATGACAATTGTATTTTTAGCGAGATCGATATTTTTATTTATCGCCGATTGCGGCACCACCGTTACAAGCCTCCACCCCGTGTATTCCGATGTCACGAAATGGAGTGAATACTCCATTCCATCGACACGGAATAATGAACTACCATGAAGGGCTTGCGACAGCTTCTCCGTAAGAAGATCATCCGCTTTCGTGGAGATAAGTCCCTTATTGGCATGAGAAATAATGTAGCCTTTGTCATCAACCATAAACGTGACAGCTTGCAAATTTCTCAAATTATTCTTATAGCTGTCGAAAATATAGCTTTCACGGACATTAAGAACCACCAGTCCCCAGTCCTTGAACGATAGAAGGGCCAACGCTTTTCTCACATTGGAGATAACCTTGGGCGGCTGCGCCTCTGTGTTAAAGATGTCCTGTTCTGCAAACAACCATAACGGTTTTCCCTTAGCCACATCTGCTTGCCGATAAATGGAGGTAGCCTGTATATCGTCCTTAGTTCGGTTTAATGCATGCATATCCGTATTATAAGTCAGATTCATCCCATTCTCTCCGTAAATACTCACGGACAACAACTGCTCCGAACGGCCGCCAAATATACTTGGATAAACGGTTTCGTAAAACAAGTTTATATAGGCGGACTTCTCATTTGGCTTCAATTCTGAGGTCTTTGTTTCCATAATACTTTGCAGCTCTTTGTTCATAATCATTTTCACATAAAGATCGTCAATATCTTTAAGCTTGTAATCAATATTTTGCAGCGTTTGCTGCAGCACTTCTTGAATGGATTGTCCCACTTCATTCACTATGGACCTTTTTAGAATGACATAAGAAACCACTCCTATGCTTAAAGCGGATAATACAATAAGTAAGGCAAAGGAAAAGATTAGCTTTGGTCTTAATTTCATATTGCCTAGTACAGATGTCAAAGACTGCATGGATATCACTCCGCTCGTAAGTATACAAAACAAATTTGACATAACGCATCGTAGTATGATCTTATCTCTATCATCAATATGTAATCGTTTACAAAGTCTATATTCATATGGCTATCTTGTCAATCTAGTAAAGTTGTCGAAACCAATTGGGTTCAAAAAAGCCAAGCATCCAAAAGTACCTTTGGAAGCTTGACTTAACATTCTTAATCTATTCAGTTCTTTCGCCTACATGGATAATAAGAACCAAGAAACGCTCGAACCTCACATTCAATGAGGATAAAGGGTATCAAATTCAACACCGCACGGTCCGCCATCCGGATTCACTTCTGCTTCAACCTTAGTGCCGTCTGCACGAAACAACGGGCTGTAGAAACTCGCTATCTGGGTTGTTGATTCACCAGCGTAATGACAAATAAATGCCCGACGAAAACGGTCCTTCGATTTGTTACGGTAGGAACCATGAATCAAGTTGCCATTAAAGAATAAAACATCGCCCTTCTTCATAACAGCAGGAACGATTGTATTCCCTTGCGGCACCTTAACCAAATGCTTGGTGAAGGATTCGGTGTCATCCGCTAACTCAGGACATACAATTTCGTGCTCGTTCGTTCTGGGGACAACGAGCAGCCCGCCATTCTCCTCATCCGCCGAATCAACCGCCATCCAAGCCGCTATACAATTCCCCGGCTCCACCTTCAAATAAAAATTATCCTGATGCAGCGCTTGTCCGCGAGAACCCGGTGGTTTATAGTAAAACATCGTCTGAGCTGCTAGAGGGTTCTCCTCGAATAAATCTTTTAGAACTTGGAGAACAGGCTCATGAAGCATATATTTAAGAGCTGTCTCATTAAATCGATGGGGCTGCATGACTCGTGGATACCGTTTGAGCACATCCTTTGTATCCTGACTCCTATCTGGCTCAAAATGGCCTGGAATAGTTTGCTCGCTTATTTGATCAAAGGTTACTATGATCTCTTCCACTTGCTCATCGGAAAATAACCCGCTCACAATTAAATAACCTTCCGTTTCGAATTTCTGCTTCTGTTCTGTTGACAGCACAGCTAATACGTATGGCATAACGAACCTCACCCTATCCTAATAAAATGCAATCTTCATTACGTCTTGTCACCATGCAGATACCTACAATCCTGCTTATTCAATTCCGTAAATATTGCATATTTCTAATTGTCATTATAAGCTTTATACAATAAAGGAGGAATGTTCGGAATGGTTATAAATATGGAGGATTCTGCTATAGAAGTTTCTGAAAGTCCGGTTCCGGGCATTTTGCTGGCCAGCACCTTCCGGTCCCCATATGGATATTACACTTACCGGCCTAACGGTACACGGGATTGGTTGATTACTTATACACTTTCTGGAAGCGGTATATACAGCATCAACAACCGTATACATCGCTGTTCGCCGGGAGATCTATTTTTACTTTCCCCTGGAACTCCTCATAACTATCGGACAGCAGAAAACGAGGTTTGGCACTTTATGTGGGCACATTTTGTTCCGAATCCTACCTGGTCGGACTTGCTCCACTTGCCTAGACGAGATGAAGGCTTGTTCCATCTGCATATTTCCCGAAACGACATTCGCAGGAGAGTGATCGCTGCCTTCCGGCGAATTATCCGGAACTGTGTTGCTCCCGATGAATTTCAGGATCGATTGGCACAAAATGCAATGGAGGAATTATTACTTCATCTCGCCAGATACAATGCCCAATTTCACCGAAGTACCCTCGATTCCAGAATCCTGAGCACCTTGGAATTTTTAAACAATAATATGCAGCAGACACATACCGTTGAAAGGCTAGCTTCAAGAGTCCTGCTCTCCCCTTCAAGGTTTGCTCATTTATTCAAGTCAGAAACAGGTGACTCAGTTATCGAAACCTTGCTCAAGATAAGGCTGCGTCATGCTTCACGTCTTCTGGCTCACACTACGCTATCGGTTGCTGAAGTTTCCGATAACATCGGATTTCGAGATCCACTTTACTTTTCCAAGCAATTTTCATCTTTTTTTGGTATGAGCCCAACGGCTTACCGTAGAAAAAACTTCGACAATCTGGAAGCTTTGAAGCAATAGAGACTCACGACTCACGTGCACGCGTTGCGGCGTATCATGGCGGTCGGTCGAAACCCCACTAATCCTTAAAGACCGCTTTTCGGGAGTGTAGAAGGTAGGCTATAATAGGTTGGATGAGATGAACCCATTGATAGACTAATCAAATTAGAGAGAAACGAGGGATTGCTATGAAACATCCTCATATCGTTATTGTCGGCAGCCTGAACATGGATTTGGTCGTTACTACAGAAAGAATGCCCCGAATCGGAGAAACTATAGAAGGACAGCACATTCGCTATTTACCTGGGGGTAAAGGGGCCAATCAAGCCGTTGGCTGCGCCAAGCTGGAAGCTGTTGCAACAATGATCGGCTCCGTTGGAGACGATGTGTTCGGAAGCCAAATTATTCAGCAATTAACACAGTACGGGGTAATGACTGAACGTATTTCAGTAATAGATCAGGTGCCTACAGGGACCGCCACTATCTTACATACAGCTGAGGATAACTGTATTGTAGTTGTCCCCGGAGCTAATGCTCACACAAATGAACAGCTCGTTGCTGAGAATGAATCCTTGATCCGTGAAGCCGATATAGTGCTCCTGCAGTTGGAAATACCAACACCTGCTGTTAAGCTAGCTTTGGAAATTGCACATTCGAATGGAGTACGAACCGTATTGAATCCCGCTCCAGCCAAAATCCTTCCAGACGAGATTCATGAATTAATCGATATTTTGACACCAAATGAAACTGAATTCGAGCTGTTATCCCAACGAACCTATGCTAACGAAGAAGAGCTTACCGAGGGGATGCGTAAGTGGGAGAGCCTGCACAGACAGACCTTGATAGTAACACGTGGGGAACACGGAGTATCTTATTTGGAGAATGACCAATTAATGACGATTCCTGCCATTCGGGTTCAGGTTGCAGACACCACCGGAGCAGGAGATGCCTTTAATGCAGCATTATGCTGTGGACTAGCTTCTGGGCAATCACTGGAATCATCCATTCGTTCAGCGGTGAAGGCCGCATCCCTATCCGTCACTAAGTTCGGAGCACAAGACGGTATGCCTACGCTCCACGAGGTAACTAAAGCCTAACACTAACCATCAAAGCAAAACCTTAGCTTCGAATGCAGAATCCATTCGAAGCTATTAAGGCTTGCTCCAGCAGCTTACGTTCTAATCCTTTACACTTGTTATTGTCAATCACGGCTCAGAACCGAAATCAACGCTTGACGAAACTATTCGATTTCGGTTCCTTAACACGCTCAGCGCTTGACAAGACCTTATGAAAAGCAATGACAGCGCACATGGCATTATTCGAAGCTATTGTCTACCACCAAATCCTGCATTTCTACAGCCTTTTAGCCGTTTTATCGGCAGTATTGGTGAATTCATGCAAATGTGCAGCTCTTTTTTCACTCTTAGCTGAAGCCGGACCTCTTTGCATTAAATTGCTGTACCTTTGCAGTTCTTCCTCTCACAAGCCAATTTCGGTAGCTAATAACTGCATGTTTGCAGGATTGTGCAGGCTGATGATCGGAGGAGGGGCAAGCACTGTTTTTAAGGTTGAACCTCAATTACTATTGTATTCATCACCCCGCAGCATTGCTGTTGTACCCGTTCTAGATAATTCCAGAATTCCGTATAGCTGCAAAAGCTCAATCATAGCTTCGATTTTCCCCAACTCCCCGACTACTTGAATGATCAGGCTATCAGATGAAATATCAATTACTGATGCACGGAAGGTGTCAACCACTCCAAGAATTTCTGGGCGTTTAGAGGACTCCGCGGTCACTTTGATAAAGGCGAGCTCTCTCGCTACAAGCGGTTTTGAGCTTAAATGGGATATTTGAACAACATCAATGAGTTTGTTAAGCTGTTTTTCAACTTGTTCAATAGTTCGTTCATCGCCCGTAGTCACAATAATCATCCTTGATAATCCAGTCTCTACGCTGCTCCCAACCGTGATGCTATCGATATTGAACCCACGGCGACCGAACAATCCCGATACTCTTTGTAAAACCCCTGGTTGATCATTAACCAGGATAGAAATGATATGCTTATTCATCATTCGAAATCCCCCATTATCATCTGATCCAATGTCGTTCCAGGGAGAACCATAGGATATACATTCTCTTTTTTCGGCACTACAAACTCAACTAGTACAGGTCCAGGTATGTTCAGAGCCTCCTGCCAAATACGCGAAGCGTCTGCTTTATTACTTGCTCTTAGCCCTTTAATTCCGTAAGCCTCAGCCAATTTCACGAAATCGGGACTTCCCGCAAGATCGATGTGGCTGAAACGATTTTCGTGAATGATTTGCTGCTGTTGTTTGACCATACCCAATACTTGATTGTTGATCACGACAATTTTGACCGGAATATGATTAATGGCACAAATAGCCATCTCTTGTGCACACATCTGCATGCCCCCGTCACCGTTTACAGAGATCACAAGTCGGTCCGGATTTCCTACCTGAGCCCCTATAGCAGATGGGAATCCGAATCCCATGGTTCCAAGACCTCCCGAAGTTAGGAGTGAGCGTGGATGTTTAAATTTGTAAAATTGAGCTACCCACATTTGGTGCTGGCCCACGTCAGTGGTAATAATCGCATCCCCTCGGGTTGTCTCATTAATCATCTCTAGAACATATTGTGGTTTAAGCTCCGTTTCGGAATCTTTATAACGCAATGGATACATTGCTTTATTTTCATGGATTTTATGGATCCAACTACTTGATTGGGAGGGCAAAGCTTTCGTATTTGCATATTTAAGTACAGCCTTAATATCGCCGATACAAGCAATATCCGTTTTGATGTTTTTACCAATTTCAGCCGGATCAATATCGATATGGGCAATCCGTTTGGCACAAGGAGCAAAACCATCTACTTTCATCGTAACCCTGTCATCAAACCGTGAACCTATAGAGATAATCAGATCGGCATTTTGAATGGCCATATTCGCCGTATACGTACCATGATGGCCTGGCATTCCCAGCCACAAATCGTGAGCGCTTGGGAAACCGCCCAAACCAAGCAATGTGGTTGTAACAGGAATTTTCGTTTTATTCACGAACTCTAGCAGCTCATTTGACGCATTAGAATAAACAACCCCACCTCCGGCTATAATAACCGGTCTTTCGGACTCGGCAATAGCCTGAATTAACTCATCTACCTCAGCCTGATTAGGACTCGGAGTCCCATTGTATCCACGTAAATTGATAGGGTTGGATGGTTGAAATAGCATTGTTTGATTGGATACGTCTTTAGGGATGTCGATCAATACCGGACCTTTCCTTCCAGTGTTTGCAATATGAAAGGCTTCATGGATGATGCGGGGAAGGTCGTGTATGTCACGAACTAAGTAACTGTGTTTAGTTATTGACATGGTAATACTAATGATATCTGCCTCCTGAAATGCGTCCGTACCCATCACAGTTGTTGGAACATTACCAGTAATGACCACGAGGGGTACAGAATCCATATAAGCAGTTGCAATTCCGGTCACTAAGTTTGTCGCTCCTGGACCAGAAGTGGCAATACATACTCCAACTTTTCCTGTAGATCGGGCATAGCCGTCCGCTGCGTGAATAGCTCCTTGCTCATGTCGGGTCAAAATATGTTTAAAATCTGGATTGCCCACCATTGCATCATAGATATAGAGAACATTTCCTCCTGGGTACCCAAACACACATTCAACACCTTCCCTTAGCAAGCCACGCAAAAGAACCTCTGATCCAGTGATCAATTCCTGAGATTGTTGAAGCGAGTGGTCTGTGGATGTGAATAATTTTTCCATTTAACTGCCTCCTTTAATATCAAATAACCCCTTTCATCCGAAGGCGACAGAATGCTGCTGCCAGCCTATAGGGACGAAAGGGGTAAATTTTCGTGGTACCACCCTGATTTACTGAAATCTTGCGATTCCAGCCTCATGAGGCAAGGGTTCCCTTACCTGCTGCACGATAACGTGTGCCATTCCGTTTGAGCCTACTCAGCCAATCTGAACCTATACGTGATTCGGCTTTTCGATCAAAAGCTCCGAGACGACATCATACAAGGTTTATGGCAAAGGTTTCAGCTGTTCCCTTGCTCTCTGGGCATAAGTGCCTTTGTATTTTATTCTCTTCAACGCTTTTTCATTTTAAAATACAGCAAACCCCTTTCATCCGAAGGCGACAGTATGCAACTGTCGAGCCTATAGGGACGAAAGGGGTAAATTTTCGTGGTACCACCCTGATTTACTGAAATCTTGCGATTCCAGCCTCATGAGGTAAGGGTTCCCTTACCTGCTGCACGATAACGTGTGCCATTCCGTTTGAGCCTACTCAGCGAATCTAAACCTATACTTGATTCGGCTTTTCGATCAAAAGCTCCGAGACGACATCATACAAGGTTTATGGCAAAGGTTTCAGCTGTTCCCTTGCTCTCTGGGCATAAGTGCCTTTGTACTTTATTCTCTTCAACGCTTTTTCATTATTGAAATACAGCAAACCCCTTTCATCCGAAGGCGACAGAATGCAACTGTCGGGCCTATAGGGACGAAAGGGGTAAATTTTCGTGGTACCACCCTGATTTACTGAAATCTTGCGATTTCAGCCTCATGAGGTAAGATTTCCCTTACCTGCTGCACGATAACGTGTGCCATTCCGTTTGAGTCTACTCAGCGAATCTGAACCTATACTTCTTGATTCGGCTTTTCGATCAAAAGCTCCGAGACGACATCATACAAGGTTTATGGCAAAGGTTTCAGCTATTCCCTTGCTCTCTGGGCATAAATGCCTTTGTATTTTATTCTCTTCAACGCTTTTTGTGATGGTTTTTATGATAGCATAACGCTTCGCATTTTTCAATTACCTTGTTTGATATAGACCTCTATAATTTCCAGCTGTCTATTAGCCCTCAGACTATGTTTCACTCCGCATGGAATTTCCAGGACATCTCCCGCCTTAATAGTACCGATTACATCATTCAAGGTGAACTCCCCTGAACCCGAAATAACGGTCCAGATTTTCTTTATCTTCATGTTACTGGGTTCATCAATCTTCTTTCCGTGGTTAATCACCATTTTGCTAGTCACTGTTTCTGTTTCCTCATCTCCCTTGGACAAATCCAATACTCGAGATGTTCCCCAGCTTTTTTCCTCGTACATAGTCCTTGCCCACTCATGGCTAAGCCTTTGTTTAATTTGACTGGACTTACTTTTACTTGCCACAAGGATACCATCTGGACTTGCCGCTACGATTGCATTGGGTACATCGATGATGTGAATGGGAATAGGCAGCTCATTAACCAATTGAGTATTTACCGAGTTATGACAAAGCTCACCTATACCAATAACACTGCTTTCCAGATGATTGGTTAAGGTATCCCAGCTGCCCAGGTCCTTCCAGGCTCCATCATAGGGGATTACCACGGAATGAGCTGTTTTCTCTACAACTTCGTGATCAAAGCTCACCTCGGGAAGCTCCTTATAGCGTTCATGCAATGGATCATAATCAATGGGCAGACCTTTATTCTTCAAATAGGAAAGCATGAAATTTAAAGAAAACGCAAATACACCGCAATTCCAAAGCGCATGTTGATTGATTAAGCGAGTCGCTATCGTTTCGTCAGGCTTTTCTGCGAATTGAGCGACGGAGTAAAAATCGGATCCACTGTTTACATACGGTACGATATAGCCATACTGGTTAGATGGATGTCTAGGGACCGTTCCAATAAGAGCAAGATCCGCTTGGGAACTGGCAAGGGCATCATGTAATTTGTAAAGTAACTGAAAAAATGCAGTTT
Organism: Paenibacillus foliorum; assembly: GCF_013141765.1. Taxonomy (GTDB): domain Bacteria; phylum Bacillota; class Bacilli; order Paenibacillales; family NBRC-103111; genus Paenibacillus_S; species Paenibacillus_S foliorum. The sequence continues at coordinate 324,086 of NZ_WHOD01000128.1, forward strand.
CAACAAACACATCAACAGGCAGAACACAAATCGTTTCATTCGGATCCGCATTCAGCTTGGAATGAAAATAGGCTGCTGATAATGCTATTGCCGTAAAAGTTCCCCTTTTATAGGGTTCACAGATTATCGGAACCGTTTCACCGATATGGTTTTGTGTAATTTCAAATTGGCTTTTATGTGTAACAATCGACGTATTTGGCAGCAACCCCACCGCATCTAATTGTCTGCAAACTCTCTGAATCATGGATTCCTTCCCGCCATCCTCAGAGTTTAAAAGTTTAAGAAACACTTTTGATCTTATCTCGTTAGACAGAGGCCATAGTCTTTTTCCGGAACCGCCAGACAGTAGAACGATTCGCAAGATTTTTTCCTCCTCCCAACAGAATAACGTTTTCTACTGCGTGCTTCAAAGAAATCCCAGCTCGGTTCCAAGATAGCCTAAGCATATCTTTTCTGCCTTGTTGTCCCTTCTTTTTGCACAGTGAAGGGTTTTGATACGCGACTCTCATTTGTTTTTTTAAGCTGCTTATATCAACTTCCGCCCATTGCTGCCCCTTCTCTGCGAACAATTGGCGAAATTTGCGTGAAATAGAGTGCTTGCTACTCATGCTGCTCGCAGGGTTCTTCAACTTATACGATACTAGGAATGAATTTCTATGAGTTAGGAAGTCCTTGTGTCCACCCCAACCGGTAGCAATAACTGGAACACCGCTGGATAACGACTCAAGGAATGGCAAGCCGACGCCCTCACCTCGAGTAGGCAGAACAAATACATTGCCTAACGTATAAATCCCTCTGAGCTTCTTAGAGCTAACCTGCCCTGCGATGACCTTAACGGGAGCTGTTTTCTTGACAATACCAAGTCTGCTTTTGTATCTCCTCATTTTATTTTGTATCCATGCTCCATTCTCATAGGAAGCGTACCCGTTCGTTTTGATTACTAGAAGCACTTTGTCGGCAGCGGAAAAGGCTTCCCAGTAAGCCCTTAATAAGGCTTCGGGATTTTTACGGTGCTGGAATCCAAATACAGATACAAAAACAAACCTTCCCTTTGCGTTCGCTAAAGACAGCTTCTTATTGCTGGGTTTATACTTTTCGGTATGAACTCCATGAGGAACTATGAATATGGGAACCCTAACCCCGCTATTTCTCATAGCCTGCTTATTTTGAAGTGAGGGAACGCATACCGCATCGAACTTATTCATATTGGATAACCAACGCCTAGGAATTTTTGTCGTCTCCCATACGGTGTTTAGGATGATTCGATCATAAGCTTTTCTTTCCTTGCTCATATTAATAGTATGGGGCAGATGATGATATATTAATATTTTAAGTTTCCTTTGGCTTCCATCTTTAGACAAATTCCTTCCTGAGGCTCCAACAGAAACATCAACTCCCAGCCGTTTTAATGCATACACATACTCTCTGCTGGCAATTCCTAGGCCGCTTGCTTTTTTTACTGGACCTTTCCAGACTACCTTGTAATTTGTCAATGCCCTCCCGCCTTTGATTTTATTACATACCCTTTACGCTTGTGGAAGGAGATAGATCGATACTTTTGGGCTAACTGTTTTATTCTTGATTTGGAGATTTGCGTAACGTTCATATTTAAGCTTTTATTTCTTGCACTCTTTAAGAGAAGTGCCCCAGGGTTTTTGGAGTAAAGGTAGTTCGCATATGTTTCAAACTCAGAAAAACCAAATTGCTTCGATTTGTTAATACTATGCATTATCGCGGAATACCAGCTTCTGGTGGGATGTTTCGATTCAATATCCTTCTTCAGCCTGGCCACCTTCGCTTTTTCAAACAGCATGTAATGGGTAACAAAAGAGGTCGGGTGGGGTGCTTTTCTTTTTAATAGCTTTTTATAGGTTTTAAAATATTCAGGCTGGCTCCAGCCTCTGCAATAAAATACAGTTTTCTTTCCTGATTTGAAAACATGCGGGCGAATTAACACCGTATCAGCGTCAATTACTAAATAATAGTTCGAGCTGCACAGGGTATCGCCTCCCAGCTTCAATAACTGCTGAAACAACCAGCCCGAGCGATCCCATCTCTTGGAACGATAATGAATATTGGATTTTGTAATAGGGAGAACCGTATTTTCATCGATAAATTTACATCCTTTTTTAATACATAAATCAATAATTCTTTTCTTTCTTGGAGCAACAATCATGAAGTCCCCGATAGGATGCTTAACATTCCTTCTTACAGCATCAATAACAAAGGGAAGTGTCCCTAAATCCTTCTCTATCGCTGGGATGAGGATATCTATTCGGGTTTTACTTCTTACTATTTTTGTTTCTTTCGAGGACATAGCTTCATCTCCAATTTTGCAGGTTTGGATTTATGATATGCCAATGTAGGCGAAAAGGAATGGGCTCTGGCTAATCCATTGGACAGAGCTTACTTTTTACGAAACCTTCCGTTTAATCGAGCATAATGGATGACTTTACGAAACATCCGTTTATCCTTTAATTGATTAAATATCAAAGGATCTGGGGCCGTATTCACTTCAAAAATCCAAGGCTTCAGCTCTTTATCGATACCAATATCGACTCCAATTTCTCTAAATCCCGGGTAATGCTTGTTTAGATGTACGGCAATTTGATAGCCCAAGTTTTTCAAATCCCTTATATAGGCTTGCTTCTGCTCACCCTGTACAAAACGTTCAAGCAAAGTCTCCAGCGGCAATGGCTTTCCACTATTATGGAAATTGGTGACTATTTTTTTGGGGTGGGCAACTCGACCGATATAACCGCTCGCTTCCCATTTCCTTTCCCTATTTTTTTGGACCATAATTCGTATGTCAAATACTCGGTTATTATATTTCAGCATGTGGATCCCTTTTTGGACTAAATAGCTGCGTTTCAGCTTTGATTTCGAGATTGAGGAATACATGGCATCATAATTACCAAAGCTTCTAGATGCAGTCCCATGCTGGTACCGGTATTTCGATCCACTTTTAGTCCGCTGTAAGTCCACCCTTATGACGCCTTGCCCGAAAGAACCATTAACAGGCTTCACATAAACCATTTGATACTTTTTCAACAAAGAAAGAACCGAAGATTTGTTGAACAGCCTAGTTTCGGGGATATATCTACGAACTTTATTGCTTTTTAATAAAACTAACGTTTTGGTCCACTTACTTGTCAGGGTACGAATGGTATTCTTTTTTTTCACTACATTTCACCCTTCTACAAAAAATTTTCAGATAGCCATAATCAACATACTTTATTCCGAAATGCAAGTTATCGGCATGGATGAATACCTAAGAGCCAAAATTTTTCCTAAATATGAATAAATTTTTCTTTTTTAAAATGGATTTTATGATAAAATATCGTACGGTAAGTTAACTCAGTTCATGGCTTAAGCCAAAACTCTAAGGAGGATCCACCGTGTCTCGCATCATTCAAGTTGATGAACGCCCCTCAATTGGGGAAAGCATTCCGCTTAGTCTGCAGCATTTATTTGCTATGTTTGGCTCCACCGTGCTGGTACCTATTTTGTTCAAGGTCGATCCAGCCACCATCCTGCTGATGAACGGGATAGGAACTTTGCTTTATATCTTTATGACAAAAGGAAAAATCCCGGCCTTTTTAGGGTCAAGCTTCGCCTTTCTATCACCTGTATTCATCGTTCTAGGCTCCAAAGGTTATAGTGCAGCATTAGGAGGCTTCCTCGTTGTGGGAGCGATTTTCACACTCGTCGCCTTGCTAATACGCGCTGTAGGAACACGCTGGATTGACATTGTGTTTCCGCCTGCAGCCATGGGTGCGATAGTGTCCGTTATTGGATTAGAGCTGGTGCCTACAGCTGCCGGTATGGCTGGCTTTATCGCTCCAAGCGGTGCTCCAGCGGGCTGGTCGCCAGATCCTACCGCTATAACGGTATCTATTGTTACCTTATTGGTTGGGGTAATAGGCTCCGTAGTATTTCGTGGTCTATTGAAGGTCATTCCGATTCTGGTATCCATTATTGTTGGTTATATTATTGCAGCCTCGCTTGGTTTGGTACATATCAGAGAAACTTTGGGAGCCGCAGAATGGTTTAAGCTACCGACCTTCTACAGCCCTACCTTTGATTGGGTGAGTATTCTAATAATTGCCCCTGCGGCTCTCGTCGTAATTGCGGAGCATATAGGGCACTTGATTGTCACCGGTAATATGGTAGGGAAAGACTTATCCAAAGACCCTGGGCTTAGCAGATCCTTAATGGGCAATGGAGTCTCCACCATGCTTTCCTCTTTGGTTGGCTCAACGCCTAACACTACCTATGGAGAAAATATTGGCGTCATGGCTATTAGCCGTGTATATTCCGTATGGGTTATTGGCGGGGCAGCGATCCTTGCGATTGTTCTATCCTTTGTTGGTAAAATATCAGCGCTGATTCAAACCATTCCGACCCCTGTCATGGGTGGTGTTTCGTTACTGCTGTTTGGTGTCATCGCTGCTTCCGGTATCCGAATGCTTGTAGAAACCAAAGTGGATTATTCCAAACCAGTCAACCTTATTCTGACAACTGTAGTTCTTGTAATTGGCCTTAGTGGCGCGACTCTGAAGTGGGGACACTTCGAATTGAAGGGTATGGCTCTGGCTACTATCTCTGCCATTCTGCTCAGCCTGTTCTTCAAGCTGCTAGAAACCTTTAAGCTTACCAATAATGATTAATCATTTCCCCCAAAAATAAGCAGCGCCCGACAGAGACCCTATGATCTCTGTCGGGCGCTATTTATTTTGCCAGCCCTTTTATAAGGATTTCCCAAATATTGAATTGTTCCGTCACTATGAATGACTTGGATGTCTGTGGCAATTTTACCAAAGGCTCGTCTCCAGATCACAAAGGGCTTACTTTAGACGAGATTGGTTTGAACCCAGATCACATCTTTTCTACTCTAAGCGTCATTTCGCATCTGCTTTAATTCATGCATCACATTCCCTAACGCGCCAGACGGTAATCCGAGCGTTTCATGCAGTTTGCGATAATTAGTGAATAACCGGTCATACTGGGTCTTGACCTCTTTATTCGGTTGGATGTATCGCTCTTGTACTTGCCCCATCGCTTGAATAGCTTCGTTCAAACTGTCGTATCCACCCGCTTCTTTTCCCGCTGCAGCTGCACCACAAATCGCGGCTCCTAAGGCTACAGGTTGACTGGACTTTGCCAGCTTGATCTCCTTACCCAGTACATCGGCGAATATTTGCATTAATAATTTATTCTTTTGCGGTAGCCCGCCGCAAGCGTATAGCGACTCAATCTTAACACCGCCCGCTTCAAAGCATTCGACAATACGTCTCGTACCGAACGCTGCAGCCTCCAGCAAAGCACGATACATCTCAGCTTGCGTCGTGCTTAATGTAAGACCGACCATTAGGCCCGACAATTGTGGGTCCAAAATCGGCGAACGGCCTCCGTTCCACCAATCAAGAGCGAGAAGTCCAGATTGGCCAGGCTTCAGCTTCTCAGCTTCTCTCTCCAGCCAGCCATGAACATTGATCCCCTCGGCAGCTGCCTGATGCTTGATCTCATCGGATATCGAAGTCTCGACAAACCAGGCAAACATATCCCCTACCGCTGGTTGGCCAGCTTCGTATGCAAACAAACCCGGTACAATTCCATCCTCTACAACACCGTTAACCCCTTCGATAAGCCTCTCCTCATCACTCAAAACCATGTGGCATAATGAAGTTCCCATTGCCAGCACCATACTGGCAGGTTCAGTTACGCCACAGCCGAGCACCGCTGCATGCGCATCAATAATCGCAGTCGATACGGCAGTTCCAGCCTGAAGTCCCAGCTTCTCTGCCATCCTCGGCTCCAGCCCCCCAGCACGTATGCCGACCGGATGTATAGCTCCAGCCAGCTTGGTTTCATACAAATGCTCCAAGCGAGGATCCAATTGCTTCATAAACTCAGCAGACGGATAGCCTTCCGACTTGTGCCAGGTTCCCTTATAGCCTGCACAGCAGCTGTTACGTACAAGTTCACCGCACAGCTGCCATACCACCCAATCGGCTGCTTCTGCGAAATAATGCGCCGCTTGGAACACGCTGGGCGATTGCCCAGCTGTCTCCAGAATCTTAGGCAGCAGCCATTCCGAGGATATGCTGCCCCCATAACGCGGAAGGAACGCTTCGCCTCTCGCCTTCGCCAATTCATTCATTTGCTCAGCTTGCATTGCGGCTGCGTGATGCTTCCACAGCTTCACCCAGCTGTGCGGATCGTCCCGGTGTTCCTCTAGTAAACATAGAGGAACACCCTGCTCATTCACCGGCAGCACCGTGCATGCGGTGAAATCGATCCCGATGCCAATAACGGCATCGGGCTGCACTCCAGCCTGCTGCAGCACCGCAGGCACGGATTGGTACAGCACATCCAGGTAGTCCCCTGGATGCTGCAGCGCCCACTCGTGCGGGAGCCGCACCTGCGAGCCGGGAAGCTGCCGGTCGATGACGCCATGAGCATATGGCGTCACATGCGCGGCCATTTCCTCTCCGGTGCTTACATCAACCAGCACCGCTCTACCGCTCTCCGTGCCATAATCTACGCCTATGGTATATTTAGGGATTCGCTCTTCTCTCATACAATTCTTGCCTCCCGCTCTCCCCTATTTATACAGCGGCCCTAATTGAGCGCATGCACGATAATCCGCCGACTCCTGATTCGCCGTCCCGAATGCTGTCCATACGCTTGGTCTGAAGATGCTTTCTTCCGCTACATTATGCATACTGACAGGGATACGCAGCATTGAAGCCAAGGTAATAAGGCTGGAGCCAATATGACCGTAGCTTAATGAACAATGGTTCGAACCCCATGCATTCATAACAGAGTAAACATCGCTAAATACACCTTCTCCTGTTAAGCTCGGCACAAACCATGTCGTTGGCCATGTTGGATTCGTCCTTTGATCCAGTACATCATGAATTTCTTGCGGAATGTCCACCGTATGGCCTTCGGCAATTTGCAGAACCGGCCCCAAGCCTTGCACGAGGTTGATACGTGCCATCGTTACCGGCATTCCACCAAGTGTTTGATAATCTGTCGAGAATCCCCCGCCACGGAAGAAATCAACAGCCGGACTCCAAGCCGTAGCCTTCAAGCATTCCTGTACTTCGTTATCCGTAATCTCCCAGAAAGGCTTCATTGCCGGTTTTCCATCCTTCGTCTGACGTCCGGTACCATCTAGTGATGCTGGTCCCGAATTCGTGAGATGAATGATCCCGTTCTGCGCCAGTCCGGTTAGCTCGCTTCCAGTTACTCTTTTTACTGCATCAGGGCTCCAATAAGTGCGCACATCAGCAAATATTTGAGCTGCATCTGTCAACAGATGACCGAATAGCATCGTAACCGCGTTAAGCGTATCATTCTCCGTGGAAAGAACATAGGGCTCGCGAATTCCGTTCCAGTCAAAGGAAGAAGTCAAGATCGCTTCCATAAAGTCTCCGTTAGGGAAGTGATCGGTCCACATCCGTTGTCCTTGAAAGCCTGCTGCGATTGCATTATGACCAAGTGCTTCCTCACCGTAGCCCATCTCCGCCAATTTAGGGTTACCTATCATTAAATCCCTTGCTATCAGCGTCATTTGAACGACTGTTTCCCAATCTTGAACCTTCTCATCTTCAGTTCTTTTGAGATGTTCTGGGTTCACATCAATACCTTCACCGCAATTTTCCTTCGTCCATTTTAAAGCTCTTTCAAACTCGTCTTTATCATAGATGCCCCGCTCCATTCGGCGAACGAATTCTGTCATGTCTACATACTCATTGCGCATGCCAAGGTATTGCTGGAAAAACGATTCATCAGCGATACATCCGGCAATTCCCATCGATACGGAGCCAAGCGACAGATAGGATTTACCTCTTATTGAGGCTGCTGCGAGCCCTGCTTTGGCGAATTGTATGAGTTTATTCTGAACGTCGTCAGGAATACTGCCATCTCCCATATCCTGAACGTCACGCCCATAAATGCTGAATACCGGCAATCCCTTCTGGTTATGCGCTGAATTAGCTGCTGCTAGATACACCGCTCCTGGCCGCTCCGTACCGTTAAAGCCCCAGATAGCTTTGGGAATATGAGGTGAAGTATCGATTGTCTCTAATGGATAACACCAGGATGGTGTAACCGTAATTGATACACCCACTCCTGCTCTTTCAAACTTAGCAGCCGTTTGGGCAGCTTCTGCCACACCTCCGATACAAGTATCGGCTATGACACATTCTACAGGGAGACCATTAGCATGTTTTAGATTACTGCTTAACATCTCTGCAACCGCTTTTGCCATATTCATTGTTACGTCTTCCAATGATTCTCGAATCCCACCTCTACGTCCGTCAATTGCAGGGCGAATACCAATCTTAGGCATGTCGCCTACCAAGCGGTTCTTTACATTCGCATTACTCATGAATAATTCCTCCTAATAATATAATTTATAAGTACATGTAAACGATAACATAAAAGTGTATGTGTGTTATCGTTTACACATGACAAGAAAGGAAACCGCTAGGAGAATTGCTTCTCTAAACGCGGTGTAAAAATACGTTTTTCCCTGCCTATACCTTCTCTTTCCAGACGTTTAAGCGTGAGCTCTGCAACGGCTTCCCCTATCTGCGCAGGATTCTGATATATGATGGACAGACGATGAGAGAACAAAGGTGCGGCGTCCAGTTCTCCGAAAGATATCACTTCCACGGAGTCCAGGTCCAAGCCTCGTTCTTTCATACCTAAATAAAAACCGTAAGTCATTTCATTATTAGAGGAAAAGATAGCAACTGGAGGCTCTTCTGTTTCCATGAAGAAATTGCAAGCCTGAATACCTGATGCTCTTGAATAATCCCCAGCATAAAATTTCGTCTCAGAAATCTGTATGCCTACTAACGCAACAGCCTTTCGCGCACCTTCCAACCGCTCCCTAGCCGTGCTGATATGCTGCGGCCCACCGATGATTCCGATCCTATCTCCATACTTACTGAGTAGATAGCCCATTGCTTCTTCAGCAGCACCAGCGTTATCCTCAACGACCAGATCCGTGTGCACACCATCAATGATACGATCAAGCAGTACAACAGCTGTTCCTGAGTGGATCAAATGCTTCACAATCTCCGCATTTTGTCCGGTGCCGGCTAGAATCAAAGCTTCAATTCGCATGCCCTGCAGTAATTGTATGGCTTCAAGCTCCTTCTCAGGGTCCTCCACTGAATCCATATAGATCAGATGATAGCCTTTCTCGAGCAATCGCTGCTGCACAATCCGGGCCACACCCATGAAATAAGGGTTAGTCATATCGGGCAGTACAATGCCCACGGTACGCGACTTCTCCTGTTTCAAACTGCGTGCCAGCACATTCGGCTGATAGTTGAGGCCCTTCATCACCTGCTCCACATGAAGGCGTACCTGGTTACTGACATATCCGGTCCGATTAAGAACGCGAGACACTGTTGCGGTGGATACGCCAGCAGCTAGTGCAACGTCTTTGATAGTTATTGAACTCACACTGTATTCCCCGATCCTTTTAGCTGTAAGCATGTAGTATAACGTTTACATGTCATAATGTAGCATAATAAGTTTTATTTAACAAGATACTTCATTTAGAATCATGCATTCAACCATTCGAAGGCTAATCCAGCTCTGTAAACAACCCGTCGATTATTTCTCTTTGTTTTTCTGATATTCATACTTTCAATCCGCTTCCAAAGAGCAGACAATCCCACAACTGTCTACTCTTTTATGATTCTTATCCCGCCAATCACTGAGCTGCCTGCTCTTCTTCACTTTCAACCCGCTGTCTCCGCTTTACAAACAGACTAATAATGGACATAACCGCCAAACCACCAACAAAGCCGCCTAAGTGCGCGTAAATATCTACATTCGGTATAAGGATCGAATACACAAAGCCCATAATGACAATGATCCTCACTGTTTGTTTCGTCTGGTAGTCGATCAGATCCTTGCGGAGTACCGACATGTATAAGTATGCTCCATAAACACCATAGATGGCACCAGACGCTCCAGCCCCAATATAGTAATCCGAGTGCAGCCAAGCACTAACTATATTTCCAATAATGCCGCAAGCAAGATAGAACAGCCCGTAACGCCAAGCACCAAGCATTCGTTCAAGTGGTGCCGCGAATACATACAATGCGAAGCTGTTGAACAACAGGTGTTCAAAACCAATATGAAGAAATATCGCCGACACATAGCGCCACGGCTCTGGCCGCATGTTAGGAAGATCGAACATCGCACCGAAATGAATCAAGGTCACGTTATCTTTGGAGGAGCCATACCATTCCATAGCTGCCATAGCAATTAAATGAATCACAATGATCACAGCCGTAACCGGATAAAGCTGGATGAACTGCTTTAAGCTTTCTCTTCTAGCAAACACATATCTCTTCCCTTCTGCTCCTGCTGTTATTCTCCCTATTCTACGATCACATGTATTTCTCTATGCTGAAAATGTTGACTTTATGAACTCTCACTATTATAGCCCAAATTATCTCCCAATGAAAAAAAGCACCTCGCTCCATTGGATAATGGCGACTTTCGTCAGTTCCATTTCACCTTTTTTGCATAAGTGCACTCTATTTCTGGCTCTACACCTTAACCAATACACCTGTTTAGCACTGGTTTGGGTTTTGAACTCTACCCTATTTATTTAACATATCAGACTTCCAGCTTAAAGTTGTGCTTCAAATGCTCCGAAATCGATGTGAAATTAAAGCTTTTCAAGATGTCTTCCAGCTTAGCTTCCGTTCCGCCTATATTGTAATAGTGGATAAAATGCTCCTTGCGTGGAAGTATCAGCTTAGCTTCATTAACATTAACCTCTCGAGGGTGCAGATAGACAATGGAGCTCTTTCCTTGACGATTGGCTGAACGAATGACTTGCTTGATAAAAAACTTAGGAAAAAATCGGAAATAAAAGCCCCCCGAATAGCCCATATTCTTGCCTGACAGCTTCATAACAGACATCGGAACCTCATAAAGATTAAGCTCACGTCCATTAACCTTGGGCCTATGTATCTCCGTAGGTGCTGTGGGAATTCCGTACAGAAAAGTTTTTACCGGAAAAATACTGGCATCATACTTCATCCCTAACTCTTCTAGCGCTTCAAGATAATGCAGATTGCTTTCCACAATAGACCATGATGGCGCACGGTACCCTAGAACCTTGCTGCCTGTTATATCCTCCAGAATATCCACGGACTTTTTCACATCAGCCTTAAACTCTTGAATCGTCTGCTTGTAGGCTAATTCATGAGCATATCCATGGGACGCCACATCATGCCCTTCCTGCGCAATCGCCCTTACAACGTCCGGAAAATGCTCTCCAATATAACCTAGAACGAAGAACGTTGCCTTACAGCCAGTCTCTCTGCATATCCGTAGAAGCGTATCCATGTTGGATCTGAAATGGGAGGGCTGGCTGAGATCGGGCTTCACATCATCATAATTAGCGTGAAACCATTCCTCAATGTCAAAGGTCAGCATATTGTTAACGCTGGGTACCTGAGAGGTTACTTGAGAAGCTCCGCTATGTGTTGCTTCCTGTTTAGTCAATTTTCTTTCTCCCTTTTATCGCAAACGAGGTGCTTAGCGTATTCGAGAAAAGCCCTTGCCCATCCCCTGTTGTCACAAATTTGAAAGGATGATAAATATTCAAAAACTGTATTTGTTCAAAGCCGTGTGCTTCGAATACCTTTTTTAGTTCATCCATGGCGTACATTTTGTCAAACTTTTTGCTCTTCTCAAATAGCCTTAATACTTTTCTTTGTAGGGAGCCTTTGTTTAAAGTTTGGATAAGCAGTGTTCCACCCGGCTTAGTAACCCTTGCCAGCTCTCCAATGACAGACTTATATTGTTCGATCAGTTGAATAACGCCGATACATAATACCACGTCAAATTTACCCGCTTCAAAATGCAATGCCGTCAAATCATCAGCCGATGTTTGTAGACCTCTACCCGCAGCAAATTCAAGGCTTTTCTCTGAAAAGTCTACACCGTATACCGTATTTTGTTTAACTAATGGCTCACTGAAAGCACCTACTCCGCATCCAGCATCCAATATTACCTTACCTTTGGATTCCCCCAACCAACGCAAGGTATTATCTCTCTGCATAAAAAAACTTTCGTCATCGAAATAGTCAGATGATTTGACAGACGCTCCATGAACCTCTGCTTTTTTGTCAAAGTACTGCTTCCAGTTAGAACTACTCATTTTTACTGCATCCCCCGATTATGAAAAATATGCATATCACGCAAGCTTTCCTATGGAAAGCTCAGCCTACCCTTTCGTAGCAAAGCTTTCCTTAGGAAAGCTTTTAAGGCAGCAAATACTTAATCAGCTGTTTACCTACTCTGTCGGTAATGAAGCTTGGCGTAACCTTCCAAAGTTCCACAAAAAAATGGAGACTTTGCTTATCGGGTGGCCCCGACTCCTTACCGCTGCCATTATAGACCAGGTACTTGAGCTGCTCTGGCTTTGCTCCCCATTGTTCCTTGTATTTATAGGTTCCCGAGCCAGTCTGCGACCTCCCAAGGTCCAGAAACTTCAACTTGTTTCTTATGCCAAAACGCACAGCTTCCCAGTACATAAAATTATTCAAGTATTTATTGTTATACTCCGAAAGATTGGCGCCGTACGGATAATACAACGTTGAGTTCGAAGGGCTTGTCAGTAGCATCATCCCGCCTACTACATCACCAGTCTGATTATCGAGAACAGACAGCAAAAAAGCATGATCAGGCAAGTACTCAAGAAAACTCTTAAAAAAGCGGATATCCTGGGCAGGAGAACCGAGCTGCTTCATCCTTTTGACATACACCTTATAAAAGGCATCCATATGTGCAGTGTCAAAAGAAACAGAGAACCAGTTGTTTTTATATACCTTGCGTACATGATTTCTATTGCTGCTAGTAGATTGTGATAGCACCTCATCCTCATCCTCAGATAGAGAAAGCACAAAGGTGTGATTATGAAGATTCAAGCTCCACTCGGAGCTGTCAAGGCTTTGATCCTTTAATCTCATCTCTAAATATCTAAGATGGTATTTATCCTTTAATTGTATCAGAGAATCCCTCGTAAACTTGAAGGCTTCTTCACTGTCAGCGCAAATGTCGGTATAGTTGACAAAAGGAAGCGATACACCGACCTTTTTAAGGCCCAGATTCCGGCCCACTATAAGTGGAATTATCGCGCAAATACGGTCCTGCTCATTAAGAATGACATGATATCTGCACCTGTAGCCGAACGAGCTAATCAGGATTTGTCTGAATGCAGTGGTATGAAATACCGTGCCTCTCGACCATGCAAATCTATCCCACTCATCCTTCATGGCTTCGGTATATTCAACACACCTGAACATGAAATGTTATCCTTTCAACCAAAAAAATACACCTACTAATATCAATCCTGTGCCTGTCCATTTCATCATACTGATCTGCTCGTTGAACACAAGAAGGGAGACAGCAATCAGCAAAACATATTGAGCACTGGATACAAAAGTAACATAGCTTAAATCAAACTTAGACAAGCAATAAATCCACAGAATAGCAGCTATGGCGTAAAGAGTAAAGCCCGATACGATAAGCGGCGAAGTCAGATAACCAAGTATAATCCCCTTTAAAGGTCCATCGAAGGGAACGGATTTGCTGCCCAGCTTCAGCACGGTATTCGCAATTACTGTCATAGTCATACTGCCAAAAAGCAATAAATAATTAATTATTATTCACCCTCGCTAATTTTCTTCTCAAGCTGCTCGAGCCTTAGCTTTGTTAAGCCTAATTCTTGAGTCAGAGCTTTGTTGTGCATCTTTATACCCGATATACTAACACTCATATTTAATAGAAGCAGATAAGCGCTAGCGATTAGTATCGCAAAGAAAGCAGATGGACCATAATCAACGCCGATCAATCCAGAGAACCAATCAATCAGATCCCTGAAAATAGACATGACTAATGTAAATAATCCGATCAGAAACCACACCAATGAATATTTTTCTCTAAGCAATCTTGCCCTTACCATTAAAAAAACTGAGATAATCATGATCAGACTGAAGGCAACTCCCATCAGCTGAACGTTGTAAAAATGCCCGCTATCTATGACGCATTCACCACCTTGTCCGGGTATAGGAGAAGAATATGGACAGAATAACCTTCGCCATATAATAAGGACTTTTTATTGGTGTTATAGAGGACGTACCATGCTCACGTTCTCTCATTTCAACACCTACTTCACTAATATGGAGTCCATGTTTTTTCAAAAGGATAATGGCATCAGGTTCAGGGTAATCATCTGGATAGTATTTGGACAATAAATGTATACTCTTTCTATTATACATCCGAAATCCTGATGTACTATCCGTAACCTTCGTTTGTATCAAAAGTCTGAACAGATAATAGAATACCTTGATCCCCAATCTTCTCGACCATGTGGTTTGGAAAGATTTAATATCCAGGAATCTTGAACCTATAACCATGTCACTGCCGCTTTGAACCATAGCCTCATATAGTTTGATCACTTCTTTGGGCATGTGCTGCCCATCTCCGTCGACCTGCACCATATAATCATAACCATTAGCCAATGCATACTTAAATCCGGTCTGTACGGCGCCTCCAATGCCAAGGTTATAGGGCAGATCCACAACCTTCACGCCCTCCGACTTCCTAGCATTGATCGAGGTACCGTCATGGGAGCAATCATTGATAACCAAAATATCATAATCCGCTCCACTTTCTCGAATATCCCAGATTACCTTCTGGATGTTGTTCTGTTCATTAAAAGCAGGAATAACAATCAGTATTTTTTCTTGTCCCATAGCAGCTTCCCCGCATATTTTTTTATAATAGTCATTGCTCCATGAAAGATGGTTTTTACTCCATAAGCAGCCCCAATTGCAAGAAAAGGCAAGGCAGGAGCCTTATATCTATACATTCCATCTATAAAAATAAGAATGCAGAACGCATAGACAGCAAGTACAACCAGCCATATAATGGACACCTTTCTGAACAGCCCATTAACTATAGCAGCAATGGTTCCAGTCAAGAACAATACTGTTGGCAGAACATACCAGACGAAACGGGTAATCCCTCGGAAAGTGCTTAAGTCTGTCTCCCATACCCACCAGCCGAGAAATGCAATAGCCCTTCTTCCGTATAATATTAACACATCATCCCAATTATTTATTAAAAAACTTAAGATAAGGCTTCCAAGTATATTAATAGAATAATCCGGTTTGAAAATGTAGTCATAAGTAGATTCCTTATCATAGATCCAGCCATGCGCGTAAATATTGTACAATACTAGCTTAGCATTATACTGCACAGACTCAATAAGGGGATTAAGCTTGTCACCGACGATCAAATAGATAACGGCTGCGACTGCAGCAACCACAATGGATCCGATAACCAGCCTGTACTTTTTAGCAAAATCCAGCAGTGTTTGTTTGTCGAGCCTAAACAGGAAATAAATCATAATGAAAGCTAGAGAGATAACACCTGTTGGTCTAAATACCAGCATATATAATGAGGTCATTACAAACAAAATCGTGTACTTTCTTTTTTTCGATTCTAAAGACATGAGAAGGAAATAAACACATAGAAGGAGTAAGCTGATGAAAAAGCTATCAGAAAGTATATACGTGGACCATTTGGTAATGTTCCAAGAATAGGAATAAAAAATGGAAGCTATTACAGCCGTGCTTCTATTAAACAGCATTCGTGCGATTTTATATACAAGAATAACACTCAATCCTGCCGTTAGCGCCTGTATGAACACAATAGCAACAGTGTCTTTGAATAAAGCAAGCAGCAGCGTTAGCAGTATATTATAGCCGAAATATAAAATGTCGTTCATATGCAGACCAATTTGGAAGTTTGTCAGCAAAGCGTTTGCATATTCTATATACCATTGGGAATCCTCGGAATCAGGAAAGCCTTTACCCGAGAACCATATACGCATAAAATTTCCCAATCTCATCGATAAGGAGAAGATTACTAGAGGAATAATATAAAGGAACTCTCGATCCTTGTATTTAAGATATAGTTGGTACATTTCACAGCTCCAAGTCACAGCATAAGTTGTATCACAATGTTTAAATATTACATATGGATCCGTGAATTAGCAAGGATAAATTTCTCACATGCTGGAATCCAATCCTGTATTTCTTCTTGTCTTGGAGAACAGCTTAACGGCCATTTTTTTGACGAGCACAAAACCTTCGTGAAATACTCTCTCAGCCCCATAAGCAACCACAATCATAATAAACGGTACGCTAGGTGCTTTGTATCTGTACATGCCGTCTATAAATAAAATAATACAAAAAACAAAAACGGCAAAAATGGTCAACCACAGAATAGAAGCTTTTCTAAATATGCCTTGTACTATTGCTGCAATGGTCCCAACTAAAAACAGAGCGGCCGGCAGCAAATACCACCCCAACCTTACATAGCTGCGTATCCCGGTTAACTTTATATCCCATGCCCATTTACCTACAAACGCTATGATCCGCTTTCCATATAAAATACTAACGTGATCCCAGTTGTTTACTAAAAAACTTAGTATCAGACTATTCAGCACATCAATCGTATAATTGGGCTTATAAAAATAGTCATGAGGTGACGGTCTATCGTAGATCCATCCTTTTGCATAAACGTTGTATAGCACCATCTTAGCGTTAAACTGCATAGAGGATAAAAAGGGATCTAACTTATTTCCTACAAATAAATAAATAACTGTGATAACCGCGGCAGCTAAAGAGCCACCGATAGCGAGTCTGTGCCTATTAATAAATTCCCACACTTTTTGGGTATCGATGTTAATTAGGATATATACCATTATAAAAAACAAAGAAACGACACCTGTCGGTCTAAAAACAAGAATATATACAGAAGACATTATAAAAAGGATCTTGTATACGCTTTTATTAGACTGCATGAATTTGAGAAGTAAATAAACATTCAATAATAGTAAGCTGATGAAAAAACTATCGGATAGAATGTAAGTTGACCAGAGGGTTATAGGCCACGAATAATAGTAATAAAAAAATGAGGCTATGATCGCGGTTATTTTATTGAAAAGCATACGTGAGATTTTATATACAAATATTATACTAAGACCTGCAACAACCGCTTGAATAAAGACGACAGCAACGGGGTCCTTAAACAAACCAAGCAGCAAAGCAAGTAGGAGATTATACCCAATATACATAATATCGTTCATATGTAGTCCAATTTGGAAATTTCCCAACAAAGAATTTGCATAATCGATGTACCATTGAGTGTCATCAGACTGAGGAAAACCTTTACCGGAGTTGAGGAGGTAAAAAAAATACCGCAATCTCACATCGAGAGACAGCAGCGCAAACGGTATGAGGAAAATGAAATCCCGATCTTTGTACCTATGAAATAATTGGGCTAGTTGGTGCACTGTTTACACGTCTCCAAGTGTCAGCATATGTTTTAATAATTGTAAGTATCCCCAATTATGACATATTTCTTAGAGCTTTCACAAGAAGTATTTCTGTGAAAATGAACTATTTCATGAAAATTTTATTGTTTATAGGACCAAGTGGTATAGCTGCAATTGTATATGTTTGGAGAATGAAGACCGAAAATACTTTCGACCTCCATCATCCCGATCTAATTATGCCTATATTTTTCTGCGCCAGATTATCTAATCCCCTAAAAATGCTACTGAAAACCACATAAATAGCTCATTAATAGCTCATTAATAGATTCAGAACGATCTATTATATAGTCCGATAGTTCTATTCCCAACTGGGATGAAGTGACCTTTGCGGTCAGCCTTAAATTAATTGGAGTGCCCGTTTTATTTAAAAATCTTCACACGTTCCTCGATCGGTTTAAATTCCTTTTCTCCTGCTGGTGCCGTAGGTTTACCAAAAGGCATCTGAGCAATAAGCTGCCAACCTTCTGGCAATCTCCACTCCATTTTCACTTTATTGTCGATTAAGGGATTATAGTGCTGTAACGATGCCCCCAAGCCTTCATTTTCAAGAGCGGTCCAGATTACGAATTGAAGCATCCCCGACGTATGCTGGGACCATGCTGGAAACCGATCCTGATATGTTGGGAAATTCGCTTGCATTCCTTCCACCACAGCCGTGTCTTCAAAGAACATAACAGTACCATAGGCATTGCGGAAACCATCCATCCGCTGCTGGGTTGATGCGAACTGATCAGCTGGCACGATTCCCTTGAGGACTTCAGTTGTAATATCCCATAGTTTATTGTGCTGATCACCTAATAATAGAACCACTCGTGAGCTCTGTGAGTTGAAAGCCGAAGGAGTATGTTTGACAGCCTCACTAATGATTTCTTGAATCTTTTCATCAGAGATAGTTGATTCTTTGCTGATTTCGTAGATGGAACGTCTATTTTTTACCAAAGTTAGAAATTCGCTAGCCATTATTCCTCACTCCTATAACCTTGTGTAGTTTTCCGTTCATTATCGTATTGGATCTCCATTGGTTTAATAGCTAAATTCATACCATCTACCAAGCCTTGCAAATAAATGATTTTTTCTTTATCTGGAGGTTGTTTAGCTGAAATCTCGGATAACTTTCTCCTGAAATTAATTTCCGTGCTTTCAAGCCTCCTAATCATTTCTCTAATGTCAGCTGCTGCTCCCTGGCAATCCTTGAAATCACCTTCCTTAAAAACCCCTTTATTTCTCTCCATAAGGTCTTGAATAAAGCTCTGTAATTGTTCACCCACGATATTCAGCTCCCTCTGCCCCTATATTTTCTGATCATAAAACGATTGTTATTCATGCAAAACCAAATAGACCCGAAGAACCATTGTAATGGTTCTTCGAGTCACATCATTCAGCTTGGCACATGGTTATGAAATGATCATGAAACCATACGCACAATCCGATTTAATCCATCATTCCGAACCCTTCAGAACTAGATCAAGTCGATTGTAAAAGTCGTTCATAAATCTCTCTGAATCTACCTGAACGCTAACAAACGTATTGGGTCCTGATAAGGAGGCCCGCTGTAAATCTTCTGCGGTTCTGCCCAACGCATCCTGTTCCAAATCAACCTTTAAGAACATAGGTATCGTTCGTACTAAGGAAGGATCTTTAGCAACCGCTACAGCAAGCGGATCATGTAGTGCACAGCCTCCCAAAAATGGATAATATTTTTGATACACATTAAGATAGTATTCAGTAAAATCAGCGAACAAAGTGCTTAATCCCGTTTCCATACTTCTCCAACGCTGCATATCCTTTTGAGTCAGAAGTGTCTTCCGAGTAACGTCCAAACCGACCAGCGTTATCGGGAGCTCTGAACGGAGAACCATATCGGCCGCTTCCGGATCGATAAATATATTCGCCTCTGCAAATTTGTTCACATTGCCTGGGGTCGTCACAGCTCCGCCCATAGTCACAACGCTGCCAACCCGAGTTATTATGGAAGGGTCTTTCATGATGGCCTGAGCCAGATTAGTAACAGGACCTGTCGTTACAATCGTCAAGTTAGGTCCATACTTATTCACCTGCTCAATAATAAAATCCACAGCATCCGCTGAAATATGATCAACCCCATCGGCTTTACCTAAAGTTTCACCTAAACCGTCCGTGCCATGAAACACACTGCTAAAATGCGCACTTCGTGAAATAGGCTTTTCTGCGCCCTTATATACCGGAATCTGGGTATGAATGCGCTCCAGCAATTCGCATGTATTTTGAAATGCATTATCGATGGGTGTATTTCCATAAGTCACCGTAATTCCCAATAGCTCAATCTCAGGAGAGGCTATCGCGTAGGCAATTGCCAATGCATCATCAATGCCAGTGTCTACATCCAAAATCATTTTTATCATCCTAATACCTCTCTCCCTGTATAAAAAATTAAGTTATTTGCTGCTATTATGAATGACTCACAATGAATACACACGATTTTACACTTCTGCTAAACGTTCAGCAATACAAAACTCCGTTAATCACAACTTTTAATTAGCATTACCGCAAAAGGTTCCAATATCTTTAATTCTATTAGGTATGCTATACTTAAGGCTGAATTTACAAGAAGTTAATAATACAAATGTGGTGATAAATATGGGGGATTTACAGCTTGCAATTCAAACTCAGGGCATGAAAGCAGCGAGACGAATGCCTTTGCTTTTGTGGTCAATTTGGATTGTGTTTTTAGTCGAATTAATGAGCAGAGGCGGCTGGGGGGATACCTTCAGCTGGACGTTCCATGCGATACCAGAGCTTGCTCTAAATGCAATAGTGGTCTTGGGCTTTCTGTTTCTTATAACAGCCATTACTGGCAGAGTTCATTTATCGTTCTGGTTAGTATCCAGTACCTGTCTTTTAATGGGGTTAATTAGCGGGATTAAGCTGGAGATATTAGGTGTCCCTTTTCTGCCATGGGATGTG
This sequence comes from Paenibacillus foliorum, assembly GCF_013141765.1. GTDB lineage: Bacteria > Bacillota > Bacilli > Paenibacillales > NBRC-103111 > Paenibacillus_S > Paenibacillus_S foliorum. The sequence goes on from NZ_WHOD01000128.1 coordinate 344,493, forward strand.
CTCTTAACAAGCGAGACCAAAGATATGGCCCAATATCTTAAAGGCTTACTTAACTTCACTGTCATTTCGGGATCTATCGCGTTTATAGTCATTAGTTTTCTACTGTTATACAAGTTGCCGCGCATTGCTTTTACTTTTCCATGGAAACAACGTTTAGGTATGGGGATTGCTTCTCTTCTCCTATTAACCTTGATATATACGGACGGATCCATGTCGCTGAAAAGATTAGCTCACATTCAAAACCTTGCTTGGGATCAGACGGAGAATGTTCGAACAAACGGGTTTCTTCTATCAACGATCATGAATTTACAGTTTCTGTTTATGAACCAGCCTGAAGGCTATGATGAGGAATCCATTCGCACTGCTTATAATTCAGTTACACCGGCTGTACCCGTAGCTGGGGAACGTAAACCTAATATTATTGTCGTTCTAAGCGAATCCTTCTGGGATGCAACACAAATCAAAGATGTTTCCTTTAGTCGGGATCCGCTCCCTTTCTATCATGAATTATTGGAGAAATACAGCAGCGGGACAATGCTCTCCCCTCAGTACGGTGGTGGAACGGCCAATGTCGAGTTCGAAGTGCTAACTGGCAACTCCATGCGTTTCTTGCCCCAAGGCTCTATTCCTTACAATCAGTACATTAATAAAGATGTTGATTCGTTAGGAAGTATTTTGGCTCGGCAAGGCTATGCATCTACAGCAATTAATGCATTTCACAGCTGGTTTTATAACAGCAAAAAAGTATATGAAAACTTCGGATTTTCCAAGTATGTACCTATGGAATTTTTAAAGCCCGACTATGAAGGCCCTTATATAGCCGATAGAGAAGTAGCCAAGCAGATAATCGAAACCAGTACGCTTACAGAAGGACCAGACTTCATTTTTGCCAACACTATGGAGAATCACTTCCATTATTATCCTGGAAAATTCAAAGAAAATACAATAGAAGTAACGGGAGTAACCGGCCAGACTAAAGGGCTGCTTGAAACCTATGCTCAAGGACTCCTGGGCGCTGACGATATGCTGAAACGATTGGTAACCCATTATGAAAGCATCGATGAGCCGACCATCCTATTATTCTTTGGAGACCATCTGCCGAGCCTAGGGGAGAACTACAGCGCATACAAGGAAAGCGGATATTTGAATGAAAACGATCCTAACTTTCTTGATAAAATGTACCGAGTGCCTATTCTCGTCTGGAACAACTACTTGCCTAAGCAAAAGGATACGATCAATATGAGCCCATCCTTTGTAACGCCTTACTTATTGAAATTAGCACAAAGGCCAGGCAGCTATTATACGGACTATTTATCACAGCTATCTCAGACCATCCCAGTAATTCCACCAGAAAATCGTTATGAGGACATGAAGATAAACAAGGAAGACCTTAAGACTTATGAAAAATTACAGTATGATATTATTTTTGGGAAACAATACGGTTACTCAGAAATGAACAGTAAGATTAAAGACAGCAGCTATATACTAGGCCAAGGACGAATGGTAATTGACGCTGTAAGAACGGAAGCCTCTAGTGAAGGAAAAGTACTAAAGATTACAGGTGTGGACCTCCCTTATAACAGTATGGTGAATATTAACGGGGAGCTATTGCCAGCTAAGTGGAACAGCTACCATGAGTTAACTGCTCCATTATTGCCTGACAATAAGCTGAAGTATCCATTGAAGATTGAAATTGTAGTCAAAGACTCCAAGGATAAAATAATTGCTAAGTCCAATGAATTTACTTATTCAAAGGTAATGGCAAGTGATATGTAAACAAGGGGCCCTTATTGAGGGGCCCCTTTGTTTGTTTATTTGAAAGTAAACGTAAAAGACAGAAGGACGGATTCCTTATGTAAATTCCATGCTACCTGCACCGAAGCTAGTCTAAAATTGTTCGTTTTTTCTGGTGGCTGCTCGGGAACGCAACAACCTCTTCCTTTGGATATCCGTGTTCCCACCGCTCCAAGCAGCTCAATTAAAGGAACACGACTTTAACAGCGGCCGTAATCCATGCCAGACGCTCCCTTAACTCACGAACGTTTGGGATTAGAGAAGGACCTGTGGTAGCCTCAGGTCCTTCTCTAAAGGCGACACCAGGGCGGACGCTATCGCTCCTACACCCTATACGCCCAACACCCATTCCCTTTTGTTCTACTGTGTGCATTACGTTGCTTCCTTACTTCTTAATCGGCATTCAAAGCCAACCTACGCTTTACCGCAAGCTTACGTGTCGTAAGAGGCCTCTACATTGGGAGGTAACAGCACTAACCCTTACTTGCTATATCGCTCACTCTCGCTACTCTTACCCTTACCTTTGCCTTTGCCTTTGCCTTTGCCTTCACCCTTACCTTTACCCTTACCCTTACCTTTACCCTTACCTTTACCTTTACCTTTACCTTTACCTTTACCTTTACCT
>NZ_WHOD01000129.1 GCF_013141765.1 Paenibacillus foliorum
TGGATTGATGAAGAAATGCAGTTTATTAAGTGGGCATTGCTCTCGTTATCAGTAAATTCCTGACAACCTAAAAGTTTATGTCCGAAAACTGGTGAAAATGATGGAGACGAGGGGAGTTGAACCTCTGTCCGAAGATAACGCCACATAAGATTCTACGGGTGTAGTCACGGATTTGATGTCACCCGAGTATCTTTCCCCATCTTAATATCCGCTCCTAAAGTTGTTAAACGTCCACACAACTTGTGCATGATTACATACCATACCTATAAGATACATTTGAGAAAATACACAAGCAAGCAATAAGTTGATTTCCCCTATTGTCCAATAGGATATTGCGTGTAGGTATGATTAAAAGTTGGAGTTGGTGATATTCTTATGATCTATACAGCTCTTGGAGATTCCATTACATTTGGAGAAAATGCATCCTCTTTGGCGAAGGCTTATCCTCATTTAACCGTATCTACATTAAATTCAAGCTCGTGTAAAGTTCGTGGGTTGGTATTAGCTCGGCCTGGTTGGAGCAGCTATGATCTATTAGATGCAGTGATATGGCAGGGATCCTCCACAATCAATCGTTCTGCTGCTGTTTCAGTATGGATCGGAGGAGTGGATTTAGCTAACGCGGCACTATTTTCATTTAAAACCAAGCGACCACTAGATGCAAAACACATTGCAGCCAACTATAGACGTAATTTAAGTGCTATTTTTACTCGAATAAAAAAAGGAAGCTGTGCCCGGATCATTTGCTGCACGCAATATAATCCATTTCCTAACAGCGCTCTTTCGGTTGAGTGGGTGGACGGATTAAATCGTACGACCAATGAGCTCGCCCATAGTTACGATGTAACTTTAGCTCCCGTTCATATGTGGTTTGAAGGAAAACAGGCAGATCTTTTGTATGGATATCGAAAAGGAAAGATTGAAGACGCGTTAAGCGGATCTTTACCTATCCATCCGAATGATCGAGGGCATCGAGTTATTGCAACGAAATTGGCCCCATATCTGATCCCTCAGAAATAGTCACCCACACAAGGGGGGATGCTACTCTGCGATGACGTAATTAGCGGTACATTCCATGCTGCGCCAACTGCGATTTACTACGTCCCCTAATGCAGGGATATCCTACCAAGAATCGCAAAAAGCACCGACAGAATAGTCAGTGCTTTTTTGCATTTTATGGAGACGAGGGGAGTCGAACCCCTGTCCGAAGATAACGCCACATAAGATTCTTCGGGTGTAGTCACGGATTTGATGTCACCCGAGTATCGCCCCGCGACAGGCTATACGTTGGGTCAGCCTGATTGTCTTCCTACGTTCGACCCCAGGCGGAGACCAAACGTCGTATCCCACTATAGTTGAGCCCCTATCCCAGTCACATGGGCGATGCTGAGTAGAAGCACGCTAACAGGTTATTAAGCTGCTAAAGCGTAGTTGTTTTGTGTTTTGCCATTTAATAGGCTTTAGCGTTGATGAAGTGGACGCGTCCCCACTACCCGCTACTCATGCTCGAACTATCCCCGTCGAATCCAAGAACGTCCCCGCATAGTAGAGTCTCCGATTAAGGAGACTCTTAATTAAAGCAACTTGCTCAAAAGGTTATGATAAAAGCTTATCTGATTCTCTTGATGAATTTGAAAGTTTATCTTGATGCCTACTTAGTATATCACACTTTCATACAAAAAAAAGAATGACTTACTGGAAGCTAAGGCAATCTCATGACAAAGTAGGATATACCTACCTGGCAACCTTCTGCTTTTCACGTAATGCACGCTGGATATCGCGCTGAGCATCACGCTTGGCCGCGGTATCACGCTTGTCGTATTGCTTCTTACCTCTACCTAATCCAATCAAAAGCTTGGCAAAGCCATTACGTACATAGATCTTGAGCGGCACTAAGGTATAGCCCTCCTGCTTGGCCAAGCCGAGCAGCTTGCGGATCTCCACTTTCTTCAGCAGCAGCTTCCGAGCACGTGTCGGATCCGTTGGGTTGAAGCGATTGCCCTGTTCGAATGGGCTGATATGAATGTTATGGATGAAGGCTTCTCCATTACGAATCGTCGCGAAGGCATCACCTATATTGGCCCGACCTAATCGTAGTGACTTAATCTCAGTTCCAGTCAGTACCATACCGCACTCATAGGTATCTTCAATAAAATAATCATGAGAAGCTTTCTTATTCTGTGCGAGAACTTTGCTATCGGACTTTTTGCTCACCATAGAGCCATTCACTCCTTACCACAACGACTGTATCTCAAAAAAAAGGGATTGGAGTTTATTTTACCAACTCCAACCCTCGGAAGCAAGCGAAACGACTACTTTTTCGCTTGCTTTTTCTTACGCCGCCGCGGTCCCGAGCGCCCGGCTTCGCCTGCGCCCTTGACCGGCGCTGCGTCCAGCGCTCGCGCCTTGGCGGCGTCTGCTCCGGTGCCCCTCGGGGCACCGGCTCCAACAGCCGCCCCGGCGCTGGCGCCCTTGCGCGGCTTGCGGCTCTTGCCGCCTCCGGCGCTGCCTGCGCTTGCCGTTGCGCCAGTGCCGCCTTTGCCGCGCCGCCCGCTGCGGGCGCCTTCGGCTGCGCTGCGCTCGCGGTCACCGCCACGCGCCCCGCGTCCGCCAGCCGCCGCTGACGCGCTCCGACCTCCGCGTCCGCGCTGTTTATCGCCTCCGCGGACTGCTTTCAGCGCGCCTACGAGGCTTACCTTCTGCTGCCGCGGCTTCATGTCCACCATCTCGAAATCGATGGTGTGGTCTTCCATGCTCACGCGAGCCACTCGTACCTTCAACTCATCGCCGAGGCGGTAAATTTTCGATGTGCGCTCTCCAATCAACGCATGCTGCGCCTCATGGTAATGATAGTAATCATCGTGCATATCGCTTAGACGAATTAATCCTTCAACGGTATTGTCCAGCTCGACGAAAATACCAAAACTCGTCACACTGCTGATCATCCCTTCGAATTCCTCGCCCACTTTGTCCATCATGTACTCGGCCTTTTTCAAAGCCTCCGTTTCCCGCTCCGCATCCACAGCTACGCGCTCACGCTCTGAGGACTGCTTCGCAATGTCATCCATCCGAGCGGACAAATACTCATGGCGCTTATCATCCATTCCGCCCTTCTCCAACACCTCGCGCATGACGCGATGGATGATCAAATCCGGATAACGCCGGATCGGGGACGTAAAGTGAGAGTAAAACTCAGCCGCTAGACCGAAGTGACCGGTGCTCTGAGCGTCATATTTCGCTTGTTTCATCGAACGCAGCATCACTTTACTAATAACCGTTTCTTCTTTAGTGCCCTTTATTTCCTCTAGAAGTGTTTGCAGCGCACGAGGATGAACCGTGTTCCCCTTGCCGCGTACAGCATAGCCAAAGTTCGTAATAAACTCCATGAAATGCATTAGCTTCTCAGAATCGGGATCTTCATGAATCCGGTACAAGAAAGGCACCTTCATCCAATGGAAATGCTCAGCCACAGTCTCATTAGCCGCCAGCATAAACTCTTCTATGATTTGCTCAGCAATGGTCCGTTCCCTTTTCACGATGTCTGTAGGCTTGCCGCTCTCATTTACTAATATCTTGGATTCCTCGAAGTCAAAATCAATCGCACCCCGCTTCATCCTACGACCGCGCAGCCTCATAGCCAGCTCTTCCATCAAACGGAAGTCATCCATTAAATATGCATACTTTTCCGTCAATTCCGGCTCTGCATCACCCGACAGCAGCTTCCGCACATTCGTGTAAGTCATCCGCTCGCTCGTCTTGATTACACTAGTGAACACATCATGGCGCACCACGTTGGCATTAGCATCAAATTCCATCTCACAGGACATCGTCAGACGATCCACCTGCGGATTCAACGAGCATATCCCGTTCGATAACCGATGAGGCAGCATAGGGATTACACGATCTACTAAATAAACGCTGCAGCCGCGATTGTAAGCTTCTCTATCCAGAGGAGCTCCTTCATGCACATAATAGCTCACATCGGCAATATGAACGCCCAGCAAGTAGTTGCCATTTTCCAAGAGTTCAACGTTAACCGCATCATCCAAATCCTTAGCGTCTTCACCATCAATCGTCACGATCCGTTTATTCCGCAAATCACGACGTCCTACCAGGTCCGTTTCCGCAATAACTTCAGGTACCTCAGTGGCTTCTGCCAAAACTTCATCCGGGAAGGTCTCCGGGAGCTGGTGCTTGCGGATAACCGAAATAATATCGACTCCAGGATCATTTTTATGTCCCAAAATTTCGATAACTTCACCTTCTGCTGCCGCACGCCCTTCTGGATAGGTCACTATTCGCACAACCACTTTATGCCCGTCCATGGCCCCATTAAAAGAATCCTTAGGGATAAAAATATCACGAACTACTCGTTTATCATCCGCAATCACGAATGCATACCCTTCGTTCATCTGAAACAATCCAACGATCTGCGTATTAGCACGGTTGACTACCCGGACCACTTCGCCCTCCAGCTTGCCACCGGCAGCGCTTTTGGTCGTTATCCGAACGAGAATGATGTCGCCATTCATGGCCCCACCCATATCGTTGGCGTGTATGTACACATCCGGATGATCACGTTCCTCTGGAATTAGAAACCCAAACCCTTTGGCATGCGCCTGCAGCTTGCCCCGCAGCAAATTCATCCGTTCCGGTACACCGTACCGCTCCGTTCGAGTCCGTATTATGTGCCCTTCATTCTCCAGCTCATTCAACAGCTTAATAAAATCCTTGAAATCCTGCGCGCTCTCAATCTGGAAATACTTCTCTAATTCCTGATATGTCATCGGTTTATAAGCCGTTTCTCTCATAAAATCCAATACATCATTGCGTTGAACCAAAGTCCTCACCTTCCTCTACCTTACTTCTCTATAGTTTTACCCATTTCTCTCTCAAGAAAACACAACAATTTCATTCTTCCTACAGTTTACGCAAATTCACAACACATGGAATGGGCGTTTAGGACTTTGTTTGAACAAAAAAACAGCAGGAGTATCATTCCCCTGCTGTAGTGCTTTTATATTACGCTGTTTTTACAAAGTAAGCCACGATTAGTGTCAAGACGAAGAAAACAACCGCTAACCCCATTGTTAGACGATTTAAAAATAATTCCAAGCCACGCGCCTTTTGCTTTCCGAACAGATGCTCCGCACCTCCGGAGATGGCACCGGATAACCCCGCGCTTTTCCCTGGTTGAAGTAATACCGCTGCAATCAAACCAAGTGACGCAATAACCAGTATAATTTTCAAAACTAATTCCATGTTTCCACCTCCAGCGAAAATCTATCGTTACAACTAACGGCCACATGGCCACTTATATATAATAGAAAATGGACAGTATTAGCATTATATCATAAAGTTGTCCTACTGGCAAACAAACCCCATTACTCATAGTTCGAATAAGGCTGTTTGGCAGGTCTTGGCCTCGTTTTTCTCCGTCCCAAGAAGGCTTGAATGGCACCTTTCGCACACCATAATGAGAATAGCGTAAACAAGACGGACCAACCAAGAGCTGGAATCATCGTGATTCGACTTAAGTTTGTTGCATCGCCAGCAGCCCCTGAATTTTCCAACGAATAAAGAATTAATGAAATTGGACCGAGCACTGACTCCTCCAAGGTTAGAAAGGCCAGCAATAAATAATAAAAATCACTCAACCATCGCGGCATTAAAGATAGCATGATAATGTTCAAAGCAATAAAACCGATAAGCCAAATCACGCCAAATTCATTACGTACAAACAAAACTAACGAAACAATAGCCAGCAATGTAATAACCTGCAAGCCCAAACGATGCTTGTCTATAGCCCTCATCTTGAACAAAAATACAGCGAACAAGGAAGCCGTCATATATCCGGCAAGCGAGATTGGAATCTGAGTCCAGTTATCCATCACCCTGGAATACGTTACCCCGCTATGATTAGCAAAAAGCTCGATATACATCACTTGGCCTGAGAAAACCAAGGTTACCACCGCATGACCAAATTCATGAATCATCGTGTCCAAGTTGCGGAAAAATGAAGAAAAAGGGATCAAGCGAGTGAGAAAGGCTGATCCTACTAGAAAAAATACAGTCTTCAACCAATTACTCATGCTGATCCCTCCGGGGAAAGTTGGTGCTTACTGCAAACTTACTCTCATCTTGTTGTTCGTCTACAGGTTACCACATCTACCTACGGCGGCTGTTGAAATCGTGTTCTCATTGAATATACCTTGCGGTAATAACACGATTTCAAAGGCCACACGTAAACTCTCCGGTAAATGTGTAACCCTCCAACTACCACAGATTAGCGGAAGCTTACAAAAAAGCACAAACCCATTATTTTACTAAAGTACAAAGACGGTGGCTAACTAGCCACCTTGATTATACAAGGCATTGTCGGCATAAAGAGCCGACTATATACACAATGCTTAAGGGGCGTTAGCCGCCGACTTAAGCATTGAATAGGGCAGAGCACGAAACGTGCTCTTCTATATTATTTGAAGTTCTTCAAGTTGTAGAACGCTTTTTTACCAGCATATTGTGCAGTATCACGCAATTGATCTTCGATGCGAAGCAATTGGTTGTACTTAGCAACGCGGTCCGTACGGGAAGGAGCACCTGTTTTGATTTGTCCAGCGTTAGTAGCAACAGCAATGTCAGCAATTGTGCTGTCTTCGCTCTCACCGGAACGGTGGGAAATAACCGCTGTGTAACCAGCGCGGTTAGCCATTTGGATAGCGTCGAAAGTTTCAGTCAACGTACCGATTTGGTTAACTTTAACCAAGATGGAGTTACCGATGTTTTCTTCAATACCTCTGGACAAACGAACCGTGTTAGTTACGAATAGATCGTCACCAACTAGTTGTACTTTACCGCCAAGCTTTTCAGTCAACAGCTTCCAGCCATCCCAATCATCTTCGGAGCAGCCATCTTCGATTGTGATGATCGGATATTTGTCAACCCAATCAGCCAAGAAGTCTACGAACTCAGCGGAAGTGTAAGATTTGCCTTCGCCTTCCAGGTGGTACTTGCCATCTTTGTAGAACTCAGTGGAAGCAACGTCCATACCCAAGAATACGTCAACGCCTGGCTTATAGCCTGCACGCTCGATAGCTGTAAGAATAGTAGTGATAGCTTCTTCGTTAGAACCAAAGTTCGGAGCAAAGCCGCCTTCGTCGCCAACTGCTGTGTTCAAGCCTTTTTCTTGCAATACGGATTTCAAGCTGTGGAAAATTTCTGCGCCAGTACGAAGCGCTTCTTTGAATGAAGGCGCGCCAACTGGTAGCACCATGAACTCTTGTACGTCAACGTTGTTGTCCGCATGAGCCCCACCGTTGATGATGTTCATCATTGGAACTGGAAGCTGCTTCGCGTTAAATCCGCCCAAGTAAACATATAGAGGGATGTCCAAAGCTTCGGAAGCTGCACGAGCTACTGCCATAGAAACAGCCAGAATCGCGTTTGCACCCAGCTTAGCTTTGTTCGGCGTTCCGTCAAGCTCGATCATTTTATTGTCGATACCAACTTGATCCAAAGCATCGAAGCCGATCAATTCAGGAGCGATGATGTCGTTAACGTTCTCAACTGCTTTTAGAACGCCTTTACCCAAGTAACGGGATTTGTCACCATCACGAAGCTCAACAGCTTCGTAAGCGCCAGTAGATGCGCCTGAAGGAACGATAGCGCGGCCTCTTGCGCCGGACTCCAAGAATACTTCTACTTCTACGGTTGGATTACCGCGGGAGTCCAATACTTCACGAGCGTACACATTAGCGATAGTTGTCATGATTTCGAAACACTCCTTAGACTATTTTATAATTTTGTCAGGGCCGGATGACCGACCCCGGTGACTCTCTCAAGCTTAAGGCTAGATTAATTTAGTTCCTGTCATCTCTTCTGGCTGTGCTACATCCAGCAGTGTCAGAATAGTAGGAGCAATATCTGCCAAAATTCCATCATTTCTTAGTGTAACATGTTTGGACGTTACAATAAAAGGGACCGGATTTGTCGTATGGGCTGTATTTCGGCTGCCGTCCGCATTTGTAACCAAATCGGCGTTACCGTGATCAGCCGTGATCAACGCTACTCCGCCTTTAGCAAGCACAGCCTCGACAACTTTACCCAAGCAAGCATCTGTTGCTTCAACTGCTTTGATCGTTGGCTCCAGTAAGCCCGAGTGGCCAACCATATCCGGATTCGCAAAGTTCAGAATGATAACATCCTGACGCTCTGCTTCGATCTCGGCAACTGCTGCTTCTGCAAGCTCATATGCGCTCATTTCCGGCTGCAGGTCATAAGTTGCTACCTTAGGCGATGGAATCAGAATACGAGTCTCACCTGGCAATTCCTTATCACGACCGCCACTGAAGAAGAACGTCACATGCGGGTATTTCTCTGTTTCAGCGATACGAAGCTGCTTCAGGTTGTTTTGCGCTAGAACCTCACCCAGTGTATTATCCAGGTTTTTCGGTTTGTAAGCTACAAAGCCATCCACGGATTCACTAAATAATGTTAAGCAAACGAAGTACAGCTTGGCAGGGCATTTCTCTCCGCGATCGAAACCACGGAAGTCACTGTTCGTAAACACCTGAGAAAGCTGAATGGCGCGGTCAGGTCGGAAGTTAAGGAAAATAACGGAGTCGTCCGACTCTACCAAGCCTACAGGGCTACCGTCTGCTTGTACGATAACCGTCGGCATAACAAATTCGTCAAACACCGATTTTTCATAAGACTCCACAATGGCCTGCATCGGCTCCGTGTAGTGCGGGCCCTCTCCATAAACCATAGCACGGTAAGACTTTTCTGTACGTTCCCAACGCTTGTCTCGATCCATCGCATAGTAGCGGCCTTGAACTGTTGCCATCTTGCCTACGCCAATTTCATCGATTTTAGCCAGCAGTTGGCCCATATAGCCTTTGGCGCTGTCAGGAGCTACGTCACGGCCATCCAAAAATGCGTGGATGTAAACCTCCTCGAATTGCTCCTTCTTACACACTTCAAGCAAAGCAAATAAATGTGCAATGTGACTATGAACGCCACCGTCCGACAGTAATCCATACAGATGAAGCTTTTTACCATTATCCTTGGCATGTCTTATCGCGCCAAGAATCGTTTCGTTATCAAAAAACTCGCCGTCGCGAATCGACTTGGAAATCCGAGTTAAATCTTGATACACGGTACGCCCCGCACCTATGTTTAAATGACCAACCTCAGAGTTGCCCATTTGCCCCTCTGGCAATCCCACTGCTTCCCCGCACGCTACCAGTGTTGTGTGCGGATATTCATTCCAGTACCGGTCATAGTTAGGCTTGTTCGCCTGAGCGACTGCGTTACCCGTGATCTCACCGCGAAGGCCGAAGCCATCCAATATTATCAGTGCTACCGGTTTAGGTCTGGACATCTTACTTGGCCCCCTCAACAAGAGCTATGTAGGAAGCTGGCTCCAAGCTTGCGCCGCCCACTAGTGCTCCGTCGATATCGGATTCCTGCATGTATTCGTTAATGTTGTTCGGCTTTACGCTGCCGCCGTATTGGATACGAACCGCATCCGCCACGGATTGGCTGTAAAGACCAGCAATCAATTCACGAATGTAGCTGATTACTTCGTTAGCATCGGCTGCCGTAGAGGATTTACCTGTTCCGATGGCCCAGATAGGCTCATAAGCTACAACTACTTCAGCTGCCTGCTCAGCGCTCAAGCCTGCAAATGCGCCTTCCGTTTGCACTTTGCATACTTGCTTGGTTTGACCCGCTTCACGTTCTTCCAGCTTCTCGCCTACGCAAACGATTGGCGTCAAGCTATGCTTGAAAGATGCATGCACTTTTTTATTAACGATCTCGTCTGTTTCAAGGAAATAAGCACGACGCTCTGAGTGACCGATAATTACGTAGTTAACGCCCAGATCCTTCAGCATGACACCGCTGATTTCGCCTGTGAACGCGCCGTTATCTTCAAAGTGAAGGTTCTGTGCGCCTACTTTTAATGTAGTTCCTTTTACAGCTTCAACAAGTGCAGGAAGATTAGTGAATGGAGCGCAGATTACGCTCTCCACACCGTCAACCTCTGCTTTACCTTTAACTTCGTTTACGAAAGCAGTCGCTTCGCTTACAGTTTTGAACATTTTCCAGTTACCGGCAATGATTGGTTTACGCATGTTGGGTCACTCCTTTTTATTTAACTGTTTGTGTCAGCTCTTACTCTTACTTATCGTTCAACGCTACAACGCCCGGAAGTGCCTTGCCTTCCATAAACTCCAAGGAAGCGCCGCCGCCAGTGGAGATATGATCCATTTTGTCGCCCAGGTGGAACTTCTCAACTGCCGCCGCTGAATCGCCGCCGCCAATTACTGTGTAGCCTGTAGTAGTTGCGCAAGCATTAGCTACAGCTTCTGTACCGTTTTTGTATGGCTCAAGCTCGAATACACCCATCGGTCCATTCCAAACAACCAGCTTGGAGTTTTTGATCGTTTCGGCATAAATTTCGCGAGTTTTCGGCCCAATATCGAAGCCTTCCCAATCAGCAGGAATCGAATCTACAGTTACAACCTTGGTATTAGCCGAAGCGCTGAAATCATCGCCAACTACGATATCAACAGGAAGCAAGAAGTTTACGCCTTTTTCCTTAGCTTTGCGCTCGAACTCTTTAACAAGCTCCAAACGATCGTTGTCCACGAGGGATTTGCCGATTTCATAGCCTTTGGATTTAAAGAACGTATAGGACAAGCCACCACCGATAATGATGTTGTCTGCGATGTCGATAAGCTTTTCGATTACGGCAATTTTATCTTTAACCTTTGCTCCGCCCACGATTGCTGTGAAAGGACGCTCCGGATTATTCAATGCTTTACCCAATACTTCCAGCTCTTTCTCCATCAGCAAGCCGGAAACTGCAGGAAGATAGTGGGCGATGCCTTCTGTGGAAGCGTGAGCCCGGTGAGCCGCTCCAAAAGCATCATTTACATACAAATCAGCCAATTCAGCAAAAGCTTTCGCCAATTCCGGATCGTTCTTCTCTTCACCAGCATAGAAGCGCACGTTCTCAAGAAGCAGAACATCGCCATCTTTCAAAGCAGCAATTTGTGCTTTAACAGCATCGCCGATGGCTTCGTCCGCTTTTACTACCGGCTTACCCAAAAGCTCAGTCAAACGCGCAGCCGCAGCCGTTAAGCGAAGCTCTTCTACAACCTCACCCTTAGGACGGCCCAGGTGACTCGCTAGAATGACTTTAGCGCCTCTTTCCGCTAGATACTGGATAGTTGGTACGGTTTCGCGAATACGCGTGTCATCGGTAATTACGCCATTCTCCAACGGTACGTTAAAATCCACCCGTACAAACACTCTTTTGCCGTTTACTTCTACGTCACGAACGCTTTTTTTGTTCATCCCGCTCACGCCTCCCGTTTTTTTCTTTCTATACACAAAAATTGTGGGTATGACATTTTTTTGATTGAAGGCTGTTTCGCGATAAAAAGCAAAAGGGAGTGTACCGTAGAGCGTTAGCGAGTATCCTTTGAAGTTTTATTCCCGCCCTAGCCAATTTCAATCAAGGAATAAAGCTTCAACAGATACCGTAGGTATACTCCCTTTGCTCAAAAGAGCGAAGCGTGTTTCATCAAACTTAAGTCATAACCACAATTGGATCTTACAAACCTTTTTTAGCAATAAAAGCAGCCAAATCTACAACACGGTTGGAATAGCCCCACTCGTTATCGTACCAGGAAACTACTTTAACCATGTTATCGCCAACTACCATAGTGGACAAAGAGTCTATTGTGGAAGAAGCTGGGTCGCCATTGTAGTCGCTGGATACAAGCGGCTCAACGGAGAAGTTCATAACGCCTTTCAAAGGACCGTTAGCTGCTGCTTCCAAAGCTGCGTTAACTTCATCAACTGTTACGTTTACTTTCAGCTCAGCAACCAGATCCGTTACGGATACGTTAGGAGTTGGTACGCGGAATGACATACCGTTTAGCAAGCCTTTAAGCTCAGGCAACACCAAGGAAACTGCTTTTGCTGCGCCAGTTGTTGAAGGAATGATGTTTTCAGCAGCTGCACGAGCACGACGCAAGTCTTTATGTGGAAGATCCAACACGGATTGATCGTTTGTGTAAGAGTGAATAGTTGTCATCATACCTTTTACGATACCGAACTTGTCGTTCAATACTTTAGCAAAAGGAGCCAGACAGTTAGTTGTGCAAGAAGCGTTGGAGATAATTGTATGTGCTGCTGGATCGTATTTATCTTCATTTACGCCCAATACGATAGTGATATCCTCGTCAGTAGCTGGAGCGGAGATGATTACTTTCTTAGCGCCGCCTTTCAAGTGAAGGGAAGCTTTGTCTTTTGCTGTAAAAATACCTGTGGATTCAACAACGATTTCAACACCGTTAGCTCCCCAAGGCAAGTTCTCAGGATTACGCTCAGCAAATACTTTAACAGTTTTGCCGTTAACGATCAAAGCGCCTTCTGTTGCTTCAACAGTACCATTGAATCTGCCGTGAGTAGTATCATATTTCAACAAATGAGCCAATGTGTTAACGTCAGTCAAATCATTGATTGCTACGATTTCTACTTCTGGGTTGTTGAATGATGCGCGGAATACGTTACGACCAATACGTCCAAAACCATTAATACCTACTTTTACCATGTGAAAGGCCTCCTAAAGAATAATAGTTTAATTTATGTCAAGACAGGTAAGAACCTATCAAGATGGCAGCATTTGAACCATTTCTATTGCAGCGGCTTCGTCGGTCACTAATATATCCTCATGTCCGAAGCTTAGCACGGAGACAATTGCTTCTCCCTTGCTCTTTCCGCCCGCAACTCCAATGACACAATCCATTTCTTGAATATCATCGATGCGCAAGCCAACAGTTGGCATCTTATGAATAATTCTACCCCCGCGGTCAAAATAGTACCCGAATGCCTCGGCCAATGCTCCTTCATGCAGAAGGCTGGCTGTTGTTGCATCGTCAACCTTGCGGCGGCGCGCCATCACCATAGCTTCTCCTATGCCATGAATGACGATACGAGCTTTACGGATGAACTCAATGATCTCGGTAATGGTAGTATCTTGCATTAAAGATTGATAAGCGTCCTCGCCCAACTGATCGGGAACGTGCAGCAGCCTATAGCTTGCTCCTGTTTTCTTAGCCATCGTCGAAGCGATTGTGTTAGCTTGAAAATCAACGCTTTCCCCCAGTCCGCCCCGAGCCGGTACAAACCAGCTGCCTTTGAGCGATGTAGAGGAGGATAAGTGATACGCGACTTCCGCCATCGTCGAACCACCGGTTACGGCAATGACTTCGTCCTTGGACACATATTTACGGAGCACTGCTGCTCCCGCGCGTCCTAATTCCTTTTTGGTATGTGGTGATGTATCTGAGTCACCCGGTACAATGATAACTTGCTTTAAACCAAAATGCTTCCGGATACGTCCTCCCAGCTCATTCAAGCCGAACAGTTCCCTGACCATCGGTTCGATGCTCTCAAGCAACTGCCGTCCCGCAACGCTGACACGCATTCCAGCTGCTTCAATCTCTAGCAAGCCCTGGGCCTTCAAGAACTCAACCTCACTACGCAGAACACGTTCCGTCATATTAAGTGATCCCGCCAACGTACGGCGGCCTACAACACCAGAAACCATAATGTGATGGAGGATGGTATATCGCTCCTTCATGGTGTCCAATAGATCCGGAAGAAGCTGCTTTTGAATATTGAGTATTTCTTTCATAGAACACTCTCCCGTTGAAACATGGACTGTTTTCGTCCCAGTACTACATTTTTAGTCCCACAACTTCCAAAAAAAGTACTAAGTAATCCACTTAGCATTTATATTATATAAAATCTCATTGCTAATTTCAACTAAAAATCACAATTTGGACAAAAAATTTGGATTATACTGTGTTTCTATCCGTTTATAGCCTGTAATACCTAGCTATTAAGATAGCCAGCTTTCCCGAATTTAACATGAGACAAACCTATGGTTGCTTTTTTCAGTACATTATCATATAATAACTTTTGCTCGTCAAATTAACCTTAACAACACTTATACTATGCGCTCGTGGTCCAATGGATATGACGTAGGCCTCCGGAGCCTGAGATCAAGGTTCGATTCCTTGCGAGCGCGCCATTACTTCTAACAACTTAACCTCTTCATTGTCAGCTTTTTTTTGAAAGCTGCGCAGTGGGAGGTTTTTTAGATAGGTTCGTTTGACCTTTATTGACCTTAGTTTGTTTTTCCGCTATGATGGGTATAGTGTTACCAATCACACATGAGTACAACCCTTACTTCAGCCAAAGCGAAGTTGGTTGTAACTATGAATTTAAGGAGGCTGCAACCTATGAGTTTCATTCCTATGGTAGTTGAACCCGATGGAAGAGGAGAACGCGCATACGATATTTACTCCCGTCTGCTGAAAGATCGGATTATTTTTCTTGGAACTGGGGTTAACGATGTTGTAGCTAACTCAATCATTGCCCAATTGTTGTTCTTGGCCGCAACGGATCCAGACAAAGACATTCATCTGTATATCAACAGCCCGGGCGGCTCCATTACAGCAGGGATGGCCATCTTCGATACGATGCAGTTTATTAAGCCTGATGTTTCCACGATTTGTGTGGGTATGGCCGCTTCAATGGGGGCTTTCCTTCTCGCAGCTGGCGCCAAAGGCAAACGGTTTGCTTTGCCCAACAGCGAAGTTATGATCCACCAGCCTTTAGGCGGTGCCGAAGGCCAAGCCAGCGACATTGAGATTCGTGCTAAACGAATTCTTAAAATGCGTGACAAACTTAACACCATCCTGGCTGAGCGTACCGGCCAATCATTTGAGCAAATCGAGAAGGACACGGACCGCGATAACTTCATGTATGCCGAAGAAGCACGAGCATATGGCCTTATCGATAAAGTTATCGAGCGCAGCAGCTAATAGGATTAACAGTTCCATATACAACCCGTTTACTACTCCACGAATAACGGAGACAACTTCCATTAAAAAAAACCGTTCAGAAGACCTGCTTTATGCAGGCTATCTGAACGGTTTTTCTTTGCACATTTTTATTTGATATTATGATTGCTATCCAAAGTGCGTCTATTTATCATCCAATGGGTAAAATATTAGATCAATAGGAAACGCTGAGCCCGCTGGCGGGGTAAATTCAATATCAAGCGAGTCTTCCTTACCGGTTGTTCTCGCTAGAATCTGCATACCATCAAATGCTGTTAACACACCCGATTCAGGCACCAGACGGATTTCACCATTAATCTTGAATGGTCCTTTAAACACACCGCCATAAGGCAGAATCATCACGGCCATTCGGCGAGGCTTATCAGAATGGATTTTATATACGACCCCATAGTTGCCGTCGTTGGTGACTTCCTTTTTCCGCATCGGATCATATCCCGGCTGGAATGGATCCGTTACACCGTCACCTATGATAATCCTCGATGGAGAAGCGAATGAGCTGGCATCTATATTCCACTTTACTTCGGATACAGGGAACGAACCTCTTACGTGACCTGTGAAAGGCAGCAGAGGAAGCTGGGTCAGCGTATTCTGATTTACTGAATCCGTTGCTACGAAGGAGAATTCGATCTCTCCGTCTGTTTCCACATCGTAGAATAGGTTCACGCCTTGTCCCGGATAAAATTCCGGCATTTGTGAATAAATAAAAGTCTGTTTAGCCGGTACCGTCATCGAATCATTACGCGGATCATTCATAAGGAAATCAACGGAGGCTTCGTTGCCAATCAGATTCGCATATACAGATGGCCAAACTTCGCCTTTGTTGGTTGTCTTGATTGTTACAGGCTTATCCGTAGTGTTCTTAGCCAGAATGGCTAATGTTACTTTTTCCTTTGTACCGTTAATATGATCTGCATAAAGACGGCCTTTGCCTTTAACTTTATCTTGATACAAAATCCCTTTTTCCGTGAACTCTTCTGGACTATCACTGACTAACAGCTTTCTAGTGTCATCTGTAGTGACTTGTTTCGGTAGCTGCGGCAAGTTCCAGAAATTACCCCACAGCATACTCCAATCGGTCTTAATATACCCGCCTACAGGCTTCATATAGATTGGATATTCAATGGCGCTCAAATACGTTTTATCCTCAATCGTAATGCTGCGTGTATACGTATCGCTTTTATTGCCATGCCCATCCCAGACGGTAAGAGTAACAGGGAAGGTTCCTGGTGTAAAGAAAGCCTCCTCCTTACCGGTCCATTCAAATTTCGCAATACCTTCGGCATCCGGATCATAGCTCAAATCAACGTATTTAACCGGCTCACCAATCTTGTAGGTTGATTTTGCAAACGAAAATTTAGCCACAGGATTCGAATTCCCCGTATTTGGAATGTAAATTCCGTTAGGCTTAACTGTATGAATAATTTCTACGCGCCGCAGCTCTTCGTTGTAAGTGTAGCGCGCTCCCATATAGTCAGCCAACCAAGTAAGCTTAATCAACAGCTTTCCTTCCTTGCTAATAGCAGCGGCAGAGTCAAAAGGCTGCATCAATCCATTAACCCACACTGAATTCCGGTCGCTGTCGAGTACGATATTATAGCCCGGAGTTGTCATTGTGATTTGACGTGTTTTATCGTTCCATTCAACCTTCATTCCCATAGCATCGCCTAGAAATTTAGCAGGAACAAACATTTTATCTTTAATAATGGTTGCTGGTGAATCCAACTGAACCTGTTTTCCATTCAGAAAAGCTTCGACCTTATCGACATACAGCAAGATGTAACTGGAAGCCGTTGACATAGGCTGCGCCGCCGATACAAATGTAGGGGAAAATACTGCGAATAACAAAGCGATAATGGCGATCAGTGATAGCTCTCTTTTCATCTGTTTCATCTCTCTACTCCTTAGAATTTCTAAAAAAATTCCTTATTAAGCTTAAACTTTAAAATAATTTAATAAATGAAATCAGCAAAAAACCTTTCCGGCTGAGGACACGTGATAATAGACGTTCCTACTAAGAAAAGGTTGCGCTTTTCTAGGCATGCCATTCAAATCATTATTTGGAAATGTGTCCATTTCGTGCCAGGCGCTCCGCAAGGATACTCGGCTGCACTTTCCTTTATGCACCATTTGCGTTTATGGGCCTTTGTATAGTGAAAAATGTGCCAATTTCCGCATTCAAGGGTTCGAGATAATAGCGGAAATGACCCTTCAGTTATTCCCCAAAAAAAACAAAAAAAGCTTCCTGAAAGGAAGCCCCCTGCGGTCGGTTATTGGTTTTCAAGTTCCTCTTTACTAACTAATGTGACTAAAGCGTTTACAGCCTGCTCTGCGTCCGAACCCTCTGCACTAATATAAACTTCCGTACCTGTGCTGATCGCCAGGCTCATGATACCCATGATACTTTTGGCATTCACTTTCTTCTCATCCTTCTCAACGAAGATTTCGGAAGAGAATTTATTCGCCTCTTGAACGAAAAGTGCCGCCGGTCTGGCATGAAGGCCTGTTTTCAACTTCACAACTACTGGGCGTTTCGACATTCCAACCAATACCCCCTACATCTTTAATAGCAAATGACCATTCTAATAAATGACCATGAAAAAAGCGATTTATCAACTATTATAACATTTTTCAATGCGATACACTAGGAATAATGTACATTTACACAAAAATTCTATATTTACAGAAAATTGGGTTACAACAATCATCCTCTTACCAGAGGTAATGGCTGCGCCTTAGTATTCTAACCGTTACGCTTTTCGGATTTTTTCCGCTAATTCATCAATTTTACGAAGACGATGGTTGACCCCGGATTTACTAACACTGCCTTTTAACATATCGCCGACCTCTTTTAAATTCAGATCCGGATGCTTCATACGAATTTCTGCAACCTCACGCAATTTCTCAGGCAGGTTTTCTAAGCCGACTTCCTTTTGCAGCAGCCGAATATTTTCAATCTGCCGCACAGCTGCTCCGATAGTCTTGTTTAAATTAGCCGTCTCACAATTCACCAGCCGGTTAACGGAGTTGCGCATATCCTTCATGATTCGGACATCCTCGAACCTAAACAAAGCTTGGTGTGCACCGATAAGACTAAGGAACTCGATTATTTTCTCGCCTTCCTTGATATAGAACACGAAGCCCTTCTTCCGTTCAATACAGCGTGCATTCAAATCAAATTCATTAGCCAAATCGCATAATGCCTGACAATGCTCTTCGTACATGGACGATATTTCCAAATGATAAGAGGATCCCTCAGGATTGTTCACAGAACCGCCCGCCAAGAAAGCTCCTCGCATATAAGCCCGCTTACAGCAACTGTCTTGAAGAATGGCCTCTTCAATCCCCGTCGTAAAAATAAACCCTTCGGATACAATGTGCATTTGGGCCAAAATCTCCTGTACCTGCTGAGGCACTCGCACAATATAGACATTATTTTTCTTTAAACGCATCTTTTTCCTGACAAGCAGTTCGATGTGCACGCGAAACTTCTTTTTCAACAAAGAATAAATCCGTCGCGCAATGGCAGCGTTCTCTGTAGAAATATCGAGCACGATTCGTTGATTTGTCAGCTGCACAGAACCATTCATCCGAATTAAGGCTGAAAGTTCTGCCGTTTCACAACAGTCATCCGACTGAATCATGGTTAATTCCTTTTTCGTTTGTGAGGCGAAGGACATGAGATAGTCACCTCTTCTTAATCATCCAGTTCTCCACCAATTGATAGATGTGCTGACTTAGTTTATCGGCGTCATGGCGAAGATAGGTGCGAAATAAAACCAGTTGGTCTGCTATGACCTTATAACCTTTTTTCGTTACCTCATCCAGATCGAGATGGACGACCTTTGCGCCTTTTTCTGCGTACTTATTTTGAATCTGAGGAGGAATCTCCCCATTATTTACAATAACATAATCAAATAAGTCTTGCCCAACATGATCTCGAACCGCACGTAAGTGGTCGCTTACGGCATAACCATCCGTTTCTCCCGGTTGCGTCATGACATTACAGATGAACATTTTGAGCGCTTTCGACTCTACAATCGTTCGGGTAATCTCAGGCACAAGGAGGTTGGGTAAAATGCTCGTGTATAAGCTCCCTGGCCCCACCAGAATCGCATCAGCCCGCCGTAGAGCCTCAACTGCTTCAGGTAAAGGCGATACATCAGCCGGTTCTATAAACACTCGTTTAATGACCTTACCGGCCTTAGGGATTTTGGACTCCCCCACAACAATCGAGCCGTCCATCATCTCCGCTTTCAGCACAATAGCATGATTAGCCGCGGGAAGTACTCTGCCACGCACTGCAAATACTCGGCTCAGCTCCCGAACTCCCGTTACAAAATCACCGGTAATGTCTTGCATTGCAGCCAAAATTAGATTACCCAAACTATGACCGGCCAATCCCTGACCCTTTTGAAAACGATACTCCAGCATTTTACCTAGCAATGGCTCTACATCCGCCAGCGCAGTTAGAACGTTTCGGATATCTCCGGGGGGCACCATTTCCAATTCGGAGCGCAAAATGCCTGAGCTGCCTCCGTCGTCCGCAACCGTCACAATAGCGGTTATGTCCATCGGCTTCTCCTTCAATCCTCGAAGCATGACGGACAATCCTGTACCTCCGCCGATTACGACGATGCGGGGCTGATCACCTTCCTCGTGATCCTTTGTCATTTTTTCACCTCAACCCGATCCCGCTCTGAGTCGCGGTGGCTTACCCGAATAATTTCTGTTTCACTATTATCCATTACTTTGCCAAGATACTCTGCAATAGCTACGGAGCGGTGCTTACCACCTGTACAGCCGATCCCAACCACAACCTGGCTTTTACCCTCTTTCTTATACTGCGGCACCAAAAAGTGAAGCATATCGAGCAGCTTGGTGAGAAACTCTTGCGTTTCACTCCACTTCATGACATATTCGTACACATCCGGGTCTTGACCGGTATTAGGTCGAAGGGCATCAACATAATGTGGATTTGGTAAAAACCTCACATCAAAAATTAAATCAGCATCGATCGGTATCCCATACTTAAATCCGAAGGAGATTACATTTATAGATATTCCGCCCAACTCCAGATTGGTGAATCGGGATACAATCTTTTCTTTCAACTGCGCCGGCTTCAAGTTGCTCGTATCAATGACCTGTGTAGCCATTCCCTTCAGTTCCTCCAACAGCTTACGCTCTTGATAAATCCCCTCCAGCGGTACTCCAGTCGGCGCTAGTGGATGTTTACGGCGGCTCTCCTTGTAACGTTGTACTAGGATAGCATCGGTAGCATCCAGAAATAAGATCTCATAGGTCAGTGTGTGGTTCTCCTGCACATAACGAAGTGATTCCGATAAGGAAGTGAAAAACTCTCTTCCGCGCAAATCAATTACAAGCGCCACCTTGCCAATGCGGCCTTTTGATTGCTCGATCAACTCCGCAAACTTGGGAATTAACACGGGAGGGAGATTATCCACGCAGAAAAAACCGAGATCCTCTAAACTTTGCACCGCGATCGTCTTACCTGCACCAGACATACCAGTAATAATGACCAGCTTGCCCAAGGTATGCATTTCTTCCATGGGTACTTCCTCCTCCGGGCGCTCGTGAGCTAACCATTGGGGTTGCTGCGGGTAAGTGAAGTGCCTCCGGCTTCTATTGAAAGTGAGTCCCTCTGATTAAATTATGCGGCAGGAAACTCTCTTTCAAAATGAAGCACGTAAACTCTCCAGCACATCCCCATAGCCTTCACAAATAAAATGGTTACCCCACTCGCTATATCTATATAAGCGCGCGGTTGTAGACGCGCTTGTTCTAAGACTTAAAGACTTAAATTAATGTTGTCTACTATTAGTTTATTGAAAGATAGAGACAACAGAACTAAACGAGAGCCTAGAAATAAACAAAATATGAATAAGACAACCCGTTAGATACATAAACTCAAAAGCAAAATTAAGAATGCAGATTTAAACCAGCAGCACCAACAACACCAGCGTCATTGCCCAAAGTAGCAGGAACAATATCTACGCCTTCACTTGCTGTTTCCTGAGCGTATTCATGAAAGTAATGCCGAATCGCATCGAACAAGATATCTCCTGCTTTAGAAACGCCACCACCGATTATATATCGCTGAGGATTTAATATTACGGACACCATTGCCATCGATTTACCCAAATAACTGGCTGCGCGATTAACAATACGTTGGGCCACATCATCGCCTGACTTAGCGGCATCGAACACATCTTTAGCCATAATGCCTTCTACCAAGGCTAACGATGTATGTTCACCGCGTTCAACCGCTTCTTTCGCCATTCTAATAATACCCGTTGCGGAAGAAACCGTCTCCAAACAGCCATTCATCCCACATCCGCATTGAATAGCTTCGAGATCAGGAACCAGCCTCATATGGCCTAGCTCTCCTGCCATACCTTTAAAGCCTTGATATATTTTACCGCCAATAATAATGCCGCCGCCTACACCTGTTCCTAAGGTATAACATACCAAATTGGGAATGCCTGCGCCTGCACCACTCCACGCCTCGCCCAGTGCTGCTACATTAGCGTCGTTGTCGATTTTTACTGTTTTACCTAACTTTTCTTCAAGAATTTTCTTTACAGGCACGTTGCGCCAACCTAAATTAGGGGACAGCTTGATGAAGCCTTCAGGAATATCCATAAATCCAGCGATGCCTGCTCCAATGCCGGCAACCTGCTCCCAATCATAAGAAGTATCCGAAATAAGCTTACGAACATAGCTAGCGATGTTCTCCAACACAACATCCGCACCGTGCTCTGTCCCTGTCGGCCCTTCATAGGTATGAAGCAGCTTTCCATTAATGTCACAAAGCCCCACCTTGATGGAGGTTCCTCCTAAATCAACTCCAACATATACCTTTTCTCCCATGCCTTGTCACCTCATAAACTATAATCACATATTGCTCCACCATCAACTATAAGCCAACCCCATCCACAGGTCAAGACAGAGAAAAGCAGGAGCATAACGTACTGTATGCTCATCACTATAATTCAATCATCCCGAAAACGGTAAGCCTATCCAATAAGGACAAGAGCAGTCCTTCGCCTATTTATCAGGTGGCACGATTTCTCACCTTTTACCCCAATCCGCAGCGCTCGGAGCCCTCTGACAGGGATAAGGTTTGGATAGGGGAAGCATTAAAAAAACGTGAAGCTCAGTGCTTCACGTTTCCTTCTATTTACAGCGATTGACTCCAGTCGTGAACTGCATGACCTTCCAAAAACTTTTCGCAATCCAAGGCAGCCATACATCCGCTGCCCGCTGCTGTAATGGCTTGGCGGTACTTGCTGTCTTGCACATCACCACATGCAAATACGCCTTCCACATTCGTCAGCGACGTCCCAGGTTTCACAACAATGTAACCTGTTTCATCTGTAGTAATTTGTCCTGCAAGGAAATCTGTATTCGGTCTATGTCCGATAGCAACGAATATACCATCGGTCTCGATAACTTCTTCTTCACCGGTTTCGTTGTTTTTCACTTTCAATCCCGTTACACCTTTGTCGCCTGAAATTACGGCTAGTGGCGTCTTGTTAAGATCCCATGCAATCTTCTGATTCTCGCGAGCACGATCCTGCATGATTTTGGAAGCACGCAGATCGCTGCGACGATGTACCAGCTTAACTTCAGTTGCGAAGCGCGTCAGGAAGTTAGCTTCTTCCATGGCTGAATCTCCACCGCCAACAACGATGATCTTCTTACCGCGGAAGAAAAATCCATCACAGGTTGCACACGTGCTGACACCGCGTCCCATGCTTTCCTTTTCATTCTCAATTCCCAACAATTTAGCAGTCGCGCCTGTAGAAATAATGATGCTTTCTGCTTCAATATCTCCCATGCCTTCTACCGAAAGCTTAAATGGACGCTTAGACATATCAACCGAATTAACCCAGCCGGTTTTGAATTCAGCGCCGAAGCGTTCCGCTTGTTTGCGCATGTTATCCATTAATTCCGGTCCCATAATGCCTTCAGGAAAACCGGGGAAGTTCTCAACCTCCGTAGTTGTTGTAAGCTGTCCGCCCGGTTCAGGCCCTTCAATAACCAAAGGATTCAGATTGGCACGAGCCAGATAAATAGCTGCAGTAAGCCCCGCAGGACCTGTACCTATAACGATTGTTTTGTACAAAATGACTCCTCCTAGAGTTTTGCGTTAGCAAAACTGGCATCGTAAATATCAGCAGATTTTTGCCAAAGCAAAACTGGCGTCATAAGCATCAACTGGGTTTTGCTCTGCAAAAAACTTTCTTCGCAAGCATTGAAACTTTATTTTATCTTATGATCGAAGCTCGTAAACTTGGGAAAAATGGCTTCCATTTTTTCTTTGAGTCCACATGCTTCGTCGATGATTTTCACATTTTTGCTAATAGTTGCAACCGAAACCTTATACCTGTGAGCCAGCTCATGGTACGAAATAGCACGACGGTGCATTTTGGCTGTCAAATATTCAAGCGCAGCAGCCCAGCCTTCAACCTTTGAAATCTTGGGAGAATAGATTGGATACACACGAGACAAGTATTCTACCCACAAAGTCTGAAGATCATACTGCTGTACCATATCATAACGGCGATCCATTTCCTTCATCGCCATATCCATAATTTGCTGCCATTTGGGTTCCCATACCGGTAAATTCGGTGAGAACGGAGATGCCGGAACCGTAATCTTATTTCCATCAAGAACAGCGGTAACCGGCTCGTGCAAACCAATATTGCGAAGCACGAAAATCGCTACCTTCTTCAAGTAATCGTCCTCGGCTGGTTCCTGAATGAATTCGAGCAAAGCTTCCTTCACTTCATTATCGGCAATCAAGCCAAATGCTTGAATGACCTGCAATTTGGTTTCTGTATCTCCGTGGCGTAATGCCCAGAAAAAGGATGATCGAACCAATGGATCACGTTTAAGATGATCGGGTAGACCCTCTGTAGACTTTTCCAAGCCTCTGAATTGCTCTTCAAAAGGAAGATGATAGTGATAGCTCACCGGAGGTTTTACCTCTTCATCACGTGCTTTATGCAGCAGATTCAGATAAAATCCGGGAATTTCCGAGCCAGGATCAAACTTATTCGCTTGGCGCCATTGGCGTTCGGCTTCGGCATACTGCTTAGTATTATAGGCAGCTACCGCAGTGTAATGAAACAAGCAAGGATCAAGACCCGCTTCACCGGTTTTCAGCAATCGCTTGAACAAACGGTACGCTGTCTCATGCTCACTTAAGATACCCATTGTAGTGGCTAGTTTAAACACATGATCCTGATGAAACGGATAGGTTTTTCGCAAAACGCCCATCAGCTCGCTGAGATTTTCCTTGTCACCAAAATGCTGGTAAAAGATAGCCAAGTTGCACAATGCATGCAAATTACCATGCTCCAGCTCCAGGACTTGCTTTATCATATCTATCGACTTGTCGAAATGACCCATGTAATAATAAGCCAAAGCCAGATTATTACGAGCCGCCATAAAGTCGGGATGCTTCTTAATTATTTTCTCCAATATACGAACCGCTTCGGCAAATTTGCCTTCCTCCAGCATGGCTCGAGCACGGTCATGTTCGAACATCCCTTCACGGCTTTTTATAGAAGTAAGCTTGGTTGGACGATCCAGCTCATAGCTGAGCAGCTCGATCATTTCCTCAGACTCCTCCAAAAATTGGCCGGTAGGGTCATTCTCTAAATAGTGGATAATTGCTTTTTCAGCTGACTCATAATCTTCCATGTTGGCATAATTATTGGCCATGTAGAAATAACATTCTGTCATAGCTGGATCAATTTGATCCAAAACCTGCTGAAGGATACGGTTAGATTCCTCGTAATTTCCCATCTCCGAGAGAAGCCCAGCCAAGTTACAGTGATTAACCGCATTTTCCGGCTCGTATTCGGCTGCGCGACGAAAATACTTTAATGCCTTATCATAATGAAATCTGTCCAAGGATTGAACGGCTCGTTCGAAAAAGAACGTGGCATCCATTTTCATCGAGATCACTTTAGCTGGTGGTTGGGTTGGGTTAGCACGCTTTTTCTTCTCCATTAAACAAGGCACCTCCGGTTCCGTCTGGAATTTGCAAGAAACCAGCGTTATTACTATCAAAAGTATAGCACATTCCTGAAAAAATACATAAATTAGTTAAACTTTCCTATACGCCACCGTATTTAAATAGCGAGCTGATCGAACCGCCGTCTTTAATAATTCGAATGGCATTGGAAAGCAACGGTGCAACGGATAGTACAGTGAATCGGGATGAATGGTCGTCCGGAATAGCAATGGAGTCGGTAATAACGACTTCTTTAATGTTCGGATGATCCAATCGCTGCAAGGCCGGCCCAGAGAACACTGGGTGAGTGGCACAGATATAAACGTCGTTGGCGCCTCTTTCCTTCAAGCCCTCAACCACGTTGACAATCGTTGTTCCTGTATCAATTAAATCCTCGATGATAACTGGAGTTTTGCCTTCCACATCACCGATGACGTGTGTAACTGCAGATTCATTGTGTGCATATCGCTTCTTAAACATCATAGCGATAGGCGCTCCCAGCACGTTGGCCAGGTTCTCAGCTCTCGTCACACCACCCGCATCTGGGGATACAACGATCAAATCATCGATATTTTTATTTTTGATATGACTGCTTAATAGATCCAGTCCTGTCAAATGATCTACCGGGATATTGAAAAACCCTTGAATCGCAGGTGCGTGTAAGTCAATGGTAATTACGCGGTCTGCACCGGCAGTATTCAATAAATCTGCAACCAACTTAGCAGTAATCGGCTCACGTGGGGCCGCTTTACGTTCCTGACGGGAATAACCATAATAAGGTACGACAAGGTTAATCGTTCTGGCCGATGCGCGTTTAGCCGCGTCCATCATTACCAAAAGCTCCATAAATTGCTCGTTAATCGGATGAGAGAACGTCTGCACTAAAAACACATCACAATTCCGAATGCTTTCTTCATAGAGACAGTAAATTTCTCCGCATTTAAACCGGGAGAGCTTGATTTGGCCCAGTGGGACACCCAAATCCTTACAAATACGTTCTGCAAGCTTTGGATTGGAAGATCCCGAAAAGATTTTCAATTTGTCGCTGTACATGGTTACCTCCGTTGTGGATTGTTTACATTTTGCGGCTCGTAAATTGCCTACGATTTGTATTACGCAGCATGCCGCATTCCGATACATTTATTCGCCAAATGTCATTATACAATAATACTCAACTATATTATACATGAAAAGAATGCATTAAGAAAAAGGCGATTCAGTGAAAAACAGGGTCATTCCAATAATTACATACTCATTTTCACAGATTTAGAATTCGATCATTTTTCTTTTGCGCTTTTGAAAAGTTGCCAGCTCTGTGAAGCCGATATCCTTTAACAGAACAACGGCCTGGTCCAAATACTGCGACAGCCGCTCAGGTTGATGGGCATCGGAACCTATCGTAAGAGGAATGCCCCACTCGTAACACACTTCCAGCATACGCCGGCTCGGGAACATTTCGTTCACGGGCATCCGCAATCCAGATGCATTCAGTTCTATTGCTATCCCAGCGGCCTTAACTGCACGAAGTGCGTCGTTCTCTAAATGCTCTACATTTTGCTCAGGCTTGAAGCCAAACCGTTTTATTACGTCTATGTGACCAATGTAATCGTAGAAGCCGGTTCCAGCTGCCTTTTGAACCGCATCATAATACTGCTGATACACCTTGTAAGCGTCGCGTTCTTTCCATTCGTCCAGCTGCCGGAAATCAGATATATCCCATTCCCCAAGAAAATGAACAGATCCTATCACATAATCCCATGGATAAGCTTGTATGATCTGTTCGATCTCTGCTTCGTAGCCCTCGATATAATCGCCTTCCAAGCCTACGCGGATATCAATCTGATCCTTATATTGCTGCTGCAAACGGAAGGCTTCCTCCGCATAATGCGGCAGCTCCTCCATCGGCATAGCCATGCCGGGCAGGTAAGTAGCTGGGTCTACATGCAACAAGGGCATATGATCGGACAGACCCAGTTGGGTTAGTCCGAGCTCAATGCCCTTTTGCACGTATTCCTCAAGCTCCCCCGATGCATGTCCACAGCGGACATGATGGGTATGATAATCAATGAGCATCGGAATCTCTCCTTAAGAGTTTCTCGTCAGAAAAACTTTCTTCGTAAACGTACACTATTATTTTTTGTGGCGGCGGTCCAGCTCATTCATCACATCATCTAATGGCAGCTTCGCTTCGCGCAGCAGAACCATCAAGTGGAAGATTAGGTCGCTAGATTCGTAGCGAAGCTCTTCATTATCTCGATTTTTAGCGGCAATGATAACTTCAGCGGTTTCCTCGCCGACTTTTTTCAAAATTTTATCAATCCCTTTTTCGAACAAATACGTGGTGTAAGCCCCTTCTGGACGTTCTGCATAACGCTCAGCTATAACTGTTTCCAGCCTGGACAGCATCGCGAAACGGTCACCACCGCTAGTCGCCGTTACTTGAGCAGCTTGTTCCGTGGTTTGTCCATTTACAGGCACTTCATTGTAGAAGCAGCTGTATTTTCCTGTATGGCATGCAGGACCCGCTTGATCTACCAGCACCAGCAGCGTGTCGCCATCACAATCATACTTCAAAGCCTTCACCTTCTGAATATGGCCGGAGGTTGCACCTTTATGCCACAGCTCACTGCGTGAACGACTCCAGAACCATGTTTCCCCCGATTCAACAGTCAGCTTTAAAGAATCCTTATTCATATAAGCCAGCATCAATACATCCTTACTTGCCGCATCCTGCACGATTGCCGGAACAAGTCCTTGTGCATCCCACTTGATCGCAGCATTCAACTGTTCTCCGCTTAACCCAGCCTGCTCACCACTAGTTTGTTCGTTGCTCATCGGATTTCTACTCCTTTTTGTCTAAGGCCATCTTTAACCTCATGGATAGTCAGCTCTTTATAATGAAAAATCGTTGCGGCTAAGCCCGCATCCGCTTTGCCTTCTGCAAACACATCGTAAAAATGCTCCTTCAACCCTGCTCCGCCTGAGGCAATTACCGGAATGCCTACACTTTCGGATACAGCTTTGGTTAAAGGCAGATCAAAGCCATCCTTCGTACCATCCGCATCCATACTCGTCAACAGAATCTCGCCTGCGCCAAGCTCTTCTACCCGCTTCGCCCACTCTAACGCCTTAATTCCCGTTTCGTTGCGTCCGCCGTGGGTGAACACTTCCCATTCACCCCACGCTTCGTTATAGCGAGCATCAATAGCAACGACGATACACTGTGACCCGAAACGACGAGCTCCATCGGAGATAAGCTGAGGATTTTTGACTGCCGCCGTATTGATGCCGATTTTATCCGCTCCGGCCCGAAGCAGCCGCTTCATATCATCCACGCTGGAAATACCGCCACCTACGGTGAAGGGAATCGTAATTTCGCCCGCGGTTTTTTTCACAACCTCTACCATTGTAGCCCGACCTTCCACCGAAGCGGAAATATCTAGGAACACTAGCTCGTCTGCGCCTTCCCGATCATAGATCGCAGCCAATTCGACAGGATCTCCGGCATCGCGTAAATTGACGAAATTAACTCCCTTTACAACGCGGCCGTCTTTCACATCCAAACACGGAATGATCCGTTTTGCCAGCATTTTATTTCCCTCCTTAGAGTTTTGCTAAAGCAAAACTTGCTTCGTAAGCATTAGCCGAGTTTTCCGCAAGAAAACTTTATAGTTAACCCTGAACGGGCTTATTCGATTCGAGGATATATGGATATCTTACTGTTTGCACAAATTAAGAAAATTGCCTAATAGCTTCATGCCCAGGGCTCCGCTTTTTTCCGGATGGAATTGCATGCCGTATACATTCCCTCGCCCAACAATGGCTGTAACCGGTTGGTGGTAATCGGTCACCGCAAGTAGATCAGAAGTCTGCTCAGGCAGCGCATGGTACGAGTGTACGAAGTAAACATGCTCTTCTTCAATGCCTGCAAACAGCGGGCTTTGCTGCTTAAACAGCAGCCGATTCCAGCCCATATGCGGCACCTTGTAGCTGCCTTGAAAACGCACAACCTGCCCAGGTAGCAGGTTCAACCCCTCGTGAGAGCCGTGCTCCTCACTGCGGCTGAACAGCAGCTGCATGCCTAGGCAGATGCCCAAGAGCGGCTTGCCGGTCTGCGCGTAGCGCAGGACCGTCCCGTCCAGACGCGACTCGCGCAGCTGCTCCATCGCATCGCCGAAGGCGCCGACTCCCGGCAGTATCGCGCCGTCAGCCGCCAGAATCTCGCGCTCGTCAGCCGTTACGATCGCTTCAAAGCCAAGACGCTCCACAGCTTTGCTCACGCTGTGCAAATTGCCCATGCCATAATCGATAATGGCGATCATGCTACAGCACTCCCTTCGTGGACGGCACGCCTTTCACGCGCGGGTCAATGCTCGTTGCTTCGTCAACCGCACGCCCTAGCGCCTTGAAGATGGCCTCGATCATATGGTGCGTGTTTTGACCGTAGTGGACGATGACATGCAGCGCAATACGTGCTTCCAAAGCAAACTTCCACAGAAATTCATGCACCATTTCAGTCGAAAAGCTGCCCACTTGTGTGGATGGGTACTGAGCACGGTACTCAAAATGCGGACGGTTGCTCACGTCAATTACAACTTGTGCCAGTGCTTCATCCATTGGAATAAATACGTTCGCGTAACGTTTAATGCCCCTCTTATCGCCTAAAGCTTCCCGAAGCGTGTGTCCGAGGCAAATACCGATGTCCTCCACCGTATGGTGGTCATCTATATCGATATCCCCAACCGCTTTCACCTGCAGGTCAAAATGACCATGCTTCGTAAATAAGTCCAACATATGATTTAAGAATGGAACATCCGTTTCGATCTCCGAAATACCGGTTCCATCAACGTTAAAGGAAAGCTGTATATCCGTTTCATTCGTTTTGCGCGAAATTTGAGCCGAACGTGCGGCCTGCTGTTGGTCAGCCATGGGTTGGATTCCCCTCTTTCTGTAATCGTATCTGAATCGCTCTTGCATGTGCTTCCAATCCTTCGTGCTGCGCTAAGGCGATAATTTTCTCCCCGTTTTGCAGCAGCGCTTCCTTGCTATAGTAAATAACACTGGATTTTTTCATAAAATGATCCACATTCAACGGCGAGGAAAACCGCGCCGTACCATTCGTCGGCAGTACGTGGTTAGGTCCCGCGAAATAGTCACCGACTGGCTCCGAGCTGTAGGATCCTAGGAATATCGCGCCGGCGTTCTCAATGGCGCTCAAGTACTGGAACGGGTCGGCCGTGAGGATCTCGAGATGCTCGGGCGCGAGCTGATTGACGACGCGCACGCCTTCTTCGAGGCTCGCGACCGTCAGGATCGCGCCGTTGTCGCGAATCGACTGAGCGGCAATATCCCGCTTCGGCAGCGACTCCAGCTGGCGGGCGACCTCAGCCGCCACTGCCTGCGCTAGAGCTTGCGACGGCGTGATCAGGATCGCCGACGCCATCTCATCGTGCTCGGCCTGCGACAGCAGGTCGGCCGCCACGTAAGCGGCATCCGCCGTATCGTCGGCTAGCACGACAATCTCGCTCGGGCCGGCGATGCTGTCGATGTCGACAGCGCCGAACACGTAGCGCTTGGCGAGGGCAACGTAGATGTTGCCCGGGCCTACGATCTTATCCGCCGCTGGGATCGATTCCGTGCCGTAAGCGAGCGCCGCAACCGCCTGCGCTCCGCCGACACGGTAGATCTCGCGAACGCCTGCTTCCGCTGCCGCCACCAGGATGTGCGGATCGATGCCATCGATTCCGGCTGTAGCCGGCGGCGTTACCATCACGATCTCCGGCACACCGGCAACCTGTGCCGGAATAGCGTTCATCAGGACGGACGACGGGTATGCCGCCTTCCCTCCTGGAACGTACAATCCGACCCGCTTCAGCGGCCGGATCACTTGACCCAGGATGCTGCCGTCAGGCTGCAGATCCATCCAAGACGTGCGCTTCTGCTTCTCGTGGAAGCGCCGAATATTATCCGCCGCTTCTCGGATCGCGGTGAGAAAGCTCTCGTCCACCTTGGCATAGGCAGCCTCAATCTCCGCATCGCTCACGCGCAGTTCGTTGACGCTGACTCCGTCGAACTGCTGAGCAAAGCTCCGTAGCGCCGCATCCCCGTCGCGACGCACCGTCTCAATAATGTTCTTTACGCTGCTATTCTGCTCCTCCGAGCCATATTCCACCTGACGTTCTAGTGAAAACTCGCTTGCCGGCATAATCTTCATCCTGTATCCCCCCCCTATATCCTAACTCCATTTTTCGTTTAAAGGCTTACTTATACCCTGCTAGTCGAAGCAATCAGGATCTGCAGCTTGTCGCATAACGCCTGGATCGTTTCATTCTTCATCCGGTAGCTGACACGATTAGCTATCAAACGGCTCGTAATGGAGAAAATTTGCTCCTGCTCCACCAAGCCGTTCTCTTCCAAAGTCTTTCCGGTTTCAACCATGTCGACAATCCGATCAGCTAAACCAATTAGTGGGGCAAGTTCAATGGAGCCGTTCAGCTTGATGACCTCCACCTGCTGTCCTCTTTCACGGAAGTACTGTGAAGCTACGTTCGGGTACTTCGTCGCCACCCGTGGGTTTAACACTGGCTCCCAATCGGGAAGCCCTATTACCGACATCCGGCAGCGGGCGATGCCTAAATCCAAAAGCTCATAGACGTTACGGTTCTCTTCCATCAGCACGTCTTTGCCTACAACTCCAATATCCGCCACACCGTATTCCACATAGGTTGGTACATCAACCGGCTTAGCCATGATGAATTCCATTCTTGCTTCCGGCACCGAAATGATGAGCTTTCGCGAATCATCAATATCATCCGGGATCGTCAACCCTGCTTCACGAAACAGCTTGGAGGCCTGCTTATAAATACGCCCCTTGGGCATTGCAACCTTCAATATATCCTGCATGCTCTTATGCTCCTTTAACCGATCTCGATCACGTTTTGATACGCGATGCCATTCACACTGTAGGTTCCATCCTCTAGCCTTGCTGTCACCAGCTTCACAGCTTGGTTCCCGCCACTGACGTCAGCTACCAGCCTTGTCTCAACCATAATTCTCTCCTGACCACGCAGCTCTTTCGCTCTGCGGAACGCTTCCTCGCGTTTAGAAGCCGTATAAGTGATTAACACCCGATGAGGCTCCTCTATTGGACGCTTGCTCACCACTTCTAGAATACGGTTTGTTTTGAGCGCAAAACCTGTCGCCGGAGCTGTACGTCCGAATTGAGTCAGCAGATTATCATACCGCCCACCGCTGCATACCGGAAAACCAAGATCCGCCGCATAGCCTTCAAAAGTCATACCTGTATAATAAGAAAAATCTCCAATCATCGTCAGATCGATTAGTACATGCTCAGAAACGCCGTAAGCCTTCAGAACATCCCACACCTCACACAAGTGTGCTATCGATTGCTGAGCTATCGGATCCTTGGTAACCTGCCTAGCTTGTGTACAAATTTCCTGACCACCACGCAGTCTAAGTATGCCTTCGAGCTCCTGCTGCACTACTGCAGTCAACTGTAGAGATTTAATTGTCTCTCTATAGCCCACATAGTCACGGTTCAATAAGCATTCCTTCAAGCTTTGCTGCGCATCTTGACGATCCTTCAGCGTTTCGTTGAACAGTCCTGTTAAAAAGCCTACATGACCAAGCGCAATCTTGAACTCTTGTACTCCAGCAGCCTGCAAGCTAGCGATTGCTAGCGCAATAACCTCGGCATCGGACTCTGAGGAAGCATCCCCTACAAGCTCAACTCCAGTCTGAAAAAACTCCGCATCGCGTCCCGCTTCAGCTTCAAACGCGCGAAAAACGTTCGCATGATAGGATAGCCGAATCGGAAACGCCTGTTCTTTCAACAAAGAAGACACTACACGTGCGATCGGCGCTGTAATATCAGAACGCATAACCAATGTCGTCCCATTGCGGTCCAACAGCTTGAATAGCTTACGATCCTCCGTAGAGCTCGCCACCCCAACCGTATCGTAGAACTCTAATGTCGGCGTAATAATTTCCTGATAGCCCCAACGCTCCATACATTGAAGAACATTAGTTTCGATGGCACGCAGCTTAGCCACAGCCGCCGGCAAATAATCCTTAACTCCGGTTGGTTTTTCAAACACTTTCGGTTTCGACACTAACCCTCACCTGCCTATATTAAACTTTATAATTTCTATAAACGCTTTAGCGCGATACCATGCTACCAAAATAAAGAATGTAATCGTAATTTTATCATTGAAATCGCCTAGAGTCAATGTGAATCCTGATCTTTTGTTTATCTAAAAAAAAGGACTACACGGCATGGTTAGCCGTTAGTCCTCTTTTGCATCATCAACCTTACCTTGTCAATCCTGCCAGTTCTGTAACTGCCCTTGTAGTAATTACATCTACCCCTATTTGGACAAATCTCCGCATAACGTCAGGGTCGTTCACAGTGTACACCCATACCGCGAGACCGGATGCATGGGCTAGATCCACTACTTCCTGATGGCATGTCTCATAATTCATATTCAGACCATAATAAGAACCACTCACGGATTCTTTGCATACTTTTTCTGCATACAGCGAGTAGTCGTTTCTCTCTTCCGCAGTAAACTCATTTGGCGTATTGAATACGACTTGAATATCACGATGACGAGAGGTGATGCTTTCGCTGCATCCTGTAATAAAAACTTGATTCTCCGCTTGATATTGCTTCACCAGTTGAATAGCAGGTTCAATGGCAGCCGGCGTTTTTATATCCAAATTTAGCTTCACTTCGTATTGTTTAGCTATCTGGAGGATGTCACTCAACCTTACAATTTCGTATTTCTCATATATAGCGCTGACTTTCACCCTCGTCTCGAGCTGATTTAGCTGCTCATAGGTACATTCGTGAAGCAAGGGGGAGTCATCATGGAGTAAAACGATTATGCCATCCTTGGTGACTCTCAAATCTACCTCTACAATATCCGCCCCCAGCCGAATTCCCTCCATAAAGCTTTCCACCGTATTGTCCGGTGCAATCCCGCACCCTGTATGCGCAGCAATCTTAGGAGCCGATGGTTTGTCCATCTTCATTCCCTCCAGAAATTAATTGTCGTGTTGAAAATAGAATGGATTGGTAAATGCGATCATCGTTATGCTGTTATGAAACGCACCATGTAGCTCCGCCCGGAGCCATATCACTCCTTCAATATCAACCCCGCATGAAGCTGTCGAAGCCTGCTGGGACACTTTGAGCTCCCCAACCGTCCCTTTATTACTCACAAGACGTACCTTCAATTCTTGATCATCCAGCTGCCAATGCTCTGCCCTTTCGGAGAAGTCTATCTCTACCTTGACCACAGCTGTGTTCACAGTCTCATTTACTTTTACTACAGATCCGATCCCGTGCACAGATTCCGATGGATCGATTTGAAGGGTACATTGTAACCGGGGTCCCATTGTTACGCTTACTGAACCCTCTCTGATCGCATTGACAGCCAGCTTTTCTACCTCTGTTGGATCCAATGCTGAATCTCTATTGTTGTCCAAACCCAAATACGTAACAGCAATGGGCTCCGTTACTTTTACCGAGGAAACATGCCAATCTCTACCGCATACTGCTGCAATCCTATGTCCCTTGTTTAAGCGATCCGTCCATAGCTGAAACGCCCTTTGATTGCTGTTCATAATCGAAGGGAACGTATAAGACCAGACTTCAATATAATCGATGTCATCCCAATCGGCTATTTCATATTCCCAGTAGCAGCCTGTGCACAAAGGACTTCCAACACGATAAGGATGCGCAATACCAACGATGCCGCCTTGCCGGTGTACCCTTTCAATTCCTTTATGTATATCCTGGATCCCCAAATCTCTCCAGTCCACATAAGCGGTAATCCCAATAGCAAGCATATGACCAAAGAAGGTTGTCCACTCCATGCCCCGAATAATCTGCAGCTGCGTTTCAGACTGGATTTGTTCCCTCTCTAAGAGAGGCGACATCGTATTATGGTCGGTCATTGCAATCCCGAATAAACCAAGCTCCTTGGCGCTTCGCGCAAGCTCAAGCAGAGAATGCTGACCATCACTGTGAAACGTATGGGTATGCAGTTCATAAGGAAGCCACTGCTTCATAGCGCCTCATCCCCTTCCCACACCGACAGCTTGTAGCTGCACGTTTCTGTAACGAGTGCGTGAATGCTCAACGTGATAGACCATTGTCCTTCCAATAGCGCCCCCGGCATAAGGCCGGGAGAAGCAGTACCGGTGGCAAGAAACAAGTGCTGCTCTGAATCTTGTCGATGGCACGCCCCCCGAAACCCGTTCGGGTCATCGACTGAAATCGTAATTAAATTTTTTAATGGAAGAAATCTTCTCCACCCTTCTTCCATAACCGGATCATTTCCATCACTGTATTTCCGCAAGCTTTGGCCAATGATCTCTTTGGATAAGGCTTCATTGTCCAGGCTTTTCGGAGAGTAGCTGAAGTCGATATTCAGCTTGCAGCATGAATCGGATACAGCAAATGAATAGGTGATATGAGTCTGGTTCTGCGCAGACGTCAGCTTTTCCTCGATTTCAAGTAATTGATTCATGATTCCACCTTCGTACGACATTATTTTTGTGCTGCGAGCCATGCTGTCGATTCTTTTTGAGCTTTCTCCAAGGCCGCTTCAAGTGATGATTTGCCAAGCAGCCCTTCTTCTACAGACTCTGATAGAATATAACGAGGCTGGCCGGAACGGTAAGGATAACGAGGCGCCCAAAGCTTGCCCATCGATTCCAATTCAATCACCGCATGTGGATTTTTTTGCAAGCTTTCCCACTTCACTGCTGATTTGATTACCGGGAGGAATTGTGAGCTTTGTTCTTCCCACATATATTTCTGGAAGAAGTCACTTACACTGAACTTCAGAAACTCCCAAGACAGCTCTTTGTTTGCACTGCTCTTAGCAATCGAGTACGGACTCCCTGCGAACATGCCGCCCATTTTCTTCTCTTTATTGATAAACAATTGAGCAACACCATACTGATCCTGCAGGCCTGCCGCATAAATCTGATCTACAAAAATCGGCTGTACACGAATATGAATAGCAATATCATTATTGGCCGTTCCCCACTTCTCTCCACCCTGCTTTACAAGTACTCCTTTTGGTGCTAAAGCGTTCAGGTCACTCATCCATTTAAGCCCTTTTAGCATCTCTGGAGAATTAAAATTCACTTCCATCCCTTTAAAAAGAAATCCTTTTCCCCAGCTGCCGCCATACGCTTCAGCCGCATTCATAACCGAATCCGCCGCATCTGCGCCTGCATAGAAAGCTCCATAGTTTTGCTTTCCGGTTTTAGGATTGATGCCCGTCATTTTTTTTGCTTTCTCCAGTATTTCCTCCGGAGTCGGATTTTTCGAAAGCTCCTCTACGCCCCATTCCTTAAAAATCTTTTTGTCGTAAGCGATAACCCTTGTGTCCCCAATAAAAGGAAGTCCATAAATTTGCAAATCTTTATCCTTAGGTCCCATCGCCTTCCAGCCTTCAACCTGATTATCGATGAAAACGCCGAGATCAAATTTATCCTTTTCAATATAAGGTGCCAGAGGCTCCAACAAATCCTGGCTGGCCAAGTTCGCAATTCCCGGTACCTGGAATACATCCGCTCCTTTGGAATTGAGCATCGCATCCGTTTTTTGGACGTAGCCGTCCCAGCCCAGCAGAATAAACTCAATAGTAGCCCCTGGATAAAGACGTTCAAATTCTTTTTTCAGCACCGATACTCCCTTAACTTTTTTCCCTGAGAGAGGATTGGTTTTGTCATCCATGCTGAAGTCCCCGATTAACTGCACCTTAAGTGTACCCGACCACTTTTTATCAGAAACCTTAGCCGCTGAGTCGCTCACTACCGCGGGTTTATTATCAGCCTTAGTGCTGCACCCCACTATTAATTGCATCGCGAATACGTTAAGCAGAACAGCGGATACCATCCATTTTTTCGTTTTATTTTTTATCATTCTTAGCACCCTTCCCTGATATGTATTATTTTTTCCTGAATCCTTCGATCCTCACTGTTCTACTCTGCGCGGCCTATAACCGCTGCTCAATCAGCTCACTCTCCCTTCAGTCCACTTAATGCGATGCTGCGTATGATATATTTCTGCAAGAATAGGAACACAACAACGATCGGTAAAATACTCGCTGTCGCAAGTGCCATCGTAAGACCGCCCAAACGCGTCCCATTCTCAAACGAGAAGCTGGCAAGAAATAACGGAATCGTTCTTAAAGCATGATCGTTAATTACTACAAGCGGCCACAGAAAAGCATTCCAGCTATCTAGAAAGGATAAGATCGCCAATGTCGCAGTAATCGGGCCCGTGAGCGGCAAATAAATTTGAAAAAAAGTTCTCTTCTCGCTCGAACCGTCAATCTGCGCAGCCTCCCTCAAGCTGTCAGGCAGCTGATCGAAATACTGCTTGGATAACAAAATACCAAAGCCATACAAAATAGCTGGTGCAATCAAGGGAACGTACGTATTAATCAAGCCGAATTTATTAAACATTGAAAATAAAGGAATTAATCTTGTTTCCATTGGGATCATCATCGTACCTAGCACGACTAGAAACAGCACTTTTTTTCCGTAGAATTGGCCCTTCGAAAAGGCATACCCCGCCAGAAGGGAGCTAGCGACGCTCAAACAAACAGCGCAGATGGCCACAAAGCCGGAGTTCAAATACGATTTAAAGAGAGTTGCATTTTCCAACACGAGTTCATAGTTAAAGATGGAAGGTTGTTTCGGGAAAAAGGATGGTGGAAACGGTGGCTGTAAGTTAGCCGTCCGTTCGAAACCGATGCTGAGCATCCATAGGAATGGAGAGATCATGATCACACTCAGGACAAAAAGAGTAACAAAGATAACGATTTCAATTAGGGACGGTTTTCTTGATAGTACGCTTGTTGTTTTCATGACATTTTCCTCTTCAGTTATATTTTCATCTTAGTAAGCTTAAGATTCAGCATGGTGAAGAACAGAATGATAGCAAACAGGACGTAGGCTGCTGCTGAAGCGATACCATATTCCGTGCCGCCAAAGCCTCTTTCGTAAATAAACCCTACAATCGTATGAAGAGAACGGGCCGGACTGCCTTGAAGTCCACCCAGCAGATAAACGTCCGTAAATCGCTGCAAACCAGAAATCCAGCCGATCACAATCAGAAAGGAGAACGTTCCGTACATATTGGGAATCGTGATATATAACCACTTTTGAATGCCCGTAGCCCCATCAATTGCTCCTGCTTCGTATATTTCCTCTGAAATCGCTTGCAAATTTGCCAGAAATATAATGACTACAAAGCCTAACCAATGCCACGAGCCAAGCAAAATTGCCCCCCAACGCGCACTCGACGGTTCAGCCAA
Source organism: Paenibacillus foliorum (assembly GCF_013141765.1). GTDB lineage: Bacteria > Bacillota > Bacilli > Paenibacillales > NBRC-103111 > Paenibacillus_S > Paenibacillus_S foliorum. The sequence goes on from NZ_WHOD01000129.1 coordinate 38,358, forward strand.
CCAAACGGAAGTCGGAAGTCCCAGCATCGATAGAAAATAATTAAGCAAGCCGAACTCCGGATGCAGTACAAACAGAAAAAGCATCGAAGCTGCTACAACAGATGTTATGTAGGGGATAAACAGCAAAATCTTAAACAAATTTTTTCCCCATTTAAGTTCGCTGATGAGCGATGCCAGAATAAATCCAAACGGAATGGTCAAAAGAAGCTGAAAAAATCCCATATAGAAAGTGTTGAACACTGCTTTCCAAAATACATTGGAGTTTAATACCGACTTGTAATTGTCAATTCCAGCCCATGTTTCAGTTGCTCTGCCAGATACATAAAGACTTAGACGAAATGATTCGAAAACAGGGTAAACCATAAACAACAGGATGCCGAGTAAGGTGGGAAGCAAGAATAAATACCAGATCATTGAACTGCTTTTATGCCGGTATGCTTGGCTTTGCATAATGTCTTATCTCCTTTTTATAAAAACTTTCATCAGGTTCGGTTTACAATCATCCGTTACCGATAGGACCTGTCGTTCCCCGTATGATCAGTTTGGGTTCATATTCAATTTGAACCGGATTAATTTCGAGCTTTTGTATCAAGCGGTTCAACATGAATACCGAATCTTGCCCCATCTTTTCTTTTTCCGTGTGGATCGTAGTCAAAGGTGGGTTCGAGAGACTTGCAAAATCAATATTATCCGATCCCACAATTGAAATATCTTGCGGAATCCGCAAACCTTTTTCCATAATCGCCCTTATTGCCCCAAGTGCCAGCATATCGTTTGTAGCAAAAATAGCAGTGGGATATAAATTCGAGCTATGGGAACGTTCCCATATCGAATATAAACCTTTGCAACCATCATCAAACAAAGACGTTGGAGAAAAATATATATGTTCATTCGAAATTTCGCAACCACGTTCGCGCAAGCGTTCATAAAAGCCTTCGTAACGCAGATGATGACTCCGGTGTTCCTGAGGCCCAGCAATGACACCAAAATGTCTATGGCCTTGTTCATATAAATGATCTGCAGCCATCTTCCCGCCTTTCCGATCATTATTAACTAGCTGAATCACATTATTATTTTCTGCAGTACCATTTACCATCAGATAAGGAATATCGAAGCCGTCAATGTAACCTATCATTTCCTGACTAAGTCGGCTGACTAAGACAAGTCCATCTACTCTCTTTTCCAGCATATAATCCGCAGAACGCAGAGACATTTCTTTATCTGTCGATACAAATACGGAATAGTTAAGACTTTCTGCAGCTGCCAATATCGAATCAAGTATCTTCCCGTAAATAGGATGCGATACAATCGGATAGTCCTTCCGGTAAATGATGACTCCGATATTATAGGTTCGATGAGACACCATGGCTCTGGCCACCGCATTTGGCTTATATTGTAATTCTTGAATGGCACTCATCACTTTCTCGCGAGTTTCCGGACTAGTATAGCCCTTACCTGAAATCACTCTTGAAACAGTAGATTTGGAAACGCTTGCAACATTAGCAACATCTATTATTGTATAACTCAATCGATCCCCCCACTTCTGTAATCACTCAGCTGTCCCTTATTCTAGATTACCTTGAAGCACGCACCTTTGGTTTTAGGCCGCGCGTTCTACTTGTCTCAAATCGCTATAGGTTAAGAGAAGAAATCAGGTTAAGCGCTTTCCTTTCTCTGATTATACAATACCCTTATTGCATTTGACAACTTATTTTTGTTTGACCCTCGAGCTACGGCCCTGTCACCTGACTACTTCCCTTGTGAGCACATCACACTAATCCTATGTCACAGGGGAAGACAATATCTCCCCTGCAACTCTGATGTCCTTAACCTTCTCCCTTATCTATCACCTCAGTTAACCGCACATCCTCCCTAATTACACGCAAAGGATTACCTGCAACAAAGCTGTAAGGAGCTACGTCTTTATGAACTACCGATCCCGCTCCGATTACTGCATGATCTCCGATAGTCACCCCAGGTAGAATCGTCGTGTTAGCCCCGATCATCACATGAGAACCAATATGGACCGTACCAATTCGATACTCCTTGATCAGATACTCATGCGTTAAGATGGTCGTATTATAACCAATGATGGTGTTATCCCCAACTTCAATTCGCTCAGGGAAAAATACATCCACCATTACCATTAACGCAAAGGAGGTATGCTCTCCCACCTTCATCCCGAGCACGCTGCGGTAAATCCAGCGCTTCAAGGGTAAAGAGGGGGCATACCTTGAGATTTGAATGAATATGAAATTTTTGACCGCCTTCCACCTGCTGACCGTACGGTACATTTGCCATAGCGAGTTTGGTCCTTCTACCGGATACTTGTCCGTCTTTCTCAAGCTACATCTCCTCGACTCCAACGATTGGGAGCAGCTCCCGTATATCGTTAATGATATAGGTAGGATTATATTGATTTAAATAGTCCAACCCTTTTAGTGACCAAGCTACAGCAATCGAAGGTAGTCCAGCATTATGGGCAGCTTCGATATCGTAATGACTATCACCTACCATTGCCGCTCCCTCAGCTTCTGAGCCTAATTCCTTGAGCGCCTTACGGATACCTTCAGGATCTGGCTTCGGTTTCTCCACATCCTGCACAGTCACAATCGTGTCAAAATAATCATACAAACCGCAAAGCTTCAATCCCATTTCTGAAGTTATGCGCACTTTACTAGTCACTATACCCATCTTGATTCCAGCAGCGTGCAGCTTTCCTAATGTCTCACGCACGCCCTGAAATTCTGTAACAAGCTCATCGTGCCTTTCAATATTGTACGTACGGTATTTATGAATAAGGTCCTCGACCTCATCTCTGCCGGAAAAAAACTTCATTTGATCAACAAGTGAACGGCCCATGTTAGGAATAATGTGCTCCCTGGTAACAGGCTCTGGAGTTATGCCTTCAAATGTATGCAAAAAAGATTGGATAATCAATTCATTCGTATCTATAATGGTTCCATCCAAATCAAATAACACAGTGTGAATCATGCTCTCTTCTCCTTTATCCTGCTGTCTCTACTTCATACAATTATACGACTTATTCACCGGATTTACCGGATGGTTCTTTGTTTGACTCTTCCGCTATCGCACTCTCGATTTTATTATCTGTTGTTTCCTGTGTAGGCTCTTCTTTTACTGCTTTTGTACCGCCAATAGGAAGGATAGGATCCGCATAGCGTTCCGCCGCAGCACCGCTTTTTCTGCGATAGATCATTAAAGCAAACGCAGCCAGTACAATCAACACAGCCAACAGCTGTGAAATCCGCACATTGCCACCATAAGTCATAAAGCCTTGTTCAAAGCCAAACCAGTGCATAGGAGCCCATAACCCATTCATCAACGCAGCCAACCACGCAGGACCTGTAAAGTCCAGGCTATCCGTCCGAAACGCCTCTATAAAGAACCGCCCGATAGAGTACCAAACGAAATAACTCATGAATAATTCTCCCGCACGCAGAAATGGTCTTCTCCGCAACCAGAGTAGAAATAGCAGACCCGCTATATTCCATAACGACTCATAAAGAAACGTGGGATGATAGAATTGTCCATCAATATACATTTGGTTTACGATAAAATCCGGCAAATGCAATGAATTGCGCAGGAAGGATTCACTCACTGGACCACCATGCGCTTCTTGATTGATAAAGTTACCCCAGCGTCCTATTGCCTGTCCAACGATAAGACCAGGAGCACATACATCCACAATACGCCAGAACGAATACCCTTTTCTACGAACGTAAAATACGGCGGCCAATATTGCACCTATCAAGGCACCATAAATAGCTATACCGCCATTCCAAACTGCAAACACCTGGGGCAGATTATCTTTATAATCTTCCCATTTAAATGCTACATAATAGATCCGAGCTCCAATAATCGCCGAAGGAACTCCTAGCAAAACCAAATCCATAAAGAAATCGGGATTCATGCCAAACCGTTTTCCTTCTTGAATGGCCAGCAGCAGCCCTATCAATGCGGCTGAGCCCAATATAATACCGTACCAATGCACCTGCAGCGGACCAATACCAAACGCGATCGGATTCATTGCTAAATACATGCCGCTACCCCTTTCAAATACCTTATGTATGTTTAATATAATCTTACTCCATATCGTCCATATCTTCAGCTAACGATTCGGTCAGCTTATTTGTAAACTGTAGCGCCGCATTGTAACCCATCCGTTTAAGACGGTAATTCATTGCAGCTACCTCGATAATTACAGCCAAGTTACGTCCTGGACGAACAGGTATAGTGACCAACGGAATGTCCGTTTCAATAATACGCGTCAGTTCTTCGTCTAAACCAAGTCGGTCATACTGCTTATCCTGCTGCCAGGTTTCAAGCTTGACGACAACCGATATTTTCTTCACATTACGAACTGCCCCTGCTCCGAATAACGTCATCACGTTAATAATGCCGACTCCTCGAATCTCCAACAAGTGGCGAATCAACTCAGGCGCATTTCCGATTAGGACATGATCCGCAGTTTGACGAATTTCCACCGCATCATCAGCAATCAAACGATGTCCCCGTTTTACCAGCTCCAGCGCGGTTTCACTTTTACCGATACCACTGGTTCCTGAGATTAGCATACCAATCCCATATACATCAACTAATACTCCATGAATAGTAGTCGTAGGTGCCAGCTTATTTTCAAGAAAGCCGGTAATCCGGCTCGCAAGTATCGTCGTAGCCATCTTTGTACGAAGAACAGGCAGCTGTTGCGCTTTGGCTGCTTCAATTAACTCTTCCGGCACATCATACCCGCGGCTAATCAGAATACAAGGCGTATCAACCGGTGCACAAAGCCTGTTCATTCGGTCCTGCCGTTCTTCAGGCGATAGACCATTAAAGAAAGTAAGCTCTGTTTTTCCCAAAATTTGAACGCGCTCCGTAGGATGGAACTCGTAATAACCAGCCATCTCCAAACCCGGTCGATACAGGTCGGCTGTTGTAATCGGGCGCTTCAGTCCCCCTTCTCCACATATCACTTCTAAGTGAAATTCAGCTACAAGATCGGATACTTTTACTTTTTTTGACATCGCTGTTCCGTCTCCTTCTTTTTCCATTACTCACATCGTATAAAAAAAGCCGAGATAAATCAACTTATATCCCTATCCCAACCCTCCCGGCGGGGTTTTGGGTGGTCAAAAGTGGACAAACACACAAAAGGGCCAGTCAAATGACTGGCCCTTCATAATTATTATTAAGCGTTCAACAAGATCGACAATGTAGTTTCTTGATCGAAGAAGTGAACTTTGTTCATATCGATTGCAAGCTTAACGTTCATGCTTTCTTTGAAGCCAGAACGACCATCTACACGTGCTACGATACTGTTTTTGCCGATACCTGTTAGGTACAAGAACATTTCGTGACCTAGGTTCTCAGCAACTTCAATGTGTGCATTAACAACACTGTTAGGTGATGCTTCCAAGAATACTGGCTCTTCGTGAAGATCTTCAGGACGAATACCCATGATAACTTCTTTACCAACGTATCCTTTTTCACGAATAATTTTTGCTTTACCTTCAGGCAATTCTACATTCACGCCGTTTGCTTTGAAATACAAGCTTCCGCCTTGTTCTGCAAAGCCACCAGTAACAAAGTTCATGGATGGGGATCCAATGAAGCCCGCAACGAACATGTTAACAGGGAAGTTGTAAATTTCTTCAGGTGTATCCGCTTGTTGAATAATACCTTTATCCATAACCACGATACGATCACCCATTGTCATCGCTTCGGTTTGGTCATGCGTTACATAGATAACTGTTGTTTCAAGACGTTTAGCAAGCTTACTGATTTCAGCACGCATCTGTACGCGGAGTTTAGCATCCAAGTTGGAAAGAGGTTCGTCCATCAAGAAAACTTGTGGTTCACGGACAATCGCACGACCCAAGGCAACACGTTGACGCTGACCACCGGAAAGAGCTTTTGGCTTACGATCCAGCAAGTGAGTAATATCAAGGATTTTAGCTGCTTCACGAACGCGAGCGTCGATATCAGCTTTTTTGAATTTACGAAGTTTCAAACCGAATGCCATGTTTTGGTACACGCTCATATGTGGATACAAAGCGTAGGATTGGAACACCATCGCAATATCACGATCTTTCGGTGCTACGTCATTTACCAAACGGTCGCCGATGTAAAGTTCGCCTTCAGTAATTTCCTCCAAGCCAGCAATCATACGAAGAGTAGTGGACTTACCGCAACCGGATGCGCCTACAAGAACCAAAAACTCTTTATCCGCGACTTCAAGATGGAAATCTTTAACTGTTGCTTCTTCAGCACCTGCATATCTTTTAACGATGTGGTTTAAACGTACACCTGCCATGGTTATTCCCCCTACGAGTTAGTATCAAGTTTATATATTTATCTTACCTTACCTTACGACTCATGACTATGCACAATCTTCACAAAAAAATCACTTTCTTTTCGTTACTTTGTACAATAGAAGTGCAATCTTAACTAATACAGCATCATTGAATGTACGAACATCCAATCCGGTCTCTTGCTTGAACTTGTCCAACCGGTATAAAAGTGTGTTGCGGTGAATGTACAGCTTTTTAGCCGTTTCACTAACATTGCAATCCAGCTGGAAGAAGTGCTCAAGTGTCGTCATGGTCTCAGAGTCCAAGGCAACATCCAACCGTTTTAGCACCCGCTCGAGAAAGTTCGTCTTCTCCCCCTCTGGGATTAGATTAATCAGCTTCTCAAGCTGCAGCATCCAAGGCAAGTGCATATTACTGCCCAAATGATATGTACGTCCAAGCATCATCGTTTCTCTAAGCTGTAGTACTGTCGTATATAACGACTTAGCTGGCATCATAGGATAATTGATGGCAAGATGACACTCTCCGACCCATTCATTCTCTAACATTTCATGCAAACCGAAGCCAATAGCTCCGAGAGTATCCTCAATACTTTCTTCTTCGCCAAAATCACGATCATCAGCCGCATCAATCGACATCATCTTCTCAGATCCGAGAATCAACCACTCTTTATCCGTTAATGGAATTAATATCATCTCAGCATCAAAAAACGATTCCAGCAGCTTCTTCAGTTCCTGATAGCTTACCCTCCGTGACTGTGAATAATCACCGTATAACAGAAGTGGTATTTTGGTAGAATACAGTGAGAGCTGAGACACCAAGGTATCTGGCATTTCCGCATTAACCAGGCCTAAGTCTTGTTGCTGCTTGAACCAATCCCGCACAGCACTGGCTTTACGTTCTTCCTCACTCGTAGAAGAAGACGGTCTCATATCCTGTGTCCGTTTTGACTCCAGCATGAGCTCCACTAACTGGCGTTCGACCCGCGTAACGAGATTAGATTCTACCGACAGCACCTGAACTTCCTGGCCTTCTTTATGAACGAAAAACAAAACATTATTGTCCACCTTCAAGCTTTTGTGCAGTGTGCCCTTATCCTTTGATTCCGCTTCCGCTTGCATTTGCCATTGTTCCCAAGTCCATTTAGACAACCTTACAGGGCCCTTCAATATCTGTTCCAGTTGCTGCCTCAACGGTTCCCACCAGTCCATACACGAACTCCCAACATTTGTTTATTTATCTTTAGTTTGTACCAAAAACAATATTACTTGCTAATCATAGCAAAAATTGGTCTGGTATAAAACAAAGAAATCACCTTTATGCCCTCAAGCACAAAGATGATTCCGTTTCTTCTAATTAATAACTCTACGGGCCGTTACATAGTGATTATTCCACCAGCCGCTTTCAATTGTGCTGTATTTGACGCCGCCTGCACCGTAAGTATGAATCATCATGCCATCACCAACATACATGCCGACATGTCCTATTTTCCCCTTGGAATCCGGTGTTGTAAAAAATACTAGATCTCCTGTATCCAGATTGCTTTTACTAACGAATTTGCCTTCCTTAGATTGGTCTCTAGAAACACGAGGTAATGAAATGTCGTATTTCGTATAGATCCATTTCATGAAGGAAGAGCAATCAAAGGTTTTGGTTTGTCCGTATTTTGCACCAAAATCATAAGGGGTGCCTAAGTATTTTTGAGCGGTGAGTACGAGCATCACTCGTTTCTGGTCATTCGTTGACAATATGCGGCGAGCGCCGATAAACTGGTTTTTGTAGGATTGTGTACTGACCTTAACAACTTCATCCTTACCGCTTGATGCCATTATCATTTTATCATTACCTATATAGATTCCAGAAAAGCTAGGTTTCGCTCCTTTACCGAAAAACAAAACATCTCCTTCTTTTACAGATGACATTGACTTGATCAAAGGTTTGTCCATTTTAAACTGATCAACTAATGCTCTAGGCATTTTATAATCAAGCATTTTATATACATAATAATTCAACCCCGACTCATCAAAACCGCCGTTTAACGACTCCCCACCTACCGTATAGTCCTTGCCTACCAACTCTTTGCCCAATGAGACAGCATCCATATCATCATAAGCAGCGAAGGCAGAACTCGCCATTGCCCCGGTAAGCATAACAGCCATTACAGTGGTTAATCCTGCTGTGCGAATAAAAGTACGTTTTACCATGAATTGAATCCTCCATTAGTCCTAATAATTGAGAGTTTAAGATATAACCTCATAATATTGCCCATGTTTGGGTTTCACTGTTTCTATGCCATTAGATTACCATGGGAAAATAACCTTTTGCATTGCTAAATATCTGCCTGCATATCTAAACTACTGGTAATCGATCCATTAAAATCTAAACCGTCTAACACTTAAAACCGACACAAAACCATCATTAAATATGTATAAACAGCAAAATAGTATGGATAAAGCCTTACTGCGCTTGATTATTTACTTTCATGAATTAAAAGCAGGCCGATTCTTCGAGCCTTGAAATCCAAATAACAAAACCGTATTTTACCACAGTAATAACTTCTTCATTTTCCATAAAAGGGGCTATTTTATTTCCAAATCATCACAAACAAGATTATTTCTAATGGTAATGGCAATAATTAAACTGTCATATTGATTGTCTAATTTGGAGGAGATACCTATTTTTCCTATAGCTTATGGGGATACCAATCTGCAGCTCTGTCTGCCTGAATCGCAGTCCATTGATATTATTTCGTATCACATGAAGATTGAAGACAGCGTTCGCAATCAGGATGTTTCCATCAAAAAAATCCGTGAAGCCCTTTCCCAGCCGATAGGAACGCCGCAGCTCCATGAACTTGCAGCTGGAAAACGCAGCGCCGTTATTTTGATAAGCGATGGCACAAGACTATGTCCAAGCCCTCTGCTGCTTCCTCCGCTCTTGCAGGAGCTGGCTAAAGGTGGAATCCATGATGAAGATATAGACATTATCATCGCATTGGGCTTGCATCGTAAGCATACAGAGGAGGAGATGCGCCAATTGGTTGGTGAGGAGGTGTTTAGCCGGATTCGTGTTCATAATCATTCTTCAGCAGCTGAGGACTGTATCCGTATTGGGGTTACATCGGCAGGTACTCCTATCGAGATTAACCAGCTAGCTGTCCAAGCTGATCTAAGAATCGTGACGGGTAACATAGAGCCTCACGCTATGGCAGGCATTTCAGGAGGCGTCAAAGCTCTTGTTCCAGGCATAGCGTCCCAATGCTGTATCGAGCATAATCACAGCCTCTCTCTGAAGGTCCAGACACATGCAGGCTGCATGGATAACCCTGTACATCAGGATATGGAGGAAGCACTGAAATTCATGAGTGTTGACTTCCTGCTCAATGTCGTGGTCGATCATAACCGGCATATATTAGGAGCAACCGCAGGACATGTTATTGCTGCCCATCGGGCTGGCGCCACTATAGCTATAGATCATTTCCTTGTACCAGTAAACAAATCCTATGATGTTGTCGTCGTTTCTCCCGGAGGCCACCCTAAAGATCTACAGCTCTATCAAGCCATCAAATCACTTCGTAACGCGGCCTCTATCACTAAACCAGGAGGAGCTATCCTACTCGTAGCAGAATGTTCAGAGATGTTTGGCAATGGAATTTTTCAATATTGGGTGGAAACGAAGAAAAATCGGGAGCATATGGTTTCTAAGCTGAAGCAACAATTTGTTCTAGGCGCTCACAAGGTGCTTCACTTGGACGAGGTGCTGTCCAAGCACCGAGTATATCTCTACTCCTCACTACCACGGCCATTAGTAAGTCTACTCGGCATGGAGCAGGTAGACGATTTACAAAGTACCTATAATCAAATAACTGCTGCCGGGCCTGCATACACGCCGGAAATTGCTATAATGCCTTATGGTTCACTCACTTATCCCGTTTGATATGGATTGAAGTTTGGTTCCTACTGAGTTCGGTTTCTATAGCTGTTTGATGATCACAGAAAGGAAGGTTACAATGAACACAGGGTAGAGGTATGAATCCATTGAGATTAAAGGAGGCCTTATAATGGCTATCATTGAATTGACTATCATTCCTATTGGGACAGCATCCACGAGTTTAAGCCAATACGTCGCAGACATTCAGCAAGTTCTAGAGCAAGCTCCCGAACCGATTCATTACCAAATGACGTCCATGAGTACTCTTATTGAAGGCGATCTGAACGATTTGTTTGAAATCATACGTCGAATGCACGAGGTTCCTTTTACTCATGGTGCTGAGAGGGTTTCAACATCAATCAAAATCGATGACAGGCGAGATAAACAGGGGTCTATGGCTCAAAAAATGAAGTCAGTGGAAGAAAAAATGCACAAATAAGCAGCATTCTATAAAACCCTAAATGTAATTATGGGGTTTTATAGAATTTATCTGTTTATAAGAATCAAACTTACTGGTAAGGTAAGTACTTGGAATACAAAAAAGAGCCCCAAAGGGACTCTTTTTATTATGAAATGAGACATGTAGGATTCGAACCTACGACACCCTGATTAAAAGTCAGGTGCTCTACCAGCTGAGCTAATGTCTCATATGATTGGTGGAGGCTGATGGATTCGAACCACCGAACTCGATGAGAGCAGATTTACAGTCTGCCGTGTTTAGCCACTTCACTAAGCCTCCATATTTGATTTATACCCGCGTATGCAGGAAAATCCAATGGTGGCTCGGGACGGAATCGAACCGCCGACACGAGGATTTTCAGTCCTCTGCTCTACCGACTGAGCTACCGAGCCATATGTAGTAATATCTTGTCCTATATGAATATATAGTACTAAAAATATTTAATTAAAGTTATTAATGGCGGAGCCGACGGGATTCGAACCCGCGGTCTCCTGCGTGACAGGCAGGCATGTTGGGCCACTACACCACGGCTCCGCGATAAAATAACATGGTGCCGTCGAGAGGACTTGAACCCCCAACCTACTGATTACAAGTCAGTTGCTCTACCAGTTGAGCTACAACGGCATATTCGATTGTCTCTATAAAGTATCTGTTATTAGCCTATAAGCTATACTTCTCTTCAAGAGTAAAATGGTGGAGGCTGACGGGATCGAACCGCCGACCCTCTGCTTGTAAGGCAGATGCTCTCCCAGCTGAGCTAAGCCTCCATAATATCGTGACACAAATGGAATCATATCACATTTTGTCGAAAGAAATCAACTAAAAAATAGTAATGGTAGCGGCAGAGGGGATCGAACCCCCGACCTTACGGGTATGAACCGTACGCTCTAGCCAGCTGAGCTACGCCGCCACATCAAGTAAAATACTACGGAGAGAGAGGGATTCGAACCCTCGCACCACTTACGCAGTCTAACCCCTTAGCAGAGGGTCCCCTTATAGCCACTTGGGTATCTCTCCATGAGAAAAGAACAATTAAGTTTGTTCCTTGAAAACTAGATCCGAAACAAGCAGCGTTGAGCAACGCTTTG
>NZ_WHOD01000013.1 GCF_013141765.1 Paenibacillus foliorum
AACGGTATTGCAAGTGTGAGCGGAGCAACTTATAGTGGGCTGAGCTTGAACGTAGGAGATAACCCGATTCAAGTGATAGTTACAGCTGCGAATAAATCAGCCAAAACGTATACAGTGATAGTTAAACGACTTGGATCAGACAGTTCCCGTAACCGGAACCCAGGCGGAACTTCCTCAAGTATTGCTGATACAGCAGTTACGGGAGCTACAGGAGTAACGGAAATCAAAACCATGGATGGCAAGCCGGTGGCGTTTACAATTGTAAACGAAGGACAGGTTGAAAAGGCTTTGCAAAACATAAAATCAGGTTTGCTTACCATCTCGGTTGATAGCCGGGAGGCCGAACAAGTGAATATTAAGCTGGACAGTAAAGCGTTGCAAAAAATAATTGATGCCCAATCGATTCAGACTATTTCGATTGATACCAAGCTAGGTACGTATCTGCTGCCGATCCAGCAAATTCACATCCTCCAATGGGCAGCACAATTGAACGTCAAACGCGAAGATATGCAGCTTGAGATCATTATTAGCAGGAACGATGGCGCCGAGCAGCGTGCTGGAGCATCCGGAATTAAGGTGCTTGGCGCAGTAGATTTTACAGTGCAGGTATCTTCGTCAGATGGAAAAACGTTGAATATCGATTCATTTACCCAGTATGTAGCTAGGAGTATCAAATCGGAGAGCCCATTCAATGATGGGAGTCTGGCTGCAGTCCGCGTTTCGACCGATAGTAGCGGTAAGGTGAGCTACTCGCCGGTACCATTTTCTGCAAAAGGCAATGAAGTGACTATTTACAGCAGAACGAACAGTACTTACATGCTGATAGACAATCCACTTTCCTTCAAGGATATTGAGAATCACTGGGCCAAAGCCGACATTCAGAAAATGGCCAACAAACGAATTGTTCAAGGGGTGACATCGGAGGCATTCAGTCCGAATGAACCTGTTACGCGTGCTGAATTCGCTGCACTCATCACCCGCCTTCTTGGATTAGAGAATGCCGATCTGTCAAGCGAGCTCAGCTTCAAGGATATCCCAAGCGATGCATGGTACCGTGGTTCCGTTGCAGCGGCTGTAGGATCCCGTATTGTGAGTGGATATGAAGACAGCAGCTTCCGTCCCGATCAAACCATTAGCCGGCAGGAGATGGCACTTATGATCTATCGCGCTATTCAATTCGCAGGGAGCAAGGATCAAGAGCCAGTCAATAAGCAGTCTCTGTTTGCTGATCAGGAGAAAATAGCGGACTGGGCACAAGAGGCAGTTCACCGCTTGACCGGCATGAAACTGATGGAAGGCGTATCTACCGATAGTTTCGCGCCTTTCGATGTTGCTACCCGTGCCCAAAGTGCGGTTATGTTATCCAGAGTGCTTTCCGTGCTTTCGTTTACTCGGTAGGGAAGGTCATTTCAGTTGGCAAATATATTAAAAAGATACAACATAATCTAAAAAAATCCCAAGCATCCGCGGCCACATATAGAGTACTCTTAAGGATAAGGGTTATTCAATTGTATGGAGTGGCTCCGGATGTTGGGTATGAAATGAAATGTCAGCTATTGTTCGAGCAATAGCCATCGCCCTGGTGGTTGCGGTATAATTAATATGAATTTATACACATGAACAATTGCAAGACAATAGTATGGAGTACACTTATTTATTACATGGGAGGTACATAGGAATGAGCAATATTGGTGTATGGGAAAATGCGGAGCCTGGCGTAAAACGGAAAATTTTTGAACCAGGTAAAACGATTATGATGATGGAAGTTCATTTTGAAGAGAACGCCGAAGGATACGAGCACAGCCATCCTCATGAGCAGCTGTCCTACTTAATTAAAGGGAAGATCGAATTTACGATCGACGGACAAAAGACAGTGATTGGCGTTGGGGAAACTATCTTTATCCCAAGTGGAGCTAAACACGGTGCCAAGGCTTTGGAACCTAGCATCCTGCTGGATACATTTACTCCGGTTCGGGAAGATTTGGTTAAACGATAATTTGAATTTGGCAGGCGTCCGATTTGGACAAGCGGTTGCATTAAAAAACAGAGCGGGTACCTTCCTGATGTTGTTGGGGCTGGTGCAGCTCTGTTTTTTATTTGTTAAAAACGGTAATTCGTCTTAGATGGACCATGAAGAAGCCGCTGCTTCCGTGTAAGCCCGTTTTACTTGACTGTACCAAAATAGAATTGCAGGCGAATCATGATTTGTTTGGAGAAGGGCGAGCCGCTGCTTCACTAGTTCAATTTCCTCGCTATACAAATAATCGTTCAAAATTTTAGAATGGGCAGCAAGCAGAGCTATAGAGAGCATCTCATTGCTCATGACTCCTTCTCTTAATAAATCATTTCTTAGTCGTTGGACGAGGGATTCCTTCATACTCTCTGATACCTTCCAGTAGGTGAACGGAAGGAGTGATAACCATTTCTTTTGATGCTTTTCCATGAGTCCCTGTGCTTCCATTGATTCGGTTAATTGCTGTTGTATAGTTCGGCTGTTCCATGTGTAGAGGGAGACAATCCAATTTTTGATGGAATCGGGTTGGGGTTTCTTTTTTATTTTATAGGTAATTAAATCCAAATGGGATAGAGATCCTGCAGGTTGTGCTTTGTTAAACATCACTTGATCGTTGCTGGTAAGCCGGATGGTATCCGACAGCATTAACTCCAGCAGGCCCGATGCTGCCAAATAAAATCCGAGCATTCCCGACAGTTGTTTGTTGAATAGGCCAGAGCTATTGTCCAAAGCTAGCAGGGTAAATTGTTCAGATACAGATAATTGCATGACATCCCTCCACTTCTGTATGAAGCTATATTGCTTCTGAGCGAAACCGTTTCATTATAAAAAAAGACCGCTGCCAACTGCTAATACGCAGCTTGCCCGGTCTTTCGGGTGGACCCGATCAGATCAGATGTCTGTGAAATTAATGGTGCCAACAATTTGCGACAGGAATTCAGTTAGTTCAACGGCTTCTTCTTCGGTGATCTTGTATACATGCTCCAGATAGCCTTCTTCCTGCAAATCATCAGGACCGATAACGGCTGTACGTCCCGATTGCAAATCGGTAATGAGCTTCTTTCCAAAAAAACGGTTCGTGTTAGTGATAGCTAAATCGAACCGGTGCAACGATGCACCCACAAAGCAGACAAAGCGGGTGGTTGTTTCCTCGTTCGTATCGTATAAATAATCGAAATCATACATAATTTCATGTCACTCCGTTCAGTCATAATAGCAGTGTACCCTGATTATACATGAACATTGGAGTTCCGGCAAAAGGATAGCAGATCTATTTCGCTACTTAACGTTTTCATTTGCTGTCAAACATGATAGAATTTAAAGAATACAAGCATCATGAGTACTATGTAATTGACCTTATAAGAAACGGGAGGCCGTACTTGAAATGTCTAAAACTAAAATGAGAAGTGATATGATTAAAAAAGGCTTTGATCGCGCACCGCATCGCAGTTTGCTGCGTGCAGCAGGCGTCAAAGAGGAAGATTTCGACAAGCCTTTTATTGCTGTTTGTAACTCTTACATTGATATTGTTCCTGGTCATGTTCATCTTCAGGAGTTCGGGAAAATTGTTAAGGAAGCTATCCGCGAAGCGGGCGGCGTACCCTTTGAATTTAATACAATCGGTGTAGATGACGGAATTGCTATGGGCCATATCGGGATGCGTTATTCGCTGCCAAGCCGCGAAATTATTGCGGATTCCCTTGAAACTGTAGTAGCTGCCCATTGGTTCGATGGCATGGTTTGTATTCCAAACTGTGACAAAATCACTCCGGGTATGATGATGGGAGCATTGCGCGTCAACATTCCGACTATGTTCGTCAGTGGCGGCCCTATGAAAGCGGGTAAAGACAAGAACGGTAAGTCTATCTCGCTATCCTCTGTGTTTGAGGGTGTAGGAGCTTACCAAGCTGGGAAAATTGAAGAAGCAGATTTGACGGAGCTTGAACAATATGGTTGTCCTACATGCGGTTCCTGTTCAGGTATGTTCACAGCCAACTCAATGAACTGTTTGGCAGAAGGTCTTGGCCTTGCGCTTCCAGGTAACGGAACGATTCTTGCCGTAGCAGAAGAACGCAAGGAATTTGTTAAGCGCTCCGCTAAGCAACTTATGGAGCTTATCAAGCTGGATATTAAGCCGCGTGATATCGTTACTTTGGAAGCTATCGATAACGCATTTGCTCTTGATATGGCGATGGGTGGTTCAACAAACACGGTTCTTCACACACTGGCTCTTGCACATGAAGCAGGATTTGAATATCCGATTGAGCGTATCAACGAAGTAGCCAAACGAGTGCCTCACTTGGCGAAGATTGCTCCGGCTTCCGATTATCACATTGAAGATGTTCACAATGCTGGCGGCGTAAGTGCAATTATCAATGAGCTGTTGAAGAAACCAGGCGCATTGAATGGGGATTGCATCACCGTAACCGGTAAAACGCTTCGCGAGAACGTGGCTGGTTGCGAAATTTTGAATAAGGACGTTATCCATCCATTGGACAATCCTCACAGTGAGCAAGGCGGATTGGCTGTATTATTTGGTAATATTGCTCCTCACGGAAGCATTATTAAAGTAGGAGCAGTCGATAAAGAGGTTGGCGGCTACCATAAAGGACCTGCTATTTGCTTCGAGTCTCAGGATGAAGCTTTGTCAGGAATTGCTAACGGCAAGGTAAAAGAAGGACATGTTGTTGTAATCCGTTATGAAGGTCCGAAGGGTGGACCAGGAATGCCGGAAATGCTTGCACCTACCTCACAAATCGTTGGAATGGGTCTCGGCGCTAAAGTAGCTCTTATCACAGACGGTCGATTCTCTGGTGCTTCTCGCGGAATTAGTCTAGGTCATATCTCACCGGAAGCGGCTGAAGGCGGTCCAATAGCGTTCGTTGAAGACGGCGATATCATTGAATTGGATCTGGTTAATCGTACGATTGACCTTCAAATCTCTGATGAAGAGATGGAAGCTCGTAAGGCGAACTGGAAGGGCTTTGAGCCGAAGGTTAAAACAGGTTACTTGGCTCGCTATTCGAAATTGGTTACTTCCGCAAGTACTGGCGGAGTTATGAAGATCTAATATCTATACAGGATAAGGCAGGAGGACAGGGATGTCCCTCCTGTCTTTTTTGCATTAACTTCAATGCAGTTAAATGGTTATCCTAATTCATGAAGATCACTTTGTTGGTTCTCAAAGTATCGATTGTTTAGTCTTCAATATTTTCAACTTGGTCATCGGCTGAAGAGTCATGGGTTGGATGCGCCCCGGGGTAATCACGGGAAATACCTGCGTGCAGCTCGCGGTTCTCATAGGTAAACTGGTTTGGCGGGCGTTGGTCCTCTCGCCAGGGTGTACTTTTGCCAAGGGACTCAGCTATTATACTGGAGCCATACGGACCTTCAGGAAACTCCTCGGCAATAAGGTCATTGCGCTGGGATTCCACCGTTGCCAGATCGGTATATTTGTTACGGTCCTCTTCGATGAATTTGTCTTTCTTTTGAAAAAAGCTCATAGCTGCAGACGCCTCCTCCTATGGTGTTTTGTGAATAGGATGTCCATTGAATGAGTCATTATCCATTTTTCGCCGTATTTCGATCTAATTCTCTTTTTTATATTGCTAGGATCCACTTATTATGCTAAAATGGAAATAATTTCAAACCGTTGAGGAAGCACCTCTCTTACTTTAGTTTTAGTAGGAGGGGTGCTTTTTGCGTTTGAATAATACAAGGGTGGAGGGATGCTTGTTGAATATGTTGTTTTTGAACAGTTTGGAGAAGAAGGTGGGGAAGGATCAGGTACGAAGTGCTCAGGTTTCCATAAGTGAAAGTCAAGGGTATTGGTTTGTGAATTGGAAGGAAACGGAGGAGGACGCTGTATTTCATCATGAATCCTGGTATGAAGGGATCAGCTTAGAAGAGATGTTAACTGTTTTTCGAACAAACATTTTTACTAAACAATGTGATGGATTCATCCCCGTATTCGATGGCATAATCCAGACGGAAGCTGTAAATCTTGAAAGTAGATCAGCGCAAATTCAGTTGCTGCATTATTATAGTGAGCTCCATGTGAACGAGGAGCTATACGAGCAGCTGCGACAGTGGCGGTTAAAGCAGTCAGACCTAGAGAGCAAGTCGCCATTCTTGGTAGCTACGAACCGCTTGCTGCGGATGATCTGCACCTTTCTTCCACACACCACAGAGGAGCTGCAGCAGCTGCCCGGCTTAGGTGCAAACAAGATCACAGCTTATGGCAATGATCTGCTCGAATTTACCCAAAAGCACGAACGAGGAACTACGTTCCCACTGAATTGGGTAGAATCGCAGGTCGACCCTGCCAAGTTTAATGCATGGGTGCAGCATGAGAAGGACCGTAAGCTGAAGGCGGAGCAGAATAAGCGGGATACCAAGCGTAAGCTTCTTGAAGCTATAACGCGCGGAGATAGCTTGGACGCTTTGCGAGAGCAGACACAGCTGCAGCGAAGAGATTTGCTGCTGTGGATTGAGGAGTTAGATCGGGAAGGCTATGATCTGGAGCCATACATTGAACGTATGCTTTTAGATGTATCTGCTGAGGAGCAGGAACTGGCTTGGGCTGCCTTTGAGCTGCAAGGAGACCGTTATTTAAAGCCTGTACTTCAAGCTTTGTACAAGCAAGATGAGCTTGAAGCTAAAGAAGTGGACCGTATTTATGAATGGCTGAGGGTGCTGCGGATGAAGTTTCGCCGCGTGAATATGGTGAGGCAGGCTGAAGCGGGCTAAAGGACATTGATGATTGAATAAGAAAGGCTTTTCACCCTATACTTGCTGAGGTGAAAAGCCTTTTTTGTTATAGCAATTATGATCTTGTCAGGTTATTCGGTCAACAATTAAGGGAAATACTCTTTCAGACGAATGTGTCAGTTCGTATCGGCGCATTTATTTAACGATCATTACGGGTATCTTGGCATGCTGTACAATTTCATAGCTTACACTGCCCAGCAGCAGCTCCTTAAAAGTGCCTAAACCTCTGCTGCCTGTAATGATAAGATCAAATTGATGCTCATCCGCATAGTTCAAAATAACTTTGGCTGGAGGTCCTCCGTCTAATAAAGTTGCTGATGCAAAAGGAAGGTGGGCGACTTGCTGCTTGGCTTCATTAGCTATTACTTCTGCGGCTTCATACAGCTCGTCTTGCACCATTATTGGCGCGGTTAATACCGCATCACCAAGTACCGCAGTAACCATTTGAAATACATGTACGACTTCAAGAAATGAATCCTTTAGTGTCATTTTCATTTCGATAGCTTTATTCAATGCGTTCGTTGCGGTTTCAGAACCGTCATAGGCAACCAATATTTTGTTAAACATGGCTATCACCTCATTATTCTGTTTATTTATATTATTAAACCATTCAGAATATTTCGAAACTGAGCTGAATGAAATAAGTTATACAGTAAACTTTTCCACTACTTTTTGCATTTTCTCAGCCATTCTTGCTAATTCCTCGGAGGAGGAGGTTATTTCCTGCATAGATGCAAGCTGTTCTTCCGAAGCCGCAGAAATATTCTGTGTATGGCCTGCTGATGCCAAAGACATTGTGGATATTTCGACAACGGAAGAAGCTACTTGCTCCGAGCTGGCTGACATTTCCTCTGCTATTGCTGAGATGTCATGGATTTGACTCACCGTATCATTGGCAGAGCGCGCAATCTCGATAAATGCTTGGTTTGCTTTTTCCGTAACAAGCAAGCCTTTATCAACTTCAATAGTTACTTTATTGTTCATTACCTGACCAGCTTTCTCGATCATTGCGAGCATTTCGGAAATGACGGAATTGATGCTATCTGCGCTTGTTTTGGATTGGTCAGCAAGCTTTCTGATCTCACTGGCAACAACTGCGAACCCTTTTCCGCCTTCTCCCGCACGAGCGGCTTCAATAGCGGCATTCAGAGACAACAAGTTCGTCTGACTCGCGATTTCCGTAATAACTGAATTCATTTCACGGATATGATGGGATGACTGCGAGAGGTCACTGATAATAGTTGAAGATTCATTCACTGAGATTTTAATATTCGACATTTGTTCTTTTACTTGTTGAATGGTTTCGCTGCCTGTACTTACATCTTGCTTGGCCTTTAGTACGGAATCAACGATGGTTCCCGCGGCTTCAGCAATTCGCTGTATGCCTACTGCCATTTCTTCCATGGCTTTTGCCGTTTCGTCCGTTGTTTGTGACTGTGTTTCCGCTGCGAGTGCGATTTGTACAATGGCTTTTGTAACATGCTCTGCGGACTCTTCTGTTTGTTCAATGGTTGCAGTCATTTCCTGTGAGGAGGAGGCGAGCTGCATGGAGGTTTCTCCTATTTCACTGACAAGAGCCTGTAAGGAGTCGGCCATATCGTTAAAATCCTTCGCCAGCTCGCCAAACTCATCCTTATGATGTAACTGCACACGTTGGGTAAGGTCACCGTCTTTAATGCTGCTTGTCCCTTTTCTCAATAATCCTAATGGCATTATGATTGATCGAACCATGAAAAAGATTAAAATACCTGATGCGATAAGAGCAACGGCAATAACCGCCATCGTTTTGTGTAAGATAGGCTGTGATGCCTCACTGAACTCGTCTACTAGAATGGCACCAATAATTTTCCAACCGGTCATTTTATTTGTAGTAAAGAAGCCCTCTTTTTTTTGGCCATCCTTATCATAACTAATGACACCGCTATCATTATTCATAACGTCCTTATAATAATCTTCAATAGCCTCTTCACCTGGTTTGACGGTCGGATGAGAGATATACCTGCTCGTCTGATCAAGTGAATATATGTAACCGCGAGAACCGATCTTTACTTGGTTCAGAAGAGCCCCTAGCTTCGATAAATCAAGATTTACTGCGATCATTCCGTTTCCGTCACCGAAGGTTTTTGAAACCGAAATTACCATGTTCTTAGTAGTGGCAGATACATAAGGAGAGGAAATGTTGACTTGTCCTTTATTTTTCATGGAAGCGATATACCAGTCTCTTGTTCTAGGATCATAATTTTGTGGGCCTGGATCAGGCGCCTTCATCCATGCACCATTTTGGTTTCCTAATGTGACTAGCTCAAGCTCGGGGTGTTTGGCTATAAAGCCTTCAATCAAGCTTCGGGTAACTGGATCTTTTTTGTCTACAGAAGAAGATGTGATTTGTGAGGAGAGTAAGTCCACATCCCTCATGACAGGAGCGATGTATTGATCGATGGTATTGTTGGTCATTTCAATGGTTTCTTTTGTAGAGGCGATCATTTTATTTTCCAATTCTGTCTTTGCGCTTTGATAGGATAACAGGCCAATACATAAGCTGGGGATAATGAGAATAATTAAAGAGGTGATGATTAGACGGTTTTTAACGGAGTTTAATTTATAGTTGGCTATTTTCAACGTTCATTCCTTCTTTCACACTGTGATTAGTATGGGTAATAAGGAATATTATAGTTGTTTATGCGACAATTTTCTACAAAAATAAACATAATTCGACAAATATTTCTTGCGCGACAATATGATGTCATTTTTCATAGAAAAAAAGCCTCGACCTTCGGCTGAATGCCTAGGTAGAAGCTTTGTTGAAACGGTGACTCACAGCCAATCCTTTTTACGGAATAATACCAGCATAGATATACCCACAAAGAACATGAAAATAACGGCTGCCAAGCCACCGTATTCCCAATGAATACCTGGGATATACTCGAAGTTCATTCCATAAATTCCGGTGATAAATGTTAGCGGCATGAATATGGTAGTCAATGCCGTAAAAACTCGCATGATTTCATTCGCTCGGTTGGCCAGACTGGATTGGTAGGCCTCACGTAAGTTGCCCATCAGATCGCGGAAAGTATCGAATGTCTCTGAGATTTTGACGGCATTTTCGTAGATGTCTCCAAAATATTTTTTGAGCGGCTCGCTGATCAATCTTAGTTCCTTTTTGTTTAAAGTAGAAATGACTTCTTTCTGTGGAACGAGTACCTTCTTCAACCATAAAATTTCACTACGCAAACCGATGATTTCGTTCAAGTGAGATTTCTTCGTGTGCATTAATATATCTTCTTCCAGCTTCTCGATCTTAACTTCAATCCGATCGCCAACGCTGGTATAATTATCGACTACAAGATCCATCAGATGGTAAAGGAACCGGTCCGGCGCAGCAACCTCTTCCTCCCACAATATCGGCTTTAACGCTCGCAGCTCATTAATTTTTTGACGTGTAACCGTGATGATGTAATGCTTGCCAAGAAAAATGTTCAGAGCTCGCAGAAAGATTTCTTCGTCATCAAAACGAATGCTGTTAATCACTATGAAATAATTAGAATCGTAGAGTTCGATTTTGGGACGTTGCTCCTCTTCGGTCAAGCAGTCCTCTACAGCCAATTCATGAAGATGGAATAAAGGCTGCAGAATCTCCAAATCTTCTGTGTCCGCATCAATCCAATAAAAGCCGTGTTCCGGCGCTTCCATCGCATGAGTTACATCTTCAATCAACGTAAAAATACCGTCCTGCACCAAACGTGTTTTCATCTGCCTCACCCCTTCACATAGATAAGTGACAACCAAGCTTCTTTTTGTCTGAAGTCATGGTTGCACTGTAACCGTGAGGAATACAGCACAGAAGAAACGTCGTCGATTCGTGCGAGACAGCTCCTTAGGTAAATAGGATAATATCAACAGTTAAAAGCATAATGAAACGGCTAAGGTCTGTTCGGCGCAAGCGAATCGGCGGCGTAAGCCGACTGCATTCCAAACGAAATATTCGGTTGTACTTGAACGCAGATACTACTCCTCGGGTCTCCGTCCATTCGATTGCTGCACCCCTTTGCCAATGTTGTCGAATACTTGTCTAGTATAACCCTTCATTTTCCACACATCAAGGTGAAATGAATGGATTATATATGTTTTTTGTATTTATAATATTGTATGCAAAAAAGGGGGGAGATGGTGCTCAGAATGGGCGGATAGCTTTAACGTTTCAACATATTTTGACCGCTTGACGTTAAAGAAGTTTTCGTATAAAGTATTGCTATAACATTCGAATCTTATAATCAGCGTAAGCTGAATGATTCAGATGTTTCAAGAAAAGCAACTGCTTATACACGAATGAATCTTCGTCGAATAAGCATCGATTGAAAGCTTTTCTTATAACATCCGAATCTTATAATCAGCGTAAGCTGAACGATTCGGATGACAACTTCATAAAACTTTAGATTTAAACTCTTATCAAGAGCAGGTGGAGGGACTAGCCCGATGACACCCGGCAACCGACAAACTTTTGTCAATACGCTAACAGCGTGTAGATAGAAGAATGCACGGTGCTAATTCTTGCGGAAGCTTTAAGCTTCTGGGAGATGAGAGAGGACATTGTTAAGTATATAACAAGGCCTTTCTCGTTCGCGCGAAAAAGGCCTTTTTTGTGCCTTTTTGCGGAATTTCGATGATATACAACGGAGATAATGCTTACGAAGCAAACTTTCTACGAAACCACTTAAAGGAGTGATTTACACATGCCTATTAAAATTCCCGATTACTTGCCAGCAAAGGACATCCTATTAAATGAAAACATATTCGTGATGGATGAGACGGTGGCTTATCACCAGGATATCCGCCCCTTGAGGATTGCCATATTGAATTTGATGCCAACCAAAGAAACAACGGAAACGCAGATATTGCGATTAATTGGGAATACACCGCTGCAATTGGAGTTTGTGCTGCTGCATCCAGGAACGCATACTTCTAAGAATACTTCTGCTGAACATTTGGAACAATTTTATAAAACTTTCGAGGATATTAGGCATGAGAAATTCGATGGTCTTATCATCACTGGAGCACCTGTTGAGCAGCTAGAATTTGAAGATGTAACCTACTGGGAAGAACTGAAGCAAATTTTGAAATGGAGCCGAAGTAACGTTACTTCAACTTTGCATATTTGTTGGGCAGCGCAGGCGGGACTTTATTATCACTTTGGTATACCCAAATACGGTTTGGATGAAAAAATGTTCGGCGTATTCCCGCATGTGACCAGCAAGCAAAATGTTAAATTACTGCGTGGATTTGACGAAATGTTCCTGGTACCGCAATCCCGTCATACCGAGGTTCGTAAAGAGGATATCGAAAAGGTGCCTCATCTTGAAATATTATCGGAGTCTCCTGAGGCCGGCGTTTATATAGTTGGAACTAAGGATGGCAAGCATATTTTCGTAACTGGCCATTCTGAATATGATGCATGTACATTGAAGGTTGAATATGACCGTGATGTGAACAAAGGAATGGAAGTAAAGGTGCCAAAAAACTACTATCCTAACGATGATCCATCGCAGCCACCTCTTGTTTCGTGGAGAGCTCATGCGAACCTGCTGTTCTCGAATTGGTTGAACTACTATGTGTACCAAGAAACCCCGTATGATTTACACAAGGAGGACTTTTCTATATGAACGAACAAAATAAAGATTTGAAAATCGAGAGTCGATTGGCTCAAATCGGTTCCATAGAGGAGCCAGTTACAGGAGCGGTTAGCTTCCCGATCTATCAAGCAACAGCTTTCCGCCATCCACAGCTGGGTCAAAGCACTGGCTTTGATTATGCACGTACGAAAAGCCCCACGCGCAAGGTGCTGGAGGAAGCTATCGCACAGCTGGAATCTGGTGACGCGGGCTTTGCCTGCAGCTCGGGTATGGCTGCGCTGCAAACCATCTTTGCTTTGTTCAGTCAAGGCGATCACCTGATTGTTTCCCTTGATTTATATGGAGGCACTTATCGTTTGCTGGAGAAAATCATGTCCCGCTTTGGTGTAACAGCTACGTATGTGGATACGAATGATCTGGATGCATTGGAGTCGCATTATACGGCGAATACCAAAGCGGTGCTGATCGAAACACCAACTAACCCGTTGATGATGATTACTGACCTTGAGCTCGTATGTGGTTGGGCTAAGAAGAAAGGCATCTTATCGATTGTCGATAACACTTTGTTAACTCCTTTCTTCCAACGCCCTATTGAACTCGGAGCCGACATCGTTATTCATAGTGCGACGAAATATTTGGGTGGACACAACGATGTGCTTGCCGGGCTAATTGTAACTAAGGGCAAGGAACTCTCAGAGCAAATGGCATTCTTACATAACTCCATGGGAGCCGTTCTAGGCGCTCAGGACAGCTGGTTGTTAATGAGAGGTATGAAGACTCTGGCAATCCGCATGGAACGCCATCAATATAACGCTACAAAAATGGCTCATTTCCTGCTGCAGCATCCGCAGGTGGAGGATGTTTACTATCCGGCCTTGGAGAGCCATCCAGGCCATGAAATTCAGAAGAGGCAATCTTCAGGCAACACGGGTATATTCTCCTTTAAGCTTAAAGATGCCCGATTCATAGAACCGATATTACGACATATTAAATTAATTGCTTTCGCAGAAAGTCTGGGAGGAGTGGAGTCGCTTATGACTTACCCTGCGATCCAAACCCATGCGGATATTCCTGAAGAAATACGCCGTCAAATTGGTGTGGATGACCGGTTGCTTCGTTATTCAGTCGGCATTGAGCATGTGGACGACCTGATTGCTGATCTGTCTAGAGCGATTGATCTGGCACAAGCGGAAGTCGAGGGGGTTTAGTCGATGGCACGCAAACGCACGGAAGGACAAGCTGAGCGTCAATTCGCAACGAAGCTCATTCATTTTAATAGAGCCATCGATTCAACTACAGGAGCTTCCAGCACTCCAATTTATCAAGCTTCGACTTTCCATCAAGAAGCTCTGGATGATCAGCAGGAATTTGATTACACACGTTCAGGAAATCCGACACGGCAAGCTCTTGAGGACTACATTGCGGTGCTGGAGGGCGGAACGCGCGGTTTTGCTTTCGCATCCGGTATGGCGGCTATTTCGGCTGCTGCCATGCTGCTTTCGTCAGGTGATCATATCATCTGCACAGAAGACGTCTACGGCGGTACCTATCGTCTGTTGAGTACGATCATGACACGGATGAATGTTGAGACAACCTTTGTCGATATGACGGATCTGGACAAGGTAAAGGCTGCGCTCAAGCCGAATACAAAGGCTGTATTCATGGAAACTCCGTCTAACCCTACACTTAAGATTACTGATATTGGTGCGATTACAGCATGGGCTAAGCAGCACGACCTTCTAACGCTGCTAGACAATACGTTCATGACTCCGTATCATCAACGTCCTATTGAACATGGCGTTGATATTGTACTGCATAGTGCAACCAAGTTTTTGGGCGGACATAGTGATGTCACTGCCGGTCTCGCCGTTGTTGCCAATGATAGCTTAGGATTACGTATGAAGCAGCTGCAGAACGGGCTTGGAACCATTCTTGGAGTATCGGATTCATGGCTGTTAATGCGTGGAATGAAAACCCTGAAAACCCGCATGGATGCCCATGAGAAAAGTGCGCTCCGATTGGCTGAATGGCTTACAGAGCATCCTGAAGTAGAAACCGTTTATTATCCGGGGTTGCCGGGTCATCCGGGCCGAGCCATTCATGAGAAACAATCTCTTGGGTACGGCGCAGTTGTATCCTTTGACGTAGGCTCAGGAGAACGTGCCAAAAAGGTATTAAGCAAGGTCGAGATTCCATTGGTTGCAGTCAGTCTGGGTGCTGTGGAAAGTATACTGTCCTACCCAGCCATGATGTCTCATGCGGCAATGCCAAGAGAGGTTCGATTAGAGCGAGGAATTACGGATGGTTTAATTCGATATTCAGTAGGTCTTGAGAGTATTGAGGACTTGATAGCCGATCTGGAGCATGCATTGTCATTTGACGAATAATGTCAGTTTTTCAGCCGAAGGAATGGTAATTGACATTCTTCGGCTGTTTGTTTATGTTTTTTGAGCAATTACTTAGTTCTTCGGCATCATTTTTATTCTGAAAGCGCTGTTTTTTGGTGATTCATACTATTCACTAATGGTTAACTCATGATATGATTAATTTCAAATTTCCAACAATTGTTGGCGGCAAAATGGGGGATACAATGTCCTTACTTTCTTTTTATAAATGGAAAGAAAAATTTAAATTGATTTGTTACTTACCTTTCTCCAACAAGTCATTGAAGTATTTCCCCCCTGATTTTTCACTGCGAGATCCAATAGTATCGATCCTTCAACAATACCGGCGTCAAGGCGGTAGTTGCGGTTTAATTTTGCTTTATATGGAAGATTTTCATCATCTTTTTGCTACATATCCCCACTCTTTTATCCAGAACTTGCAAAAGCACATACGCTTAACTATGCGGGAAGTGATTCCCTCGTTTTTTAAGAAACAAGATATTCTTGGAATTAAGCAATTCGGCGGTGAAAATTTCTGTATTTTCATAAAGGAGCATCAAGGCTTTTCCTATGACGAGCTGCACCGCAAATCTATACTGCTTCGGAATGAGTTAGAACGTAGATTGCGCTTGCCTGCCCGATTTCATGAAGAGGCATCATACACATTCCAGACCGGCTGCTATATGATCAATCAGGATATTGAAAATACAGAAGCGGCCATACATAGTGCCTACCATTATGCCCATTCGATTGCAACGAAGAAACTGCCAGCTCATTTCACTAAATCCAGGCAGCACTTAGTTGATATTATACATACGGAGAATATTTCGGTGCTGACGCAGCCGATTATGAATTTAAACACGGGTGAAATATTCGGGTGGGAGATTTTGACACGAGGTCCGCATAATACTCCTTTTCACTCTCCTGTGGAACTGTTTGATTTTGCTTATCAGGCTGATTTATTATCGAAAATGGAGTTCTTGGTTATCAAGAAAGCTTTTAATGAAATTGCCGTACGACACATCCGCGAGCAAGTGTTCATCAACATCACTCCTGTTACTTTGTGCCATCCACTTTTTCTGAATCAACTGCTTGCTGTAATGGCTCAGCATCCGGAAATTTCACCCTCGCAGATCGTCTTAGAGATCACAGAGCGCCATGCCATCCGTAACTTTGAGTACATGGGTCATTTATTAACCAAATACCGCTCTCATGGCTTTCGTTTTGCTGTTGATGATGCTGGTGCAGGGTACTCGAGTCTACAAACAATCTCGGAGCTGGTACCCGACATCATTAAGATCGATAGGTCGCTTATCCAAAATATCGATAAGTTCGAAGTGAAACAGTCGCTTCTTCGCGCTATGCTTCATTTTGCGGAAAATATCAATTGCCAAGTTATTGCTGAGGGTGTTGAAAGGCAAGAAGAAGCTGATATTTTGTATGAAATGCAGGTACAGATGGGGCAAGGCTTTTATTTCGCAAGACCGGAGCCTTTCGTTGCCGATCAAGATCGGACCCAACAGTTTCGATTGGTGAAAGAGAAGATAAGAGGGAATCGTCAAGTTTATAGCGCCTAATACGATATGTACTAAAACAAGAGATTACCGAAGAGCCATTTACTCGGGGTAATCTCTTGTTTGTTAATAAGGCATTTATAGATAATCGATTACCTACCTATGCAACGGGTTATTACAACGATAGCTCTCTGCACTTCTGAGGATTTCTTTAATGACTAAGCTCTTCGTTTATGGTACGATAGTTTAGATGATTTTCTTCGTATACAAAACATATAGCCAGAATAAAAGGAGTGAGCAGGATGAGTTCCGTTGACCGCATCCTTGATAGTGCTTTAGCAGGAAACCGTATCAGTCTTGAGGACTGCATCGAATTATATGAATCTGACCAGATTGAGAAAATGGGACATGTAGCCAATCAAATTATGCTCAAGCACCATCCGGAGCCGATAACTACATTCGTTATTGGTCGTAATGTCAATTACACTAATATTTGCGATGTGTACTGTAAGTTTTGTGCCTTCTACCGTGCTCCTGGTTCTAAAGAGGGTTACGTTCTATCGGACGAGACTATCTTCAATAAAATTCAAGAGACGTTGGATGTTGGCGGTACGGAGATATTGATGCAGGGCGGTACGAACCCGAACCTTCCGTTTACTTACTATACAAACATTCTTCGCGAGATTAAGAAGCGGTTTTCCATTCAAATGCACTCTTTCTCTCCAGCAGAAATTTTGAAGATGAAGGATGTATCGGACGGGCTTACGCTTGAAGAGGTTATGCGCGAGCTGCACGAGGCTGGATTAGATTCATTGCCTGGCGGGGGCGCTGAAATATTGGATGATCGTACGCGTAGAAAGATCAGTCGTCTGAAAGGGTCCTGGCGTGATTGGATGGACGTAATGCAAACGGCTCATAAAATCGGTATGCATACCACAGGTACCATGGTAATTGGTTTTGGTGAATCCATGGAGGAGCGCGCGCTTCACTTGCTTCGGATTCGTGACGCGCAAGACGAATGCATTGCCAATAAGCATAAGACACCTGGATTTCTAGCCTTTATCTCTTGGTTGTTTCAACCCGATAATACCAATTTGAAAGCTGAGAAGCTGGGGCCTCAAGATTATCTGAAAAATGTCGCGATCAGCCGGATCATGCTGGATAACATCCCTAACTTCCAATCTTCTTGGGTAACAATGGGACCTGAGGTTGGGAAGCAATCCCTTCATTATGGCTGCAACGATTTTGGTTCTACCATGATTGAGGAGAATGTTGTTTCCGCCGCTGGTACCACGCACAAGGTTAATATTTCATCTACTTTGGACATCATCCGTGAAGCAGGTAAAATCCCTGCACAGCGCAATACTAAGTATGACATTATCCGCGTGTTTGACGATGTAAATGAAAAGATTGAAAACGACTTTATGATGCAAAATTAATAGAAATGATAATAAAAAAACAACGAACCCGATTAATTCGAGTTCGTTGTTTCTTTTTGTGGATCGTGGACCACCGTTCGGTTGCGTCCAGTTCTTTTCGCTTCATATAATGCCTGATCGGCTCCTGTGAAGAGTGCTTCCTTGGTACAGCCCTTTTCATAATCTTGAACACCGATACTGATAGTTACCGCACTGCCCTTCAGTTCCTCATGATGCTGCTCTTCAATGTAGGTACGAATGTTCTCGAGATTGATCAGAGTTTCATTCAATTCGATATCTGTAAAAATAACAGCAAATTCCTCGCCGCCATAACGCGCTGTAAAATCGTTGGGTGAAACCAGCGATGTTATAGAATGTGCGACCTTCTTCAGTACAGCATCGCCTGCTCGGTGACCGAAGGTATCGTTTACCTTCTTGAAGTGATCAATATCCAGAACTGCTAGTTGGAAAGAAAGATCGTATTTCTCCCCTTGCTCAATTAACTTGTCCAAATATTCATGGAAGGACATGTGATTATATAATCCGGTTAGTGCATCGGTTTTTATTAGCTTGTCCATGATTACATTTTTCACAAGAAGATCTTGGCTAGATGCGAGTGAAGTTTGCAAATGCTTCAACAGCTCAGACCCGCGGCTCATAACACTTAATGCAACAATTGCGCCGCAGAGAAGAACACAGGTCATAATAATGAGGTCATTTGTTGAATACAAGGCCGTCTCACGTAAGCACAATACGTAAAGTGCGAAGAAGCTAATTAAACTAAGGATTGCTGAGAAAATAACCTTACGGAACTGAAAATATAATACGGAGATTAGAATGGGAAGGTACAACGTTGTTAATAAAACGCTGTCTTCAGGAAATACATAAATCAGACTGTCAGGAATAATGAAGGCACCCGTAATAATGAGATAATCATGCCCTCTCTTCAGCCAATAATTGGCCGCCTCCAAAACTGCCACCCCAAGAATCCACACGACTCCAAGAGTGATTATCGGTATCGAATCGTATTGCTTGGTAAAATAACTAATCACATTACTCACAATGGAGAACAAAACAGCAAGGCCTATAATAATCCAATAACCGTTTAATAGCTTACGGTTCCATAGAGGCAAGTTAACCAATTGTATAAAGTCAAACCCCATTCAGTTGTCACTCCATTATTGCGGCTTTCTAATTACTTAACTATACCATGGGAAATTGTTGTTTGTATATATGCCTTCAAGTGACCATATACTTTAAGTAAGAGCTATTAGGTAAGAAGGGAGTGAATGGTATGAAGCTGTTTGCTTTGACTTTAATGAAAGTACCGGACGAATCGGTTCAACGTCTTCAAGAATCGATAGCAGCTGCGGTATGGGATTCTTATAAACAAAATGCAGTAATTGACCTAAAGCAAGATAAAATTTGTTCTGTAATTGAAGTTAATGGAGTCATGCCGCGATTTCAATTGGACAAACGTATGGACGCGCTTCTTCAGAAAGTTTCTGAGAAAGTTGCAGATTGGATTATAAGTGATAAAGAAGAGGAATTGCTGAAGGCTCTGATTTTGAAAGAATTTGATTACAAGCAAGAAAATGATATTAGCTCGATCCTAAGTTATTACAGACAAATGCTGCATATGGAGAGGACGGACGAAAGCTGGGAGCAGCGAGAACTGGTGCTGCACCGTAAGGAAAAAATCCGCTTGAGCATCTACACTTTTATGCAGGAAAATACAGTGTTGAACATCGACGGCTTCATGAAATTTCGTCTAAATGAATATAGGGAAGAGCTCCGGGAAATGGCGGAGTATGCCATAGATGAGTTTTTAATGGATCAACAATATCGGGAGTTCATCTCGCTGCTACAATATTTTGTATACATTCAGGAAGCCAAAATACCGCTTGCCCATTTAATACATAAAGGCGGCAATGAGTTCTTGCTTTTAAACGAAGAAATGGAAAAAATCGATACAACAGGCGATACAACTTTGACCATCGAAATGCTTGAAAAAGACATTAATTTTGAGGATGTCATCGTAAGTACGCTAATTTCTGTATCCCCACAGCTTATTTATATTCACACAAGAGATCCAGATGTACAAATTATCCAAACGATTAAGCAAATTTTTGAAAATCGTGTTGAGATTTGTGAATATTGTAGGTTATGCCAAAATCTTGACCGCTCGGCTGCATCTGATTATAATAAGGGATAAGACTGAAATCAAAGACAACAATGATGAAGTGCTGCACAGAGAGAGGAGACTTGGCTGTAATCTCCTTCAGTTAAACGACATTCATTTACCCCTTTGTAGTTGGGAGATGGAACGCAGGTGTTTTTTGCCTGACTAGTAAATTTCTCCGGTTCATTTCCGTTATCAGATGCTTATTGAGGATTCGTTGTTTCAACCTGCTTAATCAGGAAAGACTGCGAATCGAATTAGGGTGGAACCACGAGACCAAGCGCACTCGTCCCTTTCTGGGATGATGCGCTTTTTTGCTTGCATAAAAAGAATAGGAGCTGAAACAAAATGGCAGTAAAAGTAACTTTTCCGGATGGAGCAGTAAAAGAGTATGAGCAAGGAATCACAATTGAAGAAATTGCCGGTTCGATCAGCTCAGGACTTAAGAAAAATTCAGTGATTGGTAAAATTAATGGAAAAGCTGTAGACCTGAACACACCATTGGAGCAGGATGCTGCTATATCCATTGTGACACTGGACAGCGAGGATGGCCTGGAGGTATATCGACACAGTACAGCCCATCTAATGGCACAGGCGATTAAACGCATCTATGGTGAGAAGGCAGTAAAGCTCGGAATCGGTCCTGTGATCGAAGATGGCTTTTATTACGATATTGACCTGGAAACACCGCTGACTCCGGACGATCTGGTCAAGATCGAGAAGGAAATGGAGAAGGTTGCTCAAGAAAATCTGCCAATCCGCAGACGTGTGGTTAGCCGAGAAGAGGCCAATCGTATCTTTACTGAGCTTGAGGATCCATTAAAGCTTGAATTAATCCGTGATTTACCGGAAGATGCTGAATTGACTATTTATGATCAAGGGGAGTTTTTTGACCTCTGCCGTGGACCTCACTTGCCTTCAACAGGACGCATTAAAGCCTTTAAGCTTCTAAGTGTAGCAGGGGCTTACTGGCGCGGGGATTCTAAGAATAAAATGCTTCAACGTATATACGGAACAGCTTTTCCGAAAAAGGCTGATCTAGATGAGCACCTGCACCTGCTGGAGGAAGCTAAAAAGCGTGATCACCGCAAGCTGGGCAAGGAATTGAAAATGTTCACTTTCTCCCGTGAAGTGGGACAAGGATTGCCGTTATGGCTGCCGCATGGTGCTAAATTACGCCGTACTATGGAACGATATATTGTTGATTTGGAAGAAAGATTGGGCTACCAGCATGTGTACACACCGGTGCTTGCTAACGTTGAGTTATACAAAACATCAGGTCACTGGGAGCACTACCAGGAGGATATGTTCCCGAAAATGATTATGGACAATGAAGAGCTTGTCCTTCGTCCAATGAACTGTCCCCATCATATGATGGTATATAAAAGCGATATGCGCAGCTACAGAGATCTTCCCGTACGAATAGCTGAGCTTGGAACCATGCATCGTTACGAAATGTCAGGTGCTTTGACAGGGCTTCACCGAGTTAGAGCCATGACATTGAATGATGCGCATATATTCTGCCGCCCGGATCAAATTAAAGAAGAGTTTGCACGAGTAGTTAACTTGATTCGTCACGTTTATGAAGACTTCGGTATTAAGGATTACCGTTTCCGTTTGTCCTACCGGGATCCTAAGGATACAGAGAAATACTTCCCGAATGACGAAATGTGGGAAATGTCTCAACGTATGCTTCGTGAGGTGGTTGAGGAATTGGGCTTGCCGTTCTATGAAGCGGAAGGCGAAGCTGCTTTCTATGGTCCAAAGCTCGATGTGCAGATCAAAACTGCTCTGAAAAAGGAAGAAACTCTGGGGACAGCTCAGCTTGACTTCTTGCTGCCAGAGCGTTTCGAGCTTGAATACGTCGGAGATGATGGACAGAAGCATCGTCCTGTGGTTATCCACCGCGGCGTCATCTCTACGATGGAACGAATGACTGCATTCCTTTTGGAAAATTTTGCAGGGGCTTTGCCAACTTGGTTATGTCCGGTACAAGCCAAGGTAATCCCGGTTTCAACAGCATTTGAAAGCTATGCTAAAGAGGTCGCTGAGAAGCTTCAG
Source organism: Paenibacillus foliorum (assembly GCF_013141765.1). Lineage (GTDB taxonomy): Bacteria > Bacillota > Bacilli > Paenibacillales > NBRC-103111 > Paenibacillus_S > Paenibacillus_S foliorum. The sequence continues at coordinate 21,971 of NZ_WHOD01000013.1, forward strand.
CTTGCTGGTGTACGAGTGGAATCGGATCTTCGCAACGAGAAGCTAGGCTATAAAATACGTGAGGCTCAGCTCGAGAAGATTCCTTATATGCTTGTTGTAGGAGAAAATGAAATGAATAGCTCAAGTGTGTCTGTTCGTAGACGCGGAGAAGGCGATCTGGGCATCCAGAGCTTGGATAGTGTCGTGGCTATGATTGAAACAGCAATAAGAACAAAGCAAATCGACTAATAGATGTAAAGATCAAGCTTCCGAAACCACTGCCAAAGTGGGGACGGAGGCTTGTTTTTTTATGGATTCAACAATTCAAGATAGAATGAATGTTACCAATGTCTAATTGATTTTACGTATACTTCCTTTAATAATTGGACAGCCTCTTAATAATAAGGGGTGGTTTAAAGAAGCTATGTTACCTAAAGCCGTAAATCATGCAAAGTGGATTTTTTTGATTTCTGTTTTGCTGGTATTGTTTCTTCTGTTCGTACAGGAGCAACGGGATCAGGTCAGTACAGCCACGCAAATGTATCCGGAACTTAACCGAGAGCAGGAGCAAGCACGTGACCCAGTCAGTAGAATACAAGATCAGGATCCTAAAAGCAATGAGACGAGGGCTGTGTCCACTGTAAGTTCTAACCTCCGTGCAGAAAATAAGCAGAAAACGAATAAATATAACATTTTGCCTAATTTGAACCAAGACTTATCAAGGTTAAAAGCTGTAGAAGTAGTGGCTACAGGGTATTATGCTGGCAAGGAATCGACAGGTAAAAATCCTGGGCATCCTGAATACGGAGTTACCTATTCGGGAATGAAAGTGAAGCGTAATAAAAACTCTTTGTCAACAATAGCCGCCGACCCAAAGGTGTTTCCGATTGGAACGGTATTATGGATTCCTGGCTATGGATATGGTGTTGTTGCTGATACAGGCGGAGCTATTAAGGGAAATCGGATTGACCTTTACTTTGAGACGAAAGACCAGGTCTACAAAGAATGGGGTAAAAAAACCTTGAATGTCTTTATTGTTAAGCAAGGCGGAGGGAAAATAACCGAGGTCATGTGGAATCAGCTTCAAGACGAAATATTGTTTTAAATTTCCAACATAAATCATGGTTGTTCTTCCCATACTATAGTTGTAAGGGGAGGTGATAAACCATGGCAAAAAACAAAAATAACAACAAATTCAACAATAACAACCAACAGCAACAACAAAATCAACAAAATGATACAGAGTTTTCTGAAGAAGTTCTGGCTAACAATGTAAAGCGTGCGGCTCAGAATAATCCAAGTCAGAGCACGAATGAAAGTTCAAAACAATAGTTAACTCGTGTAAGTAAAAGTGCCAGAGTTGCATATAAAAGTGCAGCACTGGCACTTTTATTTAAAATAAGTGTTTTCAAAGCTGCTTCTTTAGTGTAAAATATTATTATTGTGATGATAGTTGACACGAAAAGACAGGTGATATTCCATGCTGAATGCTCTGTTAACAGGGAGTATGATTCCGGTGAATAAACGAAAAGCAGCCGAAGTTTATCCGTTTTTGGAAAATTATATGGCTCGTAAAGAAGAGCAAATTGCTGAGAATGAACAAATTATTGAGCGTTATGAGAAAAAGCGTCATATGGAAGAAAGAAGCTATCAATCCATGTCACCTTTACGCAGGATGTTTACGGGGAAGAAACCGGATCATCATCTAGCAGTTGAATATATCCATTATGTTAAGAGACCAATGCAGCAAATTCGGCAGCTGCGTGCAGAGCTGGAGAATGCTAGGCTAATTATGAACAATAGTAATCCTTCTGATCTGGTGACAATCAGTGATGATTTGGAGAAGGAACTAATTTAGATAATATGATCTTTTGAATCAGGCTGGATTCCTTGAGGAGTCCAGCTTTTTGCTTGCTGATTGTTTGCTATATATTTTTCAATATAAGGCTATATTGCCATTCGAGAGGGAGAGCTTTTGATTTATAAGACAAGATTCGATATAATGTGACTACGGCAGGAAAGTGTGGAGCTGGCAAATTTTCTCTTGTACTACAATATGGATGGAGGAGATTTGAAAATGAAAATGAATAAACTATATATTGGACTCCTGGCTTTAATGTTAGTGGGTACAGCATGTTCTAAGCAAGATACTAAACCAGCTCAAAATACAGAACCACCGGTTAGTTCTCCAAGCGGCATACAGCCTCCGGCTACAGCGCCTAGCGGAACCACGCCAGCAACTCCACCAGCAAATAATGCCGATGCTGCCAAGCCTGACTCAGGTAAATCAGATCCTGCTCCAGTAGAAGCGCCTAAGGGAGCGAAGGAACAGCCAATCGCGACCAAGGACCAATTAGATACTGTTGAATTCGGTATGACTTATGATGAAGTATCGAAAAAAATGGGTCAAATAGGGAAGCTGACACAAGAAAGTAAAGACGATAGTGGTTTGAATACTTTTCAAACTTATCAGTACAAAACTCAAGACGGTAAGACGATGAATGTTACCTTTAGAAATGGTAAGGTGCTGAATAAGTCGGGATGATTAAAATTATTGAATGAAACAATAGGTTAAGAAAAAAAAGTGTGTCCCTGAGGTCATTTTAGACCTTGAGGACACACTTTTTTGTTTTAGCAACATAATGAATTAGCTTTTCTTTAATTTGGTCAACTCTATAAAATCATCATCTTGGCTGTAAGCCGGCACACCATGAGTCCCTACATCAAGACCGACAAGCTCCTCGTCGCGGCTAACGCGTGCAGGAATGAAAAGGTTGATTAGCTTAAAAGCGATCCAAGTCATTCCAAAGCCCCAGACGATAACAATGATGAGGCCAAGCGCCTGCACCCCGAGAAGACTCCAGCCTCCTCCGTAAAAAAGACCGCTGTAGCCCTGGCCAATACCTTCGGTAAGCTCCGGTTTGGCGAATAGGCCAAGTGCCAGGGCTCCGATGCTTCCGCTTACTCCGTGTACGGCAAATGCGCCAACGGGATCGTCAACACGTTTGGATTCCAAAAATTCCGTTGCAAATACCATAGCAATACCACATATGGCTCCAATTACAATGGCAACGATATCACTGACGAAAGCGCAGCCGGCTGTAATTCCGACCAAACCAGCTAAGGACCCGTTTATCACCATGGGTGGATCGGCCTTGCGGTAACGAAACATTGTAAAAAGGATGCAAGAAGCACCTCCTGAGGCGGCAGCTAGCATGGTCGTAACCGCAATATGTCCTATAGAACCGTTAGTTGCGCTGAGTGTACTACCTGAATTGAAGCCGAACCACCCGAACCAAAGAATAAAAGCACCAACTGAAGCTAGAGGAAGATTGGACGGAGGTACAATGTTAGGGGTCCCGTTTTCCGAAAATTTCCCGATACGAGGTCCGATGAAAATCGCAGCAGCTAATGCAGAAGCACCGCCCAAAGCATGGATAACTGCGGAGCCGGCAAAATCGATCATGCCAAGGCTTCCAAGCCAACCGCCTACACTCCAAACCCAATGACCTGCAACTGGATAAATGAGTCCAGTCATAGCAATTGTGTAAAGAATATAAGCGCGGAAATTAATGCGTTCGGCTACAGCGCCGGACACGATTGATATAACAGCTATAACAAAGGCACATTGGAATAACCAATAGGTATCATTAGAAATCGAAAGCTTAATATGTGTGAGATCTCCTCCCATCATAAATCCGCTTGTACCGATTAAACCGGCAAAATCTTTTCCATACATGAAAGCGAAACCAATAAAGTAAAAGACAAGTGCCCCGAATGTAATGTCCACAAATACCTTCATTATGATGCTAACAGCATTTTTCTGTCTTACAAAACCGGCCTCCAGTAAGGCGAAACCGCCTTCCATCAACAATATCATCGCCGCTGTAAGTACCACCCAGATGGTGTCTAATCCACTCGCTAAGGTGGATATATCCATAGAGCTCATCTCCTTGTTTTACGCAAATTATGTACGCACTCCGCCAATTATTATACGTTTTTGATGATAGTTATGTCAACGAAATACGTAAGATATTATGACATGTAACTACAAACGTTCAGTTATTCCATACAGCATAATTTTTGCATTTTACGATCATTCTATTAATAAAATTAACTGGAGGATAAACAGATGATCCCTTTGAAATTTGAATTAGTCGACCGTGAGGAAGCGTTTGATGAAATTCGCAATTATTTGCATGAATTTGATTTTTCATTAGGTGGCAACTGGGATTATGAGCACGGCTATTTTGATCGGCATTTAGATGAAGCGCACAAAGTATGGTTGCGTATCCCTTTTGAGGTAACACACGGTGCGTTAGACGGTGACGCTGATTCCACGGATGCAATTATTCACTTAGGAACTCCATTTGTGCTGAAACATATTTATAACGAGGGCTTGGATAAGGAAGCCAAGGTTAACTTTACCGGTGCTATGATAGATCAATTTCAGGAGCCGATTGACAAGGATGCTCCAGTGGAGGATCAATGGGTGGATAAAGCGAAGGAATTGCTGCAAAAAGTAGAGCTTTCCTTCCCCTCCTCCTAGGTGGTTCAATCCCCCCACCCCCTTGTTCTTCAAGGGGGCTCCGGGCGCTGGCGCCCCTGGACCCCGCAAGCTTGGTGGAGGAAGGTTATTTAGTGCTTCGATGGGTCTATGGTGGAGGGAACGCGTCGGTCGGGGCTCCTTTGGCTAACGCGAAGGTTACCCCTCCACGCTTGAATGCCTGCGGTAACGGGCTAGAGCGTGGAGCGACTTGGGTGCATAGGAGCGCGTCGGTCCGGGCTGCTTTGCGTTGCAAAGTTTGCCCGGACACGCGCTAGCATTTGTTGCAAGAGCAAGAGCAAGAGCAAGAGCAAGAGCAAGAGCAGGAGCAAGAGTAGGAGTAGGAGTAGGAGTAGGAGCAGGAGCAAGAACAAGAGCAACAAGAGCAAGAGCGAGAGCAAGAGCAAGCACTGGTGAAGGTGCGTAAACGTATAGCGTGTTCTATAAAGAAGGAGCTTTGCCGCGCAAAGCTCCTTCTTTATAGAACGAACGCGTTCCAACATGATAAGTACATAGGGAGCACTTCGGTTCCTTTATAGTCTCTCACGCTGGGTCCAGGGGGATTGTGTAAGAAATTTAACTTTTCGTTTATTTTATTTTAATGTTACTTTAAGGTTACGAGTCCAATATATAGTCAAGGATAGCAATTAACACATACACATAACACATTATCACTGGAATCTTAATTGAACGGAGGAATTTTACTATGGATGACAACAAAAGAGGTTATGATGATTTCTTTCGCCGGCCAAATGGCGATTCTAATAGTTCGTCCAACGAACAAGCCGGCCAATCAGAAGCAAATGAGCCAAGGCAAGAGCGTCCGTCCCACTACTACTCATATGGGCCTTATAAATCAGATTTGGGACAAAACGAGCCGGACTCAGGCGTAAGAAGTGAAAGCGAAGAAACAGCACAGGTGGAAATGACTCCGCCGCGGCCAATGAGACCGTTCTCTTACAACGTAACCGATAAGCCTATGCATGATTCTAACAGCTGGCAGCAGAATGATCATAAGAAGAAAGGTTCTTCTCTAAGAACCGGATTTACCGCTTTTTTGGCAGGGGCTGTAGTCGTGGGGAGCTTGATGTTCGCTTCTGACAAAATGAACTGGTTTACAGGTCCTCAAGGTGTGATGTCAAATAAAGCCTCGTCAGCAACCACAGGTCAATCGACCTCAGGTTCAAGCGGGAGCGGAACAGTGAAACCAACTGCTTTCGACCTCGGAAGCAGACCGGAGAACATCGCACAAATTGCTGAGCAATCGGGTCCGGCGGTCGTAAAGATTGAAACCAAAGTTAAGGCCAAGGCTAGCAGTCGTGGAGGAAGCTCTCTGTTAGACGATCCGTTCTTCCGACAATTTTTTGGAGATAACGGAGGCGGCAAGCAGCAGCCCAAAAGCGGCACTGATTCTGGACAGCTTCAGCCTGGAGGAATGGGAACCGGATTTATTTTTGAAAAATCGGGTTACATTTTAACCAATGAGCATGTAATTGACGGAGCAGACGAAATTTGGGTAACTGTAGAAGGCTATGAAAAGCCATTTAAGGCTACCTTGTTAGGTAACAGCTATGATCTGGATTTGGCCGCTTTGAAGATTGATGGCGACAAGGAGTTCGCTGCTCTGCCACTTGGTAAAGCTGAAGATACTAAAGTCGGTGACTGGGTAGTTGCTATCGGTAACCCGTATGGCTTTGATCACACCGTAACTGTTGGAGTATTGAGCGCACGCGAACGTCCAATTTCCATTCCTGACACACAGGGTACTCGCGAATACAAGCACTTACTGCAAACAGATGCTTCTATTAATCCAGGGAACTCTGGTGGACCGCTATTGAACCTGAATGGGGAAGTAATCGGAATTAACACAGCTGTAAGCGCACAAGCGCAAGGGATTGGATTTGCAATTCCTACAAGTACAATTTCGTCAGTATTGGATAATCTGAAAAATAACGTGAAAATTCCAAAAGACCCGTTACCTTATATTGGTGTTAAGTTGGCGGATATCGATAAAGAATGGCTCACAGAATTAAAGCTGCAAAATACAGAAGGTGCCATCGTTTCTGAGGTGGAGCGTAAGAGCCCAGGCTTTATAGCTGGCATTCGTCCTTACGATGTCATTACCGAGGTCAATGGTGCCAAGGTGAAAAAATCTCAAGAGCTTGTCGACAAAATCAAAGCATTGAAAGTGAACGACCAAGCGAACTTGACTATTATGCGTGACGGTAAGAAGGAAAGCATTACAGTGACGATTGGTGACCGTAACGCAGAAGCTAAATAAATACTTTTACAACTAGAATAGAGAAAAAGGTTAGAAAAAGATGAACACAAAAAGACTCAGAGCGGAGCGAAATTTAGTGAAGCTCTGTTTCTTTTTGTATCCAACTAATTTGATGATAAAATAGAACTACAACTTGTTTCGTGTTTAAAAATGAAGGCGGTGCTGCGTATGAGAGAAAAAATATTAGTTATAGACGATGATGAAAAAATCACTTCCATGCTTAGGCGTTCATTAGCTTTTGAAGGCTATACCGTTTTTACTGCACAGCATGGTATGGATGGTTTGAAGCAAATACTGGAGCATGATCCTGATACGGTTATTTTGGATGTTATGATGCCTCAATTGGATGGGTGGGAGGTTGTACGACGTATACGTGAGGGAGGGGCGACGGTACCCGTATTAATGCTCACAGCCAAAGATGAGATCGGCGAACGTGTTAAAGGGCTGGATCTTGGGGCAGACGATTATTTGGTCAAGCCTTTCGCCTTAGAGGAGCTGCTGGCGCGGGTGCGAGTGCTGCTGCGCAGGAAGAGTGCGGAGAAAGCTGAACAGCAAACGAACCGATTGCAATTTCAGGATGTATTTATGGATTTGGACACACGCGAGGTGTTTCGTGGAAGTCAGCTGATTGAGTTGACGACCAAGGAGTTCGAGCTCCTTCATTTGTTTATGCAAAATCCGAAACGGGTATTGTCTCGTGATGTAATAATGGAAAAAATATGGGGTTATGACTACAGTGGTGAATCCAACGTCCTTGAGGTCTATATTGCACTTTTACGTCAAAAAACGGAGGAGTACGGGCATAAGCGGATGATACAGACGGTACGCGGAGCCGGATATGTAATGAAGGGAGAGAGTTGACGTGTCCATTAGGCTGCGCCTGACATTATGGTATACAGCGATTTTATCCGTTACATTAATGCTTTTTGGCATTGGGCTCTATTGGTTGCTTCATTATAATTACTATAGCTTCATTGAGGACGAGCTGCAGCAGCAAGGGGAGACCGTATTTTCACGGATACAGCCTCGAATGACTCCGACATTGGGGGGCGGAATTAGCTTTGATTTTGCCCTACAAGGAAGAGACAATATAGGGAGTGCAGGTAAGTTCTATCAAATAACGAATTTTGAAAATGGAATTATTCGACCCTCAACGAATTTGTCTGAAGCTAATCTGACCTTGCCTGTTCCACAATTGACAGATGCCCAGAGCCATCAGTTTGTAGAAAATAAATATTTATTCGAGAAAACCAAAATTGAAAACTTAGCATTCCTAATATATAACAAGCCAATTATAGTGATAAAGAATGGTCAACAGGAGCTAGCAGGAGTTTTCCAGGCTGCTGTTCTGATAGATACTTCTGAGAATTTGTTCTCGCTGGTGCAGCGAATTTTGGCTTTTACCGCATTGGTTGCTGTTCTTTTGGCTGCTTCCTTTGGATGGTTTCTCGCGAGAAAAGCACTCAAGCCTATTGAACAGGTTATTGTGGCGGCCAATTCCATAAGCAAGGGCTCCGATCTTGAGAACAGGGTCAATTATAACGGCCCTAATGATGAAATCGGGCGTCTTACAAATACAATCAATGATATGCTGGAGCGTCTGCAGAAAGTATATTTTGATTTGGAAGAGTCGTATCGGAGGCAGCGGCGTTTTGTATCGGACGCTTCTCATGAGCTTCGCACACCGTTGACCACTATCCGTGGAAATGTCGATTTATTGGAGAAAATGTGGAAGAAAACAGCCTCTATAGGCTCTGATCAGGATCGGCAGCAATTGGAGCTTTCGTTGGAGGCGATGCAAGACATAGCAGGTGAGGCGGAGCGGATGACTCGATTGGTCAATGATCTTCTATCTCTTGCTAGGGCTGATGCGGGCTTCCAGATGTCCAAGACTCATATCGAGCTGCGGCCTCTTGTGGAGGAAGTGAACCGAAGGGCCTTTATGTTCCCGCGTGAGGTGGAGTGGAAGCAAGGGGACTTGTCCGCTTTGACAGGCATATATGTTTATGGAAACAGGGATTATATTCAGCAGTTGATTTACATTTTTCTAGAAAATGCCTTTAAATATACGGAGCAAGGCTTTGTTAAGCTTGATGCTATTCTAATGGAGAAACAAATAGGCATACGTATTGAAGATACAGGTATCGGAATGGATATAGAAGAGGTGCCCATGATATTCGAAAGATTCTATCGGGCAGACCTATCGCGCGGTAAAACATCCGGTACCGGGTTGGGATTATCTATTGCAAAATGGATTATAGATGAGCACCAAGGCTCTATCGAAGTAACTACATGCGAGGGCGAAGGCAGTACCTTTATCATTTGGCTGCCGGTAAGCGAGATTTCTGACAATGTGCATCCAGTGCCATTTCCTACATCCTTAGAATCGAGTATAATAGAATAGTCGGAATATGATTTCGATTTCAATCAATAAGCTGCTTATTGGCATAGGCACATAAGAAGAGGTAGGTGCAGAAATGGATATTATTAAAATCTCGCCCCGCGGATATTGCTATGGGGTTGTAGATGCTATGGCACTTGCCATGCAAACAGCAAAAAACCTTAATCTGCCAAGACCTGTATATATATTAGGCATGATCGTGCATAACGCCCATGTAACTGATTATTTTGATAAAGAAGGCGTTATTACACTTGACGGTCCGAACCGGTTGGAAATTTTGGAAACTATCGAAACCGGTACAGTTATTTTTACGGCACATGGTGTTTCCCCTGATGTTAGAAAGCGCGCGCGTGATAAGGGTCTTACAGTGGTGGATGCCACATGTCCGGATGTTACGAAAACTCATGATTTGATAAGAGAAAAGACAGCCGAGGACTATCATATTATTTATATCGGGAAAAAGGGGCATCCTGAGCCTGAAGGAGCCGTTGGCATCAATCCAGAAAGGGTTCATTTAATTGAAAAGCTCGAAGAAGTTGATGAGCTGAATATATCGGACAAAAAGATCACGATTACTAATCAAACAACAATGAGCCAATGGGATATTAAGCATATTATGAATCGACTTCTGGAGCGGTTTCCACGTGCAGAAATTCACAATGAAATATGCCTGGCGACTCAAGTTCGTCAAGAAGCTGTAGCTGAGCAAGCTAAGGATGCTGATTTAGTGTTGGTTGTTGGAGATCCTCGCAGCAATAACTCTAACCGTTTGGCTCAGGTATCTGAGGAGATTGCCGGTGTAAAGGCTTATCGGATAGCAGATGTTTCAGAGCTGAAGGTTGAATGGCTCAAGCCTGTCCGAAGAGTAGGTGTTACCTCTGGGGCATCGACACCTACACCGATTACCAAGGAAGTAATAAATTACCTGGAGCAGTTTGATTTAGAAAACCCTTCTACGTGGGAAATTAAACGTACCATTAACATGAACAAGTTGATCCCAACAGCCAAACAGAAAGCCGTAAGTCAATAAAGAAATTGGGATAGGGGAAGGGATATGCAGCAGGAGCAAGTGACTAGAAGCAAGAAGCCTTTTAAATTTGGAAACATTAAGCGTTGGTTTAAATATAAATACTTGTTGCTGACCCGAGCTAAGGGAGGTCCGGGCATTGTAGCCCTGGGATTTTCCATTGGCCTGTCTGTCGAAATGTTCACTCTTCCTACCGCTGGATTGGCATTCTTTCTCATTTTCCCATTAGTTTATTTGTTCAGAGCAAGTATGGCAGCTGCATTAATCGGTTTTGTGTTTGGTAAAATTATTTATTTACCTCTGACCTACGTTCATATTAAGGTAGGAGGTATGGTACTGCCTCGCGGCACAGGCCGACATCTGTTAAATTTTCTGCCCGATTGGATAGATCTTTTTATCAAGTCAAACTTAAAGCTTTTTGTCGGAGGGCTTATTGACGGACTTCTTTTAGGTTTGCTGTTTTATTTTCCAATCAAATGGGGCCTTGAATATTATCATGAGAAACGTAAAGAAAAGCGTAAAAATAGAAAAGCTGAGCTTGTTGTTGGCACAGAATCGACTCCTTGAGTCGATTTTTTTTTTGTGGAAAAGGAGTTGCCGCTGAGCTTGCAAGCATGACCTACGTTCAATAGTGATGTTATCCTGATTAAGATGATCGCCCGGGGGAAGGAACAACCAAGAAATACACTCGGAAGGGTTCAATTAACAAAGGCGAATTTTTTCTTGACGACAATGTATCTCTGTTATATAGTTACTTTAGTGATTAAAAGCTTAAAAGCGTATAAGCGTTGAAGCGTGTAAGTCTATTGGATCAAAAAACTTATGACCGGGAGTGTTGTTATTATGATCGTTATCATTTCTAATAAAGTATCCGAGGAACGTATAAACGAAATAGTTCAGCATATTGAAAAAAACGGTGTTCAGGCTCACGTATCCAAAGGTGTGGACCGCACTGTTGTCGGAATTATCGGAAATGCTGATCCTAAACTCAGCGAGCAGCTTCGCCAACTGACAGGGGTTGAGCAAGTGGTTAAAATTTCCAAATCCTACAAGCTGGCCAGCAGAGATTTTCATCCAGATGATACAATTATCAAAATTAAAGATGTAGAGATCGGCGGCGAGCAGCTCATTATCATGGGTGGACCCTGTGCGGTTGAAACTGCAGAGCAGATTGATGAGATCGCACGTTTGGTTAAAGCGGCAGGAGCACAAGTCCTTCGTGGAGGCGCGTTTAAACCGAGAACGGGACCGTACAGCTTTCAAGGAGTGGGTGTAGAAGGTCTAGTTATGATGGCGGAAGCCGGCAAGAAGCATGGCTTGCTGACGATTACCGAAGTAATGACTCCTGAATACGTCGATGTATGCGCTGAGTATGCTGATATTCTTCAAGTGGGTACGCGGAATATGCAGAACTTTGATCTGCTTCGCAAATTAGGAACAATCAAAACTCCAGTTTTATTGAAGCGTGGCTTCAGTTCTACCTACGATGAATTCCTGAATGCGGCTGAATATATTCTTGCGGGAGGGAATCCAAACGTTATGCTATGTGAACGTGGAATCCGAACGTTCGAATCTTACACCAGAAATACTTTGGACCTGGCAGCTATTCCTGCACTGCAAACTTTGAGCCACTTGCCTGTAATATCAGATCCGAGTCATGGTACAGGTCGCCGCGAATTGGTGGAGCCAATGTGCAAAGCATCTGTGGCTGCCGGTGCAAATGGGTTGATAGTTGAAATGCATACAGATCCTGATAACTCGATGACAGGTGATGGTGTTCAATCTTTATTCCCTGAGCAATTTGCTAAGCTGATGGTTGACTTGGAGAAGCTCGCACCGCTCTGCGGCAGAAGATTTGATACGAAGAAGGAAGAGTTTGCCGTTTAATAATATTCGTAAAATGAGGTAAGATTCGGCTTGGTTCCTTTGATAAAAGGGGACCAAGTTTTCTTTTTGTCGAAAGTGTGAACAGATTTTAAGAGTGTGTGAGCATACCTTACACACTCGTAAAAAATACCTTACATAGATATTGACGATTGTCGCTGAAAAGTTTTATAATATGACCATGATTAACAAAAACTTGAACAATGTTCGAACAAACAGTGAAAAATGTTCGGAATTTAGGAGGTTAGTGATTCAATGTCAGCTCAAAACGTATTAAATATCATCAAAGAAAAAGGCATCGAGTGGGTAGATTTTCGTTTCGTAGATCTTTCAGGTAGAGCTCACCACATTTCTTTACCTGCTTCTGAAGTTGAGGAAGAAACATTTGTGAACGGGGTAGCTTTTGATGGTTCCTCCATTCCAGGCTTTAAAGGTATTGAAGAGTCCGATATGGTTATGCTTCCTGACACAGAGACTGTGTATGTAGATCCTTTTACAGCACACCCTACTGTGGTCATTATGTGTAACATTTATACGCCTGATGGCGAACGTTATGACCGTGATCCGCGTAGTATTGCTCAAAAAGCGGAAGAGTATCTTCAAACTGCAGGCGTAGGTACAACGGCATACTTTGCTCCTGAATCCGAGTTTTTCATTTTTGATGAAGTACGTTACGAGAGCGGACAAAATTCCTCTTCTTACTTCGTAGATTCCGAAGAAGCACATTGGAACTCCAATCGTAAAGAAGAAGGCGGCAACTTAGGTTTTAAAGTTAAGCACAAAGGCGGTTATGTACCTGTAGGTCCTACTGATACTCAACAAGATATCCGTAGTGAAATGTGCCGTTTGTTGATGGAAGCCGGTCTTCGCATCGAGCGCCATCACCATGAGGTTGCTACTGCCGGCCAAGGCGAAATCAACTTCCGTTTTGACACATTGACTAAAACAGCTGATAACCTTATGAAATATAAATACATTGTTCAAAATACGGCTAATTCATACGGTAAAGTGGCTACCTTCATGCCAAAACCATTGTTTGGCGATAACGGTAGCGGTATGCACGTTCACCAATCTATATTCAATGGCAGTGAGCCTTTGTTCTATGAAAAAGGCGGCTATGGTAACCTAAGTGAAATGGCTATGAACTACATCGGTGGTATTTTGTACCATGCACCGGCATTGATCGCTCTTACAAACCCTTCGACCAACTCCTTTAAGCGTTTGGTTCCTGGTTATGAAGCACCAGTTAACTTGGCATTCTCCAAGGGTAACCGTTCTGCAGCTGTTCGTATTCCGGTTGCTGCTGTTACACCTAAAGGCTGTCGTATCGAGTTCCGTACTCCGGATTCCACAGCTAACCCTTACTTGGCGTTCGCGGCTATGCTAATGGCTGGTTTGGACGGAATCAAGAAGAAGCTTGATCCTCGTGCATTAGGTTACGGTCCGTTGGACAAAAACATTTACGAAATGTCCGATGAAGAAAAAGGCGAAATTCGCAGCGTACCTGGTACGTTGGATGAAGCATTGAGCGCATTGGAAGCAGACTACGAGTTCTTGACTGAAGGTGGCGTGTTTACTAAAGACTTCATCGATAACTATATCGGTTTGAAGCGTGATGAAGCTAAAGCAGTTGCTATCCGTATTCATCCGCATGAGTACTCCTTGTACTTCGACCTGTAAGATCGATTATTAGGTTCTATCGAACTTATCCTATCTTTATAGAAGTTTATAGTTTCAAAGGTTGAGCCCCGGCACCCCCGGGGCTCTTTCGTGTTCTCTCTACCCTCTCAATATATAATTGAGAGAACGGAGAAATGATAGTGGTCGCCTTTGTCGGTGGATTGCAACCTCTGGCAGCCTTCTTAATAGAAGCAATCCACCGACAACAGCGATCGGAGAAACTGACAAAGCACGCAGCCTCGACGCCCGCTATCTTAGCCGCTCTCCCGCTTTTTGCTCCTAACTTCACTCCCCACTGATTTTCTTCAATTATTTTCTCATTGTCACCATTTTGTAATAAATCTCCATTATAATAAAACTATCAAACCAATGCTTGAGGGGGGTACTGATGGGAATACAATGGACGGAAAGAGAAGCGGTGCACCTGTTGAACCGTGCAGCCTTTACTGCAGGTAAGAACGAAGTCGCTGCAAGCCTGGAATTAGGCAAGGAGGAGACGGTCCGCCGGCTTATTGCTGGAGAGTCGCTTACCGGAAGCTCGGAGCAGCTTGAGTCTTTGGATCAGCTTTTAGCTGATGGCAAAGAGTTGAAAGCGGATTCTATTAGTGATCAACAAACGTATTGGCTCTACAGGATGGTTCATTCACAAGCTCCCTTGGTTGAGAAGATGACATTATTTTGGCATGGGCATTTTGCAACCTCTTATCAAAAAGTACGAGAAATACCATTGATTCTTAGGCAAAATGAGCTTTTTCGAAAACAGGCAATGGGCAATTTTTATGAGCTTGTTCTAGAAGTGGGTAAAGACCCTGCTATGATGTTATTTCTGGATTCTAGTAATAATAGAAAAGGAAAGCCTAATGAGAATTATGCTAGAGAAGTGATGGAGCTTTTCACACTCGGAATCGGGAATTATACAGAACAGGATATAAAGGAAACGGCCCGCGCTTTTACAGGATGGTCTTATAATAAAAAGACAGATGAGGTTACTTATAATAAAGGCCAGCACGATTCCACCGTTAAAACCATTCTTGGGGAAAAGGGAAATTTTGACGAGACAAGTGCAATTGACGTTATCTTTAAGCAGGATTCTTTACCTCATTTCATGGCGAGCAAGCTATTGAAGTTTTTTGCAGCAGCTGAGCCATCGAAAGAATGGATAGATTTAGTGGCCGATGATTTTGCAAAGTCCGGTAATATAGGCGAAGTATTATCCAAGTTGTTTTTGTCGGATGCTTTCTATCAGTCTGATCTTCAAGGCAGCTTAATTAAGACGCCAATTGAATACGTAGTGGGCATTTTGAAGTCCTTAGATATTCCGTTATCCAAAGGCTTCACTCAAGCGGCCAGGAAAATGGGTCAAGAGCTGTTTCTGCCGCCTGATGTTGCAGGCTGGAGAGGCGGGGATACATGGCTTATGACGACGAGCTTATTGTCTCGCTACCAATTTGCCGAATCAGTGTCCAAACGCCTAAACAGCAAAGTGCTCGGCGGTACTGACTTTACATTGGGCTCGCAAGCTAAGCCAGAGGACTGGGTGCTGCAATTTTCAAAAAATGCGGGTATATGGTTCCTTGGTGAGCAAACGGTGAAAATACTATCTAAATTTGCTGAGGATACTTTTATTTATTCCACGCAAAAAACGAATGGTATGAAAGGCCTCCTGCAGCTCATTATGGTAAGCCCGGAAGCACAAATGAAATAAGTGAGTGAAAGGGATGGGAGAGTCGAAATGAAGCTGACTAGGAGAGATTTTCTAATCAAGGGTACCGCACTTCTGGCTACTTTAGGATTCGGGGGGCCGATGGTTTTTGCAGAGAACGAGCCTCCCTTGAGCAGTGCTGCCAGTACTGAGCTGGGCGTCGAATCCCCTGTACTCGTAGTAATTCAAATGTCTGGTGGGAATGATGGCATCAATACGCTGATACCGTATGGAATGGGCGGATATTTTGACTCTCGTCCTACATTAAATATTACTCAAAGCGAAGTGCTCGCAATCAATAATGAAGTAGGGCTTCATCCCAGCTTGACGAAGCTGAATGAGCTGTATCAGGGAGGGAAGCTAGCCATTATACAGGGTGTAGGCTATCCTAAGCCGGATCATTCGCATTTCCGGTCTATGGAGATATGGCAGACAGCAGCACCTGATAAATTTATTCGATCCGGTTGGCTAGGGCGATATATCGAATCATCTCTATCGAAGGACAGAAATTATTTAAGGGCGCTTCAGGTAGGCAGTAATGCGAATAAATCATTCAACTCAGATCTTATTAATGTTCCTGTTATTCAATCGATTGAGAACTATAACTTATTTGATCCCAAAACGCCGAAGGCGGATCAGAATCGATTGGCCAAGGCTTTTCTTGATATGTATGATCCCGATCGACAAGGAACACAGATTAAAGTGACATGTCAACGCGGGACTGATGCCTATCAAAGTGTAGAGGCTATTCATAGCTTAACTAATGGTTACCAGAATAAAGTGGAGTATCCAAAGACAAATATAGCTAGGGATTTACAGGTGGTAAGTAAGCTGTTGGCAGGTAAGTCGGGCACGCGTGTGTTTTACGTAGAGCTCGGAGGCTTCGATGATCATATACAGGAGAAGGAACAGCATGCCAAGCTATTGAAGCAGCTTGACGAAGCAATTGGTACCTTTTATGCGGATCTGGAAACTCAGGGCTTGCATGAGCGTGTTGTTACGATGGCTTTCTCTGAATTTGGCCGCCGCGTGAAGGAAAATGGGAATGGCGGTACAGACCATGGTACGGCTGCCCCAGTTTTCATCTTGGGAGGCAAGGTTAAAGGTGGCATGTACGGCGTTATGCCGAGTCTTACTAATTTAGATAATGGTGATCTGAAGTATGAGGTTGACTTCCGCTCCGTTTACTATACTCTCGTTGATAATTGGTTAAAGGGCGATGCGAATACAGTGATGAATGGAGCCTACGAAAAGCTTGGTTTTATTTAGTCTGTGGTCCATAATGTAAGTGGTAACTGAACCAGCTTTATATCCCAATGGGATGCGAAGCTGGTTTTTTGTGATTCTTTTATTATAACTAGCTGCTAACCGGCGCTGATGTTTGGCTAAGGGGATAAGTATCAACAGCTTCATACATAGGCTTATGCCCTAGATGAGTGCGGTATAGAACTATCTTGTCGGCTGTCCACTGCATCGGTGATAACTTCAATTCATTATTTGCCCAGTCCAAAGCAGTTTTGGAGAAAGCACCATCACCCAAATATTTTCTAGCTATAGTTATGTGAGGATTGTAAGTCCTGTCCTCCAATGTGAAGTCCAAGGATGACATGGCTGACTCCGTCTGTGCCTGAAGCACGTTCAGAGCAGTTAGATCGCCGCCTACACCGACCCATAGAATGCTGGGAGTTAAGGGCTTACCAAAGACGCCTAATGCGTGTAAATTCAGTTGAAAGGGTGAGATATTTAAAGCAACCTGATTCATTAGTGATTGAATGCTTGGCATTGCATGGATATCGGTATCCCCGAGAAATTTAAGAGTGATGTGCAGATCGTCCTTATGAACCCATTTTTGAAAGCTGAGTTTAGGTTGTAGTGTTCTCATGAGCTGTTCCAGGTAAGCGCTATGCTCCTCTCTAAGAGGAAGCGCAAGAAATAATCGTGCCTTATTCATGACGGAATGGCTCCTTAGAAGTAGAATTTATTAAAAGGGTATCCGATAATAATGAAAATATGTATCAATGATGTGAAGAATGAGCATAACTACTTGATGGATAGGGATAAACTTTGCTATCATTAACCATATCATATCAAAAGATGCGATTTGAAAACTAGGTGAAGGTGTGAACTCATGACTAAACGCGCGTACAATTTCAATCCGGGTCCTGCAGCGCTTCCGTTGGAAGTATTGCAGCAAGCTCAGGAGCAGTTTGTAGATTATAACGGAATCGGAATGTCTTTGATGGAGATCTCCCATCGGAGCAAAGAATACGAAGCTATCAATTCCGAAACACAGCAGCTTTTGCTTGAACTGCTAGGACTGGAGTCAGGCTATCAAGTCTTGTTCATGGGTGGGGGAGCAAGCATGCAATTTGCAACGATTCCTCTGAACTTCTTAAAACCCGGCAAAATCGGCAGCTACATCATTACGGGCAGCTTCTCGGAGAAAGCCTATGATGAAGGTCGGATAGTTGGTGAAGCAGCAATTGTTGCTTCCAATAAAGAAGGCAAATGGAGAAGCCTTCCCAAAGCTTCCGATCTTACAATTGATCCAAACTCGGCCTATGTGCATATGACAACGAACAACACAATTGAAGGCTCCCAGTTCTCTTACATACCGGAGACGGGAAATATTCCACTGATTGGTGACATGACAAGCGGAATTCTGAGCCGTCCAATCGATTCAAAGAAATATGCAATGATCTATGCAGGAGCACAAAAAAATCTTGGACCGTCAGGCGTAACAGTAGCGGTTATCAGTGATGAGCTGTTGAAGGAAGAGCCTAAGCATATTCCGTTAATTCTTCGTTATTCCAACCATGCGAAAAATAGCTCACTCTACAACACACCGCCGGTTCATTCGATATACATGATGAATTTGGTACTGAAATGGGTTAAAAAGAACGGCGGCGTAGCGGCAATGGAGAAACAAAGCATCGAGAAAAGCAACTTGGTCTATGATGCCATCGACGGAAGCGGAGGTTTCTACACCGGCAATATCGATGCAGATAGCCGTTCTATTATGAATATGACATTCCGTTTGCCAAGCGAAGAGCTGGAGAAACAATTCGTGAAGGAATCGGAGCAGCATAACTTTGTAGGCTTGGCTGGACATCGTAGTGTAGGCGGTATTCGTGCTTCCGCATACCTTGCAGTGCCATACGAGGCTTGTAAAGCTTTAGCTGACTTTATGTCCGATTTTCAGAAGCGTAACGGTTAATTTGTTGTCAGCAGCCCTAAGATCCAGGGCTGTTTTTTTACGTGAAAAAAGATGAATGCCGCTTGATTTGCGACATTCATCTTGTAATGAGGCCATGAAATTTTCCTTATTACGCTAAGGATTCCTTTAAGGAGGGCTCAGTCAATTTATACCCAACGTTACGTATGGTGACAATATATTCAGGGGTTCGGGCATTACCTTCAATTTTATCGCGCAGGTGGCTGATATGGACGTCAACAATACGTGTATCGCCAAGAAAATGATAGTCCCAAACGCCGTGCAGCAGCTGCTGTCGACTTAATACCTTTCCGCGATGCTTGCACAAAAACAATAACAGATCAAACTCTTTTGGAGTCAGCTCTATTGCTTCTCCTTTTAACGACACCTCACGTTGATCAGGTTGGATCACGATCTGTCCTATCGTAACCGATGCACTCTCAGTTAAGGATGGAAGTGTCTGAATGCGGCGCAAAATAGCTTGAATCCGGGAAATCAGCTCTTGAGGACTAAATGGCTTCGTCATATAATCGTCGGCTCCATTGTCAAGGCCAGCGATTTTGTCAGATAAATCCTGCATGGCTGTGAGCATAATGATCGGAACCATATTATTCTGACTGCGCAGCTTGCGACATACTTGAATACCATCCATCTTAGGAAGCATCAGATCGAGCACAATGACGTCTGGACGGAAATGTTGAATAGCTTGAAATACCGCTTCACCGTCATAAACGCAATGTACCTCATAGCCTATCAGTTTTAAATTAAACTCTATTAGCATCGAAATGGAAGGTTCGTCGTCAACAACAAGAATCTTCTTCTTCATCTCTCGTATCTCCTTTACTTAAACAACTTCGTAAACACTTGATACTCCTATTATTGCAGAGCACTATCATCCGTATATTAATGAAAGGTAAAGCGAGTGTTAAAATTTGCGCGTTTATTGTAGTATAATGAAAGACTTAAGTGAGGTGATAACAGACTATGGCTTTTCATATTGTATTAGTTGAACCTGAAATTCCGGCTAATACCGGAAATATAGCAAGAACATGCGCGGCAACCGGAACATGGCTGCATTTGGTTAGACCACTGGGTTTCTTGACGGATGACAAGACGTTAAAGCGGGCAGGGCTTGATTATTGGCATGCTGTTAATATTGAATATCACGATTCCTTCCAGGAAGTAAAGGATAAATACGCGGAGGGTAGATTCTTTTTGGCTACAACTAAAGCTAAACGTGTTTACACTGAGTTTACATTTCAGGATGGTGATTTCTTTGTTTTCGGTAAGGAGACGAAAGGGCTGCCTCCCGAAATCATTGCAGAGCATCCTGATCATTTGATTCGGATGCCAATGACAGATGCAGTGAGATCGTTAAATTTGTCTAATTCTGCGGCAATTGTATTGTTCGAGGGATTGCGTCAGACTGGGTTTCCGGGGTTGAAATAACAAAAAACGAGTCGATTATGGCAGGAATTTTAACACAAGTAACGAATAGTATAGAGGCAAGCACTTGAAGGGAGGTTCTCCTTAATCGCTTGGCTATGCTGTTCGTTTTTTTGTGTGGAAAGTGAGGTGAATTTATAATGAAACCAGCTGGTGTCGTGAGAAAGGTTGATCAATTAGGACGAATCGTGCTCCCCAAATCACTAAGAAAAAGATACCAAATGAACGAGGGGGATCCCGTTGAAATACTGGTAAGCGGTGATCATATTATTCTGGAGAGATATCGTCCAAGATGTGTCTTCTGCAGTTCGATGGAGCAAGTGAGTGAATTTAAAGAACGGCATATCTGCGGAGAATGTCTTGGCGAGATGAGTGGAATGGTAGAAAGAGCGTAGTAACTGAGGATAAACGACTGTGAACTCTTAATGAGGACGAGCGTGATTGTATAGGTTGAGCGAATTTTGTACTATCTATGCTACGAACAAAGAAGTAAAACATCAGAAAGCATCACGTATTCCTTATTTAAAGGAACGTGATGCTTTTTAATAAGTGTCTGGAATAAGTAGTTTAATTCTTCATTACAGACCTTTTGTTTTATCATCATTGTAAGAAGAAGTGAGTATGGCCACGATAAAAATCAAAAATACCAAGTTCATAATCCAAAATGTTGCTGACATCGTTTGCACCCCCCTGCCCTTTTATTATAACCAACCGTTTATGAAAAGAAAACTTATAAAAGTGAACATTTATTTAAAAAATAAAAAGTGTGTAGGAAGCGGTCTAAGTTTACCATCGGATGGGTGGTTGATCACTTGCCCATCATAGATCAAGCTGGAAGATCCGCCGCCGTCCAAGTTGTAAGCATCCTTGACCCCAAGCTGTAACAGCTTCTCCTGCAGTTCAGCTAATGTTGCTCCGGAATTTCCTCTTTCATCATATCCGTCCGTAACCATAAACAGCAGCTGATCATTCTTGAAATTGCCAACTATTGTGCGCGGAGCTCGAGCTGGTGAGGATTGCCATTGTGCAGGTATCGCCTGTTTCTTGCCGTTTTGCAGCAAAACGGGAACGAAGGTTGCACCAAAGGACGGTTTAAGCTTGTCCAGATCCTCCTGACGGGAAAACCTTCCGCCTATGAGCTTGCGGTCAGTACTTAGACCAATAAAGGCTAAATTCTCAAAGGTTGGCTCAAATCCATATACGAATTTCCCATTCATAATGGTGTTGCTGAGGGGGTATCGTCTGCCTGTCTTATTGTCATCAGCGAAGCCTCCCGCATTAATCCCAGCGACTGCTCCATAACGACGGGCTGCTTCTAGCGTAGTTTCACTGCTGCCAATTTTGTCTTTGCCAAGCACCATCTTCAACGCTTTATCGGATTTCATATCAACCTTAAGAGCGTAAGCTTTGTAATTAGGTTCATTTAGATAATATAGCTTCATATCCAAATTAGAGCTGGTCGTCTGCTTGGAGGGTTTAGCTCCGAGCTTGGCGCTGATTCTGGTATCGAAGATGGCCGCGGGTTTGGAAGACGCGGCATCGGCTGTTTTGGCCAAATTAGCTACATCTGTTGCACTTTGCTCATATAATTGAAAGAAACGCTCGATGGTTGTCCGCGTTTGCGCAGCATCGGTCTTTGCCTTGTCCAGCTGCTGTGAAGCTTGCTGCAGTTGATTTTGAATGGAAAATTCCGTCTTGGCATAACGCTTTAACTCAGGGAGTTGAACGGAAAGCTGGAAAATAAGCAAGAAGCAAATCATACCTATAAAAGGCGCGACTGCAAGCAACAGAGTACGATTTATTAATGGAATCGGGTTCATGGGCAGATCACTTCCTTATTGCAGTACATCTAGGTTTTTCTTCAAATCGTCAAGCTTTTTCTTAACTTCGCTAAGCTGTGTATACAGTTGATTGCTGTTGTCTGTCTTGCTATTGGCGCTATCCTTGGTAAAGGCAAGAAGCTCGTTCAGGGAATCGATTTTGCTTTGCATTTTTACAAGGTCACTGCTGACGTTATCTTTGAGCTGGGCGATTTGCTTCTGGTAATCCTCTTGAACGGTTTGCAGCTGCTGTTCGGTTTGCTGAGCAATCTCCTGGGCAATTTGCTGACGCAGCTGATCCGTGTACATCTTGGCGCCAAGAGCTCCAGAAGCGATAAGCAGGGTCCACCCCATAAACAAGAACAGATAGGTTCTTCCTCTTCCTTTTACTTTGCTCGGTTTTCCAGTTCGCGCCACGAGCTGCTCTGAATCCGCAGGTACTATGGGCGTATTCATGGTTGATTCACCTTCCTGTATTCATTCGGCGAAAAGCCGTTCATTTTCTTAAATACTTTACTGAAATATTTCTCATCGTCATAGCCGACCATCTCCGCTACTTGAGCGATTCGCAGATTAGGATTTAGCAGCAGAAGCTTCGCTTTTTCCAACCGAATTCCGCTGAGATAATCAGATAAATTCACTTTAAATTGCTGTTTGAATTTACGGGAAATATATTCACGACTTAAATAGAAATGATTGGCAATCTCCTGAAGAGTAATATCCTGATGATAATGGTTTTGGATATACTTTGCAATCTCAAAGATGACGTTGTTATCTTGATGCTGATGAGCCAACAGCTGTTTAGAAAGCTCGATGAGCCCGGCTGTTAGCTGCTCCTGCCAAAGTATGACGGAGAAGGAACCGTCCTTGTCGATAGGAAGCTGAAAGCGAGAAGAGTCCGATTCTATTTTAATATCGGGATACTGATCTCCAAACCACTCGTTGAGCCAGCGGTTGCGCAGTACGGTATATTCCTGCCACCAAAGCTCAAGCATTCCTAGATCTATGACATCAAGCTGTTTCACTGCATCTATCCACAGTTGTACAGCTTTACGAATCTGTTCAGCGCTGCCGCTGCGAACCGAGAGATGAATAGGCTCAGCATAATCGCTAAAGCATATCAAAGGTGGCAAGCTGGAAGCTTGTCCGGTATACATATGAATCTTTTTATCTTTCAGCAGCAGATTACGCATATATAAGGCATTCTTAGCCTCTGTGTAAGCTAATATCAAGCCTGAAGGAACAGCATGTACGCTGCTGATACCTATTTCGACTTTACTACGAAGGACAGACCAAATACCTTGCTGAATGTTGGCCATAATTTGCTCGGCTGAGCCTTGTCCATATAATAGAACAAGAATGGCATCATCACTGTTCCAATAACGGTAAGCGATACCTTGTTTGGAGGCATGTAAAAACTCATTACATATGTTCGTAATTGAGAAGAAAAGTAGGTCCATATTGGATTCGAACTTTTGCTTCAGCATGGAGCTTATTGTATCCAACGATAAAATAGCCACTCGGCACTCGCGAACGCTGCGATCCAAACCGAATTCACTGGCGAAAGAGTGGGTTACAGCATCGAATCCGGAGGGCTCCGTTATTAAGTTAGATAGCATCTTGTCCCAGTAGGCTGGACGAATTTGATTCATTTCGATATTGAGCTGCTGTCCACGCTGGCGCTCGCTTTCATCTTGCCTCCAGCTTGCAGCGGCTTTAAAAACAGCGGAACGCAGCTGCTCAGCATCGATTGGTTTAAGTATATAATCCAACCCTCCGTACTGCACGGTATGGCGTACCAGCTGAAAATCATCGAAGCCGCTGATAACGATAGTTTTGCCGGACGGGTAATGTGTATGAAGCCATTCTAACAGCTGAGCCCCGCCCATAACGGGCATAACCATATCCGTGAAAATGATTTGGGGTTTATGTTCTTCAATTAAAGAAATAGCAGATTGACCGTCAGGAGCTTCCAATATTTCGTTGATTTCAAGTTCTTCCCATGGAACCAACAGCCGGATAGCTTCACGGACATGCTTTTCATCATCAACGATGATGGCTTTCACAGTAAGAGTACCTCCTAAGAAGAAATTTGTTGCGTATTAGGTATAACCAGTGTAACACGGACGCCTGTGGGATAGCACGGATCCAGTTTCATAGAGGCTCCTTGGAAATAGAGCTGCAGCCGCAAATGAACGTTTAATAATCCTATGCTTTCTGAAGTTTCTGCAATCTCATCTGGTTGAAGGCTTAATTGCTTTTGCAGAATAATCAACTGTTTGGGATCGATACCTCTTCCGTTATCCTCAACAATCAGCTTTAATTGATTATCCTCCGTTATTTCCCCTGCTATAAGAAGTGCCCCTTTTTTTTCTCGCGGGTCGAACCCATGCTTGAAATAATTTTCAACTAAGGGCTGAAGTATCATTTTGGGAATCAGAATATCTAAGGTCTGCTCAGTGACTTGAAAGGTTACATCCAGCTCGTCCTCAAATCGCTGCATTTGCAGCTCAAGGTAGGATTTAATATGGTCTATTTCCTGTCTGAGCGGCACTAAAGTTTCATTTGTATTCATATTGTAGCGCATCATCCTGGCGAGTGAAGAAATAAGAGAATAGATTTTGGGAGCCTGATGCTGGAGAGCCAACGTCCCTATTGACTGTAAACCATTATACAGGAAATGCGGATTAATTTGCGCCTGCAGTGCCTTCAATTGATTTGTTTTATTGGCAATATCCAATTTGTATTCTCTTTCTATCAGGTTGTTGATCGTCTGCATCATCATGCGAAAGCGGCGTGCCAATATACCGATTTCATCGTTACTGGTTACTTGAATGTCCACCTGCATGTTACCGGACTGAATTTTGCTTATATAGCCCATTAAATTTTTGATCGGCGAGGTGAACCTGAAGGAGATATAGAGCGTTGCTGATATGACGACAACCATAAATAGGATGAAGATTAGTGTATTGATTTTGGTTAAGTCACGCGCATTTTTATAGAGATGTTCATAAGGAATCCGTTTTACCAGCGTCCATTCCATGTAAGGTGTGCTCATACGATCGTAAATATGAATGCCAGTGAACGGCTTGCTCTTCCATTCAAAGCTGCCTGAGGATTCCGGCATGGATAGCAGGTGGTCGACCCAAGGCTCTTGAAGGACTTGCCCCCACTCCTTAGGATTTGTGCTATAAATAACAGCTCCGTCGTTGTCTAGAATATAGAATTCATCTTGTCCCAGTGTGTACAGCTGCTCGCTTATGGACTTAATGACCTCGATACTGAAATCGATGGACAATATACCTAGCCTTTCTTGCGTCAGGGAATTTAGAAGGGTTCGATGCATAGTGACGACTGTTGTTGGGGGAAAATAAAATAAACTTCCAACTTTGTAATCATGATTCCAGTGAGTAGGCTGCAGCTTAACTTCGGCGTTGTTCATTTCAGGCTGATACTTGGGTCCGGGACTATCATTTCGATTGGGGTTTCCTTGAGAAATTAAGATGGAACGGTTGCTTTTGGCCATATACAGATAGATTTGCTTGATCTCCTTGACCGAATTGGCAATGGTTTGAAGACCTCTTACGGTTTCGTTATAGCTTAAATAATCGGTATCTCCGTTGTAAATGATCGTGTAGAGGGTGTTGTCATTGTATACGTTTAGGGAATTTTGCTCAATTGCTTTTAAATAGTTCATGATATTCGTCTTGCCCTGATAAATCAGGTTGGAATTGCTTTGTATGGTCTCGTTGGAAACGGCTTGCTTAGTAAAATAGTAGGTGATAACTATGGATGTAGAGATAGGCATGATTGTAGCAGCAAGAAGGAACACGATAAGTTTATTACGAATACTGTTGCGAATCATTGGAAATTCCTCCTATTAATTACTTGGCGCTTCCAGCGTGCATGAACATTGTATCAATGGATATCAATAAATTCCACCTGATGGGTCACGAGAGTGGGTGTTTTTACAATGAATTCATTTCTATACTAAAGTTAACTCATACAGATTGACAATTTTGAACACTAACTTATGCAAAAAGGGGAGATTTCTATGAAAGCCAAAAGCCGTTCATCGAATTGGATTCATCAGTCGGTTTTCGTTGGCCCTGCGGTTGTCTTTTTCGCGTTGATCGTTGTTGCGCCATTTCTGCTTAGCATCTACTATTCGTTCACAGAATGGAACGGAGTTACTTCGAATATGAAGTGGATCGGAATCGATAACTTCAAACGGATTATTGTAGCTGATGAAGATTTTCATAAATCGTTCTGGTTTACAGTACGTTTCTCAGTAACGAATGTGTTGTTAGCTAATATTGTAGGTTTCTCCTTAGCGTTGCTGTTAACGCAAAAGTTGAAATCACGCAACATATTGCGTACGGTTTTCTTTCTTCCGAATGTTATTGGCGGATTGCTTCTTGGATTTATTTGGCAATTCATTTTCGTCAAAGGCTTCACAACCATTGGGGAGCTGACGAACCTCGCTTTTTTTAAACTCCCATGGCTAGGTGATGCACCTACGGCTTTCTGGGGACTAGTGATTGTAAGTGTATGGCAGACGGCTGGATACCTGATGGTTATCTATATTGCCGCACTCGCTAATGTTCCGAAGGATATTACGGAAGCAGCTACCATTGACGGAGCAACCCGAATTCAGGTATTGCGTCATATTACGGTCCCGCTCATCATGCCGGCGGTTACTGTATGTTTGTTTTTAACGATTTCCTGGGCATTTAAAATGTATGATCTGAATGTGTCATTAACGCAAGGCGGACCTTTCAATTCAACGCAATCGGTTGCCCTTAACATCTATGAAGAAGCGTTCCGCAATAACCGTTATGGATTAGGAACTGCCAAGTCGTTAGTGTTCTTCATAGTGGTTGCGGTAATTACATCGATTCAAGTATGGGTGACGAAGAAAAAGGAGGTTGAGGTATAATGGAAGTTAAATCTTCTTACGGTCCGCGGATATTCGTGCTGGAAATAATCGGACTTATACTTGGTCTGTTGTTCCTAGTACCTTTTTACTTCGTCATTGTGAATTCGATGAAAAGCTTTGGAGATATTCTTATTAACTCCGCCAGCTTGCCACAGTCTCTTAATTTTGCAAATTACGGCAAAGTGTGGGACATCATGAAGTTTCCGAAGGTGTTTTGGAACTCCCTGCTGATCACTGTATTCAGCAATATCGGCTTGGTGGTTATTAGCTCTATGGCTGCATATCGGTTAGTCCGGTTTCCGACCCGTTTCAATAATTTAATCTTCATGGCTTTCGTAGCAGCTATGGTTATTCCGTTTCAATCCATTATGATTCCATTGGTGCGGGTTGCAAGCCAGGTTGGCTTGATGGACAGCATTACTGGCTTGGTCATTTGCTATTTTGGCTTCGGCGTTTCGTTGAATGTGTTCCTATACCATGGATTTATTAAGTCGGTTCCTTTGGAAATTGAAGAATCGGCAAGGGTAGATGGCTGCTCGCCTTATGGAGTCTTTTGGAAAATTGTTTTCCCTCTGCTTAAGCCGATGACAGTAACGATTGTATTGCTGAATAGTCTGTGGATTTGGAATGACTTTCTGTTGCCGATGCTTATATTGAGCAAACCGGAGCTTAGAACGATTCCACTAGCAACTTATTCATTCTTTGGTCAATATACAAAGCAGTGGGATTTGGCTCTGGCAGCGCTTGTTCTTGGTGTATTGCCTATCGTAATCTTCTTCCTATCGATGCAAAGGCATATTATTGAGGGGATTACAGCCGGTTCTATAAAAGGTTGATCCCAATACACCTGACTTTTGACGGGGGACGGGGAGATGCGGTCAATAAGTTCCCCCTTAATGTTCAATATTGTCCGTGTTCGGTTGTTAAAGCATTTCTTAAAATAAATGAAGCAAGGGAAATAAGAAAAAAAAGGGAGGCATTTCGAATATGAAAAAATTAACAATTATCAGCTTGATTGCTATACTGGTTCTTTCCGTTCTAGCCGGTTGTGCAAAGACGGAAACAGCTCCAAGCCCTGGAGGTACTAACGCGGGTGGTGCTGCTGGAGGAAAGAATGTAACGCTAAAGATGTTCCAGTTTAAAGTGGAAATCGCTGAGCCTCTAGCTAAGCTTGCTGCCGAATATGAGAAAGCGAATCCTGGAGTGAAAATTCAGATCGATACCGTAGGTGGCGGTTCCGATTACGGCGCAGCGCTGATGGCGAAATTTAATTCGGGTGATAAACCGGATATTTTCAATAACGGTGGATTTTCAGACTTGGATAAATGGATTGAGCATTTGGAGGATTTATCCGATCAGCCTTGGGTTAAAGATATGGTAACTGTTGCGAAAGAACCAATGACAAAGGACGGTAAGCTGTACGGCCAACCGCTAAATCTGGAAGGCTACGGCTTTATTTATAACAAAGATTTGTTTACGAAAGCAGGCATTACAGAGCTGCCGAAAACATTGACACAGCTAGACGCAGCGGCTCAGAAGCTGCAAGCTTCAGGTGTAACGCCATTTGTTAACGGCTATGCTGAGTGGTGGGTGTTAGGAAACCATTTCGTTAACCTTCCATTCGCGAACCAGCCTGATCCTAACGCATTCATCGACAGCTTAAATAAGGGTACAGGTAAAATTGCCGGTAACCAAGCCTTCGAAAACTGGGTGAAGCTGTTCGATCTGCAATTGAAATATGGCAACAAAAACCCACTGCAAACCGACTATAAGACACAGGTTACCGAATTCGCAACAGGCAAAGCGGCCATGACACAGCAAGGTAACTGGACGCAACTGCAAATTACGCAAACGAACCCGAATATCAAGGTAGGTTTCCTGCCAATGCCTATTAGCGATGATGTTGCGGCAAGCGATAAGCTTCCAGTTGGAGTACCGAACAACTGGGTAATTAACAAGAACTCAGCTAATAAGGATGAGGCTAAGAAGTTCTTGAACTGGCTCGTTTCTTCGGATATTGGTAAAAAGTATATAACAGAGGAATTCAAATTCATTCCTGCGTTTACCAATATTCCAGCTGATGAAAAAATATTAGGCCCATTGGCAGCTGACATTATTAAATACAGCAAAGATAATAAAACAATGAGCTGGAACTGGTTCAAGTTCCCAGGCGGCGAAGCAAGCAGCAAGAAATTCGCAGCAACTATGCAAGCCTATGTAGCTAAGCAGAAAACGAAGGATCAAATGTTTGACGAATTCCAAAAAACTTGGGATAGTCTGAAAAAGTAATAGATTGAGCCCCGGCGCGTTTGCGCTGGGGCTTTTTCAATTTAAGAGCGGAAGGAAAGTAACGCAAAGCACTGAGTAGAACAAGAGAGGGCAAGGGTGCTGGGTTGATGAGAGATAGCATCCGCCCTTTGAAGATCGTGTTCCCACCGCTGCAAGCCAACAATTCGAAGGAACACGAGCTTCAACAGCGGCCGGAATCCCACACTCATCACTCCCCACAGCAAGTTTTTACAGCAGCAAGCGCAATTGAGAGCATAGGAGCCAAAAGCGTTGCTCCATACCTAATAGTAAGGGGAAATGGAGGGATATCCTAGCTAAAGCGCTTTTATCCTGTTTGAAGGCGCTTTATTCATTTAACTTAAGCCATCCCGCGCTGTTACAATGGAAGGTAATTAAGGGTTAGGCTAACGGAGGATGAGGATGACTACACGTTTCACAAGAGGCTTCAATGAGTGGCTTGAGGCAAGAAAACATGCAGTACCTGAAGATAAAAAATTATCCAAGGAAGCTGTCGTGTCGTTATTTATTCACTTCTGCTTTCAGTTCGGCGCATCGATGTCCAGTGTGTTCCTGACCTTATATTTATGGAGGCTAACACATAGCCTATGGATTAACGGGATGTATTATGTGGTCACCTATGCAGCAACTCCTCTCGCATTTGCACTAGGAGGATGGTTGATCAAACGGAAAGACCGGATGTTCACATACCGGTTTGGTATTGCGTTAATCGCCTTGTTCTATTTGGTCGTTGTGTTCGCTCAGGAGCGGGTTGTGGACTATTATGTGCTATTCGCCGTTTTTGGAGGATTGTCTTCTTCCTTTTATTGGGTAGGCTATTTGACTCTAATGTACGATGTCTCTACGGAACAAAATCGAATTCGATATTTGGCAACTAATATGATAATCTTTACACTCGCAGGATTAATCGGCCCAGCATTGGCGGGATTTATTATAAGGCAAAATGACGGACTCCAGGGGTATACATTTGTATTTTCAGTAGCGTTCTTTATGTTCCTTCTTGCAACAATAGGCAGCTTTAAAATTAAATCCAAATTATCCCATCACAAGGCTTATTATTTGAAGTTTACAGGTTTATTAATGCGTAGAAACAAGATCTGGACCGGATCGTTGTTTGGATTCTCGGTACTCGGAATGCTGCAGGGGATTATGCTCTTTTTGCCTACTATTTTGTTGTTTCAGATTGTTGGCCGCGAGGATTTGGTTGGTTACTTGGGTGTGCTGTATGCCAGTGTGAGCATCGGGACTGGAATATTTATTTCTAAATATGGCCGAGAGGATCTGGCTAAACTGTTTCTGCTCATTTCCACGGTGGGGTTTATAGCAGGGACGTTGTTAATTGTTTGGAAATTGACGCTGATCACAGTTATTCTGTTCATGATTATTTACTCCATATGTGCGCCTTTACAGGGTAACACAATGACAACACATTATTTCCGTTTGATCAGTATGATGCCCTTAAAGGGACAGCTCCGGGTAGAGTCAGTGGTTGTGCGGGAGATATTCATTAATTGCGGCAGGGTCATAGCGATCTTAGTATTAATTTGTTTAAACCGTTATGCAGGTGAGGAAACATTGCCGTGGGTTTTGTTGGGGGCCGCAATCGTGCAAATTGCCTTAGTGTGGTTGCTGCGCTCTAGCTCGAAAACCAAGGAATCAACTGCGTCAAGCAATAAACTGAATATGTAATTATTAAAAGATAACGTTGATTATTATCAATAAAATGAATAAATACAAAGAAGTGAAGGCAGCAAGTTTGCTTCAAGCTTGAATAGTATTAAGTTATTTTGGAAATCCTTTGAAAGCTAATTTGACTTCCGCTTGGTGAAGTAATGAAGCACTCTAAATGGCAGGAGGGCGGGTTACTTAAATGGCTTCGCATTATGACTGTATTGTCATCGGAGGTGGCATAGCAGGGCTACAAGGAGCGATTCAGCTTGGCCGTTATAAGCATAGTACTCTTGTAATTGACAAGGGCTATGGCAGATCGACGTTGTGTAAAAGCTACCATAACGTTCTTGGATGGCCAGATGGCGTTTCAGGGAAAGAACTGCGCCGTTTAGGAAGGCTGCAGGCCGAACGACTGGGTGTTCAGTTTGTTAGTGGTACTGCGACACGGGTGATTAAAGAAGAGAATGGCTTCGGTGTTGAGATAAAGGGAGAATCACAAGCTATCAAGGCAGATACGCTGCTGCTTGCAACGGGCCTGCTGGATCGCTTTCCCAAGCTTCCAGGATTGATAGCCTGCTTAGGAAACAGCGTTTACGTATGCCCGGATTGTGACGGATACGAAACCCAAGGCCGACGCACGGTTGTAATGGGTGCAGGGGATGTGGGGGCGTCAATGGCGCTGCTCCTGTTGTACTGGACTTGTGATTTAATTTACATCAATCATGAGGCGGATATAGCACCGGTAAGTGAAGCTTTGCTAGAAAAGCTTATGGATAAAGGGATCGTCTATCAAGGACAGGCCATTCAGGAGGTTATAACATCAGGTGATGGGAACTTTCATGGAGTCCGTTTGATAGATGGGCAAGAAATAATAGGCGAGCGTGGATTCATCGCCTTTGGCGGCAATGAGGTGCAGTCGGAACTGGCTTCACAGCTTCGTGTAGAGCGGCTGGAAAACAAGCACATTGTAACCGATCCGAGAACAAAGATGACAAGTGTGCCTGGTGTGTGGGCTGCAGGAGATGTGGGAGTTCATGCTGAGCAGTTGACGATAGCAATGGGTGAAGGAGCTCAAGCGGCCATATGGATTCATAAGGAACTGCTGAAGCTAAGAAACAAGTCTACCTTAGAAAGATAATGAAGCCTTAATAAGACAATATCCAAAAGTGGAATGAGATCGGAATCCAGCGTTTTTTAGTTGGAATCGGGTCTTTTTGCAATTGGATTACTATTTTTCGAATCTGTACCTCCACTTTTCTATCGACTCCTCTCCGTTTACAAAAATACGTTTGAGCTTTAGCCTATCTTGACTAGGTGTCGTCATACCTTGCTCTATGGTAAAGGCATAGCGGAAATTATGCTCTTTCAAAATCCGCAAAGTGGATGTGTCCCATTCACCGTAAGGATAGCAGTATATATCGGCTACGGTTCCAAGCATCTGCTCAATCTGGAATCTTGCTTCAGTAATTTCAAAGGCCTGGTTTTTAGCGCTTATTGTGGGCAAATGCGGATGGGTCATGCCATGGGGTTGTATATCCCACCCAGCTTCATGCATCTCCTTCACTTGATCCCAATTCAGAAAGTAGCCGTCCTCTACCATGCCTGGAGACATAAATAAGGTTGCGTGAAAACCCAGCTTCTTCAAAATCGGCATTGCATGTTCATAATTATCCGCATAGCCATCATCAAAGGTCAGCAGGATGGGGTTATCGGGGCCTTTATCGATTCCTTCGATCATGTCGGAGAATTGTTTCAAGGTTAAGGGATTGTAACCTTTTTCAGATAAGTATTGCATCTGAGCTGCAAATTTTTCAGGTGTAATGGTGGCTGGGTTGCCTGGGTCAACGGTGATGCTGTGGTAATTCAAAACAGGAATACGCGCAGGCTTATCTGGCTTTACTGGGCTTGCAGGTGGTACATCAAGTGTAGGCATTTCTGTGGTTACAGAAACTATGGAAATATCTGTAATGGCAGCGCTATCAGAAATTGTAGACGTTGATGTAGGATTATTGGGATCTGATATAAATCCGAACAGCGTATTGGACGCAGTACCTCCAATATAGGACGGCTTGTGTCCGAAGGCATTGACAACAAGGGGAGAAGCAAACCAAAAGGATGGGTCCGATTTGGATTTATATATTGGCGTAAGCAGAGAACCGGGTGTATTTATAGGTTCGACAGAAGGTTGACCGGAGATCGATTTATCAGGAGCTTGGGCAAAGACAGGCAGCATGGAGAAGCACACCACTACCAGGCAGCACAGTGCAAGAAAGCATCGGCGATGCCGAAGAAGTAATGCTACAAGGGCTGCATGGGTTGTAAGTGTCGGATCTTTCATAGGCACAGACTCCTTCATGGATAATCTATTACTCTATGCATATCCTGCGATAGAATGGATTATGACTGCGGGATGACTAATAATTCATCATTTGTTGTAAAAGTTAAAAGCGGTCAAACTTATTTTGAATGGATCGGGGGTAGCTCTTCAACGACTTTGGAGTAGGTTCGAAGAGCTTCTTCTCCTTGCGGAGTTACTTTGTATATGCCTCGTTCCACACGCTGGAACCAACGGTAATAGTTTTTTTGAAGCAGTCCTGACGTATTGGGATTGCCTGTAAGTTCACGCAGACGGCGTGGGCTTAGAGGGCCCTGTTGGTTGAGTAGGTAGGCTAGGTGAAGCGCTTTTTCCCGGTAAGAGGTCATCAGCTTTAGCTTGGTACTCCCACCTACATTGTAGTCCGCCCTGCGTTCCTTAAATTCATGAACGATTCTTTCCGCAGCCCGCTTATTATGACGCGGCAGAACGGTAGGAGCAGGCACTGGCTCAGCATTAACTGATGATGGCCCTTCTACATGAAATTGGGACGCAGCGGCCGGATGGCATTCCAAAAGGACTGCGGGCTTTTTTCGTTTAAAGAATTGTACGGTTATCATGCCGACCCCGAGCATCTGACAAAGCTTACGAAGCTCTGGCCAACTGGCTCCATGGGGAGCGCGGCCTTTATTGGGAAGCTCGAAAGCAACGTATACTTGACGGGTCAGCCGCAGCCTGTTGATACCTTGCAGGAGCAGCGGGATAGAGAAGTTTTTTTTCAGTTCAACAATAACGGGCGGTTCGTCACCTCTCATCGCAACTAAGTCACAATGGTGCACTTCGCCTCTAACGTTATACCCCAGCTGTTCGAAATACGATTTGACTGGTGCGTAAAGCTCTGTTTCGGTTTTGATCGCCACAGTCTTTCTATCTCCTTTGAACATAGTAATGGGATCGAATATTGAGTTGATATAACTCAAAGGGATTTCTATCTAAATTAATGTAA
Source organism: Paenibacillus foliorum (assembly GCF_013141765.1). GTDB lineage: Bacteria > Bacillota > Bacilli > Paenibacillales > NBRC-103111 > Paenibacillus_S > Paenibacillus_S foliorum. The sequence goes on from NZ_WHOD01000013.1 coordinate 56,188, forward strand.
TTATATCATAAGTTTGGTAGTATTGGATTAGAAGTAGCTGCTATCAAGCAGGATATCCTGTAAAAAAAAGAAGTAGCCTTACTATAGATGACATCATTCGAGGTTATGGTATAAGATCAGACATAATCTATAAAATGCTTATTTAAAAAGTTAACTGTATTGCCCTATGAATGACAAGCTTTCTTAGAAATATTTGCTTCGTGAGCTTTGAATAGCGGGAGCGGTGTTACAAGTTTATCCAAATACAACGAGGTATTATAGGAGGTTCTTGTTAATGTTATCTGTAGAACAAGCGGGTCAAATAGATCCATGGCTGGGACAAAGTGTGGATTGCGTTTGCGGCAAGTCCCACTCCGTATCAATTCGCAAAGTAGTTATTGATAGCGGGGCGTTAGCTGCGCTGCCTGTCTATGCGCAGGAACGAGGGTATGGCGAGCTGCTGCTGGTGGTCGATAAGAACACGCTGGAAGCTGCTGGGCGAGAGCTGCTTGAGCTGTGCGAAGCCGCTCAGCTGAAGGTGTCCTTGTGTGTGCTCACGGCTGATGAGCACGGAGAGCTCGCCGCCGACGAGCGCGTCATCGTGCAGCTGATGCTGAACGTGACGTCTGCGGTGCAGGCCATCGTGGCCGTAGGCTCGGGCACGATTCACGATGTGGTCCGTTTTGTGTCGCACAAAATGGACCGCGCGTTCTTCTCGGTGCCGACGGCCCCTTCGGTCGACGGCTTCGCCTCTGTTGGAGCGCCGCTTATTATCGGCGGCTTCAAGCAAACCATTCCGGCCTGCGCGCCGGAAGCTATCTTCGCCGACTTGGCGCTGCTGGCCAAGTCGCCTAAAGCTCTGATCGCCGCCGGATTCGGCGATATGTTGGGCAAGTACACCTCGCTGGCCGACTGGCAGCTGGGGCAGGTGCTGTTCGGCGAGCCGTATTGCGAGCTCGCTGCGCACATGACGCGACAGGGTCTCGCCATGTGCGTCGACAATATCGACGAGATCGCCGCAGGCAGCGAGCTCGGCATGCGCAAGCTGATGGAGGGCCTGACGTTGTCAGGTATCTCCATGCTGCTTGTAGGCCATTCCCGCCCGGCCTCGGGCGGAGAGCATCACCTCTCCCATTTCTGGGAGATGCGGTTCCTTCAGCAGCAGCGCAGAGCGCTGCTGCACGGCGCTAAGGTCGGCGTCGCTGCTGTGCAGATGGCGAGGCTCTACGAGGCGGCGGCTGCGATGTCGAAGGAAGCCGTTGCTTCTGCGATAGCCGAGCGGCAGGCACGCGGCGATGTGCTTACGCCCGGACGGATGCGTGAGAAGATCCAGGCGGGCTACGGGAGCATCGCCGATCAGGTGCTCGCGGAGAACGGCCTGACAGTGCTCGATGCGATAGACTCAGCGGAACAGCAGGAGCTGCCACAGCGCCTTGTCGAGCGTTGGGAAGCAGTCCGCACTGTATGCGGCAATGTGCCGTCTTCGGAGCAGCTAGCGGCTGCTCTGCGGCGAGTTGCAGGACCGACTACGGTCGCTGAGCTGGGTGTTGAGCCTGAGCTTTTGCAGGATAGCATGGAATATGCCATGTATGTTCGTAACCGTTACACGATCATACGGCTTCATCAGTGGTTATAAAAAGTTTGATTTTTTGAAAATTATTAGCAGACATTGCGGGCAGTCTTTTGACGCACGGTTTTCCGTACTGGGAAATCGGCGGACGAGAGGCTGCTTTTTTGTGTCTTTTAGAGGGTGCTCAAGCAGCCTTTTTGATTAAGGAGTTTCGCGGGTAAAACTGCCCTTATCTAGAATCTTACATTCACCTCTTCGATGTTAAAGGAAGTCCTTGTAAATAGGCTAGGTGAATCGGATTCCTACACTCAACTCTAATTTTATATTAAATTTTCGGGCAACTTATCCCCCTAACTTGCATAGGTATTTACTACACTTCATTTCTTTGATGTTGTCATTGCAAAAGCACCGTACGAAGGAGGTTGACCCATGGACATATTCAAGAAAATTTCGGATTACCGCACAGAAACCGACAGATTGGCATGGACGGGAACCTTTGCGCAATATATCGTAATGGTTCACAAGAACCCTAGCTTGGCGATGACCGCTCACAGTAGAGTTTATCAAATGATCGCTTCGAGAGGTGTAGGAGATGATAACGGCAGACGCAGGTACCACTTCTTCGAGCAGGAAATATTCGGATTGGATCTGGCGATTGAAAAGCTTGTTGAAGAGTACTTTCATTCTGCAGCTAGACGCCTCGACGTCCGTAAGCGTATCCTCCTTCTCATGGGGCCGGTCAGTGGAGGTAAATCAACCCTGGTAACTCTGCTGAAACGTGGATTGGAGCAGTTTTCGCGTACGGATGAAGGTGCAGTTTATGCCATAAAGGGTTGCCCGATGCATGAGGAACCTCTGCATTTAATTCCACTGGAGCTGCGACCGGAGGTTGAGCAGGAGCTTGGGGTGAAGATTGAAGGGAATCTATGTCCTTCCTGCCAAATGAGGTTAAAAACGGAGTATGGAGGACGTATTGAGGATGTACAGGTGGAGCGTGTGCTTCTCTCTGAGGATACGCGGACAGGGATCGGAACGTTCAGTCCTTCAGATCCCAAGTCACAGGATATCGCTGATTTAACAGGAAGCATAGACTTTTCCACGATTACGGAATTCGGATCCGAATCGGATCCTCGTGCTTACCGGTTTGATGGAGAGCTGAACAAAGCGAACCGGGGCATCATGGAGTTTCAGGAGATGTTAAAGTGTGACGAGAAGTTTCTCTGGAACCTATTGTCGCTGACACAGGAGGGGAATTTCAAAGCCGGACGCTTTGCCTTAATATCGGCAGATGAGCTGATCATTGCACATACGAATGAGTCAGAGTATAAATCGTTTATCTCCAACAAGAAGAACGAAGCGCTTCAATCCAGGATGATTGTGATGCCGATTCCCTACAATCTGAAGGTTTCGGAAGAGGAGAAAATTTATACCAAGCTAATCAAGCAAAGCGATATGGCGCATGTTCATATTGCCCCGCATTCTTTACGTGCAGCGGCGATTTTCTCCATCTTAACCCGGTTAAAGGAATCCAAGAAGCAGGGTATGGATCTGGTTAAAAAGATGCGCATGTATGATGGCGAGGAAGTCGAGGGTTACAAGGAAGCCGACTTGAAGGAAATGCAAAGTGAATACTTGGAAGAAGGGATGTCGGGGATTGATCCGAGGTATGTCATTAATCGGATCTCGAGCGCGTTAATCAGGCAAGGACTCGAATTCATAAATGCGTTGGATGTTCTGCGCGCGTTGAAAGACGGGCTGGATCAGCATCCTTCCATTACGAAGGAAGAGCGCGAGCGCTACTTGAATTTCATCTCTGTGGCACGTAAGGAATATGATGAGCTGGCTAAGAAGGAAGTTCAAAAAGCTTTTGTTTACTCGTTCGAGGAGTCGGCGAAGACATTGTTTAACAATTATCTCGATAATATCGAGTCGTATTGCAACTGGGGAAAAGTGAAGGACCCGATGACTGGGGAAGACATGGATCCGGATGAAAGGCTGATGCGCTCCATTGAGGAGCAGATCGGAATATCGGAAAATGCGAAGAAAGCATTCCGTGAGGAAATATTAATTCGATTATCTTCGTATTCACGCAAAGGTCACAGATTTAACTACAGCAGCCATGAACGACTGCGTGAAGCTATTGAGAAGAAACTGTTTGCTGATATGAAGGACGTTGTGAAAATAACCACCTCAACCAAAACACCGGATGGCAACCAGCTAAAACGGATCAATGAGGTTATCAAGCGTTTGGTTGAAGAGCATGGTTATTCAACAGCCTCAGCTAATGAGCTGCTCCGCTATGTAGGCAGTCTGCTCAACCGATAAGTACAGAATACCCGCCCATTTTTCAGGTAGGCATTCACCCCTTAGGCGATCGCACATATATTTTTAGTAGATCGTTATCTCAAAAGGAAAAGGGAGAACAGGAATGCAAAAGCACCTCTTGATCACATGGGTTCAAAGTGATCAGGAGGTGCCTTTGTACGCTTGCTAGCACTTCAAGGGGTTTGAGTGGACTAATGCTGTAGGTAAAATAATTTCAACGGTCGTCCCCTTGTTGACTTGGCTGTGTATCAGCATGCGTCCGCCATGGCTTTCAATTATTTTAAATGTGACCATCAGACCAAGCCCGGTTCCTTTTTCCTTAGTGGTATAAAATGGCTCACCTAAACGCGGAATGCGCTCTTCGGGTATACCGCATCCCTCGTCCATAAAACGTATCATAATATGCTGGTGATCATGATTAAGTAGTTCCATTCGGATAGTGCCGCCATTCGGCATGGCATCCATAGAATTGTTGAGTATGTTAATGAATACTTGTTTGATTTGGTTCTCATCGCAATTAATTGAGGATAGGTTGTCTTGCGTTTCTTCGATTAGCAGCTTTACTTTATGAATCAATGCTTGCGAGCTCAATAGTACGACTGTATTTTGCAAAATTTGCAATGCATCCTTTGCTTCATAACGGACCGATTGCGGTTTCGAAATTACGAGAAACTCACTGACAATAAAGTTAATCCGCTCCAACTCATCCTTCATTATTTCGAAGTATGAATCATAGCCTTTTACTTTAGTTTGCATCAATTGAACGAAGCCCTTCAAAGAGGTTAACGGATTACGTATTTCGTGGGCTACTCCTGCGGCTAATTGACCGACAATTGACAATTTTTCCGAACGAATCAGCATTTGTTCGGCTCGTTTGCGTTCACTGATATCTTTGCCGATCATATAGACGCCATTAAATTGACCATTCACGACTATGGGGACGTTTAAAATACTTAATTCCACATAGCTTTGATTTTTGTGCAAGAATGTCACTTCATAATGCCGAGTTTGCCCTCTCAGTGTATCTGCAAAAAAATCATGCCACCGTTCTAATTGTTCAGGAACGATCAAATGGTGGATCGACTTATTAAGCAGCTCCTCCTCCGTATACCCTGTCATGGTGAATAAGGCCGGATTAGCGCTGGTACAGAATCCATTGCGGTCGAAAGAGCAGATCGGATCCGGGTTATGGCGGAATAATGATTTGTAGCGCTGCTCGCTTTGTTCCAATTGCTTTTCTGCTTTTTTCTTTTCGAAGATGGCTTGGATCATAGCATAAGAACGAGCAAAACGGCTATCTTCCTCCTGAGCCAAAATCGACTCTAAAATATCATCCTGAAACTCATCGGGATCCGTGCTTTTATTCAGTTTTTTCAGCTCATCGAGCATGTTCATCACATTGATAATATGATCTTTGTGAATCCATGCGGCAGAGGCTGCTTTGGACTGGGTCTCGTGCTCAGGCTGCAGGGTTACGATCCCTTTCTTGAGATCATACTCTGAGACATGATTCATATTTACCACATTCATTTGATCGATTAAGCGAAAGCCTTCCTCATACATCCACTCTTCAAAAGCTTCCAATGTTGCTGCCCAATAATATTTGTTATTTGCGGTGTGAATGACCAGCTCTTTTTCTTTCACAGATTCGATCTTAACTACATCATCGGAATGAATGATTAGGATATCGGATCCCTTTTTTCCGTCTCTTGTGACTGGAATTTTCTGCATCTATTTCTGATCACCTGCCTGCCTACATCAATTAAAGATAACAATCGAAATGAAATTTATTTGTACTTATATCAGCGCGGCAAAGGGAAGTTATAACGTATAGGATTTCCCGAAAGCTCCTAATGTGCGGGTATTGTCAATGGCAAGCTTGCCATTCATGACGGGTGGAAGGTTGGAGGTAAAGCCGGCGTATGTTAGATCGTAAACCACATGGTGGATACAAAATTGACGAAATTACTGTTGATATGCGTAATCGAGGTGGCGAAGCTCATGTGGAAGATCCCCAATGAACATTTAGAACACAATGAATCCATTATATCGCCAGAAGAATTCATAAGTAAATGAATTATTTTAATTGCTCTGTTTAAAATCATGTATAAAAAGGGCCATAACTTTTTTTATTTATAGGTAAAAACTATTAAAGTGATAATCATTATATATTTCAAATAATAAGCAATAGCATCCATAATAGGATTTAAGAGGAGCTGATTCTTATGAACAAACCTGTAAATCAGGAGTGGAATGCCGGACTTTATGATAGTAAGATCGGATACGTGTCACGTTTGGGGAAAGGAGTTGTAGAGCTGCTTAATCCACAACCAGGAGAACGGATTGTAGATTTGGGCTGCGGTACAGGTGACCTGACTAATGTTATCGTGCAGCTTGGAGCTAGCTGTGTGGGCATAGACGAGTCGGCAGATATGGTTGAAAAAGCCAGAAGCAAATATCCTGAGATATCATTTGTAGCGATGGATGGGCATATGTTCCGCCTGGATAAGACAGTGGATGCTGTATTCTCCAATGCCGCGCTGCATTGGATGAAACAGCCGGAGCGTGTAATTGAATCTGCTAGGCTGGCTCTTCATGAAGGGGGAAGATTCGTTGCAGAATTCGGAGGCAAACGAAATGTAGGGCACATTTATGAAGCAATAGCTGAGGTGCTAGGGGATTATGGAATAGATGCGGAAGCACGCAATCCTTGGTATTTTCCAAGTGTGAGCGAATATAGCGGCTTGTTGGAAGCCCAAGGCTTTGAGGTGCGCTGGATGGAGTTGTACGATCGACCAACAGAGCTAGATGACGGTGTGAAGGGGCTTGAGCATTGGCTTGATGCCTTTGCAGGGATGTTTTTTGCAGGGCTTGCTGCAGAGCTGAAGCGCGAGGCCTACGCACGCTGCTGCAAGCTGCTGGAAGCAGATCTATACAATGGGAAACACTGGATTGCTGATTACCGCAGACTACGCTTTTCCGCTGTGCTGAAATGATCAAGTGGAAGATGACCTAGATATATACAATAAGGGGATAAAGTGCCTGATGGCATTTTGTTCCTTTATTTTTTTAGAAAAAATGATGTTCGATGGAAAGAAAATTTGGTACAATCATCATAGTTTCACTGTTATGTAAACGCTTTAATTCCGTAGTTTTTTAGACATCTAGAAGGGAGCTAACAATACGTGACATACTTTAGGAAATTGAAATGGTTAAAATTTGTTTCATCAGCATTAGTCGTATGTGTATTGTTCACGGCTTACCATATTATAACGGTTGAAGGCGAATCGAGTAATCCTCGTGTAGTTCTTATGCGGCTCGAAGATATTGGTCCTGGTGGGCAATATGGATCTATGGAACAGCTTGGTAAGCTACGGGCCGTACTGGATTATTTGCGGGAGCAGCATGTTATTTACCATCTGGCGGTCATCCCTCGCTGGATTGATGTTTCGCCAGACGGAGTTCGTTATGATGTGTCTCTCGATCAAACTGGCAATCCTTATGTAGAAGCCTATCAGAAGCTGCTGAAGCAAGCCGTAGGAGACGGAGCTACTCTCGGTATGCATGGATATACTCATCAGGTTGGGAATATACGCAGAGATGACGGACATCAAGAATCAGGTATTGGCAATGAGTTTAATGTGCCCGGTTCTGAAGAGACGCTGACTGCCTCGTTCGCAGAGCCACGCTTGAAGGCAGGGCTCGCCATCTTTAAGAATGCGGGACTCCAGCCGCAATTCTGGGAGTCGCCGCACTACCGCTCCACTCCGGAGCAGGATCAGCTGTTTCGTAATTACTTCGGCCTTCATTACCAGGCAGATGTGCAAATCGACCGCAATACACCGGTCGCTCAATATATTAATGAGCCTAATAGCGGGTACGGTGCTTCTTCGATGGGGGCTGTTTATGTTCCTACGCCATTTGACTATATTTCTTTTAACAAAGACGAGAAAGTGATTATTGACCGTGTAGGCAAGTCAAATAATATCAACTCTTTTTTCTATCATCCCTTTCTAGAATTTAAACATCTGATTCCGGTTACCAACGATCAGGGTGAACCCGTGCTTCGTGATGGTTTGCCAGAATTCCGTTACCCTGCGCAGGATAAAAGCGTACTGCAAAAGCTTATTGCAGGACTAAAGGCAAAAGGCTATAAGTTTTATTCCATTCAGGATTACGTTCCTTTCACACCATCACAAAGAGTACAGATTAAACCGACAGGTCAGCAGGATAAGCTGATGCTTGGGGATGTTACTGGAGATGGGCAGAGTGATCTAGTAAATTGGGATTCACAGAAAGGAACGATTACCGTAACGCCTGGCTCTTTTAGGGGGATGCGTAATAATGCCCAGGGTACATCTTCTGTATGGGCCAATGTACCTTTTAAGGATGGAGCCGTTGCAGCGTTGGAAGCGGGCGACGCTAGTGCTGAAGGAAAGAATGGCTTATGGATAATGAGCCCCACCGGATTGCTGCAGCGGTTCGAGTCGGACAGCCAGCATTTTACACTTCAAAAAGAATGGAAGATAGCACCGCGCAACTGCTCGAATCTATATGTGCTGAGGCAGGGTAGTGGAAATACAGTTATTGCGGGTTTATCATCAGATCGATTAACCTTGTTTGGTTATTATGTGAGCAAAGGCGGAGAAATCAAACCGCTCAAGCCCTATAAGTTTAAGAATGAGCTGAAAAATGAGCTACAGCTTCGTACGCAGGATGATGGTACCAAGTCGCTGTTTTACGCAAGATCGGGTGCGGTCAGTGGGCTTGAGCTCAGCGTGGATAAAGCCGCGATGTCTTGGAAGATGAAGAAAGCGGAGTTGAATATTCCTAATGAGGATGGAGAAATCCGTTTCGGTGATTTTAATGGGGATGGGAAAGAGGATGTGCTGCGTTGGAATTATGAGCATAATCGTTTTACTGTTTACCTTCATAAGGAAGCAGACGATTATGAGCTGCTGTCTGTTTTTGGTCCTTGGGGAAGTTCAGGCTCTAAGCTAATTACAGGTGATTTGGATGGGAATGGAAAAACCGATTTGGCACTTGTAAGGCTACAGGATGGTTATTTGGATTCGGCACTATCGTTCGAAAGCAAGTAGCTATAGCTTACTTGAAGTCCCATCCTACAAATTAAGAAGGATCCTGTGCGGCAGCAGGATCCTTCTTTTGTTTATACAGAGCAGATTTGTATAGGGAAAAAGAAGGATTTATTCAGGATGTGGCGAATTATTCCAACGTGACGAACTAGCGCGATTCTTAGAACATTATGTCGAAAATTAATAGGGCGTTGATTATGCCGGACAATGGGATAAGCTACAACATAGGAGGCATTTTGCAATGTCGTTTAGAAATAAAATTATAGCTTTGTTTACAGCGGCCGTTGCGCTGCTGATTGCCATGAACAATATCCTGCTTCACAGGCTTGCAGCATTAGCCGATGATGCGGGATTTTCCCCTTATTTGCTATCTGTGGCCATTGTATTCCCTACCGTGATTATTGGCTATTTTATGGCTGAATATTTAGTGCGGCCCATCCGTGGGATGCTTAAAAGGCTGCAGGGGGAAAAAATGGGCAGATCTGTTGACGAATTGGATGCCGTAGCAGAACATATCGATTTTATCCGTCAGCAGATGCATCAATACCAAGATGAACTGATGAACAAAAGTAAACAGATCGATTTTTATTCTCATCATGACTTTCTGACAGGACTTCCTAATCGGCTTCTTTTCAAAGAGCAGAGCAGGAATGCTCTGGAGCTATCCAGTGGACATGAGAAACCAACAGCAGCTGTTTTGTTTCTTGATTTGGATCGGTTTAAAATTATCAATGATATGTTCGGTCATACGAAAGGGGACGATCTGCTGCGGGCAGTAGCCAGAAGGCTGCTGCAGCATATCCGGCCTAATGATATCGTTTCACGGATTGAAGGCGATGAATTCGTACTGCTGCTGCCAGATTCAGATAGAGAAGAGACTATGATGACTGCACAGCTGCTGATCGATGAGCTTTCGAAGTCGTTTGTGCTTGAAGGCAATGAGTTTTACGTTACACCGAGCATGGGAATCAGCATGTTTCCCGATGATGGTGAAGATGTGGAAACATTGGTGAAGCATGCCGACACAGCTATGTACCTTGCCAAGGAGCAGGGACGCAATCATTACAGGTTCTATACATCGGATATGAATGAGCGGATGACCAAGCAGGTGGAACTGGAGAAGGGGCTTCGCAAAGCATTGGAGCGGCAGGAGCTATCAGTTCATTATCAACCACAGGTCGATCTAGATTCCGGCAGGATTACAGGCATGGAGGCGTTGCTTCGTTGGTCTCACCCCGAGCTGGGTAATGTATCGCCAGCTGAATTTGTGCCGCTTGCTGAAGAAAATGGAATGATCGTACCGATCGGGGAATGGATTCTTCGGAAAGCTTGTTTACAGAATAAGGAATGGCTTGATGCTGGACTCTTGCCTATGAGGGTTGCAGTTAATTTGTCTGCCCGTCAGTTTCAGCAGCAAAATTTGGTTGAGGTTGTAACACGTATATTGGATGATACCGGTATGCCTGCGCAATATTTGGACCTTGAGATTACAGAAAGTGTGGCCATGTTTAATGAAGGCTTAGTTATTGCCAAGCTGCATGATTTGAAAAGCTTGGGGATTAAAATATCAATCGATGACTTCGGTACGGGATATTCCTCATTAAGCTACTTGAAAAAGTTTCCGATTGACTCTTTAAAGATTGATAAATCCTTCGTTGCCCACGTGATGCACGATCGTGACGATGCAGAAATCATTTCCATGATCATCTCCATGGCGCGGAATTTAAGATTCAGCGTCATTGCAGAGGGAGTTGAGAATGAGGAGCAGCTGCAGTTTTTAAGACAGCAGCAATGCACGGAGGGACAAGGATATTTGTTTAGTAAGCCGATGGATCCTATGGAATTGAAGCCACTATTAGTTAAAGCATAGATGAAGTATTCTGGAAGCACAACAAATGTCAACACACAGCTGAGAGCCCGCAGAGATATCCGACCTGCGGGCTTATTATGCATATAAACAGATGTAAGCTGAGGAATAGACCAAACAGGAGGCAGGGATACTTTGAAAAAACTGCATGCAAGTGGTATTACTGCAATTGTGGCGGCAGCAGCAGCATTTCTTGCGATTACCTATGCCAACCAGCCCGATTCAGGCCGAGAAATTAAGCCTGCCGCAGCTGTTATCATACCGTCTACGACGATAAAGACACAAGACGCTACTGCTGCTGATTCTCTAGCGCCCGCGGCAGGCCAGACGCTTAACAACCCAGCTCCCCAGGAGTTAGGGGCCCAACCAGCCGCTGGCGATCCTGTCTCTGCGAACGATACTGCGGTTAAAGTATCCATCTCTCGAGGATTGATTTACTTGGATCCCGGCCATCAGAGAAGGGGGGATTCGAAGCAGGAGCCCGTCTCCCCAGACTCCAATATAACCAAGGCAAGGGTTACAGGCGGAACAACAGGCGTTTCCACGGGTAAACCGGAATATGTTCTTAACCTAGAGGTTGCTTTGCTGTTGAAGGAAACACTCATAAAACGGGGATTCGAGGTACTATTGACCCGTGAGGAGCATGAAGTGAATCTCAGCAATGTTGAGCGGGCCGAAATGGCTAATGCTGCGAACGCACGGCTGGTTGTAAGGATTCATGCCGATGGTAATGACTCACCTAAGGCAAAGGGTTTTTCTGTGCTGTACCCAGACGCATCGGTTAGTGTAACTAGGAGTATTCAACCGGATAGCCGGCTTGCTGCTGAATCGATATTAGAAGCTTTAAAGACGGGTACGGGGGCTTCGTCAAGAGGACTGCAGCCGCGAAAAGATTTAACCGGATTTAATTGGTCAACGGTGCCTGTCGTACTGGTAGAGATGGGTTTTATGACAAATCCCTCGGAGGATGAAGACATGTCTGACCCTGCTTACCAGCTGCAGTTTGTGGAATCTATAGCCGCAGGGATCGATATTTACATGGTTCAAAAGGAGGACTAGCTCGAAGTGTTATGGATTAAGAGCAAGCTTAGCAGCTGGATACTCCTCTTCTTTCTCTTAATGATAGTGGCAGTGTTTACACTGCCTGAGATTCAGGGCAAACCAGAGGAATGGCTAAAAGGCGATTCCCCCAAAGCCTCTCAGGGAGTTATGGACCTAACGAAGTGGAATTTTAAAGACAATGGAAGCTTGTGGTTAAATGGGGAATGGGAGTTCTATTGGGCTCAGCTGTATACACCTGAAAGCTTTAAAGGTCTTGAAGCGCCGGAGATGGCAGTCGTTCCAGGCTCGTGGAATAGACAGCCTATTAATTCTAAGTCCTATTCGGGATCAGGCTTTGTGACATACCGATTGAAAGTGATACTTCCATTAAGTTCCAGCGGCCGCACCTATGCAATGAGCGTTCCATTCATCACTTCAGCATATAGTCTATGGATTAATGGTGAACTATTGGCGGAGTCGGGCAAGGTTGGAACTTCCTATGAGGAATCCCTTGCAACGTATTCTACTAAGACAGTGGGATTTCATCCAAATAATTCGGAAATTGAAATTTTGCTTCAGGTTTCAAATTTTCATCATATGAAAGGAGGGCTTCGCCAACCGTTTGAATTAGGCCTTTTTGATCAAATCATTCCTAAAAAAGAAATAAGTGTAGGCTTCGATATGCTGCTGTTCGGCAGCTTGATGATCATGGGACTCTACCATCTAGGACTGTTTTCCATTAGGCCAAATGACCGATCTACCTTATATTTTGGGTTATTTTGTGTTCTGATTGCGCTGAGGACAATTGTTATAGGGGAAATCACCCTTTTAAAGGTATTTCCTTCATTTCCTTGGGAGCTTGAATTGAAGCTTGAATACATTAGCGCCTATTTGGGATTAGTATTTTTCATTCTGTTTATTGGAGAATTATTTCCTAATGAAAGCAACCGTAAGATTCAACGAAGCTTTATTCTCATATCAAGCTGCTATACAGTGCTTACCCTTGTATTCCCTGCGATGGTTTATACAAGGTTCTTGATAAGCTTCCATATCATTCTCGGATTGGCTATTGTATTTGAGCTTTATGTGCTAATGAGGGCATGGTACCTTCAAAGGCAAGGCTGTACCATTATTTTAGTGGCTAGCTTTATTTTTGCGGTATCTATCATCAATGACATGATCTATGCGAACGAATGGGTTAGTACAACAGGGCGCGCATCTGGCTTCGGCTTATTGTTTTTTATTATTTGTCAGTCCGGTGTGCTGTCGATGAAGCTGTCGCGTGCCTTCTCCAATGAGGAGAAAATGTCGGCAATTCTGGCTCAGATGAACAGCAGTCTTAGTATTAAAATCAAAGACCGTACAGCTGACCTGGAGCTCGTCAACGATGAGCTTAGGGTAAAAAACAGCGAGATGTCTCGATTGGAAACATCTCGAAGTCATTTATTAAGTAATATCTCACATGACCTGGGGACACCGTTAACAACGATCCAGTGCTATATAGAGGCAATTCTGGATGGTATGGTGGATACGGAAGAACAGCGGAAGCAGTATGTTCAGCTCATTCATGGAAAAGTGCTTGGAATGGGCAGGTTGATTGAGGATCTATTTCAGTTGTCACAATTAGAGGCTAGGCAGGTTGCTTTTCAAAAGTTGAACTTATCTACGGAGATCTTAATGGAATCGCTGTTCTCTCGTTATAAGCTGGATGCAAGCAATGCAGGTATCAGCTACGAGTTAATTATTAACGGAAAAGCGGCTGAAAGCGGGAGTTTTTCCAAGGTTGAAGTAGATGTAGAACGGCTCCATCAGGTCTTTTCCAATCTCATTTATAATTCGATCAAATTTACGCAAGCAGGGGGTAAAATTAGAGTGGAGATGATCGATGATGGAGATTCGGAAATGTTATGCCGTATTTCGGACACAGGAGCGGGAATTACAGCGAATGATATGCCATTTATTTTTGACCGTTTTTACACTAGCAATAGATCGCGCAATTCGGTATCGGGGGGGAAAGGCTTGGGCCTTTCTATATCTAAGGAAATTATTGAATCCCACGGCGGTAAAATATGGGTAGAGCGTTCGGTATTAAATGTGGGCACCGAATTTTGCTTTACTGTTCCTATACAAACTTCTTGACCAGTTGCCGTCATTTGTCTATTCTTGAAATAATAGCACGAATTAGAACGAATCTAGATTAATAAGTAATGGTGGTGTTATATAAGTGGCTGGACAAACTATTTTGGTAGTAGAGGATGATCCGGAAATCCGCGATGTGATCCGATTATATTTGGAGAAGCATAAGTTTGCAGTTGCTTTGGCAGAACGGGGCGATGAGGCGCTTCAGATGGTTCGGACTGTGCAGCCCGACCTGATAATTCTAGATGTGCTGCTTCCCGGAAAAGATGGGTTTGAAGTGTGTAAGGAAATACGACAGGAAACATCTGTACCCGTTCTTTTTCTAAGCTGCAAGAAGGAGGAGCAGGATAAAATAACGGGTCTAACCCTTGGCGGGGACGATTACATAACAAAGCCGTTCAGCCCGAATGAATTAGTTGCTCGTGTTCAAGCGAATCTGCGACGGCCTTTTTTCTCTAATAATCAAGCAGCGCATCCAACCAAATTGGAGTTTGGAGCTCTGCATATTGATCTGCTAAGCAGAACAGTCAAAGTCAATGACGCAGAGATCGTATTGTCCAAAAAAGAGTTCGATTTGTTGAAGTTTTTGGCAGGCAGGCCGGGTCAAACGTTCAGTCATGAAGAGCTGTTCCGTGAAATTTGGGGACAAGAGAGCTTTAACGATACCCGCACTATTATTGTCCATGTCAGCAATTTGCGCAAAAAGATAGAGACAGACCCTTCCAACCCCCAGCATATTATCAATGTACACGGAGTGGGCTATAAGTTTCTTCTTTCATAAAAAGGGGATCATTCGTGTAGTGGTAATTAGCTGTATGTAAAATAGAAAGCCGTCTCTTACGTAGATTTATCTACGTAAGAGACGGCTTTTAGTTTGCTATAAGCTTCTTATTTAATGCTGATAGAACCGGACTCCGCTTGAACCTCGGCTTTTAATATTTTGGAGAAGAAGTCCAGAGGTACATACATCATTCCATCTTCCTTGATCACAGGAGCTTGACCTAATGGTAAAGGAGCCATTCTATTGATTATATACGAATCCTTTCCTGCCTGAAGACTCGTCCATTGAGCTCCTTTGTTGATTTCAACTAATTGCTTGTCCTCGTTCCATTTCACGTTATACCCTAAGCGCTCAGCAATGATCCGTAGAGGTACTAAGGATGTTCCATTGTCACTGATGTAGATAGAAGCCTCAACGGAAGATAGTTCCTCACCACCAACAGCTAGTCGGGAAGGAGCGGTTGATTCCTTAGGCAGAGCTATACGGAACTCAGGGATACCTGCTGAATAGGGAGCTATTTCGTAAGGGCTGAAGAGAATAACTGCATCTCCTTTTTCAATATAAAAAGATTGGGTATCCGAAATTCCTTTAAAGCTGTCTTTGAAATAATCATTCGGATGTTGGGCAATTTCCTGCCCGATCTGTTTATTAATGCCTTCTTTGTAGTTAGCTCCGAATAAATCCTTCAGTTCAACTCGTGAGGTCTCTGGTTCGTCCCTGACTGTGTAAGTATCAACCCGCTGTATTCCGTGTGCTCCACCTGTGTAAGTATCGGTTATTATTTTGACAGAGACCATATTACCGTTATCGGCTCCCCCATCAGCTTTAGCCTCGAACAAAATATTGAGCGAATAAGGTCTCATTGAGTAGCCGGATTCCTTTGCTGAAACTGCATCTGCTTGCGCTTGCTTCTTTAGATTATCCTGATCTTCCATAGCGTGCCGTTCAATAATGTCATTGAGCTGTGCTTGGTATTTAGTATCCTTAAGACCTTCGAAGACCGGGATATTCAAGTTTGAAGTGAAATAAGCAGATTCATCTTTTATTGTTTTCGTTGTTATTTTCACATTTTGCTGTCCTGTGCTTGTTTTATTGCTAAGTGAAATATGGAATTCAGGAGTTCCTGATGAACCAGGAGCGATTTGGTACTTTTGGAAAACGAAAACGGCAGCTCCCTTTTCAATATAAAAGGATTGCGTATCCGATATACCTTTGAAGCCTTCCTCACCTTGGAAAAAATTCTCAGGATGCTTGGCGATTTCCTGTTGAATTTGCGCATTTATATTATCTTTATAGCTATCACCGAACCATTCCTTCAGCTCGACCCGCTTAGCTTGTGCTTCGTCCAACACATTATAAGTATCAACCCGCGGCATACCGTTAGCTCCACCCGTGTATGTATAGGTTGTCATTTTGATCGAAATGATGTTAGCATTGGCCGTTCCTCCATCCGCTTTGACTTCGTATTGAATATTTAGCGTATGAGGTCTCATTTCGTAGCCTGATTCTTTCGCTTTTACCGCTGCATCGCTTGCTTGCTTCTTGATGTTTTCCAAATCTTTCATAGCATGTGAGGAGATGATGTCGTTAAGCTGGTTCTGGTATTGGGTATCTTTCATTCCTTCGATAACTGGAATCAAGATGTCCACCTGAACCTCCGCAGTTTGTTCTTTGATCGTTTTCCCCGTAATATTAACCCCTTGTTGTTGATTTAAAGATGCAGATATTGGGAAGGCTACGACTGTCGAAGTTGCTTCAGCTATTGGAAGACTGGCTGCATAAGATAACTGAGGGACTGAAGCTGCTATTAAGCAGTACCCTGATATACATACTGTGAGCATTTTGAATGATTTTTTCATGTGACAACCTCCTTAGTTGTGTTTATAGCTTCAGTATAGTTGATTATTTGACGGAGTTGGTTACAAAGATGTTACAGCTTAATCCATAGAATAGATTCATTTTTTTCATATTTTATAGATGTAAGAGATTATGCCTTAATACCTAAAAATCGTTGATATTACGGAATTTAAAATGCATTTGTGGCTCAGAAAATTATGAAAATTGCAATAACAATGATGTGTGGTTAGTTTAGTTGACTAAACCAAATGAATTGGCTATTATAAGACCTTGTGTTTGTAATTTTTTTTCATGATGGACCATGAAATTGTAAATTTTTTTCATGAAAGACATTTAAGGAATGAAAAGTAAGTACAGGGAATTCAGCTTAGGAGGAAATTAACATGCATTGGATTACAGAGTCCTTACCGATTATTTGGGTAGCTCTTGGTGTCGTATTACTTCTTTACTTGAACATGCGAGTGAAACTTAACAGTGTCCTTGCTCTTTTGATCGTAGCCGTATTAGTAGGTATTCTGAACGGACTGCCGTTGATGGATGTCGTAGCCTCTGTAAAAAAAGGTCTTGGCGGTACGCTTGGAAGCTTAGCGCTTATCATCGGTCTTGGTGCTGTATTAGGTAAATTGATGGTTGATTCAGGTGCAGCGCAGCGTGTTGCGACTTCACTATTAAACAAATTTGGTGTGAAATATGTTGAATGGGCCATCTTGATCGTCGGTGCTATCTTCGGTATATCAGTCTTTTATGAAGTAGCGTTTATCATATTAGCTCCCCTTGTTATTAGCATTGCAATCGAGGCGAAAATTCCATATTTACGTCTGGGTGTTACGATGGTTGCTTCCGCGACAATGGCTCATAGTATTTTCCCGCCGCAGCCTGGTCCAACTGCACTTGTTGAAGCCTATGGCGCAGATATGGGTATGGTCTATATCTTGGGGATAGTTGTTGTTATTCCTGCAG
Organism: Paenibacillus foliorum; assembly: GCF_013141765.1. Classification (GTDB taxonomy): domain Bacteria; phylum Bacillota; class Bacilli; order Paenibacillales; family NBRC-103111; genus Paenibacillus_S; species Paenibacillus_S foliorum. Next base: position 73,803 of record NZ_WHOD01000013.1, read on the forward strand.
TAATATGCGCTGGTATTATTTTACCAAGGTTTCTGCGTAAATTAGACCGTCCTGTACCACCGCTTTTGAAAAAACCAAAGGAATTTACTAATGAAGAAATGCCAGGATTTGCGATCAGCTTAATCGTTCCATTGATTCCGGCTTTAATCATTACAGGTACCACCATTTTAGATCTTTTTATCGATAAAGGTACAAAGTTCTATGAAATCGTAAACTTTTTTGGTAGTGCTGAAATCAGTATGCTTCTTGCTGTGTTAGTAGCCATTTACGTCTTTGGTATTCGCGTAGGGCGGACCATGCCGGAAATTATGAAATCTTTCTCAGGTGCTATTGAAGGCATTGCTATGATCGTTTTCATCGTGGGTGCAGGTGGTGCGTTCAAACAGATCATTCTGGATAGCGGCATAGGTAACTACATTGCAGCCATGATGCAAAATACAAGCGTTTCTCCATTAATTATGGCATGGGTCATCACAGCTATGCTTCGTATCGCAACAGGTACAGGTGTTGTATCCGCCATTACAGCGGCTGGCATAGTGGGTCCCCTTATTACCACTTTCGATGTGAACCCTGTCTTAATGGTATTAGCAACAGCTGCTGGAAGTAACACCATTACACATGTAAACGATGCTTCCTTCTGGTTGTTCAAAGAGTACTTTAACCTATCTATTAAAGACACTTTCAAAACGTGGGGCCTTCTTTTATTCATTAACTCGATCGTTGGTCTAGGGGTTGTTTTGCTTCTTAGCCTGTTCATCTAATTAAATTGGTTTAGCACGAAAAAACACAAACAAGGTCTCTTGTTTGTGTTTTTTTGTGTTTGGTTATTTTGTGAAAAATTAAGCGATTGCCTAGCATCAAAAACCTGCAGCTATACAGCCTTTTGGCCGTTTTATCGGTAATCTTGGTGAATTCATGCAAATGTGCAGCTTTTTTTTCACTCTTAGCTGAAACCGGACCGCTTTTCATTAAATTGCTGTACTTTTGCAGTTCTTTCCTCTACAAGAAAATTTCAGTAGATAATAACTGCATGTTTGCAGGATTATGCAGGCTGATGATCGGGGGGAGGGTCTGGTACTGATTTGAGGTTGAATCAAATTTTTATGCAAAGAGTTGATAGGTATGGGAAATTTTCTTCCTAAGAGGTGCGAAGCTGCAAAGCTTATTGCATTTATGGAGCAGCAGGGACCGGTATTGAAGCTTGGCTCAGATGTGTACCATCTAAAATAAAAGAAAACGCAGCGCAAGGGACATGTACCTGTAGAGTTTACTCTTGATGATTAAAGTAAATTCATATTTGGCATATGCACTTTATTAGAAAATGAGAGGTTTGTTTACATCAGGGCAGACTTCGAACAAGATTATTTTGTTTTTGGTGAAGGTGTTTATTGGATTTTTTCTGAGGCTGTGTTTGATATAGAAGAATAACCCTGCTAAGTAGCCGAACAGGTTCTTTACCATGTTTATCGTTCCAGCATAATCCATACCCAGAACTTGGCGATTATGGAACTAGGGGAAATAACAGGATTCATGATAAATCATGTCGAAATAACAGTAACAGAGTTTTTACGAGAACATATATTCCATGCAGAGTGCTGTCCCACTGTTGATATTATAGAATCCAAGCTGCTTGGGCATAGAGCGGATAGCTTTTTTGAACACGCATGATAACCGAAAGGACGGATAAGTGAAATGAAACTATTCCATACAGCCGACTGGCATCTAGGGAAATTAGTACAAGGCGTTTATATGACGGAAGATCAACAATATGTGCTTGAGCAATGGATTAAAGACATAGAAACGGAAAGGCCGGATGCCGTCATCATTGCCGGTGATTTATATGATCGTGCGGTTCCACCGACAGAAGCTGTGCAATTGCTTGACAGCATGCTGGAAGCGATTGTTCTTCGATTAAAAATTCCTGTGCTGGCGATCGCGGGTAATCACGACAGCCCTAGCCGTTTAGATTTTGGCAGCCGCATTATGAAAGCATCAGGTTTCCATATTGCAGGCGAGCTTACATACCCGTTTGAACCAGTGGTTCTGCGGGACGAGCATGGCGAGGTTCATTTTCACCTGATTCCTTATGCGGAGCCGGGAAAAGTGCGCTACTTACTTGGTGATGACGAAATAAAAACCCATAATGACGCGATGGCAAAAATAACCGAAGCCATTAAAGCGACTATGGATCCGAATGCTCGCCATGTCCTTGTCGGACATGCCTTTGTTACGCCAGGCGGTGAAGCTGAGGCTAACACAAGCGATTCAGAACGGCCCTTATCCATCGGGGGGGCTGAGCACGTTAGTGCCAAGCATTTTGAAGGATTTACCTACACAGCTTTAGGACATCTGCATCAAGCCCACCATGTCGGAAACGAGACGGTTCGATATTCGGGTTCGCCTCTAAAGTATTCCATCTCGGAAGAACGTCATAACAAGGGATACCTTGTCGTCGAGCTTAACCAGCCTGGAAGTGTGACAGTTGAGAAAAGAGAGCTATCTCCGCTACGTGACATGCGTACTGTAGAAGGCCTAATGGCGGATATCGAGCAGCATGCGATTAATGAAGATTATGTATTTGTTAGGTTGCTGGATGAAGCGCCCGTATTGTCCCCCATGGAACGGGTTCGCTCTGTTTATCCGAATGCCATGCATGTTGAACGAAAGATGGCTATGGCTGGGCTGACCGGGGAAGCGTTAGCAGTTGAAGGACGAGCTATGATGGACGACCTTTCATTATTCAAAGCATTTTATAAGGAAGTAAGAGGAACTGAGCTAACCCCGGAAACGGAGAGGCTGTTTATCGAGACACTGCAGGAGATCCACAAGGAAGAGGGTGAGCGCCATGAGACCGTTAAAGCTTACGATGACGGCGTTCGGGCCGTATAAAGATAAAGAAATTGTTGATTTTTCAGAGCTTAAGGGGCATCGATTGTTTGTCGTTTCGGGAAATACAGGGGCCGGGAAAACCTCTATATTTGATGCCATATGCTTCGCTTTGTACGGAGAGGCGAGCGGGGAGGATCGGAATGATAGCCGAATGCTTCGCAGTCATTTCGCCGATGATCAAGTGTACACATCTGTTGATTTTGAATTTGAAATAAAAGGTCGGACATACCGTGTTTTTAGGCAGCTGGCGCATGTCAAAGCAGGCAACAAGGGTGCGACGGGAGACCGTCATGAGCTGTATGGAATAGCTGGTGGGCAAGAGGCTCCGCTAACTGACCGCTTTATCATATCGCAGGTGGATGAGAAGCTCCGCGAAATTATTGGGCTCACGAAGGATCAGTTCGGTCAGATCGTCATGCTGCCTCAGGGTGAATTCCGCAAGCTGCTGACCTCGGAGACCGAAAATAAAGAGGAGATTTTACGTCGTATATTTAAGACCGGATTATACAAAATTGTCGCCGACCATCTAAATGAGAAACGGAAGCAAATGCAACAGATCTGCGTGGAGCTGGCTGGCATTCGGGATTATCATATCAACAATGTGAAGGGTTCTTTGTCCGGGCGTGAAGGATCCGATCTGCTGCAAGTATTTCAACAGCAGCATTACAATACATATCAAGTTATGGAAGCATTGGATAAAGAGGTTGATTACTACGCGGAACAAATCAAGCAAAAAAAGCAGCAGCTGCAGCTAGAAATGGCTAAGTACCAAGAGAATACGACGATCTATCATCAAGCTCAAAACGTGAACGAGCAATTCGATCTCTTGGATCAAAAGGTAACGGCCAAACAACAGCTAATAGAGCAGGAACAGGAGTTTAAGCAGAAAACGGAGCAGCTATCTTTAGCTGAGCAAGCTGTTCATCTTCATGTGTATGAGCGGCAGAACGCAGAGATGATAGAGGAGCTTACCCGCAAAACCAAGCTTCTCGAAGATTCTCTGTTCGAATGCTTGCAAGCAGAGACAGCATTGCAAACAGCTGCGAAGAAATATGCACAGGAAGAGGGAAAAGCGGAAGAAAGAGAGCAATCCGTTCGTGAGCTCGATCGACTCCAAGGATTTTTGCCTACGGTTAAGGAGCTGAATGAAAAACAGCAGCTGGTGTTGACATTAGAAACAGATACAGTAGCTTTGTCGAAGCAATTGCGTACTGTAGAGGCGGAGCTTGAGGGTAAGCAATCCGAACGGTTGTTGACAGCAGCTCAAGTCAAGGAGTTGGAAGATAAGGTTATCCATTTGCCGAATAAAACGGAGCAGCTTAACCTTCTGAGACAACAAGCTACACAGATGCAAGAGTATATCAGCCTCGTACAAAAATCCAAAAAAGAACAAGAGGAAGAGAAACAGCACGAATGGGCATTCGAACGAACGGAGAGGTCGTATTCTGCGTTGGAGAACCGTTGGATTGGAGGCCAAGCAGGTTTGCTAGCTCGGCATCTGCATGATGGTGATTCCTGCCCTGTGTGTGGAAGTGAGGATCACCCTAAGAAAGCAGTTGTAACCGAAGACATCCCAACCAAAGAAGAGCTTGAACGGCTGCGGGGAGAAAAGACTGCGTTAGAAAAGAAATATCTTGAAGCGAAAGCGACACTCACAGCCACTGCACGGCAGATTCAGGAGAAGCAGCATCAAGTGCTCGAACAGGGATATAGCTTGGAAGGGATACATGAAGCTTATCTCGCGCTAGTGCAAGTAGGTAAGGCGTTAGCAGAAGAGGTAAAGAGTTTAAGGGTGGATAGCGAGAAGCTGATTCCGCTCAAACAGTCGCTCCAAACGTTGGACAGTAAGCTTGATGAAATCCGTAAGCATAAGGAAAGCTTGGCGAACCTTTTCAATGACAAGAAGACGATTTATGCCACAGAGAAGGCTCTGTACGATCAAGCATTATCGTCATTACCTGAGGAAGTGCGAAGTCTTGAGCAGCTTCAAGTGCGAATTGGAGAAGCGGAGCAACGCAAGATGCAGCTGGAGGCTGAATGGAAGAAGGCCCAGCTGCAATACCAAGAGGGGAACGAGCGGAATATCAAGGCAGTTGCTGGCCGTGATAATGCTGAGAGTCAGAAGAATGAGGCGACAGCCAATAAGGAAAAGGCCCTTCAAAGCTACATCGATGCGTTAAAGCAAGCTGGATTTAAGACGGAAGAAGTCTATAAAGCGGCCAAGATGACCGATACAGCTCAGGCGGAGCTGAAGAAGCAGATTGAGCAGTATAGTACATCCTTGGCAGCGGTAAGCAAACAAATAGAGGAGCTATCCGTTACTCTTGCAGGTAAAGCTCGTCAAGATCTTGCCGTGCTGAAACAGAGCTTACAAGAGCTGGAACAATACATAGAGTCGATTCGCAGCCATTACATACAAGCCGAAAACAGCTATGACAAGGGTGTGGACGGTAAAGCGAACATCGCCGAGGCCGAGAATAATTGGCAGCAGGCCGAACGTGAGTACCAGCTAGTGAAGGATTTATACGACGTTGTTCGAGGAGAGAATGGCAAGAAAACCTCCTTTGAGAGGTACTTGCAAATCGAGTTTCTGGAAAAGATTATTTACACCGCTAATCAACGTTTGCTGCGGATGTCAGACGGACAGTACTACCTGGTTCGTAGTGACCGTTTGGAGAAGCGCGGCAAGCAGAGTGGTCTTGGATTTGATGTCTTTGATAATTATACAGGCCAGCTGCGGGACGTGAAGACGTTATCCGGAGGAGAAAAGTTCAACGCTTCACTCTGTTTAGCGCTCGGGATGGCGGATGTTATCCAATCTTATGAAGGTGGAATCTCGATAGAAACGATGTTTATCGATGAAGGCTTCGGCTCTTTGGATGAAGAATCCTTGAACAAGGCGATTGATACTCTAATCGAATTACAGCAGTCTGGTCGAATGATTGGCGTCATTTCACATGTTCAGGAGCTGAAGCAAGCCATACCCGCCATTTTGGAAGTTAAGAAAACAAGAGAAGGGTACAGCTACACGAACTTTTGCGTAAGCTAACTCATGAAATCCTGTCCTAAATCGGTGCTCTCCGCATAAATATGTAATAAAAAGGAGAGTGAACATGGTGGACAAGAAAGTGAAACGTTACTATCAGCTGAAGCAAAAGCATAAAGAGATAGAGCAAGAATTGACAGAGCTCCGCAACGACATTACGACCTACTGTACAGAGCAGGGTGTTTCCGAGCTGGAGGTTGGCGGTCACAGAGTGAAGATTGTTTTCCAGGAGCGCAAGGAATACGATGATAGCAAGTTGTACGAAGCGCTGCCTGACTCCGAAGTGTGGCGTATGCTCTCCAAATCAGATTCTTCCAAGATCACGAGCTTGATTAAGCTTAATGTGATCTCAGAGGAAAAGATAAAGGATACCTTTACGGTAAAGACGGTAATGCTGCTTCATGTGGATAAAAAGTAGAAGTAAAGTAAAAGTGGAAGGAAAGAACCCGAACAAAAGCATTATGCTTTCGTTCGGGTTCTTTTTACTTGTCGAGATGAACGCGGTAGGCAAAAGGAGGATTTACATGGAATGTTTTTGATTACAAAAATTTCCTGTTATGCTTCTTCCCATCATAGGAGAAAAGCACCTGCTTTGATTCAAGAACCGTTTCCAAATGAACGGTCCTGCCCCACAGCTGTTGAATGTATGGTATGGTTCGTTCAACATATTTTAAATCCAGCTCAACCCCCTCGTAGGCATGCTTTAAGTAGAGTTCGCCGTTTTTATCGTAGTTGCCATTCTCAACAACAATGTAGGGAAACCCGCCATTGACACGGGAATAAACGAGCTGGTCGCGGATAGATTCCCAGGATTTATCCGTGATTTTCCATTCGGGTCCTTTCTTCTCAAATACATATAAGTCCAGTTCATCCACAAGCTTCTTCGTCATATAATTGCGAACAAAGGAGATGTCAGAGTCATACTCGCGTACGTCAAACATTTTTTGCCGGCCTTCCCCGCCTTTGCAGCCCAATCGTTCTCGATCTTCAGCTGATGGATTCTCCCACCGTTTCTCGATGTCTTCAAAAATTTTCAAGCCTAAATAATACGGATTTAAGCTATGACGCGAAGGTACGACTACGGACGAATTGAGCTTTGCATATTCGATGGTTTCTTCTACGGTAAGATCCAGCTCGCGCAAGATGCGCTGATGCCAGTACGAAGCCCAGCCTTCGTTCATGATTTTGGTCTCCAGCTGCGGCCAGAAATACAGCATTTCATCGCGCAGCATAGTCATGATGTCACGCTGCCAATCCGTCAAGTAAGGTGCGTGCTCCTCAATGAACAGCACCAGATCTTTATCCGGAGAAGATGGAAACTTAGTTGGTTCCTGCTTGCGCGGCGCGTCTATCTCGGTTGGTGTGTCCAAATCCCATAAATCCTCATAACCCAGCTTGCGTTCCTTTGTTTCTGTCTTGCGCGATTTTTCCATATTCCTTCCATATCTTCCGGCATCATAAGGCTTCGAGATCAAAGGGTCAACATGCTCTTGGATGGCAAGCACCGCATCGATGAAATGTTCAACCTCTTCTGTACCGTATAGAATTTCATATTGGCGGATACGCTCAGCTGTGGCTGACATGCTTTCGACCATGTTGCGGTTTGTTTTGGAAAAACGAGCGTTGTTTTTGAAAAAATCACAATGCGCCAATACATGCGCCACAATTAATTTGTTCTGGATTAATGAGTTTCCGTCCAACAGAAAGGCGTAGCAGGGGTCTGAATTGATGACCAGCTCATAAATTTTGCTAAGACCGAAATCGTACTGCATTTTCATTTTGTTGAAGGTTTTTCCAAAGCTCCAATGGCTGAACCGAGTTGGCATACCGTATGCGCCGAACGTATAGATGATGTCTGCCGGACAAATTTCATATCGCATTGGAAAATAATCTAGGCCGAACCCGTCTGCAACCTCGGTAATTTCCGCTATGGCGTACTCCAGTTTTTTGATATCGTCGGTATTCATCGTGCGATTCCCCTTTCCGATCTTGGGAAGAAGGTTTTTAAGGCTTTATAAACCTCGCCTTTCTCACGAATTACATAATGTACAAACTTAGGATCATGAAGATTGCGGTAAGCCGACATCAGTGTACTGCTGCGGTTGTATTGATTCACTTCTCCATAGCCGAATAAGTTGCAACGCTTAATCAACTCGTTGATGAGCTTAACGCAGCGTTCGTTGTCCGAAGTCAAATTATCACCGTCGGAGAAATGAAAAGGATAAATGTTATATTTAGCCGGAGAATAACGCCGGTCAATTAGCTCTAAGGCAAGTTGATAAGCTGAGGAACAAATCGTGCCACCGCTCTCGCCCTTAGTGAAAAATTCCTCTTCGGTAACCTCCTTAGCCTCCGTGTGGTGAGCAATAAAGATAATCTCAACATGCTCATATTTGGTACGTAAGAAGCGAGTCATCCAGAAAAAGAAGCTGCGTGCTATATATTTTTCGAAGGAGCCCATGGAGCCAGAGGTATCCATCATAGCTATGATAAGAGCATTGGATTGTGGGGTAATCACTTCATCCCATGTTTTGAAACGAAGGTCATCAGGGTTGATGCCATGAATGCCAGGATCACCCGCTGTTGCGTTGCGGCGCAAATTTTCCAAGATAGTCCGTTTTTTGTCAATGTTAGACATGATGCCTTTTTTACGGATATCGTTAAAAATGACGTCTTTGGTGGTCAGAATATCCTTTTCCTTCTGCTGCAGATTAGGAAGCTCCAGCTCTTCAAACAGCATCGCTTGCAGCTCTTCCATCTGCACCTCTGCATCATAATAATCATCGCCAGGCTGGTCGCCCGCACCTTCTCCTTTACCCGGTCCTTTCGCAGGAGTCGGGTCCACCCCCAGTACATCGCCTACTTGACTATCTCCATCGCCCTGGCCAACATGCTTGCTCTTATTGAAATTATAGCGGAGCCGATATTCATCCAGACTACGGATAGGTACCTTGATGATTTGCTTGCCGTCTGACATGATAATGCTTTCATCGGTAACCATGTCCGGCAGGTTTTGTTTGATGGCTTCACGAACTTTTTCCTGATGTCGGTTTTGATCCTGATAGCCTTTGCGGTGAAGTGACCAATCCTCTCGGGATACGATAAACAATGGTTCTGTCATGCGGGACACCTCCTGAGGGCTTTCTTTTCATAGGTAAGCTGGCTTCGTAAGCATTGAAAGCAAATCTGCATAGTAAAAAGCGTACAAGATGGGTTTGCTTAATTTTTTACACTGAAAATACATATTACATGGGTTGCTGTTCTCGAAAGATGGGGTAACAAACAGTAGAAAAAAGTGCTTGTTACTAAATATATTCAAGTCCCGAGGGGTTATGTGAGTAGGACAGGTGCCTATTTTCTGATATTCTGCTTTCCTTGGCGATTATTTTGTCTGGTTGTGGAGGGGGTCGAGCTAAGCAGGAGCCAGCTGCAACTCAGGGGGATAAGGCTTCATCAGGCTCACAGTCTTCCGCAGAAGCAACCAAGACTGGCGGAGTCGGGAATGTGGAGAAGGAATATACGGTAAAGCATGCGATGGGCACCACAACAATTAAAGGAACTCCGAAACGAGCAGTGGTTCTGACTAATGAAGAAGCGTCCAGCTGTACAGGATCAGAGCAAGTTTTCCGATGATGTGGCTAAGGAGAGAATTGGACATTTTTTTGTATCTTTTGGAAAAAACTAACGTTAATGTGATAAGCCATACAGATTTAATGTGGCAACCTGCGATATAGTAAGGCGAAAGACTAATTTGAGTTGAGCAAGTGTCAGTAGGCATTTGCTGGAAGACTGCGGCTAAGGCCGTGCTGTCAGTTTTAAAGAAAAGCAATGGCCAAAACCGACTCTTATACTCTCCCTACATTGAGCCGAACCTCTTATGACGTTTCGGTTATTTATTTTCTCCATGTTCGGAATAGAGGAAATCATAAGACATCAGTGCTCTATCTGTAGATTTTTGTAAGATCCTGTACTTATCCGTTATAATGAAATAAACAGGAAAAATTTATCGATTAGGAGTAAATGGATGATACCTTCAGTAGAACAATGGAAAGACCTATATGCTGCTGCTGCAGAGTTTAAACAAGTCCGTTGTTGGGAATGGCTCTCGAACGGACATATATTCGGTGTAGAAAATCCGGCCAATGGGGAAATTGGGTATTGTTGTGTGATGGGCAATGGCGGTGAGTTGTATGGTTTGGCTGTTTATTTGGGAACGGCTGGATTGGAAACCTTCGTTGGAATGCTAACAGGGGAGTTGGATGAAGATCCGCTTTACACTCAGCATTGTTTGATGCTTTCCTTTGACGACCGCAATGAACTGCAATCACAAGAATTGAAGCAAATCAAGGAGCTGGGTTTGTCGTTCCGTGGGGCTAAGTCTTGGCCAACCTTCAGAGAGTATAAACCTGGATTTGTGCCTTGGCCTATTGAGAATCAAGAACAAGTTGCTTTCTTAACCTTAGCTTTGCAACAGGCACTCGAAGTCGCTAATGAATACAAATCCAATCCTGATGCTCTTATAGAAGCAGAGGATGAAACCTTTCTTACGAGAGTTGCAGTAAACTCGGACAATGGTCTGGTATGGTCCAGTGAATGGATTCTACCTAGAGATATTGAGGATATCCCTATCCCAGCGGCAGACCCTGTAGATGAGCTTCGAATAGCCAAAATCAAAAAGAATATTCAAGGCTCCGCTGGAGTATGGGAGATGGATTGCTTCTTTGCGCCAACGCCTGTTAAAGACGGGGATAGACCCTATTATCCAATGATGTATATGATCGTCGATCAAGAGACAGGGCAAATCTTAAACATAGATTTACAGGAACAATCTTTAATGCCTAATGCCGCAGTTGCTAGTTTTTTGAAGCTTGTTGAACAGAAGGGGATGCTTCCTACGGAAATCTGGGCTGTCAATGAACAGGTGTTTATGTATTTGTCCCAGCTGCTTAAAATTTTCAATCTGCAAGTGTACTTGACGCTGGAGCTGCCTGCAATTGAAGAGGCCAAAGAAGGCATGAGAGAGTTTTTTCAAAGTGGGATTAGATAGAAGCTTCCTGAAAAAAATGCACAATACAAAGTTTAAGAGCCGGGCATTATGCTTAGGCTTTTTTCTTTTGAATAAGAGCGGACTTATTGTTTATCTGGTAATAGATTGCTTTTAGCACACTCAGGTTAAAAAAAGCATATTCAAAAATAAAGCCCGAAACTAACAATATTTAGTAACTGGTTAAAATATGGCGATGATAATTTGCAGCTTTCCTTATATGATGAGATGGATGTAATTATGCTCGATAAGAGGAAGCGCTTATTTTTCAAGGAGGTGTAAGGTAGGCGTAGGTGAAACATATTTATTAGTACATATTATTTACGAATGAAGTTTTTACATGGTTATTTATGAACAAAAGAAAGCGTTTACTTATTAATCAACTATGAACTTGAGAGGTGTATTTTATTGAAGCTAGGAAATTATAAACGATTACTTTCTTTGATTATGTGTTTGAGTTTGATTGTGTCGATGATACCGGTTACTGCTTCGGCTGCGGTAGATTTCATTAATATTTCAAGCGATTGGGAAGGCAGCGTCTTTGGTGATGTAGGAGGACAGGATAAGATAACATCTACAAATTTCGGAATTAATGAAAATGCAAATGGATCCGTTACACTAAAAAGCTTGAATGACAGAGGAAAAATTGTGTCCTCTGCTAGTGCAGCAGAAGGGATTGCTTATTATTTTAAAAAGGTCCCCGCTAATGCCAATTATGAACTATCTGCGAAGGCTACTGTCGATAAATGGACGGCTAATAGTCAGGTAGCTTTCGGGATAATGCTGAGAAGTAATGTACTCGATAACACGCATCAGACGTCCTATACAGGTGATTACGTCTCATTAGGCGCATTTGAGCAGAAGATGAAATCCTTATATAAACAAGGCGCAGGTGCTCCTGCTAAATTAGAGTTTGATAATGCGGTCTTACCTGGAGGCGGTAATGTTTATGATTTGAGTATTAAAAAGTCGGGTAATACTTACTTGTTAAAGATCGGAAATGAAACAAAGGTGATTGAGAATTTTACTAACGATTTAACTTATGCAGGTCTTTTTACTTCAAGAAATACTACAGTGACCTACAGTGATATTAGTTTAAAGATGGATACTAGAACACCTAAGGAGTTAAAGCTGGATACATCTTTAATGAAAACGGAGTATTTCGTGAGTGACAGCTTGGATCTTTCAGGTCTTAGAGTGACAGCTGTTTATACAGATGGACATGAAGATGAGCTTACATCAAAGGATTATGTTGTTTCAGGTTTTAATAACAGCGTACCGGGAACCAACCCAATAACAATCAATTTTAACGGTAAAACGGCAACAATTAACTTGATCGTAAAACCGTTGGTTGTAACGGCGCTGGGTATCAAGTACCTCCCTGCTAAGATGACGTACAATCTCGGGGAACCGTTTATTTCGCAAGGGTTGACCGTAATTGGCGGTTACAACGGAGCTTCCCCTACTGGAGAACTTACCGGCAGTCAGTACACACTTTCTCTGCCTGGGTCTAGCGTAACTGAGTCGACATATTACTTCACTTCCCCAGGTATTAAGACTGTGAAAGTAACTTCTACTGTCACTCCCGCCACTAATACGAGTTTTGACATAGAGGTTATGAATGTACAGCTTACCGGAATTGAGGTTAGACAGCAACCGAAGAGGACACAGTATTTTGTCGGCGACCAATTCGTGCCAGACGGAATGAGTGTTTATGCAAAATATAGCGATGGTTCCGAAGCGAGGCTTATGAGAGATACTGAATATACTATTGAGGCTCTTAATTCTTCGACAGTAGGGACAAAGCAAATTAAAGTTACACATATTACAGATAAGACCAAGACAGCTATTGTAGATGTTAATGTGAAGCAACCTGCAGCTACTGGTATACAGGTTACGAAATATCCTAAGACCACCTATCAGGTGGATCAAGCTTTTGATTCAACTGGGCTAGATGTATCTACTCTTTATGATAAGACTGTCTTTGACAGCACCTATAAAACGGTATTGCCATCGGATCAATACACAATTAATCCTGCTGCATTCGACAGTAAAAAGACAGGAACTTACCCTATTGTAATCACTCCCGTCAACAAATCGATCGCACCAATCACGATTAAAGCAACAGTAAGGGAAGCTGTTGAGCAGCAATGGAAATCGATCCGATTCGGTCAATCTACATCGGATGCGAACAATAAAGTAGTGGTTAAAGAAGATGGAACTGTTCAACTTATCGCTTTAGAAGGTGGAGGTAAAGTGACAGGGGATCATGACGGTATCTCCTATTATTATACCGAGCTTGATGCGAACCAAGATAACTTTGAGTTATCAGCGGACATTAAAGTTATTGAATATGCCAAAACACCATATGATGGACAAGAATCATTCGGTATTATGGCGAGAGACGCTATTGGAACCGCTGGCGATTCCAGTGTATTTACATCAAACATTGCGGCCGTTGGCGGATATAGCGGTGGAACGACAAAAGCGAATGGAACGCAGCTATTTATCCGAACAGGTACGGGTAGTGTATTAAATACAATGCTAATCAATGAAAGACCAGCAATAACCAATACGTATCCGGCAAAAAGCTACAAGCTTACTTTGGTCAAAACGAACAGCGGCTTTACAGCTAGAGTAAATGACAACAGTAAGTTGAATGACGGTACAGAGCCATTTTATTTTGAGCCGGACATTCTAAAAGTACAAAACTCCAAAATGTATGTAGGCTTCTTTGCCGCTCGTCTTGCGACAATCGAGGTTAGTCATATTGATTTGAAAGTATCTGCTGCACAAACAGATGCACCGAAGATGGAAGCACCTCCAGCAAAAGTTACACCTGATTTTAATTTCGTTTCCTTGAACCAGGTTTCCAAAGAGGCGTATACTTTAGGGGTCAAATCCAACGTTAAAGGTTCATTTACGATCAAAAAGGGAGAAAAAGTAATTGCTAAGGATACAGTTGTTCAAGCGGGTGGAACCTTATCGCATAACACTACGGTTACAGCAAATACGTATACTAACTTTAGCGCAAGCTTTGTACCAGATGATACGCAGAACTTGGCATCCGCCAGCAAGCTAGTCAAAAATTTGACTGTGGATATGAAATCGTTCGTGGATAATGGGGACATTTATGTATCCCCGACAGGTACCAGCAAGGGGAACGGAACCATTAATAGCCCGCTTGATTTGGATACCGCTGTCTCTTATGTAAGAGAAGGACAGAAGGTTGTTTTGCTTGACGGTAAATATGTACGTTCCAGCAAAATTGATATCAAGAAGGGGAACGACGGGACGGCAACAGCCAAGAAATATCTTATAGCTGCTCCTGGAGCCAAGCCGATTATTGATTTTGACAAATATTCGGAAGGTGTAGTACTCAGCGGTAACTACTGGCATGTAAAAGGCATAGACTTTACACGCACAGCCGGCAACACAAAAGGCTTTACCGTAGGTGGCAGCTACAATATTGTAGAAGGCAGCCGCTTCTATGGAAACGGTGATACTGGATTGCAGATTAGCCGTACGGATGATTCCGAAGACAAAGCGCTTTGGCCGTCTTACAACTTGATTCTGAATTGCGAATCATTTGATAACCGTGACCCTGCTGACAATAACGCAGACGGTTTTGCTGCCAAGCTTACTTCAGGCGTAGGCAACATCTTCAGAGGTGACATCGCTCACAACAACATTGATGATGGTTGGGATCTATACACCAAGGTAGGCACTGGAGCTATCGGTGCTGTTATTATTGAAAATAGTATCGCCTATAACAATGGTACTTTGACCGATGGTACAGTAGGTGCAGGGGACAAGAACGGATTTAAACTTGGGGGTGAAGGAATTCACGTGCCTCATATTATCCGCAACAGTATTGCTTTTGGTAATGGTGCTTACGGATTTGCAAGCAATAGTAACCCGGGCGTTAGAGCTGAAAGTACTAATATTGCGTTTAATAATGCAAAAGGGAACTTGAACTTTACCTCTTATACAGGTATACCTACTGATTTTAAAATTAATGGGTTTGTCTCCTACCAAAAAAGCTATACGGCTAAGGATAATTATCCAGCAGAATTAAACGATAATAGTAACTTTATGTTTAACGGTACCAATTCTGTAAATAAGCAAGGCTTAACTCTTGTGGATGGACATTTTGCAAGCTTACAGCCTGTACTGCCTTATCTGAGAGATGCTGAGGGTGCTATCATCCTAGGTGATTTCCTTAAATTCACAGCACCTGTATTAAGACAAGACAACAAACATTCGCCGGGTGGCGGTGGAGGAACAGGTCCGACCGTAGATACTGCGCCACAATCTAGTGGTAACGGGTCACTGCTTAGTCCTGAACCACAGAAAGTAACAGTAGATGGGAAATCAGCCGCGTTGGTTGCAATTGACGCAGCGGCGCTGACTAAAGCGATTGAATTGCTTACAGCGAGTTCGAATACGATTACCATCGAAGTGAAAGGCTCCGAACCCGTATCGATCGTTCAGGTTTCAGCCACATCATTGACTGAAGCGGCATCGAAATCTCCAAATGCCATTTTATCGATCAAAGCTAACGGAACCACATACGATTTAC
Source organism: Paenibacillus foliorum (assembly GCF_013141765.1). Taxonomy (GTDB): domain Bacteria; phylum Bacillota; class Bacilli; order Paenibacillales; family NBRC-103111; genus Paenibacillus_S; species Paenibacillus_S foliorum. Next base: position 89,364 of record NZ_WHOD01000013.1, read on the forward strand.
CTGTTAAAGCGATTGATGTAACCGCATTGGCTAAGTCGCTTGGCGTAGAAGCCAAGGATGTGAAGCTAAGCATAACGTTAGAAAAGGTTAGCGGAGCTATTGCTAAGTCTATTGATGCCAATGCTAACAAAAATGGGGTTACTCAGTTGGTTAATGCTGTAGATTTCATCATTACAGCAGAAGCGAACGGTAAGAAAATAACAGTTAATGACTTTGGTAAAACGTATGTATCCAGATCTTTCGAGATTTCGGGCTCAGTTGATACCAAGAAAGCAACAGGGGTTTTATATAACCCTACCACGGGCACCATGACGTTTGTTCCGACTAAGTTCAGCACTAATGGTACTTCAATAAGGGTAACAATTTTAAGACCGGGTAACAGCATCTATACGGTTGTTCAAGCGAATAAAACATTTGCTGATCTTAATGAGCACTGGGCAAAAGCAGACGTTGAGCTGCTTGCATCCAAGCTGCTTGTTAATGGTTCGACCGATACGAGCTTTGCACCACAAAATCAAATCACGCGTGCTGAGTTTGCATCGCTGCTTGTACGCGCAACAGGTCTTACAGAAGAAGTAACGACGAAGTTCTCCGATGTATCAGCATCTGATTGGTATGCAGGAGCGGTTGGAGCAGCAGCGAAAGCAGGTCTAGTAGACGGCTTCGAGAATGGCACATTCCAACCGGGCGCAACAATCACTCGTGAGCAAATCGCGGTTATGATTGCGCGTGCGATTGAGCTTGCAGGCAAGAAAAGCGATACCGATGCCAAAAAGCTTGCAGCCTTTGATGACAGCTCCAAGATCTCCGACTGGGCGAAGAATGCTGTAGCTGGTGCGGTTAATGCTGGTATTGTCAATGGCGTAACAGACAAAACGTACGCACCTAAAGATCAAGCAACTCGCGCGGAAGCTGCGGTTATGCTTAAACGCTTGCTGCAATTTGTAGAGTTCATTAACTAATAGTATAAAGTATTTTCATTCTTTTTTGTGGCAATAGGAAAAGGGTCGATCTAACAGTCATTTCAGACTGAGGATCGGCCCTTTTTCCCATTCTTACAACTCCAGTCCGGTGCCTTGCTTAAAGCGTTTAATGACGACTTGTGTGTTGACACGGACAACGCCCTCCAAGGTGTAGATGTGCTTGTATAGGAAGTTCTCCAGAGCTTCCTCATCCTTTAATAAAGCGTGCATATGCAGAGTGCTTGGGCCGGTCATTTGATAGATGCTGATCACACTGGGGTCAGCGCTTAACGAGTTGCCGACATTCTGGGCAAAACGGGGCTCGACTTCAACTTCGAAGAAGGCGCTAACTACTTTTCCCAGTTTTGTAGCGTTAAGTCGAATGGTAAAGTTCTCGATGACTTCATTTTCTACCAAAGCCTCAACGCGTTTTTGAATGGCAACCCGTGAAAGATTCAACTGCTCCCCGATCTTCGCATATGACATGCGTCCATTCTTTGACTTCGGGATTGCGAGAACGGGTCACTGTGAGTCATGCTAATGCATCCTCTTATTATGGAGAGGCCTACTTCCGGAAACTGCTGGGTTTGTTATCCCGATCCGGCATTAATGTGGTCTGTTGCCCTCTGATTAACAGTGCGATGCAGGGGAGGTTAGACAGTTTCCCGAGGGGGCGCGGTATTGCCAGAATTAAAGAAATGTGGCAAGCCGGTGTGAATGTTAGTATTGCACATGATGATATTCAAAGTCCGTTCTATCCGCTGGGTACGGGGAGCGTGCTGCAGGCAGCTAATATGGCGGCGCATATTGCTCATATGACTGGACGAGAGGAGGTTGCCGAGCTTGTGAGGATGATAACGAACCGAGCTGCAAAGACGCTTCAAATTGAGGGTGAATATGGAGTAGAGGTTAATAAACCGGCGAGCTTTGTGCTTGTGGATGCAACAGATTCGGTTGACCTTATTCGTCGGCAGCCGGTATGTCGTTATGTGGTTAGCAAAGGGCGTATCGTTGCGGAGACGCTGCCTGCGGTAACAAGCTTCTTTGCTTCTATAGGAAATGAATAAGTTGTAATCGGGACTGTCTGGTTTCTCTTGTGGAGATGGGGGCGGTTTTTTTGTTCAAAACCCAAACCAATGCTCGACAGATCAATAGGATTGGTCCTGTATTGCATTTGGAATAATGGCCCCTCCAGAATAGACCGTTGACCATATCGGACGACTTCCAAACTCAACTGTTTCTTGTCCAATGAAGAAGGCGGAACCAAAATAAATATCTCGATAGAAGTACAGAATTTATCGTCTACAGCAGAGTTGAAACATTCTGATACTGAATTCAAGCTGACTGGTTAAGGTAGAACAAGAGAGGGGATGGGTGTGGGATGGAGAAGCGTCAGCGTCCGCCTTTGAAGCTCGTGTTCCAACCGCTGCAAGCCTGTAATTCAAGGAACACGACTTCAAGAGCGGTCGGAATCCCACACCCAGTTCCCTCCCCGCGTACAAACGTATGGGTTTAGATAAGAAATCAAAATTAATGTTATGAAACATAACATATAAAACAATAATTTTTCTTTAAAAAGACATGAATAGAGCTATTTTTGTTGTTGAATATGATTTTAGTGATTGTTCTTTTCTGAATACCTGAATATAATGTTATATAAACTTACATTAGTTAATACGGCTTGTTATAGTGTGAATAGTTTAATCCAAATTGTAAGGGGGAGATCCGAATGAATATTACAGTGGAACAGGCGTTAAGCATATACCCACTTTCTGAGGGCCGGTTAATAGCTGGCAGAGGTGGAGCCTCGCGGATCGTGAAATCAGTCAATGTGATGGATGCCCCTGATATTACAGAATGGATTAAGGAAGGTGAGATGTTATTCACAACAGCATATATTATGAAGGATCATCCTGAAGAGGCTGTCGGGCTTCTGCGGAAGCTGGATGCCAGAGGATCTGCCGGACTTGGTGTCAAGCTGGGGCGGTTTTGGACCAGTATTCCCGAGCCTATTGTTGAAGAAGCGGATCGGCTGCAATTTCCTCTAATTGAGCTTCCTTTTCAATTTACATTTTCCGATCAGATGAGCGGTTTGTTTTATGCAGAGATGGAACGCAACACGCGGTCGCTCCACAAGCTGTTGGATAAGCAAAAAAAGCTGATGCAGTTTGCCTTGAAATCTGGCTTTGAAACGGACTTTTTCAGCAAGGTGCTTGCTATTATCGGTTATCCCTTTACAGTGGTTAGCTCTCGCGGCCAAATGGTGTTTAATGCAACAGCATATCCGGACGGACAATTGTTAAAGCAGTGGCCATGGCATAAAAATGATCAGTGGGTGCGTGCCGAGTATGGGGGTCATTACCGAATTTCACTTGACTATAAACAGGAATGTATCGGATCCGTGTTGTTCTTTCCTCCAGAAACGCTTCTATTGAAGGAAGAGGAGGGATTGTTTCATCAAACCTCGGAAATGATTGCCCATCATATGAGTTATATTTTCAGAGATGCACTGGAGCAGTCGTTGAACAAGGATTTGGGAGAGCTGTTTACTCGCTACTTAAATCAAAATATCCCGATCGATATGCTTGCGGACTATGCTGAGAATTTGGGTGTTCGTGTGCTGAGTGGGGCGTTCCAATGTGTATTGACGAAGGTTACTGCTGATGATAGGGATGGGCGTCGCAGGTTGGTAGTAAAGGAGATCCGCGAGGAATTTGAATACAATCCTGTTTTCCGTGATTTGAGTGTTGTGCATTTTATTGTGGATGTAGGGGTATTCTCGATCTTTCGGGCGGATGCATTTGAAAATGCTGGTAAATTGCCTGATTTATTATCACGATCTTTTGAATTTATCGTGAATAAAGGTATCATTACGCAAATTCAGCTCTCCGTAAGTGCTAAGAAAACGAAGCGGGAAATGCTGCGTCAAGCGTATCTGGAATGCTCCGATGCATTGAAGCTGTCAGGTCGGCTAGGGATGGCGGATCGGATTATTCAATTCGGCTCCATTGAGCTGGCTTACGTTTTCCAGCATGTGACCAAAGAAAAGATGAGGGCTTATAGCGATGAAGTTTTGTCAGAGCTGCTTGCCAAGGATCCGGATTATTCGCAGGAGATGCTGCGTACGCTGGAGGTGTTTTTGGAGCATGATGGTCAAGTTAATGAGGCGGCGAAGCATTTGTTTGTTCATCGGAACACTGCAGCTTATCGGTTAGAGAAAATCGGTGAAATGCTGGGGGTTGATTTTAAGAAAATCAATGATCTTATGAGGCTAAAGCTGGCGTTCGTTTTCCGAAAAATGGTGGAAGAAAAGTGAAAATTATACCCACAGATCAATTTTAATTACAAAGGAGGCGGTTGTTATGGATTTACACGAGTTGCTTAACTACTGGGATAGGGAGAAGCTGGCCAGAAAAGCTGCCCTAGCCACTATAGTTAAGGTATCAGGCCATGCATACCGTAAGATCGGAGCCTCCATGCTTCTGTTTGAGGATGGGGAGCGGGTGGGAGGTATAAGTCCTGGTTGTTTAGAGGCCGATCTCCAAGAAAGGGTTACGGGAGTTTTGGAGCATGGGAGGGCCCTGTATGTTGAATACGATATGAGAAATCCTGATGATTTTGCTTGGGGAGAAGCGATTGGCTGCGGAGGTAGCGTCCATGTGCTCGTAGAGCCCTTAACTGAGAAGCTGGACTTGGTTCTGACTGAAGTAAAAGCAATGCTTGATCTGGGGCAGGTCTGTTTGCTAAGCAGAGAGTGGGATGCAGAAGGTTGTGTCAGCTACAAGGTTGAGTCTGCAGTCATGCATGGTTTACAAGCGGCAGCTGGAAGGACTTCTCTTCAGTTCTATTGTGAACCGCGGCCGCGGCTGGTTGTTTTTGGAGCTGGCACCGATGCGCAGCCGCTGGTTGAACTTTCTAGGCAGGCGGGGTTTCGCGTTGTTGTGGCTGATTGGAGAGAGGCGCTCTGCTGCAGCGGAAGCTTTCCAGAAGGATGCGAAACGGCTGTTGGTTCCCCAAATGACTTAATTGAGAGGCTGCAAATCAGTGAGGTTGACTATGTTGTGATTATGAGTCATCAGTTGGAGCGAGATCGTCAATGCTTAGAGGCGCTTTGGTCTCTCTCGCCTCGCTATGTGGGCCTGCTTGGATCGAAGACTCGATCTGCTCAGGTGCTGAATGGGCGTACCCCTCCAGTCTGGCTTAGGTGCCCGGTGGGGCTGCCAATTCGAGCCGAAGGTCCATTTGAAATCGCGGTTAGTATAGTTGCAGAATTGATAGCTGTTAAGCGCAATGCGGTTAATTCGGGTCGAGGAGTGAACGCTCATGGGAATCAAAGTGACGGGAGTGTATATGGCAGCTGGACTAAGCCGGCGTATGGGAGTCCCCAAGCTTTCCATACAGCTCGACAATGAAAGGAAAATAGGTGGATATGCGTTTTCTAGAGTCATGGAGTCTCGTCTAGATCGTATTGTAGTGGTTTTGAATGAAGAAGGGCTGCCTGATTGGTTGCCCCATCGAGAAGATGATTCCCACCTTCAGCAGCGATGCCGTTTTGTTGTGGCGGAAGAAGCAGAGCGGGGGATGGCTTACTCGCTTCGAGCAGGTTTACAAGCTGCGGTAGAGGAATGGGATGCTCCCGATGCTGTTATTGTGGTGCTGGCAGATCAACCGTTTATTACTACAGAAATGATCGACAGGTTAATAGGTGTTTTTGAATCCGATTCTTCGCTTGATTATGTTGCTTCAGGTGATGCAGGAGTAGCAAAACCACCGGTGCTATTGGCTGCTTCTATGTTTGGGGCTCTCAGAGGACTGCAGGGTGATGAAGGTGCTCGCAAGCTACTTTTGAAGCCTGAGTTTCATGGAAGAGTGCTAGCGGAGCTGGATCAAAGGCTTTTTGTTGATGTAGATACCCCTCAGGATTTGGAAAGGTTCAAGCGTATGAATGGATGATTTGATTATATATGTGATATAACATCACGATCATAACTGAATTTATTGAATTAATTACAAAAACGATAGTTGAAATTGTTATCAAATACGAATATATGTCATATTTATTGACGCCAATATAACGTATTTGTATAGTTTAGATACCAAGCAGCAAAGGAGGGATTTCAAATGGCCATGGGACTTTATTCGAATCCTGAATTTCTTAGGCAAGTATGGCAGCCCCGAACGATTATGGAGGCATGGCAGTTGAAGCAGAAGTTTACAGATCAAGCGATTTTCGTTTCTGGAGGCACTCTGCTTAGAACGCAGTGGGAATCCGGAACTGTTCCGAAGCCTCTCCATCTCATTAGTCTTGAATCTCTCCCGGAATTGCGCGGCATACATTCAGATAATCAAGAAACTCGCCTGGGCTCAGCTGTCACGTTGGCAGCCTGCTTGCGTGATTTAAGAACACCAACGCTTTTGAAGCAAGCTTGTCGGAATATTGCTGCACCGTCAATTCGTAATATAGGTACTCTAGGTGGAAACATAATGTCAACCGTAGGAGACTCTATTCCTGCACTGTTGGCAGTCGATGCCCGTTTGGTCTGGTTTAATGGAACGAATACGATCATACAAACAACAGAAGATTGGTTACAGCAGAGACGATCGGAGCCTTCAATGAAAGAACTTAGATTATTGCTTGAAATCATAGTTCCTAAGCTCGAAGAAACAAATTATTTAATGGCTCCATTCTACGAAAAGCTAGGTAGAAGAGAAGCGTTTTGCCCTTCTGTCGTTACAATCGCTGGGGAGCTTCATATGGATACAGAAGATAAGATTCGAAGTGTTCGCTTAGCTGCCGGCAGTGCTGCGGCGATGGCAATCCGGTTAACGGATACAGAGGCTTCATTAGAAGGACAGCAACTCAGCCTGGGGCTGATCAAACATATACATCCATTAATAATAAAGCAATTTGACGGAGGCACTGATGCTTTCGCTTCGAACGAGTACCGTAAGCAAGCCGCAGCCAATATGATTGCGGCGGCTCTGTGGAGTCGAATTTCCAGTAAAAACCGCTGAGAAAGGTGTGAGCGCTATGCTGCTTGATAGAGAAACAGCAGGATCTAGATGGCATGTCCGCCCCGATGGATTGGATAAAGTGGCAGGTAGGCTCACCTACTTGACGGATATGCGACTACCGGATATGTTATTTGGCAAAATTTTGCGCAGCTCTCATCCCCATGCATGGATTCTATCCATAGATACTAAGTGTGCAGAGCAGCTTCCAGGGGTTTTCGCAGTAATTACTTATAAGGATGTTCCCGGAATGAATTTGTTCGGAATAGCTACTCCCGATCAGCCGGTGCTTTGTGAGGACCGTGTTCGATATGTAGGTGATGCTGTAGCGGCCGTGGCAGCTGAAAGTGTGGAGATAGCCGAATATGCACTTTCATTGATCGATGTCGTGTACGAACCTTTGCCGATAATAGATAGTCCTGAAGCTGGATTACGAGCGGATTCGCCGAAGCTTCACCCGAACGGCAATGTGCTTCACAGGACAGAATATCAACGCGGTAACGCTGAGGATGCTTTTGCAGAATGTGCTTTCGTAACAGAGAACACATACCTGACACCCCGCCAAATGCATGCTTATATGGAGACGGAAGGTGGGCTGTTCGTGCCTGAGAAGGATGGCGGACTAACCGTGTATGCTCCTACTCAGCACGGCTATAAGGATAGGATGCAGCTATCTCGTATTCTAGCCATTCCGGAATCTGAAATTCGCGTGGTTTCGAGTCCGATAGGTGGTTCGTTCGGCGGTAAGGATGAATTGAACGTGCAGCCTTATGGAGCGCTGCTTGCGCTCAAAAGCGGACGCCCGGTCAAGCTGCATCAATCACGCTTCGAATCGGTGCGAGCCGGACTGAAGCGCCATCCAATGACGGTCACGATGAAGACGGGCATGGATAAGGAAGGGAAGCTGCTGGCACATACGGTACAGATTGTAGCCGATACTGGTGCCTATGCCACACTAGGAGCGCCGGTGCTTAACTTTTCCACCGAGCATGCTCAGGGTCCCTACCGTATCCCTCATGTATCTATAGAGGGGGTATCAGTCTATACCAACAATGGCGTATCAGGTGAGTTTCGCGGCTTCGGGGGCAATCAAATCATCTTCGCGCTTGAGGGACAGCTGAACCGTTTGGCAGAGGCAGCGGGAATTGATGGCTGGGAATTAAGAAGGCTGAACCTTCGAGAAAGAGCGGATACTGGACCGTTCGGGCAGCGAATCGTACCGACGGATGGGGCGCAGCAGGTTTGGGAATCTGTAGCAGGCTCTGAGCTTATGAAAAATCGTGAACACAGAGATACGTCAAGTCCCCCGTGGATCCGGCATGGAATCGGAGCTGCCATAGCTATGCATGGCTCAGGGCTTGGCTATGGATTGCCAGATTCTGCTGGAGGCCGTCTTAGACTTAACAAAGAAGGTCTAATCGAAGCTTCATTCGGCTATGAGGAATTTGGGCAAGGGCTCATTGCTACCCTGCAAATATTACTTATTGAAAGATTCGGCTGCGGTAAAGAAGATGTAGAAATTGTAATTGGCGATACAGCACGTGTTCCGCATAGTGGATCAAGCACGGCTTCACGAGCAACCAGTATGATGTGGCAGGCATTAGAACGGATGGGGCCTCTATTTACCCAAAAGCTGCTGGCAGCCGCTTCGGAGCAGACGGGAATTCCAACGGATTCGCTAACAACCGGTTTGGGCGGAATTTGGCTAAAGGCAGCAGAGACCCTGGAGCCGACACGAGATGAAACTGCTCAAACGAAGCCTTACATCGAATCGGAGGCATGGATCAGCTCCAGAACCTATTCCAGGCCAATCATTAGCTACCGCGAGCTTGCAAAGCATTGTGAAGCAGCGCCACTTGAAAGTGAATCCCAGTTTGACTTTCCAACAACCCCCGATGAAATATTCGGAGCTCATTACTTGCATACGTACACGGCCGTTGCCGTAGAAGTAGAGGTCAATTTGCTGACAGGGAAAGTAAAAGTGACGGATCAATACCATGCGGTTGCTGCCGGCCCTGTTGTGAATCCGATGGGGTATGTCGGTCAAATCGAAGGCGCCAGCAGTATGGCGCTTGGGTTTACATTATCAGAGGATTCTGTGATGAAGGATGGGCGCTACTTGACGAACAACTTTGATACTTATTTAATACCGACCATCAAGGATGTTCCGGACCATCTGAGATTGGATGCGATTGATGAGCTTCCGGAAGGAGACGCATTCGGACCGCGGGGTGTAGGAGAGATCGGTACGGTTGCTGTGGCTCCGGCAATTATTGCTGCCGTTCACCAAGCGGTAGGGAAGTGGATTCAGCACCTCCCAATTGCTCCTGAGGAGCTAATGTCGGATCAAGCGTTTAAATAGGGGGGAGCGGTCATATGATTCAACCAATCCCAGACGATAAGCTGTCCTTTCAATTAAACGGCAAGCGGCTTGAGCTTAATGCATCGCCTTCCCGTCGTGTCATCGATATATTGCGGGAAGATCTGGAACTGACAGGAACCAAGATTTCATGTGAAATCGGGCGCTGTGGAGCATGCATGATTTTGTTGGACGGTCAACCGGTGAATGCTTGCCTGTTGATGGCCTACCAGCTGGAGGGACGTTCAGTGGTCACGATAGAGGGCCTCGCCGAGGGTGACGACCTGCATCCCGTACAGCAGGCTTTTCTGGAGGAGGGCGGTTTTCAATGTGGATATTGCACGCCGGGTATGGTCATATCACTGGTGGGATTATTGGGCGTTAACCCTACACCGACTCATGAAGAGCTTACAGAGGGCTTGTCCGGTAATATATGCCGCTGCACAGGCTATGGCGGTATTATGCGAGCGGCCGAGACGGCTGTGCGAAACTGCTGCAGAGCGACTGGACCTACTTAAAAGCGAATAGAAAAAAAGCTTTTAGAAGAGAGTGGATACAAGCATTTGAAGAAAACGCGCTTCATCAGCAGCTGAGGACCTAGGAAGACTTGAAGGAAGGTGTGAAATTCTCATGAAGTCTTTTACCATCAACGATTTGAATCGAATGAACCAGAGCCCATTTATAAAGACTTTGGGAGATATCTTTGAGCATTCCCCTTGGGTTGCCGAAGGAGCTTGGAGCTCTCGACCTTTTGCGGATAAAGAGCAGCTTCATGCAGCCATGGTGGACGTTGTAGAGCAAGCTCCTGAGGACATGAAGCTCAAGCTGATCCGTGCTCATCCCGATTTGGGGGGACGTTTGCAAATGAGTCCCTTGTCGGTTAATGAACAACGCCGATCTGGTTTGTCAGACCTTACAGCTGAACAATATGAAGAATTTCATGCTTGCAACACAGAGTATACTCATAAATTCGGTTTTCCGTTTATCATCGCGGTTAGCGGGAAATCCAAAGAAATGATTTTGGAAGCGATGAAATACAGAATAACTTTGGATCAAGAAGCTGAAAAACAAGCAGCATTAAAGCAGATCGCTGACATCACCCGCTTTCGCATTAATGATCTGATCATTACTAATAATGGAGGAGATCAACCCATGGAGAATTTTACGAATAAACGAACGATGCATTATGGAAAAGGGGATGTATTGGTTTATCGTACTTTTGTAAAGCCGCTTCGGGTACAGCCGGTGCCTGAATCCACGTATATAGGTACGGATAACGTTGTATTCGCATTAAATGTCAAAATCTCTGTATGGGCAGATATTCTCCTGACCTCTTTTACGGAAGGTGATAACACCTCGGTTGTGGCTACAGATTCGATGAAAAATTTTATTTTGCGGCATACAGCAGACTTTACTGGAAATACGGTCGAAGCTTATTTGCGGGATATGGCAACCTTGTTCATGGACAAATATACTCATTTAACAGGCATTGAGCTATCGGCTGAACGTATTCCTTTTGATCCGGTAAAGGTTCCATCAGGAGGCGATTTTTTTACGGATAGTGGGCTGGTTTTCAGGCATTCCCGTAATGAGAGCGGTGTGTTCACTTTTAAAATGGAGCGTGGAGAAGCAGGCTACGAGGTCCTCGGGCATTCCGCATTGCTGTCCAATCTGCATTTGATTAAGGTGAAGGGCAGTATGTTTGCCGGTTTTGTCCGTGATGAATATACAACACTGCCGGAAAGCTTTGACCGTCCATTATACATTTATCTTAATATAGGCTGGGAATATGCGGATTATGAAGATGCGGTAAGCGAAGGAGAGGTTAAGTATGTGGCGGCGGAACAAATCAGTGACATTACCCATACACTTTTCCACCAGCTCAATAGTCCTTCTATTCAAAAGCTGATTTATGATATTGGCTTGCGCATTTTAGAACGGTTCCCTCAGCTTGGCAAGGTATGGTTTGAGTCTAATAATCGGACCTGGGAAACGATTGTTGAGAATGTTCCCGGCTCTGAGGGTAGAGTATATACCGAACCTCGTCCTCCTTATGGGTTTCAAGGATTTTCATTGACGCAGAGCGATTTGGCGGAGGCTCGGAATTTGCTGGAGGCCGCTGCTTCAGCGGAGCTCAAATGAGCGGTCGGCTAACGACTCATGTATTAGAGCTGTCAGCTGGAAGGCCTGCTCAAGGGATGCGGATCCAATTAGTTGCTTTTTCAGATGAAGGAGTGGCGTCTAAACTCCAGGAGGCGGTAACGAACAGCGACGGACGCTTAGATGGACCGTTATTAAGTGGGGATAACATGCTCGCAGGCTCGTTCGAACTGTTGTTTTACGTGGGGGAATATTATCGGAATGTGAGTAAGGGCATAGAACTCGAAGCTCCGATGTTTCTGGAGGTAGTCCCGATTCGTTTTCAAATAAGTAATGTAGGAGAGCATTATCATGTCCCACTGTTGATTGCACCCGGAGGATATAGCACTTATCGAGGCAGTTAATTTCCTTGCACTGGCAGCGAGGGAGGAGGGGAAAGCTAATGCTGGATTTAAAAATTACGGGAGGACACGTTGTATTGCGAAATGAAGTTAGGCGGCTGGATATTGGCGTAAAAGATGGCAGAGTTGTCCGGTTGGAAGATAGCTTGGCTGATGAGACTGCTGCTCAGCACTATAAAGCTGATGGAATGCACGTGCTGCCGGGTATGGTGGATGCTCATGTTCATTTCAATGAGCCGGCTATGGGACATTGGGAAGGCTTTGCAACCGGATCAGCAGCCTTAGCGGCTGGCGGATGCACGACTTATATAGATATGCCGCTTAACGGTCTGCCCCCTACGGTGTCCGTTGCCGCAATGGAGAGCAAGCTGAAGGCAGCAGAAGGACGTTCCAAGGTGGATTATGCTTTATGGGGCGGCCTTGTGCCTGGGAAGCTGGATCAGCTGGAGCCTCTAGCGAACGCGGGAGTTATAGGCTTTAAAGCTTTCATGTCCGAGCCGGGAGGAGATGGCGAGGAACGGTTCCAGCGTGTCGATGAAGCAACGCTGCTGGAGGGCATGAAGCTCATCGCTAAGCTGAATCGGGTGCTTGCCCTGCACGCCGAGGATGAGGCGATGACGGTTATGCTGGCAGAGCGAGCGGCCAGCAGCGGTAAAGGCGGCGCGCTTGACTACGCCGCATCAAGGCCCATTGCCGCTGAATGCGAAGCGGTGCGCCAAGCGCTGCTTATGGCAGAGCAAACCGGCTGCGCGCTGCACTTTGTTCATATCAGCAGCGCTGCTGCTGTAGAGCTCATTCATGCCGCCAAGGCACAGGGGCTTGATGTGACGCTGGAAACATGCCCGCACTATTTGACGCTTACTGAGGATGATATGATGAACCTCGGTGCTGTCGCGAAGTGCGCTCCCCCCTTGCGAAGCAAAGAGGAGCAGGAGAAGCTTTGGAACGCTTTGGCAGCTGGACAAATTGATTTGATTGCTTCTGACCATTCGCCAAGTCCTCCTGAATTGAAGCAGGCTGAGAACTTTTTCAAGACATGGGGTGGAATTGCCGGAGCACAAAGCTCGCTTGAGCTGATGGTGGATGAAGGTCATATAAAGCGTGGACTTCCGCTGCCTCTACTTAGTCAATTGCTGTCTTTGAATCCGGCTCGAAGGTTCGGCCTGTATCCCCGAAAGGGAGAGATCGCCTTAGAGGCGGATGCGGATTTGGCCATCATTGATTTGAATCATACTTATACATTGAAGTCTGAGCAGCTGGAGCAACGTCATGCTTACAGTCCTTACGTAGGTCGGACGTTCTCCTGCCATGTGAGTGCCACATTTGTGAGAGGTGAATTAGTATATAACCATAGCAGTCTGGTGGGTGCTAGAGTGGATGATCAAGGAAAGTGGCTGCGTTATAGCTCCAGACTTTGACTTTAAGCATTACAAGCATTCTAATCGACAAAGCCCAGTGCGGAAATGGAGGCAGAGGCATCTATGGAAAAAAGTTTACATGCTCCGTCATCCAAGGATGAACTCGTCCGCAGGTTTACTTTGGATGCAGCCGGTATGATGGGGTGGTTAGCGCAATTCGGTGGTGAATCTGATGGAGGAGTTACGCGTCTCTTATACAGCCCGGCTTGGCAGCAAGCGCAATCGGCATTAAAGGATCGTATGCAGACTTCAGGACTTAACACTTATTACGATGAAGCAGGAAACCTCTTTGGCCGAATGGGGGGAAGCCGAGCAGAAGCAGAAGCTGTACTAACGGGCTCCCATATCGATACCGTGCTGAACGGGGGTCGTTATGACGGTGCTTACGGCATTGTTGCGGCTTTCCTAGCCGTTATTTTTTTAAAGGAACAATATGGTCAACCGCTGCGCACAATCGAGATCGTATCCTTTGCGGAAGAGGAAGGAAGTCGCTTTCCTTTAACCTTTTGGGGATCGGGTAATGTAACGGGCTTGTACTCGGCGTCAACTCCTCCCGAGGTTTGTGACAGCGAAGGTATGACATTGGCTGATGCTATGTATCAAGCAGGCTTTGGACTCAATCGTTATCAGCTTGGCAGACGATCTGACTGGGCTGCATTTATAGAGCTGCACATAGAGCAGGGCAACATACTGGAGAGGGAGAAGCTCCCTATTGGGATTGTTCAAGGAATAGTTGGGCAAAGACGGTTTACCTTTGAGGTGAAAGGCGAGTCCAATCATGCTGGCACGACACCGATGGGTTACAGACGAGATGCTTTGTGCGGGGCTAGTGAAATGATCATGACTATTCGAAATGAAGCTCTTAGCTATGGTAATCCGATGGTTGCTACTGTCGGTAAGCTTGAGGTTGTTTCAGGAGCGCCGAATGTAGTGCCTGGTTGTGTGAAATTCACTTTGGATGTCAGGCACGCTAGTGATAAGGAGCTGGACGTATTCTGCTCGAATCTACTAAATAAGCTGGAACGAATAGCAGAAAGCTCCGATCTCTCTTTATCAGCGAACCAGTGGATGGACGCCGCTCCTATCCTTATGAATACGGAATTAACGGACTTACTTCAAAGCAATTGCAAATCTCGGAATTTAAGCTTTAAAAAGATGTACAGCGGAGCGGGGCATGATGCCCAATTGTTTGCACCGATATGCCCAACAGCTATGGTGTTCGTTCCAAGCCATAATGGGCTTAGTCATTCGCCTGCTGAATATACAGAACCGCAAGATCTTGGAACAGGAATCATTGTGTTGATGGATCTGCTTTATTCCATTGCCTACAAATGATCGTTCAAAAGGGGCTTTTGAACAACCTCTATAACGGAATGCTTAAGAAGTAAATGTCTACGAAAATGTGTAGGGGGAAGACCATATGAAAAGATACAGAGATCTAGCCCCATCCTTACGAACAATCATGACCCCAGGGCCTGTTGAGGTTGATCCTCGTGTTTTGCGAGCCATGTCGTTCCCTATTTTGGGACAGTTTGATCCTGAATTTACAGATATTATGAATGAAACTATGGATATGCTGAAGGAACTGTTTCAAACGAATAATCGTTGGGCTTTCCCGATAGATGGGACGTCGCGTTCAGGTATAGAAGCGGTACTTACCAGCTTGATTGAACCGGGGGACCGAGTGCTGGTACCGATCTTCGGACGTTTTGGCCATCTGTTGGTAGAAATTTCAGAACGGTGCGGAGCGGAAGTTATAACGATGGAGCAGGAGTGGGGAACTGTATTTGAGCCCGAAGCTATCGTTGAGCGCATAAGGGAAACACAACCTAATCTTGTAGCGATTGTACATGGGGAAACATCTACGGGCCGCATACAACCACTTGCTGGAATTGGAAAAGCTTGCCGAGAGCTTGATGCGTTATTAGTGGTTGATGCAGTAGCTACAATTGGCGGAACAGAGGTAAGGACAGATGAGTGGATGCTTGATGCTGTTATAGGCGGAACTCAGAAGTGCTTGTCTGTTCCAGCTGGCATGGCCCCGATTACTTACAATGAGAGAGCAGAGGCTAAGGTGCTTAAGCGCAAAAGGATTGAGCGCGGACTCCGGGATCCCGCAGCAGCTGGTACTGCGGAAGTAGCTGCAATTCGCAGCAATTATTTTGACTTGAGCCAGC
Organism: Paenibacillus foliorum; assembly: GCF_013141765.1. Lineage (GTDB taxonomy): Bacteria > Bacillota > Bacilli > Paenibacillales > NBRC-103111 > Paenibacillus_S > Paenibacillus_S foliorum. The sequence continues at coordinate 104,793 of NZ_WHOD01000013.1, forward strand.
TTCAGGATTACTGGAGTTCGGCAAGGCTGAATCACCATACGGAAGCCACCTCTATGCTGTATGCACTGCGCGAGGGATTAAGACTTGTGCTGGAGGAAGGTTTGACGGAACGTTTTGACCGCCACCTGTATCATGAGCAAGCGCTTGTGGCCGGTATCGAAGCAATGGGACTTAGGCTCTTCGGAGAAGCATCCTGTAAGCTTCCAGTGGTTACTTGCATTCTTATTCCAGATGGAGTGGATGGCGAATCTGTCAGGGGCATGCTTCTTCAGGAATTCGGAATTGAAATTGCCAGCTCGTTCGGTCCTTTGAAGGGGAAAATATGGAGAGTCGGAACTATGGGCTTCAGCTGCAATAAGAAAAATGTTCTGCTCACTCTTGGGGCACTCGAAGCTGTGTTAATTCGTCATAGCTTTCAAGTCAATGCAGGCAAAGCGGTTCAAGCTGCTCTTGATATGTATGGGAGGGATGTTCGATGAATAATATCATGCCTGTTGCTTATCGAGGTATGGTTGCTTCGCCGCAGCATTTAGCCAGCGTAGTCGGCTGTTCGATTCTACAGCAGGGAGGCAATGCATTCGATGCCTCAGTTGCTGTCAGCGCGACATTAGCAGTCGTATATCCCCACATGACGGGACTTGGTGGGGACGCCTTCTTTCTCATCTATGATGCAAAAAGCGGTGAGGTCAAAGGATTTAACGGAAGCGGCCGCTCGGGTAGTCAAATATCACCGGAGTTTTATTTGGACAGAGGGTTGAATGCTATTCCGCAGCGTGGGGTGCTGAGTGCCATTACCGTTCCTGGTATGGTTGATGCTTGGTGGGAGGTGTGGTCTTCGTATGGAAAGCTCGCTTGGGAAAAGCTGTTGGAGCCAGCTATTGCATACGCGGAGAAAGGTGTACCGGTTTCCCGGGATTTGCACCGTTGGATTGTTAAAGATAAGGAATTTCTTATGGTACAGGAAACGATGCGGCGAACGTTCATGCCTAATGGCGAACCGCTTCAAATAGGCGAGAAGCTTCTGCAGCCTGAGCTTGCTGAAACACTAAAAATGATTAGTGATGGGGGCAGAGATGTTTTTTACCAAGGCAAGCTTATGCAGCACATAGTCGGTGCCATGAGCAAGGATGGAGGAATTCTGATCGAGGATGACTTCCGTTCCCATCGCGGCCAATGGGTCAAGCCGATCTCAAGTACATATCGTGGCAGCACGGTTGTACAGATGCCTCCTAATTCACAAGGATTCTCGGCGCTTATGATGCTGAATATGCTGGAGCAAACGGAGCTATCCGAAATTCCCCGGCATTCAGCGGAGTTCTATCATTTAATAACGGAAGTGGTCAAGAAAGCGTTCAGTGACCGTGATGCGTATTTGACGGACCCAGAATTTAGCGAAGTTCCATTGGATCGGTTATTGTCCAAAGAGTATGCAAGAAAGCTGTACCGAAAAATTCAGCTCTCCCCTCCTGAGGGAGAATCGTTCTTATCCAAGGCCATGGGCCAAGATACGGCTTATGCGGCAGTAGTTGATGACGAAGGCAATGCTGTGTCCTTTATCCAAAGCTTGTATTATGACTTCGGCAGCGCATATACAGCAGGTGAAACCGGAGTTATTATGCAAAACCGCGGTTCTTTTTTCTCATTGGACTCGGGTGAGGTGAATGCGCTGGCTCCAGGTAAACGAACCTTCCATACTCTGATGCCAGGTATGATTCTGCGTGAAGGTAAACCCTTCCTGCTTATGGGTACACAGGGCGGTGAAGGGCAGCCGCAGACTCAACTATCGTTAATAACCGGTGTGCTGGATTATAATTGCTCGATTCAAGAAGCGATTGCATTGCCCAGATGGGTATACGGGCGGACCTGGGGGGTGGACAGCGATACTCTCAAGATGGAAAATCGAAAGCTTGATTCCACAATAAATCTACTTCGCGCATGGGGGCATCCTGTAGAAACATTAGAGACGTGGGACCCGGCAGTAGGTCAAGCGCAAGGTATCATGATTCATCCTGACGGTCAGTTGAGCGGAGCAGCTGATCCTAGGGGAGACGGATTGGCAATTGGATGGTGATGGAATAATGACAGTATTATTCTCGAAGCTATGGGCTTTATTTTTATCATTTGGAACGGCGACTATGCTGGGTTATGGTGGAGTCCCTTCCATTATACCCATCTATCAGGATCAGGTTGTGAACCGGCATGGTTAGGGATGATTCGCGGGATCCAACCGGTTATTTTCGATTGCTGCGATCTTCTTCATTATGGTCCAATATTTACAGCTTAACGCGGTGTGGGGTATTCTTATGTCGCTGGTAATTGGAGCGTTTTTTCTTAGAAGCTGATTAGTTTGTCAAGTATTGGTATCCATGCAGCACAAAAAAAGTCAACCCATAAGGGGTTGGCTTTTTTGTACGAATAATTGATATGGTTAGATATATGACTACACATTCCTTTACAGATTTTAATAGTATACATGGATTTACTATCTTGGGGAGGGATATTCTGATGAGAAAACCAATGGCAAAAAAAATTAATGCAACAAGAAAACAGACACATGTGCATGAATTTGAAGGCAGTACTAAATTAGCAGAGCAAGGTGCGGATAGACATAATCATCGTTTTGCAGGTGTTACCGGTCAAGTGATTCGAGTAGGTAACAGTCATGTTCATGAAATAGATCTTACGCATACTGATTTTCTAAATCATTTTCATAATCTTAAAAAAATAAGGACCGGACTTGCGATACCTGTAGGCAATGGCAAACATGTACACTTCGTAAAAGGAATGACTACACTAAATGATGGGCATGTGCATCAGTTCAATTTCGCTACATTAATTCAACAACCTCTTGTATAAGTTTAATGAGTCAAGTTGGCTCGTTTGCCTACGCCAGTTAGAGCAGCTTCGAACATATCGATAATTTCTAAAAATCTCTCTGCTTCCCGGAAAACATGATCCGCCAATAATGGATGGATGATGCTTTTAATTTTACATTGATTAATTAAATCTCTTGCCGTTTCCTTGAAATCTCGTAAGGATTTCACTGAAACTTTGTTTTGGTCTAAAAATTGATTTAAAAGCGGTTGAGTTTGGGATTGTGGTCGCATGGAATCTAAATCCTGTGCCTGGAATAGCAATTGATCAAAATCATGGCTGAACTCACGAGCTTGATCAACAAGCTTACGCTCTGAAGGATCTAGAAGATGCCCAATGAATTTGGCGTGATCAGCCATTATTTTCAAGAAAAACACATTTTCATCAATGATTGCATCCTGTAAGGGTTCCAATTTCCCCTGGTTCAGCTCTTCCAATCGATTTCTGAAATAATTCGCTTCCCGGCTTGTGTGATCCACTAATAATGGGAAGTTATTTTGTCCGGGAAGCTGACAGGTTAGTATAAGTCCTAATATTTTTCTTTTGAAAGCCCAAATATGAGAGGCGGCAGTATGAACCTCGATGTTGAATTTTTGAATCGTTGTAGGATCTGTATTTACACCAAAGGCGTGAGAACGCTGTTCAATCCCTTCAAATAATTTATAAAAATAATTGGCTTCATTAATGAGTTGTGTATCTTCACAGCGAAAACCTAACCTTAGAAAGAGCGAATGCTCTTTCATAATGCGGGACCAAAAACGTATTTCATCAATTGAACGTATTACAAATGCATCCGGCATACGTATAACCTCCCATTGGTTATGTTTTTAATACCGTATGCGAGCATTATGTCGGTTATACGTACTAAAAGACGAGGGAGCCATTCCCTCGTCTTGCATATTTCTCCTCAAGTCATATTCCTCTATCAGTTATTCACTAATTGTTTTTCTCTAGTTACTTCTTCTCTTTTATTTCTTTTAGAGCTTGCTCAACGAACTTGCTTTCCATCACTTTGGAGGTATCCAGCTTTTTGTTAATGGCTCCAGCTGAGAAAAGGAAGTCAGCCTGTTCTTGATGTGCTTTGGCAAATTCGGGGGTTATTGGTGAAAGGATAGGCTCGGAATTTTTCAAAACAGTGCTAATAATTTCTTTGTCCAGTTTTTGCGACTTGACCAAGTCATCGGTCACTTCATCCAAATGTCCAACGTAATAAATACGCGCTTCCTCGTAGGCTTTCAGAAATGCCACAGTTAGATCGGGATGCTCCTGCGTAAATTTCGTTCTAGCTACGATAAAGCTGGGTGCATTAATATTCAAGTCTTGTCCGCTCACCAATATTTTAGCTCCTGTCTGGAAAACAGCGGTTGCCGCATAGGGCTCCCAAATCGACCAAGCATCTAGGGCACCGCTGTCTAATGCCGGTCTTGCCTCATCAGGTTGAAGCTGAATGGCTTTAATATCATCGCCTTTCAGCCCGCCTTTATCAATGGCCATGTAGAGAAAGTTATAGGCGCTGCTGCCTTTAGCCACACCTACCTTTTTACCCTTTAAATCCTTGAGATCCTTGATTGGACTGTTCTTCGGTACGACAATAAAGTTGCCTTTCTTACCATCTGCTGTCACGGCAATCGCCTTAAAATCAACGTCCCCTGTTTGTCCCGAAACAACTGGCGTTCCACCTACCGCTCCAAAATCCAGTCTGCCTGCAGTTAAAGCTTCAAAATGGGGAGGACCGCTGGCGAACTCGCTCCACTTGACCTCGGCACCAATTTTGGCAAAAGCTTTCTCGAAATATCCTTTTTCACGAGCGTATGGGAAAATACCTGTTTTACCTTGAACCCCAATGTTTACAACAATTTTTTCCTTGGGTTTTTCGCTTCCAGCTGCTTGGCTTTTTGCCCCTGCTCCTGTTGCTTCCGTTTTACCGCAAGCGGTAAGGGCGATAAATGATAATGCAGTAATAAGTGCAAGTGATGAAATAGTCCATCTTTTCTTCTTCATAGGTTGGAATCCCCTTTTCTAAATAGTCATTTTCCTAGCTAATTTCTTGCCAACTCAAACTATACGGTTCACTTCGTGCTGCTTGCTTTCTTGCCTAAAAGAGTTTAAGGGATAAGGAAGGCCGTAGTGATCACGTAATGTCCGTCCGTTGTATTCGGTCCGGAATAAGCCTCTCCGCTGCAGCTCAGGGACTACATAGTCCAGAAAATCATCTAATCCGCCGTTCATTAACTGAGGCATGATGTTAAATCCGTCAGCAGCTCCTCCAACAAACCATTCTTCCAGTTGATCGGCGATTTGCATAGGCGTGCCCGCAATCGTGTAGTGACCGCGGCCCCCGGCAAGACGAAGCAGCAGCTGGCGGATCGTCAGCTGTTCCCGCTGGGCTAGATCCCTGATCAATTGAGTCCGGCTTTGATGGCCGTTGATTTGCTCTACATCGGGCAGTTCAGGCAGCGGTCCATCCAGTGGATAGGAGGATAGGTCATAGCCTATCCGATTGGAAAGCTGCAGCAGGCTGTATTCAGGATTTGTCAGCTCGTTGAGCTCGGCTTCCTTATCCTTCGCCTCCGCTTCGGTTTGCCCGATTATGGGGCAGATGCCCGGCAGGATTTTCACATGCTCGGGAGACCTTCCGTACCGGATAAGCTTCGATTTAAGATCGGCATAGAAGGTACGGGCATCTTCAAAGGTTTGCTGCGCGGTAAATATGGCTTCCGCATATTGTGCGGCGAACTCTTTTCCATTCTCGGAGGAACCTGCTTGCACTAGAATCGGTCGTCCTTGAGGGGAGCGGGTAACATTCAGCGGCCCTTTGACAGAGAAGAAGGTTCCTTTATGGTTCAGTTCATGCACCTTGCTGTTATCCGCATAAATGCCAGTCTGCTTATCTCGGATGAGGGCATCTTCTTCCCAGCTGTCCCACAGCTTGATAGCGACATCAACGAATTCATTGGCTCTCTCGTAACGGTTGCCATGCTCAGGGATATGCTCGTAATTGAAATTACGGGCTTCGCCATCCGTACCGGAGGTGATAATATTCCATCCTGCTCTGCCTCCGCTGAGATGATCGAGGGATGCGAAACGGCGTGCGATGTTGAAGGGTTCGTTAAAGCTGGTAGAGACCGTAGCGATCAGACCGATTCGCTTGGTTACCACGGTCAAAGCAGCTAGAAGCGTTAGAGGCTCGAGACCGCCTGCTGCTCCATATTTGGCTGCGGTTAGAGTTGTCGCCAGTCTATCGGCAAAAAAGAGTGAGTCCAGCTTTGCTTGTTCGGCTTTTTGCGCCAGTCTTTGAAAATGTCCGAAATCAGCAGCCAGGTTTACATCCGATTGTGGATGGCGCCATGCCGCTTCGTGATGCCCCATGCTGTTCATGAATAGGTTAAGATGAAGTTTGCGGTCAGATTTACTCATGTTCGATCTCACCCCTGAATTAAAATAGGCCCCCGAAAGCATCATCAGAATAAATCTGACAGCTGGGGAGCCTTTGGCGGTCCAATTGGCTTTAATATGTAATGGATAGTGAAATGGTAACATATCAATTCCGATAATTCAAGTAGGTAATCTTGGTTAAAAAACATTTATAATTATTCGTATTTATCAAGATGCCTCATAATGTGGTACACTTTTTAGATATAAGAAAAGCTTCTATTCGAAGCCCAATCGATGAAGATACATTCGTGTCTTAGCGTTAGAGAGTACAGAATCATAAAGGAGAGTATATTCGTGGAAATCAACCAAATTATTGACTGCTTAAATCGGGTTAGGAGCGTTAGTCCCCTTGTTCATAATATAACGAATGTGGTCGTAACGAACTTTACCGCTAATGGACTACTTGCACTCGGGGCTTCACCTGTAATGGCTTATGCCAAGGAAGAGGTTGCGGACATGGCCGCAATTGCAGGTGCACTTGTATTAAATATTGGAACGTTAAATGAAACGGAAGTAGAAGCGATGATCATAGCAGGCAAATCAGCCAATGAGCATGGTGTTTCCGTTATTTTAGACCCTGTAGGAGCGGGAGCAACTCGTTACCGAACGGATACTGCAAGAAAAATTTTGAATGAAGTGAAAGTATCAGTTTTACGCGGAAATGCTGCCGAAATAGCTAATGTGGTTGGGGAACACTGGGAAATCAAAGGGGTAGATGCAGGAGAGGGCACTGGAAATGTTGTTGAGCTGGCGCAAAAGGCTGCGCAGCAGTTGAGCTGCATAGCTGTTGTCACAGGCAAAACCGATGTCATTACAGATGGTACCACTACCTATTTGGTAGACAATGGAGATGCGCTGCTCACTAGAGTGACGGGGACAGGATGTCTTCTTACTTCTGTAATCGGTGCGTTTGTCGCTGTCGAGCAGGACAAGCTTCAAGCAGCAACGGCTGCGCTTGTTTACTACGGTGTCTCAGCCCAAGTGGCTGCTGATAAGAAAGGTCATGAAGGGCCGGGAAGCTTCCAAATCGAATTTATTAATCAGTTATCCAAAGTGAGCAGCGATGATTTATTGCGCCTTGCTTCTGTAAGTAAAGCTGATTAATGGAGGGTCACTTACTCTAATGTAAGTAAGTCAACTATTATTGCGTTATTTTGACTTCTTTATCTACCCTGTATAATGATCAAAGTAGGCAGTATAAGCTATGACTTGAATATGAGGAGGGTCTATAATTGCAATATAGACAATTAGGATCGACAGAGTTATCCGTTAGTGAAGTGAGCTTCGGCACATGGGCAATCGGCGGCTCATGGGGTAAGGTTGATGATAAGGAGTCGCTTCGTGCTTTGGAACGTGCGATGGAGGCGGGAGTCAACTTTTTTGATACGGCGGATGTATATGGAAATGGTCATAGCGAAGAGCTGCTGGCGAAGGCAACTAAAGGCAAAGAAGACAGCATCCATATAGCAACGAAATTTTGCCGTGCGGGTGACATTCATGATCCTGCTCTGTATACGGAAGAATCAGTAAGAGCTTACTGTGAGCAAAGCTTAAAGCGGCTGCAGCGCGAGCGTATTGATCTCTACCAAATTCATTGTCCTCCTATTGAAATTTTACGCGATGGATCCGTGTTTAGTGTGCTGGATAAGCTGCGTGAGGAAGGTAAAATCAGGCATTACGGCGTTAGCGTGGAAACTGTGGAGGAAGGCTTAGTTTGTCTGGAGTCTCCTAATGTGAAGGCGCTGCAGGTGATCTATAACATTTTTAGGCAAAAGCCGCAGGAGGAGCTATTCCCGAAAGCTGAAGAGAAGGGCGTTGGAATATTGGTTCGCTTGCCTTTAGCCAGCGGCTTGTTGACCGGAAAGTTCAAGGAAGACGCGGTGTTTGAAGAAGGGGATCATCGTAATTATAACCAGAATGGGGACAGCTTTAATGTTGGTGAGACCTTTGCAGGGCTTCCATTCAAGAAGGGTGTTGCCTTGAGCCGCGAGCTTTCCTGGATTGCAGAGGGCAAAGGCAATATGACACGAGCTGCCTTGCGTTGGATATTGGATAATCCGAATATTACATGCGTTATTCCTGGGTTTAAGAATGTTGCTCAGGTTGAGGATAACCTGGGAGTGCTGGACGCAGCATCCTTTAGCTCTACAGAACATGAGAAGCTGCGCGCATTCTATGAACAAGAAGTGCACGCGCATATCCGTGGCGCTTACTAATTGGCTTGGTTGGCCGGCAATTAAAGTAATCGTGAGTAAGAGGCTATCCCAATAGAGTAGTACGGAATGAGCCAGTCCGACATTCAAACAAACAAGCTTCCAAAACCGCTGACAAAGTGGGGATGGAAGCTTGTTTGCTTGTATTTTCAACACTCCTCTCCAAAACAGACAAACGTAGATCGTACACCAAGGGCGCCAGAAGGCCTTTTTCATATGAAGGTTAACAAATCTAACATTGTCGCATAAAGGGATTGCTAAGTGGTGTGCTATCCACTATACTAAGCAAAAAAAAGAACTTAGGATTAAGCGCTTAACTTACAGCAACTGAGAGAGAGAGAAGAGGTGTAGACAGGTGCAGACGCAAATAATGTTTGATATTGTTTTTAAACTGTGTATGTCGCTGTTTTTGGGATTTTTGATCGGCATAGACCGTCAGCTGAAGCATAAGCCGTTAGGAATGAAAACCAGCATGGTTATTTCTGTAGCGAGCTGTTTGATTACTATAGTATCCATAGAAGCTGCACACAAATTCGCGATTCCCGGGCAGAATGTGATGGACCCGCTGCGGCTTGCTGCACAAATCGTAAGTGGAGTCGGTTTTATCGGCGCGGGTGTTATATTAAGAAGACAGAATGATGTAATCTCAGGATTGACAACGGCTGCTATGGTTTGGGCTGCTTCAGCACTTGGTATTGCATCTGGTGCAGGATTTTATTTTGAAGCTTCAATTGCAGTGATTCTGATTATTATAGCCGTCAATTTATTTCCTATGTTTATTAAGCTTTTTGGGCCGAATAAATTGAATGAGCGCGACCTTTCTTTAAATGTTGTAGTGGAGCATATCGATGGGATGACAGCAGTAATTGAACAGCTTCAAAGTGACTCTATGCGAGTGAAGCATAGTAAGGTTAAAGATGTGGCTGATGATCATCAACAAATTCAGTTGGTTATCTCAGCATCAAGTAAAATTCCAATCACGGAGATTTATCATAAAATAAGACAACTGAAGCATGTGTTAACCGTTGAGGTAGAAAATATTAGTGCTTAAGTAATCAGACAGCAGAAAGGAGCTCCAAGCTTGATATGAAACGCACCATATATGATATAGCGGATGCAGCAGGGGTCTCGATTGCGACCGTATCTAAAGTAATTAACGGAACTGGACGTATCAGTGATAAAACTCGTAAGCATGTTGTTGCCGTTATGGATCGGCTTCAGTATAAACCCAGTATGGTTGCTTCTGCCTTAACAGGGAAAAGCACTTATACAATTGGACTTACCATTCCTGATCTGGCCAATCCGTACTTTGCGGAAATTGCTCGGGCGGTTGAAGACCGCGGCCATGAGCATGGATTTAATTTGTTTATTTGCAGCACGGATAATGATCCGGAGAAGGAAGACAGGTATTTTTCTTTACTGACTCAAAAAAGAGTGGACGGCATTATCGTAGCGACTCGCACCTCCAAAGAGCTTTTCTTGAAACAGCTCGTTCAGAAGAAGGTACCGATCGTTTTAATAGCTGGTGAGATGCCAGCGCTTGCCTTAGATACAGTGATGGTGGACGATTATCTTGGAGGCTATCAGGCAGGATCGCATCTGGTGGATTTAGGTCATCGGCGTATTGCCATATTGGCTGAAGATTTGAATCATATCAGTAATCAGGAGCGCATCCGGGGCTGTGTCCAGGCGATGCGAGATGAGGGGGCGGCCATTAATGATAACCTGATTCAGGTTGGAGGCTTTACCCTGGACAGCGGGAGAGCAGCCGCTACAGCCTTGTTGAACGGCTCTGAACCGCCAACGGCATTATTTGCCTGCAATGATTTATTGGCTATTGCAAGCATTCAAGCTGCGCGGGAGCAGGGGCTGAAGGTGCCTGATCAATTGTCGGTGGTAGGTTTTGACAACACTATATTAGCTACTATGATTGATCCACCCCTGACAACAGTTGCTCAACCGATACAGGAGATCGGAAGACAAGCCGTCGATCTGCTTATTCAAGAAATACGCAACGAGAAATCAATCAAACAGAGAGCTGTGCTGCTGCCCGAGCTGATAATACGACAGTCTACGGCTGTTATCAAAGCTTAGCAAACGCTTCTTGTACCGGGTAACATCGGTCAAGGAGCTTTTTTTATTTAAAAAGGTGATTGACACGCGTACTACTGCTTATGCTATAATCCTCATAAGGGAAAGCGCTTAACCAGTTTCTTTCCTTGGACGTTATTTATCACTTATTGTACCCATATAATTATTAATCAAATTATGACAGGAGTGAAAGAATGACAACAATCCGCTTAACGATGGCACAGGCACTATTAAAGTTTTTGAATAATCAATATGTTGAATTTGACGGACAGGAATACAAGTGCTTTAAGGGCGTAATGGGTATTTTCGGTCACGGTAATGTGACGGGCTTAGGTCAAGCACTGGAGCAATATAAGAATGAAATATTATTTATTCAAGGGAAAAATGAACAAGGTATGGCAAATGCAGCTATGGCTTTTGCTAAGCAAAAAAACAGGCTCGAAATGTTCGCATGCACCTCATCCATAGGACCTGGCGCATTGAATATGGTAACGGCAGCGGGTACGGCTACGGTAAACCGGATTCCATTGCTATTACTGCCGGGTGATACGTTCGCCAGCCGCCAGCCGGATCCAGTGCTTCAACAGATCGAATATCCTCTGGATTACACAGTGACGGCTAATGATGCTTTCAAGCCGGTAAGTAAGTTTTGGGACCGGATAGTAAGACCGGAGCAGCTTATGTCATCTGTGATGCAGGCTATGCGCGTATTGACTGATCCTGCTGATACAGGCGCAGTAACCTTATCTCTTCCGCAGGATGTGCAGTGCGAGGCTTACGATTACCCGGTCGACTTCTTTAGTAAGCGCGTACATCGTATTGACCGCAAGCCGGCTTCGCCAGCTTCTATTGAAAGAGCGGCAGCTATTATCTCCACTAAAAAGCGTCCGGTGCTGCTATGCGGCGGAGGCGTACATTACTCTCTGGCAACCGAAGAGGTTGTGCGTTTCGCTGAGCAGTTCGGTATTCCTGTAGTCGAGACGCAAGCTGGCAAAAGCGCGATTTCCTGGGAGCATCCCTTGGCCTTTGGCGGTGTTGGAGTAACAGGAACGTTAGGAGCGAACCGACTGGCGGCAGAAGCAGACTTGCTGCTGTGCGTGGGTACACGGCTCGCGGATTTCTCAACTGCTTCCAAATCGGCCTTTCATCCAGAGGCAACGGTAGTACATATCAACGTGAGCCCGATGGATGCTTTCAAGCTGGAGGGTGCAGCTATTGTTGCGGATGCTCAGGCTGGATTGCAAGCGTTATCGCAAGAGCTGGCACAACGAGACTATCATGCTTCCTATGAAGCGGAAATGCTATCAGCGTTGAAATCACAATGGGATGCTGAAGTAGATCGTTTGTACAATATCGACATGGAGCAAGGACTTTCACAAACTCGTGTATTGGGTGAGATTAATGGATTTGTTGGTCCCAAGGATGTAATTGTATGTGCGGCAGGCAGCTTACCGGGGGATCTTCACCGTGTATGGAGAACGACGCAACCGAAGACTTACCATATGGAATATGGCTTTTCCTGCATGGGGTATGAGGTTGCTGGCGCATTTGGCGTGAAGCTGGCTGAACCCGACGGCGAAGTATATGCAATGGTTGGCGATGGAAGTTACCTCATGCTGCATTCCGAGCTTGTTACGAGTGTGCAGGAAGGCCGCAAAATTACTATCCTGCTCTTTGACAACCATGGCTTCCAGTGTATTCATAACCTGCAAAGAGGACAAGGCGGAGGAAGCTTCGGTAATGAATTCCGTGGCCGCAGTTCAGAGTCATCGCAATTGAACGGTGATTATTTAAAGATTGATTTTGCCGCTCATGCCCGCAGCTTAGGGGCCGCCTCCTACTCTGTACGTAACGTAGAGGAACTGCGCGAAGCGCTCGCGAACGCAAAAGCGGAGACAGGAACTACATTAATAGACATCAAAGTGTTGCCTGGAACTAATACCGATGGATACGAATCATGGTGGCATGTAGGAGTGGCCGAGGTTTCAGAATCAGAAAGTGTTCAGGCTGCGTACGAGAATATGAAGCGGAAGAAGGAAACAGCCAAGGTCTGGTAAAAAAATGACGAATGGATAATAGGAGGCCTATCAATGAAAATCAAGTACGGCATATCTGCTATCAATTGGGTGAATGAAGATATTATGGCTCTTGGAGATCATTACACGGCAGAACAGGTATTGTCTCAAATGTCCGAGCTAGGCTTTGTTGGAACGGAGTTTTGCCGCAAGTTTCCGCGTGATACCGAAGCACTGAAAAAGCTGCTGGACAGCTATGGAATGGTGCTTACCTCACAGTGGAAGTCGGTGCATTTTAGCGATAAATCCCGGCATTCTGAAGAATTACAGGCGTTCCGTGAGCATGCCGACTTTCTGCATGAGATGGGCTGCAAGCATGTCGTTACTTGTGAAACCGGAAATGCATTTGAAGATTTGAACACGAATAGCGTTCATATCGAACCGTTGACTGATGAGCAATGGAGCAGCATGGTGGAAGGTCTTAACGAGGCGGGCCGCTACTGCAAGCAGCTAGGGATGAAGCTGGTCTACCATTACCATGGAGAAACCGTTGTAGAGAGCGGGGAAGAAATCAAACGTTTGATGGATTCCACGGATCCTGATCTGGTTCATATGCTGTACGATACGGGGCATGCCTATTTCGGAGGAAGCGATCCGTTGGAGATTTTACAGACCTATTACGACCGCATTCCTTACATTCATTTAAAAGATGTCCGTAAGGATGTATTGGAATGGAAACAAGCTAATGGTATTCGCTTCCGCGAAGCGGTACGCAAAGGAATATTTACCGTACCGGGTGATGGAGTTATCGATTTCGCTCCGATCTATGAGGAATTAGCTAATCGCAGCTATGAAGGCTGGGTTACGATCGAGGCCGAGCAGGATCCAGCTATTGCAGAGCCCGTAGAGTACGCGCGTAAAGCCAAGCAATATATTGCAGAAATTACTCCTGCGTAAGAGGTTGTTCAAAAAGCCCCCTTTTGAACTCGTATTTTAAGGAATATACATCTTTATTTTGAAAGAGGTTCAGCACTTATGACAAAAATAAAAATTGGTATTATCGGTGTTGGTCGAATCGGCAAACTGCATGCAGGGCATATCGCTCGACATCCGCAAGCGGAGCTGCACATTGTTTCCGATGTAATGATTTCGGACTCCCTTAAGGAGTGGGCGGCGGAGCTAGGAATCCCCCATGTTTCTGCGGATTATCGTGATGTACTACAGGATCCGGAAGTGCAGGCTGTTTATATCTGCTCCTCCACTCATACACATGTCCCTTTAATAGAAGAAGCAGCAAAGGCAGGCAAGCACATCTTCTGCGAAAAACCGATCAGCATGGATTATTTACAAACTCAGCAAGCATTGGAAACGGTCAAAGAATATGGCGTTTTACTGCAAACCGGCTTTAACAGACGTTTCGACCATAACTTTAAGCGTGTACGTGATTGCGTTCTGGAAGGCAAAATCGGAGATCCTCATCTCATCAAAATTACATCCCGTGATCCGGCTCCACCACCGGCAGAATACATCAAGGTATCCGGCGGATTGTTTATGGATATGGCGATCCATGACTTTGATATGGCACGTTTTGTAGCCAACAGCGAGGTTGTAGAAGTATACGCGCAAGGAGCGGTTTTGGTCGATCCAGTGATCGGAGAGCTCGGTGATATCGATACGGCTATAACGACGCTAAAGTTTGCTAATGGAGCGTTGGGCGTCATCGATAACAGCCGTCAGGCTGTGTACGGCTATGATCAGCGAGTAGAGGTATTTGGTTCGAAGGGCTGCATTCAAATAGCTAATGACCATCCCAATACAGCAGAGATCAGCACGAAGGATGCCGTATACCGCGATAATCCCAAATACTTTTTTCTGGAACGGTATGAGCAGGCATATGCAGAGGAAACTTTGGCCTTTCTTCACGCCATAGTTAATGGTACTAAGGTGCCGGTTGACGGTAATGATGCGTTTCAAGCTGAGCGTATAGCCGCTGCGGCGAAGCGTTCATTGCTGGAAGGCAGACCAGTTAAACTGGAAGAAATCTAGGGAGTATAAGGAGGAATAGTCAATCATGGCCAAATCCGAACTGATCGTATCAAGCATGCCGGAGCCGGATGCTAACGGTAATATCGTAACTGTAACTCCTGCTTCGGCTGGATGGACCTATGTTGGTTTTGAAGTATTCAAGCTAGCTCCTGGTCAATCATTTAAAAGGCAAGCTGATGATTCATCAGAGCTTTGTGCGGTGCTGTTGAGCGGAAAAGCAAATGCATCGGCAGGTAGAAAACAATGGGGAGAAATCGGTGACCGGATGAGCGTGTTTGAGCAAAAGCAGCCCTACTGCGTCTATGTCCCCGCAGGTCTTGAGCTTGGGCTTGAAGCATTGACGGATGTGGAGCTTGCAATATGCAGCGCACCGGCCAAGGGCGAGCTGGAGCCCCGGTTAATTGCACCTGAAGATATAGAGGTTGAAATCCGTGGGCAAGGCAATACAGAGCGTAGAATTCATCAAATTTTACCTGAAAATAAACCGGCAGAGAGCTTGCTCGTAGTTGAGGTGTTTACACCAAACGGCCATTGGTCCAGCTATCCTCCGCATAAGCATGATCAGAATAATTTGCCTGAGGAATCCTATTTGGAAGAAACGTATTATCATAAAATACAGCCTGAGCATGGTTTTGCGATCCAACGTGTTTATACGGATGATCGTTCCTTGGATGAAACGTTGATTTTGAAAAGCGGTGATACGGTGCTCGTTCCGAAGGGATACCACCCAGTTTCCGCTCCTCCGGGATATGACGTCTATTACTTAAATGTTATGGCCGGACCGATCCGTACTTGGAAGTTTCATAACGATCCGGATCATGAGTGGATAATGAAGCAGTGGAAGAAGTAAGACTTTCGTAACATTTAGAGCAGCTATCATCATCATCATAATCATTTCATGGAAGGGGACTCGTATCTCTTATGAGCCTGTTATCATTCGAACAAAATCGCGCAGTCGATTTCATCGGTTTAGGCCGCTTATGTATCGATCTAAACGCTAATGAAATTCATCGCCCAATGGAAGAAACCCGCACTTTTACCAAGTATGTCGGAGGCTCTCCGGCTAATATTACTATCGCAATGGCCCGTTTGGGCATGAAGACGGGCTTTATTGGCCGTGTCTCCGATGATCAGCATGGTCGTTTTATTACTGGGTATTTAGAGAAAGAAGGCATCGATACCTCCAGTGTAATTACGGATCGTTCAGGCAGTGTAACAGGGCTGGCTTTTACCGAGATCTTATCACCGACAGAGTGCAGCATTCTGATGTATCGCGATAATGTAGCGGATTTCAAGCTGGAGACAGGCGATGTGTCTGAGGAATATATTAAAAGTGCCAAATCCATTTTAATTTCCGGTACCGCTCTTGCCAAAAGTCCGTCTAGAGAAGCTGCATTTAAAGCTATTGAGCTAGCAAGAAAGCATAATGTTGTAGTGTTTTTTGATATTGATTATCGTCCTTATAGCTGGGTATCGCGTGAGGAAGCGGGCGTTTACTGCGGACTTGTTGCTGAAAAGAGCGATGTCATCTTAGGAGGCAGAGAAGAGTTTGACTTGATGGAAGCCGTCCATGGGCCGCTACAGCATAACGATCAAGCAACCGCGCAGAAATGGTTCGATCATCATGCCAAAATTGTACTGGTGAAACACGGGGGAGACGGCTCAGTAGCGTTTACGAAGGATGGCAGGGTGCTTACGGGAAGAACATTCCCAGCCAATGTCGTCAAAACCTTTGGAGCAGGCGATTCGTTCGCAGGGGCATTTATTTATGGCATTATGCATGGATGGGAAGTCGACCGCAGTCAAGAGTTCGGAAGCGCGTCTGCTTCGATCGTCGTGTCAAGCCACAGCTGCTCGGATGCCATGCCAACTGTTGAGCAAATTCAAGCTATTATTGACGCTAATCCAGCAAAATAAAAGTTCGGCTGCAAGCAGGCGTTGAATGAAGGGAAAGGGAGAGTACCATCATGCTAATTACGTTAAAAGAGATTGTAGACCGTGCTGCGGACAGCGATTACGCTATACCCGGATTCAATGTTTACGGATATGAGGATATAATACCGGTGATCCGGGCAGCCGAGGAGGTTGGAGCACCTGTTATCATCGCTGCTAACCTGCCCGCATTGAAGCACATGCCTTTGGCTTTTTTGGCCCCGCAGATGCTGACTGCCGCACGCAGCTCATCCGTGCCTGTATGTGTTCATCTTGATCACGGCAAGGATTTGCAATCCTGCATCGATGCGATCAAGCATGGGTTCAGCTCCGTCATGTATGACGGCTCGCAGCTGTCGCTTGAGGATAATATCCGCACAACGAAGGAGATCGCGGATTATGCGCATGCTCACGGTGTATCCGTAGAAGCGGAGATCGGATCTGTTGGCTACACGGACCCTTCTATTGCAATGAAGCACATCCTCTCTAATCCGGAGGAAGTTGAGATATTCGTACGAGAAACGGGAATTGACGCTGTTGCCGTGTCGGTTGGAACTGTGCACCGGATGGAAACCCAGGGAGCCAGCATCGATTTTGAACTGCTGCAGCGGATTCAAGACCGCGTTACCATTCCGCTCGTAATTCACGGATCAAGCGGAGTACCTGATCACGATCTGGAGAAGCTTGTTAAGACAAGAGTTGGCAAAATTAACATTGGAACCGCTCTGCGTATGGCTTTTGGATATACGATGCGGGGAGAAATGGAACAAAATCCAAAGGCATTTGATCGGGTCAGCTTATTCCAAGAGCCAATGGCGGCTGTGGAAGCAATAGCCAAACAGAAATTGATTATTATGGGATGCAGGGGGAGAGCACAATGACAATACCAACATTGAGAAATTTTATCGGCGGCGAATGGGTTGAGGCCGCTTCCGCACATACAGACGAAGTACCGAATCCAGCTACAGGCGAGACGATTGCTAGGGTGCCGCACTCTTCTAAGGAAGATGTGGACCGTGCTGTTGTTGCAGCCAAAGCCGCTTTTCAGGAGTGGAAGCTAGTACCAGTGCCGCGCCGTGCCAGAATTTTATTCAAATACCAGCAGCTGCTGGTGGATCATTGGCAGGAGCTGGCTGAGCTCGTAACTCGTGAAAACGGCAAGGCCTTATCCGAGGCGCAAGGCGAAGTGTTACGCGGCATTGAATGTGTTGAGTTCGCTGCTGGAGCACCGACTCTCATGATGGGCAGCACGCTGCCGGATATCGCTACAGGTATCGAATCTAACTTCCATCGTTATCCAATCGGGGTAGTGGGCGGAATTACGCCGTTTAACTTCCCCATGATGGTGCCATGCTGGATGTTCCCGCTTGCTATTGCTTGCGGTAATACGTTCGTGCTGAAGCCTTCGGAGCGCACACCCATGCTTGCCAACCGTTTGGCAGAGCTGTTCGCAGAAGCCGGATTGCCTGCTGGCGTATTAAACATCGTACATGGAGCTCATGATGTGGTTAACGGCCTATTGGAGCATCGTGATGTCAGTGCAATTTCTTTCGTTGGTTCGCAGCCGGTAGCCGAATATGTGTACAAAACCGCGGCTGCCAACAGTAAAAGAGTGCAAGCTCTAGCTGGAGCCAAAAACCATTCGATCGTCCTTCCGGATGCTAATCTAGATCTTGCGGTTAAAGAGATCGTTAATGCAGCTTTCGGATCTGCTGGTGAGCGCTGCATGGCAACCTCCGTTGTGGTAGCTGTCGGTTCTGTTGGAGACGAGCTGGTCGACAGGCTGGTGGAAGCGGCAAAAGCAATTTCCATCGGTAATGGAATGGACGAAGGCGTGTTCCTCGGTCCAGTTATCCGTGATACTCACAAAGCACGTACTCTCGGTTATATCGAAACGGGTGAGCAAGAAGGCGCCAAGCTTGCATTAGACGGACGTAAGGTGGCGGCAACAGAAGGTGCTGGTTATTTTGTAGGCCCGACTGTATTTGATCAAGTAAATGATGGCATGAAAATTTGGAGTGACGAAATTTTTGCTCCCGTCCTAGCAGTAGTGCGTGCAGATAGTCTGGAAGAGGCTATTGCCATTGCCAACCGTTCTGAATTTGCTAACGGAGGCTGCTTATATACGGACAGCGCCAAAGCGATTCGATATTATCGCGATAATATCGATGCAGGAATGCTTGGCATAAACGTAGGGGTTCCCGCACCGATGGCGTTCTTCCCTTTCTCCGGCTATAAAAAGTCTTTCTACGGCGATCTGCATGCAAACGGCAAAGACGGCGTAGAATTTTATACACGCAAGAAAATGGTCGTTGCCCGCTATTAGTCATCATTTCCGCACTTCCATACTTCCATGAATTCAGGCTTCCTGAGAGGAGAAAGAACGGATGAAAGCTCTTGTCAAAACAGCGCAAGGCCCAGGTCACGTCGAGTTAATCGATGTGCTTGAGCCGAGCTGCGGTGACCGTGACGTCAAGATCGAGGTTAAGTTTACAGGTATATGCGGCACAGATCTGCATGTTCTGCATGATACATTCAAGAACTATCCCCCCGTTATTCTCGGCCATGAATTTTCGGGTGTAATTGCCGAAACAGGTGCAGGTGTAAGGGATGTAAGTGTAGGAGACCGTGTAGCCGTTAATCCTTCTACAGCAGTTACCTGCGGTAAGTGTGACTACTGCAGGCAGGGGTATTATATGTTTTGCTCGATCCGTCGCGGCATGGGACATGGTGTGAACGGAGCCTTTACGAAGTATGCGGTAGTACGGGATGATCAGGTGTATAAGCTGCCTGATGACGTTTCTCTGGAAGAAGCTGCGTTAGCCGAACCCCTTGCCTGCGCTGTACAGGCCGTGGAGGAGCTGACGGATATCCATCTTGGCGATACGGTCCTGCTCTCCGGGCCGGGTCCCATAGGCACGCTTTGCCTGCTGCTGCTCGTTGCCAAAGGCTGCAAAGTGATCGTCGCCGGAACGACGCAGGATCGTCTGCGTCTGGATATGGCGATGCAACTGGGGGCGGCGCTGACTGTTGACGTGCTGCAGGAGAACCTGCAGGAGGTCATTCAGCGCGAGACGGATGGTCGCGGAGTCGATGTTGCCATGGAATGCGCAGGAGTCGAAGCTTCCGTAGCGGCCTGCCTCCAGGCAGTGAAGCGGCGCGGACGATACGTCCAGGTCGGTATTTTGGGCAAGGAGATTCGTTTGGCCTTTGATACCATTCTGTATAAACAGCTGCAAGTGGTTGGCTCATTGGCTCACTCGATGCAAACCTGGAGCCGAACGCTGCAGCTGCTGCGGCAGCGCAGGCTGCCTCTGCTGCAAACGGTCACGCATACGATTCCGTTAAGTCAGTGGAGAGATGGCTTCGATATTTGTGAAATGAAGCGGGGCTTGAAGGTTCTGCTGACTTATGATGAATAAGAGTTATCTTATCCTAATTGAGGGCTTCTTCAATAAATTAGGTAGAAGTGGATGATTTTTCCAAAATATGATACCTTAAGAGGGTATCATATTTTTTTTGGTGGATAAGGAGATTTACAATGATCAAGAAGAAAGTATACTCCGTACTATTGTCTGGGCTCATTAGTATTAGTCTGGTTCCACAGCTTGCTGTAGCAGCTCAGTCCTTGATAGAAATGACGGAAATGCAAATTATGAATATGGAAGATATACATGTAAAAAAATACGAAAAGTTTCTGAAGAGTCCGGATATGTATGCCGACGAAAGTGTTAGGGACGAGTGGCGCAATAAATCGTTGGCAGGGATTCAGGAAAAGAATGCTATCAGCTTGCTGAATTACGATTTTAGAGCCGATATTTACAAGAAGCTCCTTCAATACGAGGAAGAGCATCCGAATGCCCATCCGAACGATGCGAATGAATTTTTTGTGGAATTGTGCGATTGGTATAACTATGCTCACCTAAAGGCGCCGTCTGCTACTCCTGAGCCGATCCCGACTGAGCTGTTCTATCCATTAGAGGCTGGGAAAGTCAAGCTGGATCCATACCTTACGAATCTTTATAATAGCAATCCGGTCAAAGGCTTTAAGGCGCTATTAGCACGTGAAGAAGCTATCAAATTTGCTGATCAATTATTTAAGCAAAATAGCGATAATGACCGCACGGATGCTTTTCGCAAAATGGCTTCTAGTGTATATACTTTGTACTATACCAATGACTATGCATGGGTACGATCTTGGGATGCAACGCAGCAATCGGATGATAATAAATCCTTGCTGCAAAATGAACAGGAGAAGGCAATGGACTCTAATAATGCATTGGTAGGAAGATTAGCTGCATCCAATAATGATATAACTAGTAACAATACCCCAGGGGAAATCAAGATTCTCCTTCACAGAATTTACAACAGCGGGGATTTGATGAAGCTTTCCGAGAAAAGCGGTTATGCAGAAAAGTTTACTGGCAGGAATGCTGACTATACGAAAGTGAACGCAAGTCAGGCAGAATAGCGGCATATAGGGATGCATATCCGTTGAAATACTACAGTTCCAACAGTATTCCTATTAGGTTACAGCATGCACGTGTTCACAGATTAAGTCGATAAGATAGTGTATTTCATAGTAATGCTTCCTCCTCGAAGGGTTATTCAGGGCTTTGACCTGTAGTTGCCCAGCTTAGGAGGAGGCTTTTTTGTATTCTTGCAGTCTTCATTTCATGTTAGTTGCTCGGATATCTTAAATATCTTACTTTTATGCAAGTATAAGTGTAAATAATACATGGTATTTACAGATGGATAGGGTAAAATGGATCAAATATAAACATATTAAATTTGATGTGGATTCATGTGAAAGGGGCTTTCAGTTATGTTCAGCAGGCAAGCTAATGAGGTAGATCATCTCAAAAATACTTTGTGGTATGAGGGACCTGCGGGAAAGTGGCAGGAGGCGCTGCCTATAGGTAATGGACGTCTCGGCGGGATGGTTTTTGGAACGGTTGCTCAAGAGAAAATTCAGCTTAACGAGGATTCGGTGTGGTACGGCGGTCCCAAAAAGGCCAATAATTCTGAGGCGCTTCACTATGTGCCGGAGATCCGACGTCTACTAGCCGAAGGAAAGCAGCAGGAAGCCGAGCATTTGAGCCGGATGGGATTGATGTCTGCACCTAAATATCTACATCCTTATCAGCCTCTAGGCGACTTGTTGATCTATATGCTGGGCCATGATCGTCAGCCCGAGGCCTACCACCGGGAGCTTGATTTGGAGACAGCCGTAGCCAGTGTTACATATAAGCTGGATGGGTTTGATTATAAACGCGAATATTTCAGCAGTGCTGTTGATCATATACTAGTTGTTAGACTGACGACAAATAAACCGAGTGGTTTAACATTTGGCGCTCATCTCATGAGGCGACCTTTTGATGCGGGCACTAAGAAGCTGGCAGATGATACGATCATGATGTTAGGCGAGTGCGGCACAGATGGAGTCAAGTTTCGGGCTGGGCTGAAGGCAGTTGTAGAAGGAGGTAGTGTACAAACAATCGGAGACTTTCTATCCGTTGAGAATGCTGATGCCGTTACATTGCTGCTTGCAGCCCAAACGACCTATCGTCATCAAGATCCGGAGAAGGTGTGTTTGGAGCAGCTGACATCTGCAGCACAGAAGTCATACGAGCAGCTTAAGCAAGCGCACGTAGCTGATTACTCGGCTATGTTCGGCAGAGTCCAATTGGAGCTGGCGGGAGCTTTAGATTCGAAGTCAATCGCTGATGCACCATCCGATTCTATGGAAGCTAACTTACTAGTATCTCAACAGCCTCATAAGCTTCCGACGGATGCCCGTCTTAAACGTCTCCAAGATGGTGGGGATGATCTCGGTCTGGTCCAGCTGTACTTTAATTACGGCAGATACTTGCTAATGTCATGCTCACGCCCGGGAAGCCTTGCGGCGAATTTGCAGGGTATATGGAATGACAGCTACACGCCTCCTTGGGAGTCCAAATATACAATTAATATCAATACGGAGATGAATTATTGGCCTGCAGAGCTATGTAATTTAACTGAATGCCATGAGCCTTTATTCGAGCTAATAGAGCGCATGCTTCCGAACGGCAGGTTGACGGCACAGGAAGTATATGGCTGCAACGGCTTTGTCGCTCATCATAATACGAATCTCTGGGGCGATACACATGTCGAAGGTATTCTCGTATCCGCATCGATATGGCCTATGGGAGCTGCGTGGTTGTCTCTTCATTTGTGGGAGCATTACCGCTTCGGCCTAGATCAGCAGTTCTTATCCGAACGTGCCTACCCGATTATGAAAGAGGCAGCCAGATTTCTGCTGGAATATATGGTAGAAGATGAGAAGGGGCGCTTGATTACTGGACCGTCCATGTCTCCTGAAAATAAATTTATACTGCCTAATGGGGTTGCTGGGAACGTATGCATGGGTCCGGCTATGGATCTGCAAATTGTACGAACTTTGTTTAATGCTTGTTTCGAAGCAACGCAAATATTAAGCTGTGACCCGTCATTTGGCGATGAGCTGAACCATGCGTTGGAACGTATTCCAGGCATCGAAACCGGTAAACATGGTCAAGTGATGGAATGGTTGGAGGATTACGAGGAATACGATCCGGGCCATCGCCATATTTCCCAGCTGTTTGCGCTGCATCCGGGAGAGCTGATCGATGTGCACCGTACACCAGAGTTGGCGCAAGCGGCTAAACGCACGCTTGAACGACGTCTTTCCCACGGAGGCGGGCATACAGGCTGGAGCAGGGCTTGGATCATTAATTTCTGGGCAAGATTAGCCGAGGGCAACCTTGCTTATGAGAATGTGCGTCAGCTGCTGATTAAATCAACTTACCCGAATCTACTGGACGCCCATCCGCCATTCCAAATCGATGGCAATCTTGGAGGAGCGGCGGGCATCGCGGAAATGCTGCTGCAGTCGCACGGTGGTGTTATTGCTCTGCTTCCTGCACTTCCTGATGCTTGGCAGGATGGAAGCCTCAAAGGACTTCGAGCCAGAGGAGGATTCGAAATTGATCTTGAATGGCGCAATGGCTCCTTGAAGCAAGCGTTTATTCGAGCCTCTAATGTTGGGAAATGCCGTATCTATGCTGAAACTGAGCTTGCAGTTAGCTTAGGGGATGAGAAGGTAAGCACGATATTTGATGGAACTGTTCTCGAATTTAATGTGAAAAATGGCGAAACCTACAACCTGATTCCTCTCCATTAAGCAAATGGTAAGATATAATTAGAGCTTTAGCAGAACCCTGTCGAACAGCCTTTTTGGACCTCGACAGGGTTGTTTTATTTTGTTATATTTTACTTATATTTCTAATAATTTGCGCATCATGATCTAAACTGGAGGACGAAAAAAACCTTGGGGGTGGATGTATGGCGCAGATCAAAATCGGAGTTTCTATTAAGAAGGATATTTATAATAGGGTAGGCAATCTGTTGGTTCCGGCGAATACGAAGCTAAAGGAAGAAGACATCAATAAGCTGGTTAACCATCGGGTTGATCTTAGAGAGATTGAGTTTTGGATACAGAAAGATCACGAAGCTGTATCTGATCCAGTTAACCAACTTATCGAGGATGCTTCCATCCAAGTGAAGGAAATTTTCGACGCAATTCGTTATGGACATAGTATCCCTTTAATGCAGATTAAGAAATCGCTGGTACCTGGAATCCGGAAGGCTGCAGAGTCAGCTAATTTGTTTCGTTTGCTTAGTGGGCTGCGGTCCAAGGATGATTATACCTATAAGCACAATATCGGGGTAGGTGTGCTGGCTACCATCATAGGGAAATGGATGAACCTGGATGAGAACGAATTATCTATGCTGATATTGGGTGCAACGCTTCATGATGTCGGTAAAATGAAAGTTTCGAATGAGATTTTACATAAGCCTGGAAAGCTGACCGATACGGAGTATCAGTTAATGAAAAGGCATACAATCGATGGCTATAAGCTGCTTAAAAGCACGGAAGGCACTCCTCATCGAGTGGCTTTGATTGCGCTGCAGCATCATGAACGTGAGGATGGGAGTGGATATCCTTTTGGATTGAAAGGGGACAGGCTCGATGATCTCACGCAAATTGTCAGCATAGCCGATGTATTCCACGCAATGACCACACAAAGATCGTATCACGCAGCTTCTTCATTTTTTTCAGTCATCAAACAGATGCATTCGGATGTGCTTGGCAAGTTTAATGCCAAAATTTTCTTCGTATTTATGAACAGAATGATGGAATCGATGGTTGGAAATGAAGCACTGCTGACGGATGGAAGAAGAGGTACGATTGTTATGGCGAACCGCTTCGATCCAATCAGACCTTTGATGAAAGTAGACAGCTATTTCATTGATTTAAGCAAAGAACACTCTGTTAATCTGCAAGAAATATTAGGATAATGTTCGAAGGGCAGCAATTTCACTAAATATGCTGCGAAGTACTCAAGTTTGCAGGAATTTTGGCAAATTGTGTCGAATAGGGATATAAGCATCAGAGAACCTGAAAGGGGATAATATATGAAATATTCCATTTGCCAGTTCGTCAAAATTGTTGATATGAATGACGAGATTATCTCGGAGGTTCTGTTTCAACACGGTGAGCATGAGCTATCTGCTATAGCAGTAGGCTCGTCTGTTATTACATATCAATTGGGACTGCAGCAGTTTGAGGTTGTACAAGACAAAAGAGCGGGTAAGCAGCAGCGGAGTAAAATTGTTGATATTGAAATCGATTTGTTGGTTAAGCCTGCAACTACGCGAGCCTATCTGGAACCTATCGTATTGATTATCGGCCAGCATGATGTCGGCGAAATAGTATAACTGAGAGATCTAAAGAGAAATTAGGAACAACCTCTATAAGTATTCTACATAATAAGTTCCGGTTGTACGCTTAGCGTGCAGCCTTTTTTCTGTGGATTATCTATTTAGGGTAATATCTTAGGTGTCTTGGGCGCTAAATTGGCATACTTCAACAAAATCATTTATGATAAAAGTCAATGACTACAACCTTGAACCATGAACCGGAGGTGAATAAAAATGAATGCGAGATTTGTGATAATAGGCAGCATTTGCGCTTTTTTATCGGTTGCTTTTGGTGCTTTTGGGGCTCATATGTTAAAGGATGTATTGACGCCGGATAGTCTGTCTGTTTTTCAGACAGGTGTACAGTATCAAATGATGCACTCTTTAGGCCTGCTTGCTCTTGGTATTGCAGCCGGTTTTATGCCGGGCAGCAAGCATCTCATCAGAGCGGGCTGGTTCTTGCTGGCGGGTATGGTGCTATTTTCAGGCAGTCTGTATGTACTAAGTCTTACAGGCATTAAAATGCTCGGAATCATCACGCCTTTTGGAGGGGTAGCCTTTCTAATCGGTTGGATTTTGGTAGCTTTAGCCGCATTTCGACATAAACAAAAATAATGAAAATTCGGCTGACTTTTGCAGCCGAATTTTTTTCTTGGTAGAGAAAGTATAAGAAATAAGAGAGGGGGGTTATTAGAACTAGGTTAATTTTTATCCGTACTTGCAGGAATTAGGACTATAGATGTAGAATTTGGTAGTTGATTTCTTTGTCGAAGCATGTCTATTGAGGGGAGCTCAAGATGAGAAAAACGGCTGGAACCAGAACAGTGCCGAGTAAGCTGTATGTGCCATTCTTAGTGTATTTTTCGATTTTGATTTGGATGGCATGGCGGGTTCAACATCCATTGGCATGGGGCTTTTGTATTATTACCTTTTTCATTCTGGCCGGTTTTATTTATCGAAATCCATGGGTTAGAATCAATCCTGTGAGTAATGCTTCTGAGCCTGCTTCTATAGAGAACCAGAAGGCTTTGGAAGGAAGCTTAACGGATAGCGAGCCTTTATTTGAATCTTTATTCAGGCATAATCCTAATGTCGTTTGTATAATTGATGGATATGGCATGATTACGAAAGTTAACGGAAATATAGAACGGATTATTGGTTATAACAAACGTGAATTGGAGAACAGTCATTTCTATGTTTTGCTATGCAAAGAATGCGTCAGCAATACTCTTGAGAGGCTGAGTGATGCACGCAAAGGAGACCCGCAGTCATTCAGGACAATGCTTCAGCATAAGGAAGGGTACCGTGTCGATCTTGATATTACCGCGGCTCCTATCCAAGATGGCGCAGAAGTGAATGGGGTCATAGTCATAGGCCAAGATATTACGGAAAGGAAGCGGACCGAAGAGCAAATACGTCATATGGCTTATTATGATGATATGACAGGGCTGCCAAATCGCAGATTGTTTATGAATCGTTTAAACGAATCGATCACTAAAGCAATCTCAAATAATCAGCTTGTAGCTGTATTTTATTTAGACATTGATCGATTTAAAATTATTAACGAGAGCTTCGGACATGATTACGGCGATATGCTGCTTTTACAATTGGGCGAACGCTTTACCCGGTGTATTTCGGAAAACGACTTTTTAGCTCGTACAGAAGGTGACGAGTTCGCACTGTTTTTCTCCGGCCTGGCTCATCCTAATCAGGTTATTGATCTGGCAAAAGCCATTCGTCAGGTTCTCGAAGAACCATTCAGCTTTGAGCAGTACCAGCTGCATATTACGGCAAGCATTGGTGTGGCCATTCTGTCCCAAGAAGAAGAGGATGCCGCCTCTCTAACCAAATGTGCCGACATCGCATTATCCTTAGCCAAAGAAAAAGGGAAAAATAACTATCAGGTGTTTAACACAGAGATGAAGACGATCTCATTAAAACGTTTAACGATGGAAAATGAGCTGCGGAAAGCAATTTTGCAAAATGAGCTGATTCTTCATTATCAGCCGCAAATGGATATAATCAGCGGTAATATTGTTGGATTTGAGGCGCTTATCCGTTGGAGTCATCCCGAGAAAGGGATGATTTCTCCGATGGATTTTATACCCTTTGCCGAGGAAAGCGGCTTAATCGTTCCGATCGGCGAATGGGTGCTGCAGGAGGCTTGCCGGCAAAATAAACTTTGGCAAGAGCAGGGATACCCGCATATGACGGTTTCGGTCAACATTTCTACCCGCCAGTTTTTGCAGCCTAATTTATGCGCTCAGGTAGCTGATGTGCTGAAGTCAACGGGACTGGATTCATCCTATTTGGAATTGGAAATTACGGAGAGCAGCACGATGGATGTCGATTATGCCATTGGTGTCCTGCTTGAATTGAAGGAGCTTGGAATCAAAATCAGCATTGATGATTTCGGCACCGGCTACAGCTCACTTTCATACTTGAAACGTTTCCCAATAGATAAGCTGAAGATCGACCAGTCATTTGTTCGCGATATCATGACAGATCCGAATGATGCGGCTATTGTTGCTTCTATAATTGCAATGACCAGACATATGAATTTAAAGGTCATTGCTGAAGGAGTGGAAACAGAGGAACAGCTCGGATTTCTTCATCTGAACAATTGTAACGAAATCCAGGGCTATTTCTTTAGTAGACCTCTGCCTGCTGAACAATTAGAGATGATGCTTCAACACCATCAACAAGCTGCCCCTACACAGCAAGGGGACTAAACTGCCTATTTGCATTCGTTTGGACGAGGTGCGGAAGGAGTACTACCACGAATACATAGATATACGTAGAAGAACCGAATACAAAAAGCGATCGGATTCCATGAGGGAGCGTGTACTCCTTATGTAATCCGATCGCTTTTTTCTTGAATTTCGTGGATGTTATGTACTGGAAGTCAGGAGGTAACGGCAAAGTCTTCAATTTCATTGATTTTAAATAAGTAAACCTGTTTCTCGTCAACGTGGTAGACGGAAACATTATCAGTGGATAGATCGATATTGAGAATTCGACAGGGCATGTTTAGCTTAATACCCTTCCCCTTGATAATGGTCAAACGGATCAATGTATTATTGAGCTTGAAATGTTGGAATTGCTTCCAGATTTCCATGTTAGATTTTGCATCCTGTCTGGGCGCTAGTGCAGGAGTTTCTTCGGGTGATGTCTTCTTTTTGCTAATAGTTTCTCTCAATGCTATCTCTATGGTTTTCCCTAACAGAATCCCTTCCTTGATCAGATAATCTTGAATATCAGTTGAGTTTAGCATGTGAAGGAGCTTTTCAAGAGCACGCCCATTGCTGTCTTCTTCGATTAGGATATCTACGTTGAATAAAAACTTGCGCTTATCGCTTTGTCCCGTATTCATGGCGCCTCCTTCTTTTGACCTACTCCTTACTATATCATTTCTCCTAGGAAAAATGTAGCGCGTCCTGCAAGTATTTCCTGAATCATTAAAAAACCGTGACCCCATTGGATGAAGCACTCGATTATAAGTATTCGCATAAATGGTGAATTTTAGCAGGGTTGTTATTCAAATTATCATTATTACCACCAAAATATTCTTGAACTCTCAACCAAAAATATAAAAGCAAGCGGCTTCCAGCCTTTGGAGTTACTGTTGGGATTGGTTGAATTGTGGTACAATTAAAAGAAATAGAATTAACTTTTTTATCTAACCATATTGAATAAAGCACGTATATTAAGTATTACGATTTATTGAATAAGGAAGGTGAGTTAGATGTATCTACTAGCTATCTTGTTGCCTCCTGTGGCAGTGCTGTTTTGTGGAAAGCCATTTCAAGCCTTATTAAATTTTATTTTAACGTGCTTTTTTTGGATTCCTGGAGTTATACATGCAATAATGGTTGTGAATGAAGCAAAGAGCAATAAACGAATGGAAAAGCTAGCAAGAACCATGAGACATTAACCTCCAGCGATGGAGGTTTTTTCATGTCTTGCCCATTCCTCAAGCCTCTGAAAATCAATCGAACCATCTTCTGCGAGGCATGTGATTAATTCCCCCCTTTTTTAAACCATTGGATTCACGTATCTGAGCTCAGGCTCATATAGTTATACTATAACTATTTTCCTGACAAAAGGAGATGCTGACGATGATGCGTGTGGAACCCATTTCCTTGGACGGCTTTACAGCATTAGCTATTGAAGTCAAGCTGCCGAAAACAACCCTGCTCGTCGTAACTACCGACAAAGGGTATATCATGTGCGGCGCTCTTAGCGTAGGTGTTTCGATGGTTGCTTAAGAATGAACCGGAAAGATTGGGATAAAGCCTTGTAGGACAAGCCTTAGCACGTATCATTGTCTTCCCGGGTATTTCTGGTAAATACTGAAATGATATGAATAATAACTGGTTTTTGTGATCAATTTTGTGACTGCTTTAATGTAGTAAAGAATGGATATAGGAGGATTCTTAGTAACAAAATGAGTATCTCTATTTAATAAACATATTTTTAGAGTTTCTCACCCAAATAATGTATTGCCAATAGTGGTAGATACTGGTATTTTCAAAGTAAGTGAATAATAAGGAGTGAGAAAATGGAAAAAGAGACTATATTGATACCGAAGTATATGAATGAGTTTTCATGTGTCGGGTCCGAATGTGAAGATACATGCTGCTCAAGCTGGCAAATCAATATCGATCAAAAAACATACAACAAGTATGAGGGCTTTGAGAAGATCGAATCGATGCCTTCAGTTCTTCGACATTTGAAGGTAATTGAACCCTCTCCTAGCAGTCAACAATTTGCGGAGATTCAATTGAATGAAAATTTGCTCTGTCCCCTTCTAAATGAGAACAAGCTGTGCAGCATTCACTTACAGTTCGGCGAGGAGCATCTCTCCAATATTTGCGTGACCTACCCCCGTGTGTCGAATAGGGTGAATGGGATTTACCAAAAATCAGCTACATTGTCTTGTCCCGAAGCGGCGCGATTGGCTCTGTTGAATCCGAATGGAATCTTGTTTGAAGAGATTCAGGAGGTCGTTGAGGAGAACCGGTGGGATGCGATTCACATCGATACAAGACAACCGTCGAAGCAGAGGCACAAATACTTCTTGGAGCTGCAGACCATCACCTTTGAAGTGTTGCAAAATCGGACGTACGCTCTGCAGGAACGGCTGCTAATCTTGAGCCTGCTCATTGAGGAGTTGCAGGATTGTATAGGGGTAGGGAATGCTGAAGAAATCCCAAGCGTGATAGCCTCGTTTAGAGAGCAGATTGCAGCAGGGACGATATCGGAACGATTCGCTGGTCTTCCAATATCCATCGCCGATCAAATGCAGCTTGTCAGGAAGTCGATTGACATGCGTTTATTTGCAGGTGTCGATCATAAACGGTACCTTCAATGCATTATGGAAAGCTTAGATGGGCTGAAGTATGCAGGAGATACGATAAATGATGAGAGCATAGGAGCGTACCAAAGCGCATATCAAACCTATTATCAACCTTTTATGACGGAACATGAATACATTCTCGAGAACTATCTGATTAATAATATGTTTAAAGGAATGTTTCCTTCCCGCAAGGATTTCTTTGAAGAGTATATGATGTATATTGTGCATTACGCGTTAATAAAGTTCCATATAATAGGAATGATGAATTATTATAAAGAGGCGTTTAACGTAAACCATATCCTCAAGCTGATTCAATCGTTCTCCAGAAACTTCGAGCATGCTCCAAACTATGTTCGTCAATTTTTAAAATGGATGAAGGATAATGGACAGATGAATTTGAATACTGCAGCAATTTTGATACAAAATGAAGCGTTAGTGAAAAGGTGAGAAATACGTCGAAATAGCGTTGATTTTGAAGGAAATCATGTGTTGACTTCACATTTAAGGTATCCTAATATAGTTCTTAAGGACGGATAAAACTAACAGTAGTTTTTTTTTGATCCCCATTGATACGTATTGTAACATGCAAAAGGAGGGGCCAATGAGTGCCATAGCAGGAATTGTAGACTTTAACAGAACTATCAATGTATCGGAGCAAGGTACCTGCATAATGCGAGCATTGGAACAATATCCTTCCGATGATGTTCAAATATGGAATGATGAAAGTATTTTCTTAGGATGTCATGCACAATGGATTACACCGGAATCAATGAACGAGCGTTTGCCTTATATGGATAAAGAAAGGCAGCTTGTGATCACAGCGGATGCTATTATCGATAATCGGCATGAATTGTTTGCATTGTTTCAAGTCCATAACGAGCATAGAAAAACAATGACAGATAGTGAATTAATTTTGCTGGCCTATGAACGATGGGGGGAACAAGCTCCCAACTATTTGGTAGGCGACTTCGTCTTTATGATCTGGGATGTGAAAAAGCGTATCTTGTTTGGAGCCAGGGATTTTTCGGGTAGCCGGACGCTTTATTTTTCTCGAAAAGGGACTTGCATCTCTTTTTGTACAATAATCCACCCGCTGCTTAAATTGTCACACAACCATAAAACGCTAAATGAACAATGGCTTGCTGAATTTCTTGCTATTCCCACAATGGCCGACGTTACAGATATTCATTCCACGGTTTTTCAGGATATTGAACAGCTGCCTCCTTCGCATCGGATAACGATATCGGAGAGCAGGATCTCCCTTGTCCGGTACAGCACGCTGCCTTCGGGGGAAAAGCTCCGCCTCAAGTCAAATGGTGAGTATGAGGAAGCGTTCCGTGAGCTTTTTCGAAGAGCCGTTTCCGACAGGCTGCGAACACACCGGGAGATCGGGGCACATCTCAGCGGAGGGTTGGACTCTGGTGCGGTCGTAAGCTTTGCAGCTAGAGAACTACGCAAAGAGAATAAACCGCTGCATACCTTCAGCTATGTACCTATCGATGGCTTCGTGGATTGGACATCTCGAAACCGGGTTGCCGATGAGAGACCTTATATTCAATCAACGGTTCAGTATGTCGGTAATATTACGGATCACTACTTGAGCTTCGAAGATAAAAACCCGTTTACGGATATTGACGATTGGTTGGAGACTCTTGAGATGCCTTATAAATTTTTCATCAACTCCTATTGGTTAAAGGGAATGTATGAGAAGGCACAAGAACAGGGAATTGGAGTGCTGCTAAGTGGTCAACGAGGAAATACGACAGTATCCTGGGGATCTGCTTTGGAGTATCAGCTTTCCTTATTTGGTAAGCTGAAATGGATTCGCTTCTATCAAGAACTTTGTCAATACAGCAGAAATAAGGGAGTAAAAAAATCGAGATTAATTAAAAGGATGATCAAAAAAACATTTCCATTTCTGAAGCCTTCCCCTGTACTTGATCCGAGATTGATCCATGATGAATTAGCCGGACGGACGCAAGTGTTCGAGAGACTTCAAGAGCATCATAGCGATAACCTGGGCAATTCAAGCTTAAGTCATTATGAGCATAGAAATAAGCATTTCGAGCAATTGTTTTATTGGAATATAACTGGCACGTTTGGAAGCAAATTATCTTTGCGCCATTCTCTATGGGATCGCGATCCTACGAATGACCTGCGGGTTGTTAAATTCTGTTTATCCCTTCCGGGGGAGCAATTCGTTCAGCAGGGCTTGGACAGGGCCTTGATCCGGAGAGCTACCAAGGATTATTTGCCGGATAAGGTCCGCTTAAACCAACGTTTCAGGGGCATACAAGGAGCTGACGGCGTGTATCGGATGAGTGCCTCATGGAAGTCTTTCATCCAGGAGCTGCAAATAATGAGCAAGGATTCTATAATCAATGGATTGTTGAATACCCATGTTATTACGGCTGCTATTGAAAAAATTAAGGATGAACCTCGACCGGAGTATATATTTGATGTTGAGTTCAAATTATTAATGAGAAGCTTGATTGTTTATAGGTTTATAAAAAAATGGGTATGAAAGGAGGTGATACCAATGCAAAAGAACGATTGGACTGTACCCATGCTGGAAGCTCTTGATATCAAGCAAACCATGAATGGCAAATCTTCTAAATCCAATGATGGTGGGCAAGGCGGAGATGATTCCGATTCCTCGGGCAGCTAAATCATCAACGTGGTAGTACATATCTGTCAGCCCTCATACCTTTAAAAAGTACGAGGGTGTTTTTTCAAAGCCATGACGGAGTACCGGAGGGAAAAGATGATTGAACATCAAATCAATCGAGTATATAGAGCCTTTGGATTAAATATGTTAAGTGAAATCCGTCTGCCTGAACTCATAGATCAGACCGGTCAAGACCTTCGGATTGACGTCGTTATTGAATTTGCAGATTTAACGAGAGACTGGGAGGAACGGGGCGGTGAGGGGCAGCAATTTGTTGTATATGATAACAACGTCATGTTCCGCATTGATCAAGCGGCATTGTTTTTAATTCAAGATGGGAAGCGGATTATTATATCTCCAATGATGGATTATGATGAAGATAGGATCCGTCTTTATTTGCTTGGCTCATGTATGGGCGCGCTGCTCCTGCAGAGGGCGATACTGCCGCTGCATGGGAGTGCAATTGTTATTGACGGAAAAGCATTTGGTTTCGTGGGACAGTCAGGTGCAGGGAAATCTACCCTTGCCTCGGCCTTTTTACAGAGAGGATACCAGCTTCTGAGTGACGACGTGATTGCAGTATCCTTTTCACATGACAACACCCCCTATGTCACGCCAGCGTACCCACAGCAAAAGCTATGGCAGGAAAGCTTAACTAATCTCGGGATGAATTCCGAAGACTACCGTCCTATCTTGAATAGATTAACGAAGTATGCAATCCCGGTACCCCATCTTTTTTTCAAGCATACATTACCCCTTGCGGCTGTTTTTGAGATCGTCACATCGGACAATGAGGCTAGCGGACTCTATCAAATTGAAGATATATTGCGTCTTCAAACGCTTTATACGCATACATTTCGAAAAAAATTAATCGAGCCCTTAGGTCTAATGGAATGGCATTTTAACAATTCTGTGAAGCTCGCAAACGGCATTGACATCTATCGGTTGGTGCGGGACGCATCGGGTTTAAGCGCAAGCGATATGGTTTCGCTTATCCTGAATACAATACGAGAGGAGGCAGTGAGATGATAGGAAATAAGCTTTCATTGGTACAGGTGGTTATGCAGAATGAGGGGAACATTATAAGTAATATGGACGGAAATACAGTCATGCTGAATATTAAGAATGGGAAATATTATAATCTGGGCAAGACCGGCGGCGTGATATGGGGGGCTATCAAAAATCCTGCTTCAATAGAGGAAGTCATCTTAACGCTGCTCTCTAATTATCATATCGAGAAAAACGAGTGTGAGAGGCAGGTTATTTCCTTCTTGGAGCAGTTATATGCCGAAGACTTAATTCTGTTGTGTAGCTAAGTAAAGGAATGAAGATAGGACAACCATCCTTCATGTTTTAAATTTTTAATTGCGTCACATGCTATTGTTTTTTTTGGAGGAAAATGCGAAGCAGTGCATTTCCTCAGGAGGGTTATAGATATGAAAGATGTTATGTATTTTATCAAGTACTTGTATGCTCATTCCGGTAGAAATCTGTATGTCGCCCTCATGGGGATGGTGATGATAAGTCTACTTGAAGGGGCAGGTATTATAATGCTGCTGCCGATGCTAAGGCTAAGCGGCATCGTTGATTTCGATGCGGGAGTATTTACAATGTTTAAGGATTTCTGGATTTTTCAGGACATTCAACAAACCGTACTACTTCCGCTTATATTAGGTATATTTATTCTTCTGGTTGCAGGACAAAACTATTTACAGAAGTTTTTTACGATCCGTAATACAAAGATACAGCAAAACTTTACGACATGGCTAAGAATAGAGCTCTACAGTGCGCTGCTTCGTGCAAGCTGGGATTTATATATACAGAAGAGAAAGTCGGATCTTATACATGCGTTAACCAGTGATTATGGACGAGTAAGTGTTGGGGTTTACGTATCTCTGCAATTTCTTGCCTCTTTGGTCTTTATGCTGATCCAGTTAGGGTTGGCTTTTTGGTTATCATCAAAGCTTACTTTGATGATCTTGCTCTGCGGCGTTATGTTGGCTTTCTTATCCCGCAAACGTATCCAACAGTCGAAACGGTTAGGAGGTAAATCCTCAGACATAGCCAAGAGCTATCTTGCGGGAATGACGGATCAGCTGAACGGGATGAAGGAGATCAAAAGCAATACGCTGGAACAATCGCGGATGGTATGGGTCCGCCGGATGAGCCGGCTCATGAATGAGGAACAACTGGAGTTCATTCAGTTGAAAGCCTCATCGCAGTTTACCTATAAAGTAGCGTCAGCCGCATTCATCGCTGTATTTATTTGGTTATTCTTTAACTTGTTCCATGCGGAACCAGGGCAGCTTCTGTTAATCTTCCTTATATTCTCTAGATTATGGCCAAGGTTTACCGGGATTCAAGCCAACTTGGAACAAATCGCGATGTCGGTTCCTTCTCTTAAAGCCTTGTTAAATTTACAACGGGAATGTGAGGAAGTCAGAGAAATTGAGAGCTTAGACCACGATCCGATGAATGAGCAATCGCGCATATCAATCCTTAACCAGATCGAATTCCGCGAGGTGCATTTTAAATATCAAGCACAAGAAGGAGCTTATGCACTTCAACAGATTAACCTACAAATTCCAGCTAACCGCATGACTGCTATTGTGGGGCGATCAGGAGCGGGCAAAAGCACGTTTATTGATCTTGTGATGGGACTTTTGCAGCCAAGTCAAGGGGTAGTGCTGCTGGATGATATCCCTTTGACCAGAGAAAAAATTTTGCAATGGAGAAAATCCATCAGCTATGTACCGCAAGAACCTTTTCTATTTAACGCGAGTATTCGCGAGAACCTGCTCATGATGGAACCGGATGCTGATGAGGGGCGAATATGGGGAGCACTGACTTCTTCCTCGGCGGCAGACTTTGTAAATAAGCTTCCCCAAGGCCTGGATACGGTGATTGGAGACCGGGGCATCCGGCTTTCCGGCGGAGAGCGGCAACGTATCGTGCTGGCCAGGGCACTATTATGTCGACCTTCCATCCTCATTCTAGATGAAGCGACTAGCGCATTAGATACCGAAAACGAGAAAAAGATTCAGGAGGCCATTCAACGGATGAAAGGAAAGATGACGATAATCGTGGTCGCTCACCGCCTGTCAACCATACGTAATGCTGACCAAATTATCGTGTTGGATCAAGGGCGTATTGTCCAAACTGGGAGATACAATCAATTGGCCACGGAGAAAAAAGGATTGTTTCGAAGTCTGTTAGGGCATCAAGTGGGGGAAGTTGAATTGGTATTAAACGAATGAAGGGCAACGCATACATTAGCTTGAGCCGATGCCTCAGTAAAATGGATGTCTGCTGAACAAGAGTTCCAACTAGAGGCTGTGGTGAGGCTGTGGAAGGCTGGGTTATCAGCGCCCCCTTTATGCTTCCGGGAGCAATGAAAAGGGCTTGATTTTCTACACTTGTAGGAAATCAAGCCCTTTTCTTGTTTATATAACATCGCGTATCAAAACTTTTCAGTGTTGTGGACGAGGGGACTTCATTGCTACTCCACTCTGCAACTCCCTCTGTTTTCTGATAAGCAATAGCGAGTAATAAGACAACTTTGGCATTGCATAATTTCGTAACAGAGGTGATTAATAATGAAAAATGAAAGAATTATGTTAGGTGTCACGGATATTATGAAAAAAATGGGGATTGGCCGTGATAGAGCATATGAAATTATGAAGAAAGGTGAATTTCCTTCTATAAAAGTGGGCCGAAGATTTTTGGTGCACGAACAGGTCTTTGATAGTTGGTTAAAGGGAGAAATATTAAAAAAATGACTAATTGGAGTCTCTTTAGAGCGGGCTAGTGTGATAAAAAATGGACCATACAAAAAGTCACATGGCTTGGCACCGTTTTGATAGCAGTCATTAAGAAACGGAGGAAAATGTATGGCTTCACTATTTCAGAGCGCACAAACGAAAAAATGGGAATTTGTGTTTGACTGTTATGTTAACGGAAAACGAAAACAAGTGCGAAGAAGGGGGTATAAAACAAAGCGGGAGGCGAATGATGAATTAGTCCGTCTACAAAATGAAGTGCAAGCTGTTGAGTATGTTGGGATCAGCCATAAGACAGTTGGCGAATTCATGGAATACTGGCTAGTTAACGTAAGGAAGCATGAGTGTGAGGAAACTAGCTATTATAATAATGCTCTCTATCTGAAAAATCACATCATCCCTGGCCTTGGAAAATATAAATTACAGCAGCTTTCCCCCGTGCTATGCCAAAAATTTGTGAACGATATGCATCAGAAAGGGTATGCTCGCAATACCATTGACAGAGTCTGCACGCTCATCAAGTTAGCCTTGGATTCAGCCATAGACTATAAATACATTAAAGTGAATCACATGAGAAAAGTGAAGCTACCCAAGGCCCAGAAAAAGGAAATGAGGATTTGGACTTTGTCTCAGGCTAATCATTTTCTGCATTTCGTGAAGAACAAGAGATATTACTGTGTATACGCGTTAGCGCTGATGACCGGTATGAGACAAGGTGAAATTTTAGGATTGCGTTGGAAGGACATCAATTTTGATAAGAAGATAATTACGGTTAGACAGACTTTGACTCATTACGGAAAATGCCTTAAGAGCGGAGCGAAGACAACTTCAAGCGAGAGAATCATTTCACTTCCGGATCAGTTGATATCCATACTTAAGAAGCAGCAAAACGAATACATGGCATTCAAGCTTCAAGTGGATCCATTCATTGATTTGGACTTGGTCGTGTACAACTTGAAGAACGGAGGCAGTCTTTTTCCAGCAAATTTGACGAAAACGTATATCAAAGATGTTAAGCAATCAGGCCTTCCTCATATTCCCTTTCATTCATTACGTCACACTCATGCGACAATGCTGATTGAAAAGAATGTCAATGTAAAGGTGATTTCCGAGCGGTTGGGTCATTCTAAGATTGGTGTTACGCTAGATGTATACAGTCATGTGCTTCCCAGTATGCAGCAGGATGTTGCCCATAAGCTGGATGAAATTATTAACCTTTAATTTACTGTGATCAAGTTGTGATCAGCTTGATTTTAAAGGGCCGAAAGCCTTGTAACTACTAGGGTTTATGGGCAAAATATCATGTGCGGCGCTCTTGATGTAGGTTTGCTGAATGAACGGCTTAAGGATCGCCACATTATTGCTGCCCGGGCAACCGGTGTTCGTACAATTGAAGAGTTGCTGGATGCTCCGTTGGAAATGGTCACATACGAAGCAGAGCAGCTTGGAATAGTACCAGGAATGAAAGGTAGAGACGCTGTTTTGAAAATGAGATAGGTAAACAATTTTAGCATGTTGAACAAGAAAATTGGAGTATTACTGAGACAGGATATAGGCAGGCCATTGTTGTTCAATGGTCTGTTTTTTTGTGTGAAACACATAATCGGAGCAGCTGGCGTAACTTTTCATAAATACTGCAGAAATTGCTTCAGTTCGTTTATTTCACCAATTCGGCCGATTGCCATAACACCTCTGTTTTTCATGATGTTCAAATCGGTTTGATAGCTTACAAATGGAATTCCAGCGTCATTAGAGCCTTTGCCGTCAATCCAGGAGTCCCCCAAGGATATCCAACTATCAATGGGTATATGGGCAAAATGGTCGAGAGCATACCGAAAACCGGAAGGAGAGGGCTTGAGCGAGGTCATCTGCTCTCTGCCGACAATCAGATCAAAATAACGGTCAATCTCCGTTTCCTGCAGGGCATGCTGGGCGGCTGTCAGAGCATTGTTCGTCACGACTGCCAAAGTAAACTTGTTGTGAATGGAAGCTAGAAAGTCAAGCACTCCAGCCTCCAGACCTGCGCCTTTCATACCTGCAAGCTCAAACTGGGATGCGATGCTCCATACCTGCTGTTCCAGCTCGACATCTAAGTGTAATTGCTTTGCATGCTCAATTATCGTGGCTGTAGTGTGATGCTCAATAGGCAAGGTGCTCGGAAGTATACTTTGGTCCACCAAAAAATCAAAAATAGCATGTTTCATAGCTGGAAAGTTTATAAATGATTTCAATAGCGTGTTGTCCATATCAAAAATAATTCCTTGAGTAGGTCTCCGTTGTTGGACCATTCGCGTTCACACCTGCCTTAGAAAATGAATTTACTTCATTTTATCATAGGTTATAATAGTTAACGGCATTCGTCTAAGCAATTGGATTCGAGTCGGCAGATCGGTATAATAGTAATGATACAGGAGCCGCTCGGAATTATGGTTTCAGCAGATGCTTATTATGATAGTTTTTTATAGAAAAGCTTGTGGGAGGAAGGTCATTTTGGATATTCAAAAAATTTCTTCGCGTAAAATATATGAGGCCATTGCAGATCAGATCAAGGAGCAAATCATCAGCGGTACATTAAAACCGGGAGATAAGCTGCCATCCACGAAGGATCTCGCAGAGAAGTTTCAGGTTGGACGCTCTACGCTGCGAGAGGCATTAAGTGCTTTGAAGGCAATGGGATTGTTGGAAATTCATCAAGGAGAAGGAAGTTATGTTCGAAGTATAGAATCGCAGGATGTAGACCTGCCGGTATTTGATTCGCTGCTGATGAACCGGGAAACAGTCATTGAACTGATCGAGGCGCGCAAAGCATTAGAAATATCCAATGCAGCGCTCGCAGCTGATAAGCGGACGAATGAGGATATTGTAAAATTTGAGGCCGTTCTTAAAAATATGGAGGATTTTCTAGGTAACGAAGAGGAAGGCGAGCGATCGGATATGCTGTTCCATCTTACCCTAGCTGAAGCTTCACACAATTCAATTATGGCGCGAATGATTGATTCCATCTCGACTCAAATGCAGACAGCGATTCGAGAAACGAGACGGCTGCAGATGTATTCAAGCAAAACTGTATCCAAGCAGCTGTGGGAGGAGCATAAAGCGATCTTCGAGGCCATCCGGGATCAAGATACTGCTGGGGCCGAAGAAGCAATGCGCCGCCACTTATTTCATGTCGAGCAGGTGCTGTTGAAATTTTTGAAGAAGTAAGCTTAGTTAGTTTACATAGAATCAGACTTCCGTTCAGAGGACAAGGGAATATGCTGCAAAAATCAAGCAGCAGCTCCCTGCATAAAATGGAGAAAAGCTTAATATAAGCATGAAAAAGGTTATATCTTTGACTGGAATAGCTGCTCAGCCTATATTTCTAAGTATTCTGAATATTTACAATATTCAAATAATATATTAATATTAGCTTAACAAAAGGACAAACCTTACAGCAACCTTCACATTATTTACAAGTTTCGATCCGGGGCTTTTGGGTACAAGTCTTGACCTCCCAGCAGGCAAGCGTACCGAAACAAATCTGAACCCCTGTGGTCGAATGTAAAATAAACACTTGGAGAGAAAGGGGATAGTCCATTGGAGAATGTTAGCGAAGCATGTTCAATCTATTAGGGCATGTGGGAATCCAACGAAAAAGTATTTATATTTTGAACCCAGTTGTTGTTTAGGTTCTATGAATGGAGCTGCAATTAAAAAAAGTGAATAGTAATTCTGAATAAAGGTCCCTGTTTATTGAAAAATAGACAGGGATCTTTGTATGTTTATATTTGGAAACTGGAAGATTAATAGGCTAGGGACTTCACAAAAAAGAACTTATCTGATAACCTGATAACTATAGGTTTAAATCGTTTATATAAATTAAAACTAAGTAAAATCAAGTAAGTCTTATTAAGCTGCAATTTAAAGTTCTTATAGAGGTTGTTCAAACAGTAGCTGGAAGATGACTTTTTGAACTCTCACTTCATTGTAAAGGAAGGTTAACTGATGCGCGTCTCTTTATTTATTACTTGTTTGGCGGATCAATTGTATCCGGAAGTAGGAGAAAGTGTTGTAAGGCTGTTGAATCGTTATGGTTGTACAGTGGATTTTCCGGAAGCGCAGACATGCTGCGGCCAGCCTGCTTTTAACAGCGGTTACCAGGATGAGGCGAGGGAAGTAGCTCGAGGGTTAATCCGTGCATTTGAGCATAGTGATTATGTTGTATCACCGTCAGGCTCCTGTACAGGCATGGTGCATCATTATTACCCACAGCTGTTTGCCGATGAGCCAGAGTGGTTGAAAAAGGCTGAAGAGCTGGTAGAGAAAACGTATGAATTTTCGCAGTTTTTAGTGAATGTGCTGGGTGTGACGGATGTAGGTGCTGTTTTAAATGAAAAAGTAACCTATCACCCGTCCTGTCATGCGATGCGTTTATTGGGTGTGAAGGAAGAACCAGGGAAGCTTCTGTCTGAAATAAAAGGGCTCGAGCTGATTGAGCTGCCTAAAAAAGAAGATTGCTGTGGATTTGGCGGTACCTTCGCGGTGAAAATGGCGGATATGTCGGAGGCTATGGTGTGCGAAAAAGCGAACCATGTCTGTTCCACTGGCGCTGAGGTTCTGGTAGGTACAGATATG
This sequence comes from Paenibacillus foliorum, assembly GCF_013141765.1. Classification (GTDB taxonomy): domain Bacteria; phylum Bacillota; class Bacilli; order Paenibacillales; family NBRC-103111; genus Paenibacillus_S; species Paenibacillus_S foliorum. The sequence continues at coordinate 146,600 of NZ_WHOD01000013.1, forward strand.
GGTTGTCTGATGAATATCGGCGGACGTTTAAATAAAGATAATAAACCAATTCGTGTCATGCACTTGGCGCAGCTACTAGAGGAAGGGGTGAAGCAAAGTGAGTCAGGTCGTAAATGAAAAGGAACTGATCGGGACAGGCTTGAAAAAAAGGACGGAAGAAGCGCTGGCTGACGAGTTTTTGCGCAAAGCGGTTGCTTTCACAACGGATAAGCTGAAAACAGGGAAGCTGAAAGCTACTGATGATTTTGGGCAATGGGAAGACTGGCGTGAACGTGGACGGTTGATTCGTAAACATGTGATCGATAATCTGGATTATTATTTGACACAATTTACGGATAATGTCGCTAAGGCTGGGGGACATGTTTACTTTTGTCAAACGGCCGATGAGGCTGTGAAGGTATTCATGGATATTGCTGAGAAGCGTAAAGCCAAGCTTGTTGCAAAGGGCAAGTCGATGGTGTCGGAGGAAATCCATCTGAACCATCATTTGGAAGAGCATGGAATTGAAGCGATCGAGACGGATCTGGGTGAATACATTCTGCAGCTGGCGAAGGAAACTCCATCGCATTTGATCATTCCTGCCATCCATAAAAATAAACAGCAGATTGCCGATTTGTTTAATACGGAATCCGGCGAAAGCTTTCCGCCGGAGACGAAGGTGCTTGCCAACTTTGCAAGGCAGCGGCTGCGCAATTATTTCCTGGAGGCCGAAATTGGTCTGACCGGCTGTAATTTCGGCGTTGCCGAGTCGGGTTCGATTACTCTCGTATCGAATGAGGGGAACGGACGGATGGTTAGCACGATCCCACAATCCCATGTGGTAATCATGGGGATGGAACGGCTGGTACCAACCTTCGACGACCTGGAGGTTGTGCTCAACCTGCTGGCGCGGAGCGCGACCGGACAGAAGCTGACGACGTACACGTCGATGATTACGGGACCGCGCCGCGAGGGTGAGCTCGACGGACCGGAGGAGCTGCACTTGATCGTCTTGGACAACGGACGCTCGGCGCAGCTCGGCGATCCGGTGTTCCAAGAGGTGCTGCACTGCATCCGCTGTGCAGCATGCTTGAACGTGTGCCCCGTGTACCGCCACGTGGGCGGGCACACCTACGGTAGCGTGTACAGCGGCCCCATCGGGGCCGTCTTGACGCCGCTGCTGCAGCAGGACATGAAGGAAGCTGGCCAGCTGGCCTACGCTTCCAGTCTGTGCGGGGCATGCTATGAGGCATGCCCGGTGAAGATCCCGCTGCACGATATGCTCGTGCAGCTGCGCGCTCGCAAGGTCAAGATGGGGCTGACCCCACTTGCCGAGCGCGCTGCCTTCAAGACGTTCCAAACTGCGTTTGGGAACGTCACGCTCTACAAGGTGGCGACAAAGTCCGCCTACTATTTGCAGAAGCCTTTCATCAGCAAAGGCTTCATTAAGAATGGACCGGGCCCGATGTCCGGTTGGACGCAGTCACGCTTCTTCCCAATGAAGCCGAAGCAGTCCTTCCGTGATCGCTGGTCAACGCTTCAGCAGGAGCTGGCAAACGGAGCTAAAGGCCAGTCGGCACCTTCCGGGTCCGCGGCAGATAAAAGAGGTGACAACCAATGAGTGCAAACATAGGTAACATAACTGGACGCGAAGCGTTTATTGGCAATATAGCATCGCGGCTGGGCCGCAAAGCGCCAGCTGCGGTTGCTCCTGAGCATCCGTTTCGTGGAGCTCCCGATTTCTATAAAGAAATCGAGCGCACCACAGATGAGAAGATTGAATTGTTCACAGATAACTGGACTGCGTTGACGGGTAAGGTTCTTGTAGTCGATGAGGCTGAAGCGAATGAGAAGATTGGGGCATGGCTGCAGGAAGTAGCTGCGGAGCTCAAAGTAACACAGGTGTCCCGCTGGGAAAATGAGGGACTCATTGGGCTGGGCTTGGACGAGGCGCTGTCTGCCTCCGGCATCACTGTGGTGCCGTGGAAGCAGGCTGCTGCTGCAGCCGAGGCGGCTCTGCCGCTGGACGATGATGCGGAGTCCAGCTCGAACTGGTCCAAGCGCAGCGAGCTGCTGCAGCGCACGGAAAGATGCCAGATGGGGATCATCTGGCCGGATTATGCGGTCGCCAACACGAGTACACTCGTGCTGCAGTGCTCACCGGAGCATGGCCGCTCGGTCAGCCTGCTCACCGATATTTTGTTCGCCGTCTTCAGGGCGGACCAGCTGGTTACCCGCATGGGCGAAGCATTCGGTCATGTTACCAAAGGCAAATCGGATGCGCGGCAGTATCCGTCATCGCTTAACCTGATTACGGGTCCAAGCCGCAGCGCGGATATTGAGAATGATTTGACTATCGGGATTCACGGTCCCGGTAAGGTGTATGCTGTAATAATTAAGTAAGTTTTTATACTTTGCATCGCTCAACCTAGACAGCTACGCTCGTCTTGATGGCGGTGCAGCCGGTTATCCTTTAAGGAGCGGCGCAGCTGCTAGGAGCCCTGAGGGATTGAACGGAATTAATAGTTCCGTTATTCAATCTGCCGCCTCCAATTGAAGGCTATAGCGGAAGTCGGACTTCCGTTATAAGGGCGAATGGGGGCATAGTGCATAACAAAAAGAGAGATAAAGGAAGTAGCTGTTCCGTTATCTCTCTTTTTGTTGTGCTTTTCAGGTGATAAAGGAACTAACGCTTCCGCTATTTTCCTCCACCTCCGTGGATGCAGCTCGGCTATTAACGAGGACACTTGATTTTAATCCCACACCCGCAATGCCCTCCCCACGCACCAACGAATGGATTCGCGCATGAAGGGCTGTCAGGCTTCCCTGACGGTTTGGGGTGAGCGAGGCTTCCCCCTTTTCTTCGCAGCAACCCTTCTACTCCGCATGACTATCTGTTTCATTAGCATACATCTCCCTGTATTTACCTGGAGTTATACCAACCATTTTACGGAAATAGCGGATAAAATTTTGCGGATTATGGTAACGAAGCTTTTCTGCAATTGCAGAAATTTTCATACTTCCTTCCTCCAGCAGCTCCTTGGCCACGTTCAGCCTGTATTGTGACAAATATTCGCTGAAATTAACCCCTAGTTCATTTTTGAGTACGCGGCTAATATAGCTGGAATGATAATTCAATCTCGACGCACAAATTTCAAGCGTAAGGTCGGTATCGTACTCCTCCTGCACCATGCGTATAATTTCCCTGGAAATATTCTGGAATTTATTGCTTCTTCTTTCCTCAAACAAGGGGAGAAGGGGCTGAATCATTTGATGCTTAAACCAAGCTTGAACTTCGGATTTTGTCTTTAATTCCAACAATTCCTCGAAGGATGGCTTATCATTCTCAAATACACTATGAAATGCAGCTCCTGAATCCTGAATAAGCCGGGTTACATCAACAAAGAATCGGACTAGAGATACCTGATACTCGCTGTAGGTAGTGCTATAATGGGTGATTTCATCCAGAAAACGATCCAGCAGCACATCGATGTTATCTGCATCGGCGTACTTAATAGCTTGAATTAACGCCTTCTCGGTTTCCTCTGGAAAGTGCCCAAGCTCGATTTTACCTGTCTGCTGCAGGTCGTAATATAAAATAGTGTTCTGCCCCGCGAACGGCCTGTTTTTCAAAGCCTTCAAGCTTTCATCATAGGCGTGAGGTGCATCTTTGATATCCTTATACGGTCTGCTGATTCCGATGCTGATAGGAATGCCTAAGTAGCGGCCGATTTCCAATTTAATTTTTTCTACCATAGCGTAAGTGAATTCTTTGAATTGCTCTGCTGAATGATGATTGGTGTAGACGATGGTGACTTGATATTTATGAATGGTGATAGGCAGAAGGCGCTGCTTGTAAGGAATAATATCATTGATCATATTGTTGATGGCAAACAACAGCAGCTCCCGGTCTCTTTCCTTAAACCGGCTTCCCTCCAGCGTATCGATTTGTAAGGCAAACACGACCATCCAATCTAATTGATAGGGAGGAGCGCTCATAAGTATGGGCAGCTTCTCTTTAATTTCCGTTTGTTTAAGCTCCCCTTGCAGTAATTTTAGGACGAACAGCTCCTGAAGCTGCTTGACCTGTCCGTTGATCTGCTGTGACATTTGATTTTGCAACGTTTGCATGTGTGAAATACTTTTGTTGATCATATCGAATTCATTAACTTGTTTGTCTGCAAGTTCGTTCCTGCTTGCGTTCATAGGATCAGAAGACATCCTGAAGGATTCCTGTAATCTGCGGATTGGCATATACAGCTTTTTGGAAACCAACCATGAGATAAGAATGCTTAATAACAACAGAAGCAGGCAGGAGACAAGCACAATCCAACCCGTTTTACGCGATTCCTTGTATATTTCCTCCAGAGGGATAATGGACAAATAACCCCATTGGTTATAGGTAGATTGCTGATGCACGATGCCTACTTCATTCCCGTTGAGAGAGGTTACCAAGTTTCCAGGCAATAGTTTTGAAACGGACAGCTGATTGTAAAGCGATTCTATGTCCGAGTTTTGCCCGCTGAAATTCTCGTTTTGCATGGCTAGAATATGGTTGGTACGGTCGAAAATGATAACCTCGCCGAGCGAATTGTTTTTACTGATTAAATTGGAGAGCTCCCGGCTTGAGATTTCAGCAATGAGCATGGCTGAGGGGTTATCTGAGTTGGCTGGTATTTTCTTCACAAGACTTATAACTCTGTTGGAGCTGGAACGATTGTCCTTGGTTAAGCCGCTCTGTTCACTTGTCCAAAACTTGGAATCCGTCATATTGACGTATTGATTGAAACGCTCCTTATAATTGATTTCATCAAAGCTGTAAAAGCCGCTGTTATTGATGATCCATCCTTTTTGCAAATTGATTAAATGCACATCCTGAACACCCACATCAAACGTCTGTACCCGGTACATGGCCTGTGTCAGTTCACCGAATAGCTGAAATTTGGTGGGAGTTATATAGGTGTCGAGCGATTCAATCACACTGCTGCTATCCGCCAATCTTTCCAGTGACCGATCTACGGTTTGTAATACTTGCTCTACACGCAGGCGGGTTAGCTCCAGAATGTGCACATTTCCTTCATTAACCTTTTCTTGAATGGAATTTGTTGCGCGGTTATAAAAGATGCTTCCGAGTAAAATAACGGGAACCGTGCTCAAGCATAGGCTAAATATAAGCAGCTTCGTCAAATATTTATTCAAGCGGAACATAGAGCACCCCTATTTTCTGATTTATTTGAATGCGCTTTCTTTATTATATGCATACTTACTTTTTTAATAAAGATTTTAATGATGTCACCTGAGGATTAAATGGTCTTGTAATAGATAAGTATTTGTCTCTGTAAGGATTATGCTTTGACATGCTGTGGATTATTTGAATGCGGCATCACCTACTATGTAAGGGTTTTCAAATGGCTCTCTAATGATTCTATCAAGTCATTCAGGCTCATGTTAAGGTCAGTTTATAAACCGATTGGAACCGCCGAATGGAAGTCTACTCAATAGAACAGAACAGGAGGGTCTTGCCTTGAATATTAGTTTAACCAAAGGGTTGAGCCAAGCTGGAACTTTACGCACGCCATGGATAAAAAGGGTCATCAAAAATCGGTGGTTGTACTTCATGCTTTTTCCAGGTGTATTATATTTCATTCTTTTTAAATATTTGCCCATGTGGGGCGTGTTAATTGCTTTTCAGGATTATTCGCCGTTTTCAGGCTTTTGGGATAGCAGCTGGGTCGGTATGAAGCATTTTCAAACGATTTTTGAGAATGAGTCTACTGTTCAAATTTTTAAGAATACCATTATTCTGGCTGTGTACAACCTGTTCTTCTTTTTCCCATTACCCATCATGATTGCTCTGCTGTTGAACGAAATGCGTAAGGAAATGTTCAAAAGGTTTATTCAGACGTTAATCTATATCCCCCACTTTATATCCTGGGTAGTGGTTGTAGGGATTGCGTACATCTTGTTTACTACGGAAGACGGAATTGTGAATAATATGCTTGTCTATTTTGGCGGTGAAAAAATTAACTTCTTACTAAGCAAGGAATGGTTCAGAAGCATGATCATTAGCGAGGTTATCTGGAAGGAAACCGGATGGGGGACAATCCTGTTTTTTGCTGCACTGGCGGGAGTAGACCCTCAACAGTATGAAGCTGCGCGTATTGATGGGGCTAATCGTTGGCATCAGCTTTTGCACGTTACACTTCCAGCGATTAAAAGCACAATAGTCATTCTGTTAATCCTAAGATTAGGCAATTTCCTGGACTCAGGCTTTGAACAAATCTTTCTTATGCTGAACCCAATGAATACGGAGGTTGGGGAGGTATTCGATACCTATGTTTATACAAAAGGAATTCAAGGCGGAGATTTCAGCTATGCGACGGCTGTTAACTTGTTTAAATCTACGGTTGGCATTATTTTGGTGCTGCTCGCTAATTTCCTGGCTAAAAAAGCAGGCGAGGAAGGAATCTACTAAGCCAGCTAGTAAAATACGAAGCACTAATAAAGAAAGAAAGGTGTGTACGCTGATGGTGGAAGACCGCTCGATTGGTAGCCGGTTGTTTGATGCGTTTAATTATATCTTTTTATCATTATTTGCTATAGTGACGATCCTGCCTTTTATTTATGTAGTGGCCGGTTCCTTAACGGCCCCGGAAGAAATGATTATGAAGAAATTCGTCTTGTTTCCAACTCAATTTTCGTTGGATGGCTATCGCTATATTTTCTCTTCCAATGTTATTTTGAAAAGTCTGGGTGTGACGGTTTTTATAACCATTGCCGGGACTTTGATTAATCTGATATTTACCTGCCTAATGGCTTACCCGCTATCTAGAAAGGATTTGGACGGGAGGAAGCCGCTCATGCTGATGGTAATTTTCTCAATGCTTTTCAGCGGGGGGATGATCCCGACCTTCCTGGTTGTCAAAACCTTAGGCCTTTTGGACACCTATTGGGCGCTGCTATTACCGGGAGCCATAAGCGCTTTTAATTTAATTGTCTTGAAAAACTTTTTTCAACAGATGCCTGAAGGCATGGAGGAAGCGGCCAAAATAGACGGCTGTAACGATTTGAGGATACTGTGGCAGATTGTCATTCCACTTTCATTGCCTGCGATTGCTACGTTCTCTTTGTTCTATGCAGTTGGACATTGGAACTCATTCTTCTCTGCGGTTCTTTACATTAATAATGACGGCATGTGGCCGGTTCAGGTATGGCTGCGGCAAATTGTTATTTTGGCTCAAGGTGGAATTGGAGATTCTACGGCGTTTGATCAAAATTATATCGTTCCGCCAGCTCAAATCATCAAGATGGCAGTTATCGTTGTATCCACTCTCCCTATTCTTTGCGTGTATCCGTTTCTTCAGAAGCATTTTGCCAAGGGAGCGATGATTGGTTCTGTTAAAGGCTAGTTAGCCCTACATGAAAAAAGCTCCAATTTACTTCACGGTAGAAGGTGATAAGAGATGGTAACAACTAGTTCAAAAGAGAGGGTCCGGCCGCCCTAGGATCTGGAAAGGTGCTGACTGGCTGACTGGCGGGCGGGCGTGACACAAAATCGATCTAAGGAGTGATTTCATTGTCAGAACACGTAACACACACAGCGGTGCTGGAGGATTGCTTTAATCTTATGTATGCATCGGATAATATCCATGCTTCATTCAAGGAGGTTGGTAAGAAATTTCCGCAGTTTGCTCAATTTGGGAGTGTAACACGGTCTGGCGATAAGTTCACTGTAAATTTGTTGAAGGATTACAGATCGAGATGGGAAACAAGAACACCCGAGGACCGATTGGATTATAAGCTGGCTTTTATATTGGGATGGCTTTCCCACAGAGCCGCGGATCGGCAAATGAAGCCGGTATTCAGAGAGCACGAACCGGAATCTACGGAATTTCCTACCGATTGCAGTATTTATCATGATGCGTTCATTTTTAGCGAGCTCTATGCTAAGCGGAGCAATACTCCGTTTCATTTTGAAATGGCGAGCTTCGAGAAGGGGATAGAGAGCTTGCCGATTGCCGCCGAATTTAACATAACCGCACTTACGGATTTCTATCGGATTTTGCATCAAAGAGCGCTAATTGAAATGCACACCTTTATTCCGGATACCGAGAATATTGAAGGTTGGATGGATAAGCTGTACGCACGTCATCAGGAGCAGATTATTCATATGGACCGTTATGCCAATGCGGTAGTGACTCCAGACCCTGCTAAAGTCAAAAGATTTGTTATTGAGCCCAATTTTTATGATCGTAATGAGCCGATTTTGCAGCTGACAGCAGCTCTTCGGAATGGTGCAGAGGTATCTCAACAGGAATTGACAGCAGCCCTTGGTACAGAGCCTAGAAGCCATTATGCTATCGCTATCAAGACAGGGTTTCACTATATTTATAATGCGAGTCAGTTTTTCTCCGGTAAATTGGAAGAAGATGCACTTAGAGACAAGCTGGATATTGGTAAAAAAGGCCGTGATGGTATTTCCGTTTAAGCTGGAACAGGCCGTCATTTTAGAGATTATAGCTCTTCATTAAATCAACTAAGGGGTGATCAGGTGTGTTGAAATCTAAAAAACAATTACGCAAATTATCGTTAGTAAGCTTAGTTACAGCCTTCAGTGTGAGCATTATCGGATGCAGCGCCGGGAGTGGCGGAGGAACTGCCCCTCAAGGAGATAAGCAGCCAACAGCAACGAGCAATGAACCTTTTCGCATTACGATGATGAACCAGAGTGTATTGGCTGAGCCTCCACGTCCTGATGATCCGATTATTAAAGCGATTGAGAAGCATACCAACACCAAACTGGAAATTCAATGGGTGCCCGGGTCCACTTATGATGAGAAATTGAATGCGACGGTTGCCTCGGGCGGGCTTCCTATGGTGATCCTGGTTAATAATAAGCCAATGCCTATCATCAATGCGATTCGTGCGGGTCATTTCTGGGAAATTGGATCGTATCTGAAGGATTATCCGAATCTGGAAAGAGCGATGAACAAGGATGTACTGAGAAACACGGCGGTGGATGGTAAAAATTATTATATGTTCAGAAGCAGGTCGTTGATAGGAGATGGAATGATTTATCGGACGGACTGGTTGGAGGCCTTAGGCTTAAAGCCGCCAACTACAGTTGATGAGCTTTACAATGTTATCAAAGCGTATACCCTGAACGATCCGGATAAAAACGGTAAAAATGATACGCTAGGCATAGGCGAGGAAATGTCGATTCGCGGCTTCAAGTTTATTATGGCGGCTTATGGCGGCGGCAATGAGTATGACATAAAGGACGGGAAGCTGATTCCAACGGCATTCAGCAAGGAATACATGGATACTATGAACTTTTATCGCAAGCTTTATCAGGAGAAGCTGATCAATCTTGATTTTGCCATCACAACGAGAGTGAAAAATATTGATAATGTTAACAAAGGCCTGTATGGACTTCGCCTAGGGGATCCTGATTTTATTACAAGGCATTCGGAGCTCTTCAAAATTAACCCAAAAGCGGAGCTGGATGTTTCGAGTACGCTGAGTGGCCCCAAGGGGACTAAGGTGCTTATGGATAATGGCTGGTCAGGAGCATTCCTGATTCCTAAGCAAAGTGTGAAATCAGAGGCTGAGCTTCGTAAAATTTTGGCTTATTTCGATAAGCTGTCTGATGAGACAGGTCAAAATATTTTTGAATGGGGCATTCAGGGTGTTCATTATTCAGTAGATAACGGTAAGGCGAAGCGTACGCCGGAGCAGGATACGAAATATGCCTCAGAGGTTATCCATCTTCAGCAGGCTTTACAAGTAGCGGATGGGTCGCGTGCGATGCCAGGAGAGTTTGACAAATATACAACTAAATACAAAGCTGCCAAAAAAGCTGTTGAGAAGAACCTTGTAATCAATCCCGCTGCGGCTTATATTACCCCTACCTTAGTGAGCAAAGGATCCGAATTAAACAAAATTATTACAGACGGCCGCGTAAAATACATCATGGGCGAGCTCGATGAGAAGGGCTGGAAGGATATATTGGATAAATGGACTAAAGCCGGTGGAGACAAGGTGATCGAGGAGCTTAGTCAGGAGTATGCAAAGGATACCAATAAGAAGTAACCGATGTAGCTGTTAAACCAAGTTCAGATTTGGGTCTGGAGGAGCGAGAAATGAAGGTCACCAATGTGGTTTCCTATGTGGGGATTCAACAAAGAATGTTCTATGTAAAAGTGGAGACGGATGAAGGGATTACAGGCTATGGAGAATGCAGTCCCATGCAGGTCGACTCGGTCTTGCAAATCATTGAGAGCGTTATCAAGCCACAGCTGATTGGAATGGACCCTTTTGATATCGAAAGAATTGAAGAAAAGATTATGAGAAAGCATTATAAAATATCCGGACAATTGCTGGCAGCAGCCTATAGCGGTGTAGAGATTGCGTTATGGGATGCAAAAGCCAAATTTCTGGGTCAGCCCTTATACAATCTGCTGGGAGGGAAATATAGGGCAACGATTCCATTATACGGGTCAAGCATGAGCAGAGACCTTAGTAATGATCAGGAATCAGGCAAGCTGCGTGAGGGACTGGATAGATTTCAGTTTAAGGCTGTTAAAATCAAGGTCGGTCCTAGGTTTGGCACGGGTCTTCCGGTAGATCTGAATGAAGATGCTGAAAAAGTGCGGAGGGTTAGAGAGGAGATTGGACCCGATTGCAAGCTGATGGTTGATGGCAACAGCTCTTACACATACATTCAGGCTGTGCAGCTTTTTGATAAAATCAAGCAGTATGATATCCATCATTATGAGGAACCATGCCCTTATTATGATGTAGATACCTATGTTCGGCTGTGCAGCACGCTGCCGGTTCCTATTCATGTAGGTGAGCAGGACTGGAATATTTTCACCTTCCGTGACTTCATTGCCAAAGGCGCTTGCCACTTGTATGCCGCTGATCCGATCAAATGCGGCGGGATACTGAGCGCGAAGCGGGCTGCGACGTTATGCCGTGCGTTTAATATTCATTATGTACCGCATAATACAACACGTGGAGTAGGCTTTGCCGCTGCCCTCCATCTGGCCTCCAGCACTCCGGAATGCACCAGCTATTATGAGTATTCCATTGAGAAGGAAGGCATTAGGGAGCAGTTTTTAACCCAACAGTTTGTTATCAAGGATGGCTTCATTCATGTTCCGGATGGACCTGGACTTGGGATAGATCTGGATGAAGAGAAGATGGAAAGCGTATTGCATGTTGTTAAATAAGGCTGAAGTCTGGAAGACATATTAATGTGATCGCGGATTATTGAGAGGGGCACTTCAAACCACCTGATTAATGGTGAGAAGTGCCCATTTTGATGTGCAACTAGGGGATAAGCTTTATCACAAAACTATCTTATTTGAAAAAGGCTAAAACCTGTTGACACCGTTTTTTATCGGTGGTACGATCTATTTGTAGATTATACAAAACTAAGGTTTATTATAGTAAACCTCGTATTTGTCTTTCAGCTTGGGAGGACGCAATGGAAAAGAAATATTGGGTTCCGGCTTTGGAAAAGGCCAACGATGTGCTGCAGATGATCTCGGTGCAGCCTTCGAAGCTTAGACTTATTGATTTATCCAATCTTCTCGGTATTAACAAAAGCTCTATGTTCTCCTTGCTGAACACTATGGAGACCTTGGAGTGGGTAGTTCGGGAAACAGAAGGCACGTATTCGTTAGGTTCTAAGCTGGGTTTCATTGGAAACGCTTTTTTCAAGCAATTCAGCTTAATCGATCGTTTCCGTAAGGAAGCAGCTGTGACTAAGCATACGATTCAAGAGACGATCCAACTGGCTAAGCTGGAGCAGCACGAAGTGCTTTATTTAGCCAAGGAGGAGATGCCGTCTCCCGTACGCTTGGCCTCGGAGCCGGGCATGAAGCTGCCGGCGCATGTTACAGCGCTTGGTAAAGCGATGCTTGCATCGTTGGATAACTCAACGGTGATGCAATTGTTTCCGCAAGAGGAGCTCGAGCCCTGCCCGACGGCGCATACGATAAATCAACGCAGTGAATTATTGACACAGTTAGAAATTGTGCGCGTGGATGGATATGCTTTTGACCTGCAAGAAGCGGTCATGGGCTTTTGCTGTGTCGCTGCACCCGTGCATGATGCTCAAGGTAAGGCTATAGCTGCGATAAGCTGCTCTATGTTCCAGCATGAGTGGGAGCAGAAGCGGGAGCTTGCACAGCGTGAGATATGTGCGCTGGCTGCAAGATTATCGCAGAGTACGTCATAATTCAATCTATTATAAAGGATGTGCAGTTATGAGATTGCAGGATAAAATTACTTTAATCACGGGCTCAGGTTCGGGAATCGGACAAAGCTCGGCTCTTTTGTTCGCGAAGGAAGGCGCTACAGTTATAGTTAACGATTTATTGGAGGAAAAAGGCCAAGAGACGGTTGAACTCATTAAGCAGGCCGGAGGCAATGCCGTTTTTATCCAAGCCGATGTTACGGATCCAGAATCGGTCAAAGCTATGGTCGATCAAGTGATTGCAGCTTATGGTCGAATCGACGTACTATTCAATAACGCAGGTGTTAGCGGCGTAGGTGCGATCCATGAGGTGGAGCCTGATGCGTGGGACCGTGTTATTAACATTAATATCCGCGGCGTGTATTTGCCAAGTAAGTATGTGATTCCTCATATGATGGAGCGCCGCGAAGGATCGATCATCAATATGTCCTCATGTATTGCTGAGATCGGTTTGGCTCGCCGCGCTTCTTATTCAGCAACCAAGGGTGCTGTTCTGGCTTTGACCAAATCGATGCAGGTCGATTATGCGCCTTACCAAATTCGTGTCAATGCGCTGCTGCCAGGAACTATCCTAACTCCGTTTGTTGAAAATTATTTGCGCAACTCTTATGACGATCCTGAGGAAGCTATTGCGGGATTGAAAAAACGCCAATTGAGCGGCGATCTTGGCAGACCTGAGGATGTTGCTAAAGCAGCTTTGTTCCTTGCATCGGATGAATCACGCTTTATGATGGGTTCTCCACTGTACATTGATGGTGGCGTAGTATTTGGTAAGGATGCTTAGGATTAACCACTGTTTGATAAGTCAGTAGCGAATCGTTTAACTGGAATTTCTGAAGCTAATTCGGCCTTTTCATCATGGGTAAGGACTTTAATTGGAAAAGATCCATCTAATTACTGAATTTGAAGTTGAACTTTTTTAAAAAAATCATTTGACTAATGGAGGAATAAATAGGATGAAACTTCTAACTTTTATCGAAAATGGTCAGCAAAAGCTGGGTGTTAAGACCGAACAAGGTGTTGTACATATTACCGCTGCTTTGCAAAAGGTTCCGGCTGCAGCAGGCCAATCCGTGGCACAAACCATACATGAAGTCATCGATGGCGGAGCAACAGCTGTTGAAGGTCTTCAATCCTATGTTAGTCAAGCATTGTCAGCAGCAGGTGCAGACTCCGGCTATGTTTTAAATGAGTCTGATCTGATTCTAGGACCGTGCGTTACGCATCCTAACAAAATCATTTGTGTAGGTCTTAACTATCGTAAACATGCTGAGGAAACGGGAGCAGCTATTCCGCAATACCCTATTTTGTTCAATAAGTTTAATAACACATTAACAGGTCATGGTGCAGACGTTCCGCTTCCAGTAAAAGTTTCCAGCAAAGTCGATTATGAGGCGGAGCTAGTAATTGTTATTGGTAAGAAAGCAAAATATGTGTCCAAAGAAGACGCATTGAGCCATGTATTTGGTTACTGTAATGTTAATGATTTGTCAGCTCGCGATCTTCAACTGCGTACACAGCAATGGCTGCTTGGCAAAAGCTGCGACGGCTTCAGCCCTCTAGGTCCTTATCTTGTAACAGCTGATGAAGTAGGCAATCCTAACGACTTGGGCATCCGTTGTATCGTCAATGGAGAAGTGCGTCAAAACTCTAATACTTCGGACATGATTTTCCATTGTGATGAAATCGTCAGCTACATTTCTCAGCACATGACTTTAGTTCCGGGCGATGTGATTTTGACTGGAACTCCTGAAGGTGTAGTGTTGGGCTTGCCTGAGGCACAGCAGGTGTATTTGAAGGACGGCGATGTCGTGACTATTGAAATCGATAAGCTTGGTTCTCTGACTAACCGGTTAGTGGATGAGGAAAAGCTTGCAAAGTAAGTTTCGCTAGTGCGAAATTCAAAAGATTATGCTAATGATGTAGGTTTCGCTAAAGCGAAGCTCATAAGATTATGCTTACGAAGTAAGTTTCGCTACAGCGAAACTCTAAGGAGGTTAACAAACATGGCGGGACATCACATTGAAGCAGGCGCCGATGCATTGGTAATGGACGCACGCGATCACGTGGCGACGGCAATCAAGGATTTGCAGCAAGGGCATAAAATAACTTATCGCGTACAGGACCAAGTACGAGAACTGACGCTAATTGATTCGATTCCTTTCGGTCATAAATTTGCAATAGAAGATGTTACAGACGGAATAGATATCCGTAAATATGGTGAAGTAATCGGCAGAACTACAGTTAACATTCAGGCTGGACAGCATGTACACGTGCACAATGTTGAAGGTATACGCGGCCGGGGCGACCAGGCAGTAAAGGCTTAAATAATCAGAATAAGGTTAATAACCTTATAGGTATCTAATAGGATTCATAAATGTCTTCAAATGCAGCAAATCAGATCATGCTAACGAAAGTCAGTTTCGCTAAAGCGAAACTCATAGGAGGAAAACAAAATGGATCATATGATGGGATATAGAAGGCCGGATGGCACGGTAGGAATCCGCAATCATTTGCTCATTATTCCGACAGTCATTTGTGCTAATCAAGTGTGCAGCCGTATCTCTCAGATGGTTGCTGAGACAGTTGCTATTCCACATCAGCATGGCTGCAGCCAAATCGGTGCGGATAAAGAGCGCACATTCGATGTGTTGGCGGGGACTGGTAGAAATCCGAATGTAGGCGGAGTTATTATTATCAGCTTAGGCTGTGAGGTTATTGATCCTCATGAGCTTGCAGATGCAATCCGACCTACAGGCAAGCTGGTAGAGGTGTTCGATATTCAATCGGTTGGAGGCTCGGTTAAGGCGATTCAGCATGGTGTCGAGATTGCCAAGAGAATGCAGGAGCAATTGAATGCTATGCAGCCTGAACCGGTTCCATTCAGCGAGCTGATCATTGGTGTGAAATGCGGCGGTTCAGATGCTACCTCCGGATTAGCATCAAACCCGGCTCTAGGTGCAGCAGCAGATTCGCTTATCCAACTGGGCGGCGGTGTTGTAATTGGTGAAACTACTGAGATTATCGGTGCGGAGCACGTTCTAGCATCCCGCTGCGCAACGGAGGAAGTAGCTGGCGAGCTGTATCATATCGTTAACCGCTTCGAGAAAGAAGTAGAGCGGATGGGTGCCGATATGAGAGGGGGCAACCCTAGCCCGGGCAATATTGCGGGCGGCTTGACCACTATCGAAGAGAAGTCCCTTGGCTGTATTAGCAAATGCGGTACTGCACCTATACAAGGGATTGTAGAATATGCCGAGTCTATCCCGAAGAGTGGTTTATACTTTATGGACTCGCCGGGCAACGATATTGAATGTGTATCGGGAATGGCAGCAGGAGGAGCTCATCTAGTGTGCTTTACAACTGGACGAGGTACACCTACTGGCTCAGCGGTTATTCCCGTTATTAAAATTACAGGAAACACACGGATGTTCGAACGGATGAGCGATAACATGGATGTCAATGTAGGCGACATGCTGGAGGGTACAATTAGCCTTGAGGATGCTGGAGAACTGATTTGGAATGAGATCAAAGAGGTAGCAAACGGTAAATTGACAAAGGCAGAAATTCTCGGACATACAGAGTTCAGCATAAATCGAATTGGACCTAGTCTTTAATTTTTGGGAGGAAATCAGCAATGGCCAGATTAAGTGGTAAGGTAGCTCTAGTAACGGGCGGCAGTCGAGGGATCGGCGAAGCCATCGTAATTCGGTTAGCTGAGGAGGGAGCTTATGTAGCAATTAACTACACATCCGACCGCTCTCGTTCTTTAGCCGAAAAAGTGAAGGAACAGGTTGAAGCATTGGGTAGTAAAGCAATTGTTGTACAGGCCGATGTGGGCAATAAGGAGCAGGTAGAGGCCATGTTCCAGCAGGTTCAACAGGAGCTTGGCGATATCGAAATTTTGGTTAATAACGCAGGTATCGCACCCTTCGAGCCTTTTCTTAAGGTTACCGAGGAGACTTGGGACCGAACTTACAACACCAATGTAAAGTCGATCTTTTTGTGCTCGCAGCTTGCCGCTAAATCAATGATTGAGAAGCGGTACGGCAAAATTATCAACGTGCTGTCGACAGCAAGCCTTGTCGTTACAAGCCCGGTCATCCCTCATTATCAATCATCCAAAGCTGCGGCTAATATGCTTACCAAGGGCATGGCTATTGAGCTAGGTAAATATAACATTAACGTGAATGCAGTAGGACCAAGCACGGTAGATACGGATATGTGCACAGAC
This sequence comes from Paenibacillus foliorum, assembly GCF_013141765.1. Lineage (GTDB taxonomy): Bacteria > Bacillota > Bacilli > Paenibacillales > NBRC-103111 > Paenibacillus_S > Paenibacillus_S foliorum. The sequence goes on from NZ_WHOD01000013.1 coordinate 163,078, forward strand.
TTTTTGGCTGACCCGCGTATTCGTGCCCAAGAGGTAGAAGCTAATCCGATGAAACGGCTTGGTACGGCAAGACAAATCGGTGACGCAGTCGTATTCCTGGCATCCGATGAGGCTATGCAGATCAATGGACATTTGCTGATGATAGACGGAGGTTTATCTGTAAAGGCTGCGCAGCCTGAAGACCATCTGGAGCATTAATATTTCTGGGTAATAAGGAGTTCTTCTCTTTGGAGAAGGGCTCTATTTTTTTCTGGAGGCAAGCCTCTTGTTGGTATAATCTTCTTAACGTTTGCAAGTGTTTTCGACAAATTTTCTACGATTCAGTCATAAAATCTAATAATCTCCTAATATCTGTCTCAAACTTTTTAAAAGTTTATGCTCTATAGTAGAGATATAGATCAGGGAGGTGGTTTTATGAAACATATTCAACTACTGCACAAAGGAAAAGTGTATCACGGTATCATTGGTTACGAAGAAGATTTTATGGAAATTGAGCTCTCAACATTGCCAGCGTTTGGTTTGGGAGAAAAAGTGTTATGCTTTAATTTTCAAAGACGTCAGCTTTCGATTGTTTTGCATATATCTAAATCAAAGGTCGTTTTGGCTCCTGCTGATTCTGAAATTTTTCATATAGAGGCTAATCCCGGAAGAGAGTATGGCGAGCTGGTTGGTGAAGAACAAAAAGCCGTCAAGAGCTATAAATTAAACACTTTCGGTACAATTACTGAAGATTTTAAGACAAGAGCTGTACGTATTTCCGATGTGAGTTGCTTAAGTCTTGGTTTCAAGATTGATGATTTTACTGTAAAGTTAAACGAAGTTTATGAGAGTACGATCTTTTGCGATGATGAAACAATAAGAATGCAATTAATTGTACGCTATGCGCACATTATGGAGAAGACGATCCGTTACGGCTCCGAAATTCACTATATTTCGCCAGCTGATTTAAATAAATTTCGCTATTTCATAGTGACGCAGAATTTCAAGCAGCTCATGCATGTGTAAGGAAATCTGATCAAATAATGCGAACAAGCTTCTTATATAGAGTTTATATGAACTGTCGGAGTTATTTCCGGCAGTTTTTTGTTTTTGATAAGCCCTAACGGCTCTCCTTATTTTTGGTTCACCTGACATTAAATTTATCTATGCAAAACATGTAATCTATCTATTATCTTTATATCTACTTTATGTCTTATAATCAGAGATATCAATAGACCTTATAATTGGAGGATACGAAAAATGAGATATTTAACAGCAGGAGAGTCGCATGGACCACAGTTGACGGCTATTATAGAGGGCATGCCTAGCAATATTAGACTTACAGCTGAACATATCGATACAGAGCTGCGACGGAGGCAGCAAGGATATGGACGAGGCAGACGGATGGAAATTGAGAGTGATCAAGTGCGGATTGTCGGAGGAGTACGGCATGGTAAGACAACCGGGGCTCCAATTGCACTAGTTGTTGAAAACAAAGATTGGAATCATTGGAGCCAGATTATGGGGGCAGAGCCAACAGATGAGCCCATTAAGCGGGCAGTTACTAGACCGAGACCGGGACATGCCGACCTGAATGGCGGGTTGAAATATAAACAGACTGATTTACGTAATATTTTGGAGCGTTCAAGCGCTAGAGAAACGACGATTCGCGTTGCTTGCGGAGCTGCGGCAAGAAGCCTGCTTCAATTGTTCGGGATTCATATTGGAAGCCAAGTATTGCGAATTGGAGAAGTGTCGGCTAAGCGCTCCGCTCTATCAGTGGAGGAGCTCCGACAGGTTACTGAGCAGTCACCACTGCGCACGGCAGATAAGGACATTGAAGAAGCTATGATGAGGCACATTGATGAAGTAAAAGCAGCAGGGGACTCTGTTGGCGGCCTGATAGAGGTAATAGCTGAAGGAGTGCCTGTCGGACTGGGCAGCCATGTGCAGTGGGATAGGAAATTGGACGGAAAAATTGCACAAGCTGTCATGTCCATTCAGGCATTTAAAGGATGTGAGTTCGGTGTTGGATTTGATGCGGCAAGGTTACGCGGTTCCAAGGTTCATGATGAAATCATGCATGATTCGCAGAGCGGATTTTCACGTGCGAGCAATCGGGCCGGCGGATTTGAAGGCGGAATGACTACAGGCGAACCGATAGTTGTACGCGCTGTAATGAAGCCAATTCCAACCCTTTATAAGCCGATTAGCAGTGTTGATATTGAAACAAAGCAGCCTTTTGCCGCTCAGATCGAACGCTCCGACAGCTGTGCAGTTCCAGCGGCTGCAGTCGTGATGGAGAATGTAATTGCTTGGGAGCTAGCCTGCGCTTTTCTGGATAAATTCGGCGGAGATTCTTATGAGGAAATAGAACGGAATTATAACAATTATTTGGAACAAATACGCAATTATTAATTCTATCTGTTGAGTCCGAGTCCGAAAATTCGTGATTGTCAGTCGGTATAACACGTGTTATATTAGCTCTAGAGGTGTTTCATAAAATGAGCAAAAGGGTAACCAGCTTTGATGTAGCCAAGCAAGCAGGAGTCTCACGAAGCGTCGTCTCTGCCGTGCTGAACGGTACACAGGGCATAGGTGTTAGTGCTGAGAAGCGGGCAGCCGTATTGGATGCGATCCGAGATTTGAACTATCAGGTGGATGCACAAGCTCGTGGCATGAAGACGGGAAAAAGCCAATGTCTTGCTGCTTACGGCAATGTTTCGAACGCACTTTTTTTGCAGGTGCTCGAAGGGATGCAGGAAGTATGTGCAGGAAACGGCTACCACTTATTACTATACGCTTCGGGTCCTGTAACCGATCAAAAGGGACTGCTTGATTTGTATTTACAGCGGCGGATTGACGGTATTGTTGCATTGGATCGGCCGAATAAAATTTCTGAGGAATGGGTGGAGCTGATTAATCAGCATAACCTGCCCTATGTTTCAGTGGAGGGATATCCAGATCATAATCGTATAGCATCCGTTCTAATGGATTATGGCGACAGTATCCGCAAAGCGCTTGATTATTTGTGGAAGCAAACGGGACTTCCCCCAGCATACTTGGAAATGTTCCATCAGCATGCGCCCTTAGGATGGGGAGACCATGAGCGGAAGCAAACTTATTTGGAGTGGTGTGCAGCCAAAGGCTTGCAGCCGCAAATGTATTCTGCTGCGGATGGGCCGTGGGAAGAACGAGCTGATTATTGGAAGAAGTGGATTCAGGAGCGCAGAACACCTTTTGCTTTACTAAGCAATTGGTCGCGTGGAGCGGTTTATGTATGCCGAGCAGCCCAGCTGCAGGGCATTCAGATCGGCAAGGATATCCATGTAATGGCTGCAGATAATACAGAGCGGATCAACCAGCATCTATTTCCAGCCATTACTTCTATCGAGATTCCTTATCGTGAGATGGGACGGTTGGCAGCGCTGCGTTTATTGGAATATATTGATGGACAGAGATCCTATGAGGACAAAAGCACAATTTCGGTTTCCGCACAGCTGGTGGCTCGCCACAGCGTGGGAAGCTAATTTTTTTCACTAAATATAACACGTGTTATTAAAATTGATAGGGAGTGATAGATATGCTTTATACTTTGGAAAAGCTGACAGCCCGTATTCATGAACTAGACGAATTTCGTTATAGAGATAAACAATTGATTCCATCTTTTCATAGTCTGGAGGATCCCGAAGGTGTAATTGGGGAACGTCCGTCGCTTCCGTTAAGCTCAGTTCAAGGCAGTGGAGAAATGCGTCTGGGCGAACGTTGGGAAGGTAGGGACCGTTATTTATGGCTGGCTGCTCAGGTAGTTGTGCCGGCTGCTTGGCAAGGTCGTAAAATTGTGGGACGATTTGATTTTGGTAAGGGCGGAGGCGGTAATAATTCGGGCTTTGAGTCTTTGCTATATGTGAACGGGCAGCCGTATCAAGGTGTGGATACGAATCATCAAGAGGTGTTTTTCGCTGAAGAGCTAGCTGGCGCAACTGTTAGCCTGTGCTTCCGTTTGTGGTCCGGTCTTGGCGGCTACAAGCCGCTAGCTATAATGGAACACCAGCTGAAGCGAGCAGAACTGTGCTGGCTCGATGCGGACGCGGATGATCTGTATTATACAGCTCGTGCAGCGCTGCAGGTTATTCAAGTGCTTCATGAGCATTCGCCAGAGCGTCAATTACTGCTGTCCGCTGTAGATCGCGCCTTTTTGCTGGTGGATTGGTCGAGACCAGGGTCAGCGGATTTCTATGATTCAATCACGGCTGCGGCAGAAACACTTCGTACCTCCGTGCAGCAGCTGCCCAAGCATCATGCGGTTACTGTTCGCTGCATCGGGCATACGCATATCGATGTTGCTTGGTTGTGGAGGCTGAAGCATACCCGAGAGAAGGCGGCAAGGTCTTTTTCGACAGTTCTGCGTTTGATGGAGCTATTTCCTGATTATGTGTTTTTGCAAACCATGCCTCAGTTGTATGACTATATTAAAACTGATTACCCGGATATTTATGCTCAGATCCAAGAGCGGGTGAAGGAAGGGCGATGGGAGGCAGGCGGCGGCATGTGGCTGGAGGCAGATTGTAATTTGACATCTGGAGAATCGCTTGTACGACAGCTGCTGTATGGAACACGTTTTCTGCGAGAGGAGTTCGGTGTAGAGTGTACTTATCTGTGGCTGCCGGACGTATTTGGCTATAGCTGGGCTTTGCCTCAAATTTTGAAAAAATCGGGTATCGATACATTTATGACAACCAAAATTAGCTGGAATCAGTATAATCGGATGCCTCATGACACCTTCCAATGGCGTGGTATTGATGGGACCGAGGTGCTGACACATTTCATCACGACACCGGATAATGCAGGGGGCTGGTTGTATACGTATAACGGAGAAGTAACGGCAAGCTCGGTGAACGGGATATGGGAAACGTACAGAGATAAGCCGGTAAACCGTGAATTGCTGCTTGCGTATGGCTATGGTGATGGTGGCGGCGGTGTAAATCGCGAGATGCTGGAGCTGAGACGCAGACTAAGTGAGCTGCCGGGTGTGCCGAATGTGACAACCGGACGCGTGGATGAATATTTCGCAGAGCTGCAGCAAACGGTAGCTGAAACGGATGAATATGTTCATACATGGGATGGCGAATTGTATTTGGAGCTTCACCGAGGTACCTACACGAGTCAAGCCTATAATAAGCGTATGAATCGTAAGCTGGAGCTGTTGGCTCGTGAAGCGGAATGGCTGGGTGTCATGGGAAGCGTGCATGCTAACGATTGGTCATTCTACGATCAAAGCAAACTAGCTGAAGCATGGAAGATTGTGCTGCGCAACCAGTTTCACGATATTATTCCGGGCTCTTCGATCCAAGAGGTATACGACGATTCACGTCTTGAATATGAGGAAGCGGAAGGGCTGCTGCAAGCGGCATACCATCATGCTGATTCAGCATTGAGTGTTCGGCAGCCTGAAACTGGAATAGCGGAATATACGGTATGGAACAGCTCAGGCTGGGAGCGCAGCGGAATAGTGTTTATAGAATCAGACCGGAGCCTTGAAGCTGCTGCAAAGGAAGGTGTGTGGCAGGACGAGCAAGGGAATATGTTAGGGGCCCAGCGCAGTGCCGATGGTTGGCGGGTAAAGGTGCAAGGGGTACCGTCTTTAGGCTTTAGTGTCATTCGCTATCTCTCAGAGAAGTCGGGGCAGACCGACAAGCCGCACTCTTTTATTGCTACCGCTAGTGGGATTGAAACGCCATATTACTTGCTGCAATGGGATGGGAACGGTCAATTGACATCCATTTGGGATAAAACGTCACAACGCGAGGTACTGGCGGCAGGCGCTCGTGGAAATATATTTCAGGTGTTCGAAGACAAGCCGAAAAGCCGTCATGAGGCGTGGGATATCGATATTTATTATCAGGAGAAAATGGAAGAAGTCCGTGAGCTGACTTTGCTTGAGGTAGTGGAAAGCGGGCCTGTAAGAGCGGTTGTGCGATTCAGTTGGAGGTATAAGGATTCAATGATTGTGCAAGAGCTAATCGTTTACAGTGAATCCCGTCGAATTGATTTCCAAACTACTGTAGACTGGCATGAGCAGAGGAAGCTGCTTAAGGCAGCATTCCCGGTAGATATTCGTTCTACGGAAGCTTCCTATGACATTCAATTCGGCAACGTTAAACGTCCAACTCATTGGAATACGAGCTGGGATTATGCCCGCTTTGAGGTAGTAGGCCACCAATGGGCCGATTTGTCCGAACGCGGCTATGGCGTCAGCTTGTTGAATGATTGCAAGTATGGTTATGACATCAAAGACAATCTGATGCGATTAACCTTAATCAAATCGGCGCTTGTTCCTGATCCGCAGGCAGATCAAGGGCATCACGCATTTACTTATTCGTTGCTTCCACATGCTGGAGATTGGCTGGAGGGTCACACGGTACAGGAAGCTTGGGATATAAATGCGCCGTTGTTAAGCAAGGCTGGTGCCGCAACAGATAACAAGGAGGCATCGCTGTTCCGTTTGTCGTCTGTGCATGTGCATATCGATGCCGTGAAAAAAGCGGAAGACAGCAACCTCATAGTGCTGCGTTTCCATGAATTTGCCGGCCAGCGCGGGTGGGTGGAGCTGTCGAGCGACTATAAGATCGTAAGCTGGCAGGAGAGCGATCTGATGGAGCGACCTATCGGTGAAGCTTGCAGCAATGCTGTAATGCGTCTGGCAGTTAAGCCTTATGAGATCAAAACGCTGCTGATCGATATAGCTAAGTAATACGGGCAAGAAGCTTTATTCAACAAGCAAACCCCCGATTCCATTATGGAGTCGGGGGTTTGCTTTGCCTGCTTGTGTTCGCGGTTAGATGTGGAAAAGTTGATAATTAATCACGGATTTCCACGATCAATTCGATCTCAACCGGCGTGTGGAATGGAAGATCGCTGGTACCGATGGCCGAGCGGGCATGTTTACCATTTTCACCAAAAACGTCGACGAGCAGGTTGGAGGCGCCGTTCATGACGTAGGGCTGATCGCCGAAGCCTGGAGCACTGTTCACAAAGCCAAGCAGCTTGACGATTTTCACAACGCGGTCCAGATCGCCTAGGTAGCCTTTCAAGACGGCCAAGCAGTTGATTATGACTTGGCGTGCGGCTTCTTGTCCTTGTTCGATTGTCAGATCGCTGCCGACTTTGCCTTCGTACATTAACTCGCCGTTAATACGGCAGTCCTGTCCGGATAGGTAGAGCAGATTGCCGGTCCGGTTGCACGGGACGTAGGTGAAGCGTGGCTCTGGGGAAGGGGGAAGTTCCAATCCAAGTTCTTGCAAACGTTGTTCGATCATAGCCAAAATAAATTACCTCCAATGAATGTAGTTGATGGATTTGTCATACTGTCATAAAATTTTTGGAGCTCATTAGTGCTCTTGACGCTTAGTGATGGTGGCAGCAGGATGTTGTTCGGATAAGACTGCCTGCGCGAGCATAGGTATGCTGTGCGTCGATAAGCGTTTCTTTGCCGTTGACCCATACATGGCTGATGCCGTCTGGATACTGGCGGGGGTTCTCGAATGTTGCATGATCTTGGATCGTATCTGGATTGAATACCGTCAGATCGGCGACATACCCCGGAACAATCAGACCGCGCTTGCCAAGCTTGAAGCGCTGTACTGGGAACGACGTTAGCTTGCGGACCGCTTGTTCCAGCGATAGTATGCGCTGCTGGCGCACGTATTTAGCGAATACGCGAGGAAATGTTCCATACAAGCGTGGGTGCGGCTTACCGGTTTCGCAAGTCAAGCTGTCTGAAGCGATCAGCGCTTTCTCGTAACCGATGACTTGCTTCACATCGTCATCGGACATATGAAAGTAAACGATAGAGATGCGGCCATTCTCTTCAAGCAGTAAATCCATAATGCAGTCGACAGGATGCTGACTGCGCTGCTCAGCGATTTCGGCAATCGACAGGCCTTCCAAATGGCGGTTCGCTTCCGTATGAGTAGCGGAAATGATAACGGCCTGCCAACCGGTGGAACAAACAAGATTGTCCCATGTTGTTTGCTCTTGGCCGAGCTCATCTCGGATGCGGCGGCGCAGGTCGTTATCGCGGAAAGCTGCGAGTGTACCCTCTATGCCGCCTTCGAGCACCCATGGAGGCAGCACGGTAGTCAACGTTGTGGACCCAGCGTTATAGGGGTATACGTCGCAGGTAACATCCATGCCGCGAGCACGGGCGTCTTCGATCAATTCCAACGCCTCTAGCACCTTGCCCCAGTTTTTTTTGCCAGCAGCTTTTAAGTGGCTAATGTGCAGAGGGATGCCGGACTTCTCGGCAATCCATATGACTTCTTTGACGGAAGGAATGAGGTTGTTACCTTCACCCCGAATATGGGTGGAAAGCAGACCATCATATTTCGGCAGCACCGAGCATAAATTCGCGAGTTCTTCACGGGTGGTGTAGCTGCCTGGCGCATACAGCAGCCCGATAGACAAACCGATCGCCCCGGCGCGTAATCCTTCTTCGAGAATCGCTTTCATACGATCGAGCTCCTGAGACGTGGCAGGGCGGTTCTCGAAGCCCATGACTGAAATGCGGAGTGCGCCATGGGCAACGTAAGTAGCCAAATTCTCCGATGGACCGCTTCCCGCGAGGTGTTCCATGTATTGCTCCGGAGTTTCCCACGGCCATTCCCAGCTTGTAGCGCCGAGCACCGGCTGTACGTAGCTCTTTAACGCTTCGGCATATGTTTTTACATACGGAGCCGGAGCTAAACCGCAATTGCCGACCACCTCAGTTGTAACACCTTGGCGTACTTTGATTTCACTGTGCGGATGATCGAAGATCATCAGATCGGAGTGACAATGACCGTCGATAAATCCGGGTGCAATTACGCTGCCGTGAACATCGACAATACGCAACGCTTCTTGATCGATCCGTCCGACTGAGGCGATTTGGCCGTCCTTCACCCCAACGTCGCCGAAAAACCATGGATTGCCCGTGCCATCAACGACGCGGCCGTTACGAATGACTACATCTAACATGTAAATGACCCTCCCTGAGAGTGAAGTGTTCGATTACTCCAGCTTGCCGCGGGCGAGCACTGGTTCCACCTCGCTGCGTCCATCCCGTAAGAAAATAACTGTATTGTGAAGATTGACTGTGCTGCAAATATGATTTGGAATAATATGCAGGACATCACCGACCTGCAGGCCCGAATTTTGGGCAAGTGGGCCGAGACGGAGCATGCCGTGCTCCTCCGACATCCGTTCGAAAACGGCATCTTCAAGTCCGACCACATGGCCGAATCCTACAAGGTGCAAGGGGGCGGCGTTCGGCTGCACATCGGTGGCGAACGTCTTGCTGCCACCGTCAATCACAGCCAGGTCCGGCGATGGACGGCTGACTACCGTCACACGCACGCTTCCGGCGCAATCATCTAGCCCGCACACACCAAAGGCTGCTTGCATCCGGTCTTGGTACACGTAGGTGCCTGGCCGAATTTCTGTTATCCCCTTCACCTCGGAAGCGAAGGCCGAGGTTGGTGTCGAACCGACGCTAATATCGGCGATCTGTACGCCAGCGGCACGTATGCTTTCCCCGAGCTCCACCATCAGCCGACCTTCTTCCGCGCCAGCAGCAGCGAGATTCATCGTTGGCTTGCCTGCAAGCATCGCGCCTCGGAATGTGAAGATGCCGGTGAGGCTCAAGCCTTCCATGGAGTGAATCTGTACGGCTGTCTCGACTGCCTGCTCGTAAGGCACCCCGGTTCTCCGAAGCCCGGTGTCGACCTCCAGCCGGACTTCCAATGTTTGTCCGGCTCGCAGTGCAGCTTCGGCTAACCGTCTGGCGCCTTCCATGCTGTCGCAGCCGACTATTAACCGGATTCGCTTATTGAGTGCAAGCGCCCGCTGGATCTTGCCAGGCGCGATCAGCGGGTAGGCGATGAAGATATCATCAATGCCGTGGTCGGCCATGACTTCCGCTTCGGATACTTTGGCGACTGTGATGCCGATGGCGCCAGCTGAGATCTGCTTTCTGGCGATCCATGGCATCTTATGTGTTTTCGCATGGGGACGTAAGTTCAAGCCGGCTTGCTGAGCAGTATTTGCCATGGCGAGGATGTTACGTTCCATAATTTCCGAGTCAATGACAACACAGGGAGTTTCAGGTTCGAACTGTTTAGTCATGCTTCATCCATCCCTTCAGGGTATATGGTTTTGCCTTCCTCCAGGTAGCCGTACAGTGTATATTTGGAAATATTTAAATAACTGCCTATTTTTTCTCCGCCTTTTTTGATCAGGAAGGCTCCTTTGCGGTCGAGCAGCGCTATCATGCGCACCTTATCTTCCTTCGCCATCATCGCCACGGGCTTGCCTATCTGCTCCTGAGCTTCTTGAATTAATGCGTCCATAAGATCGTTGACGTTCGTCACGAACGACTCTTTGACCTCGGATTGCAGCGAAGCTATGCTTAATGATTGTAGTGTCTTCTCCGCCATCATAAGTGAGGTGATGTCGAAATTGATGCAAAGAGCTCCGATTGTCTTACCCTCAGCATTCTTCATGTACATGGAAGTGGAACGAAGAATACGGCCGTCTTTGGTTTGTGTAACGTAGTTGAACTTGTTGCCGTTGACCTGATTGCCCCGCAGCAGCTCGAGTCCGAGATTCGTGCCAGGGTCGCCGACCTTTCGGCCGGTGATATGGCCATTCTCGATGGCCGCGATCGTAGTTTCGTAAGGCTGGGTCAAGTCGTGAAGCACGACTTCGCAATACTCCCCAAACTGAGCGGCGATTCCTTGCACCAAATCAGACAGAAATTCAAATTCCTTTTGAATCGATTCCACTCTCCACTGGACCTCCCCAATATTATTTATGGCTAAAGATTAACACAAACATATAAAATGTCAAACAAAAAGTATGTTAGAATGAAAAAAAGTATGATAGTGTTTGAGAGAGGCTAATCCGTTATTTGGGGCTAACCCGATAATTTGAAAAATGGTACTATGAGCTAGTAGTGCATGCGCTTTCAATTGCGCCTTCGCAAGCCGACATCAATGGAAATGAGTGGTCGTATGAGCCTATGGTTCACAAAATCATTAAAAAGTAAATTGTCTCTGCTGCTGCTTGTCGCTGTCATATTCCCGCTCCTCACGACCGGCGTCATTTCGTACCGGATTGCTTCGAATTTGACCGAAGAAAAAGAGAAGCTGTCCGGGATGAATACGCTTAAGCAAATTTCAGACAAGCTGGACTTTATTGTTCGCGATGTTGAGAATATGTCGGTATTCATAATAGGGCAAAAGGATATTCAGTCGTATCTCGACAACGAGCGGGTGGATATTTCGTTGTATTCGCAAAATGTCGCATTCCTCATGAATTTGGCGTCTTCCAAAAAATATATCTCCAACATTACGATTACTTCGGATAGCGGCTACCCAGCCTTATCCAATACGACTGTGTTGAAATCAGGACTGCCCGAGCTATTGAAATCCAACACGAAAGCTTATGAGTCGAACAGCAAATGGTGGACTTCGCTTTACGAAAACCAGACAACGGATGACGGTCTGAGACGGGTGGTCTCCCTTGTTCGGCCAATTCGGAACATGAATTATTTTCAAAGGACGGGCAATCTTTCGATCAGCATCGACGAAGCGGAAGTAAGGCGTATTCTGAGGGACGCAGGCTGGGAGGAGAAGGGGTCAATCTGGCTAGTTGACCAGGATAACCGGATATTGTCTTCGCAAACCAGCGAAGGGCTGGGTCTTCAGCTCAGCGAAATGCTACCGAACCTCAGTGAACTGGAAGGGACTGGGGGAGCTATGAACTATGCGACGGAACGCGAGAGCAATACTGTGCTCTATCACACGCTTCCGAGCCTCAACTGGACCCTCATCGGGGTTATCCCAACGAAGGTGTATACCGCGCAGAATAAATACGTTCTCGCTCTAACGGCTTATGCTATCGGGATAGCGGCGCTATTAGCTATGGCGCTTGTGCTTTATTTCATCACATGGGTTACGCGGCCGCTGACCGAAATGGCGCGGAAGCTCAAAGACATCAATCCTGACGAGCCGATCCCAACGATGGAGGTCAAGAGTAAGGATGAAGTGGGATTGCTGCTTCACAGCTACAATATGCTAAGCAACCGGATCCAGCGGCTAAAGGTCCAGCTGCAGCAAAACGAGGCGATGAAGAAGGAAGTGGACATACAGGCGCTCCAGGCCCAGATCAATCCACATTTTCTGTACAATACATTGTCATCCATCCACTGGATGGCTTTGATGAACAAGGATAAACAGATCGCCGAGATGGTTGGCGCGCTCAGCGACTTCCTGCGGTTCAGCCTGAACAACGGTGAGGAGTTTTGCTCCGTGCAGCAGGAAGTAGCGCACGCGCAAAACTATATCCGTATCATGTCGAAACGGTTTCAGGACAAGTTCGATTCGGAGTTCTATATCGATTCCGATCTGCAAGGAAGAATGATGCTCAAGCTGCTGCTTCAACCCTTGATTGAGAACAGCATCATGCACGGTCTTCAGAAGAAAAATGGGAAAGGCTTCGTCTACGTGCACGGCGAGCGATACTCCGATTCGATGACATTCATCGTTGAGGATACCGGAATTGGCATAGAAAGAGAGAAGCTGCTAAACATACGCCACCAACTGAGCGGCATTTCCGAGATGGAGGGCAACAATCCGCAAAAGATGAAATCGGGCTACGGCTTGCGCAACGTTCACCGTCGGCTGCTCCTGCATTACGGTAGCGAGAACGGATTGCACATCGAAAGTGAGTCAGGCGGCGGCACACGAATTTCATTCACCATTCCCATTCTGGAGGAAACGCCATGAAAATTATGATCATTGACGACGAACTCATTATCCGTACAGGGCTGTGTACGGTAATTGATTGGAAGGAGCTCGGCCTGACGCTACTGCCTCCGGCAGAGTCGGCAGAAGAGGCGCTTGAACGTATTCCGGCCGAGAAGCCGAATATAGTGCTCACCGATATCCGCATGCCTGGGATGGACGGGATCCAACTTGCGAAGGAAATCAAAAAGATTCTGCCAGACACTGAGATCGTCATCCTGACCGGGTACGACGATTTCGGCTACGCCCAGCAGGCGCTCCGTGAAGGAGTGACCGATTATTTGTTGAAGACAAGCGGTCCCGAGGAAATCATTAAAGCTACGATGAAGGCGAAGCAAAATCTGCTTGAAAAATGGGAGATGATGAAGAAGGAATCGGTACAAGCGGCTGCACTGCGAAATCAATTATTCGAGCGGATGTTGACGGGGAGCAGCGAAGGGGCGGCGATAGCAGGTGCTTCACTGACACCGGTGAGAAGTTGGCTTGAGCACAATGAAGTCGTTCGCGAAGAAACGAGCGGCATCTGCCAGCCCCTGCGCGTAATACTGATTGGAGCTACAGGCTGGGGAGAATCTATGTTTACCAGCCTGCTCTTTGCAGCTGAGAATATGCTGTTTGAGCTTCTTCCGTGCGTAACGCTGCTCAAAAGCAACAAAATTATCGTTGTTTCCCGTACGGAGGGTGGGCAGGCTGGAACGAACAAGCTGGAGAGGGCGATCCTCCGGGTGAGCGATACTCTCAAATGCGCTGTATTTGCAGCGGCAGGGAACGTAGTAACGTCTGTAGACGACCTGCGCCGTTCTTACGAGGAGGCGGAGAATGTGTTCTCCTATCGCATCTTGTTTGGTGATCAAGGACTTTACGAGAAGAAGGATGTGGAGTACCGGGGTGGTGGGCGAACAGTCTGCTCACAGAAGGAAGAAAACGAGTTGTCGGCAAAGCTGATGAACAACAATGCAACGCAGCTCCGCCACTGGACGAACCAGATCGTGCGTGAGCAGATGGAGGATTCAACGGTGACTCCCGCGACTCTTCAAGCGTTCCTGCAATCGATCATCATAGCAGCGTATCGCTGGCTTGACCGTGCTAAGAAGGATAATGGCGTTGAAACGGGATCGGCTCCGACCTTTGCTTTTGAGCCTGATATTCGGCTTGAGGATGAACTGTTCAAGTATCTGTCCTCTGTCATGAACGCGTTTCACGAACTGGTTAGCGGCAGCCGATATTCGTACATTCATCGGGCCACAGCCTATATCCGCGATCATCTCGACCAGCATGTATCGTTGCAGCAGGTAGCCAAATTCGTTCATTTGAATCCGAATCATTTTAGCGAAGTGTTTAAGAAAGAAACAGGGCAAAGCTATATGGAATTTCTAACTCAGGAGCGGATGAACCGGGCAGCGAACATTTTGCGTGGCACTGAGAAAAAAATTAGTGAAGTGGCTGGCGAAGTGGGGTACGAGGATATTAAATATTTTAGCCAGCAGTTCAAAAAATATATGGGTTCTACACCTTCTAAATTCCGTCAATTCCCCAACGACTGAATTCATTCGCCCCTAATGCCGAAGAATGACCCATTTGAAAATAGCTATAACGCAGCTATACTTCAAAACGTAGAGATCTAGAGGAGGGAAGCATACCTATGAGTAAATTAAGAATAGCTGTAATAGGTGCGGGTTCGATTTCCGATGTCCATTTCAATTCCTATGTGAACAACGAAGAGGTTGAACTGGTTGCCGTATGCGATTTGATCGAAGAAAGAGCTAGAGCGAAAGCGGACAAGTATGGCGCAAGGAAGGTATTCACGAACTACAATGATTTGCTCGCAGACCCAGAAATTGATGCTGTCAGCATCTGTACGTGGAACAACACACATGTTGAAATCAGTATCGCGGCGCTTGAGGCGGGCAAGCATGTCCTCGTCGAAAAGCCGATGAGCACAGATATTAATAAAGCTCTTGAGTTACAAGAAGCGGTCAAGCGTTCGGGCAAGAAGCTGCAGGTTGGTTTCGTGCGTCGTTACAGCGGCAGCGCAAAAGTGCTGAAGCAGTTCATCGATGCGGGCGAGCTTGGTGACATCTATTATGCCAAAGCATCCATCCTGCGCCGTCTCGGCAACCCGGGTGGTTGGTTCTCTGATAAAGAACGTTCCGGTGGCGGTCCGCTGATGGATATCGGCGTGCATATTATCGACCTGTGCTGGTATTTGATGGGGCGTCCGAAAGTTGTTTCGGTTACAGGCAATACCTATAAAAAGCTCGGTAACCGTTCCAACATCAACAACCTGAATTTCTACAAGGCTGCCGACTTTGATGCATCGAAAAACACGGTCGAAGATTTGGCGAACGCGTTGATCCGTTTTGAGAACGGGGCATCATTGTACGTAGATGTCAGCTTTGCGCTTCATGCCAAAGCGTCGTGTTCGCAGGTTGAAATTTTTGGCGACAAAGGCGGAGCTGAGATCGAACCGAGCTTCGTAATCGTCTCCGAGAAGCACGATACGATTCTGAATATGCATCCTCAGGTTGACCATCCAGGTTTTAACTTCGAAGAAGCATTCCAGAATGAGATTAACCATTTCGTCAACAGTGTGCTGGGCCGAACTGATCTGATCAGCCCAGTTGAGGATGGTGTGGAAATTACGAAAATTTTGTGCGGTATTTACGAATCGAGCCTCAAAGGACATGAAATTCGGTTCTAATGTGAAATCATGGAGCGGAAAGGAGACAGAATCATGAAACTGACGAACAAAATTGGCGTCATAGTTGATAGCTTCCAGGTTGGTGTTCGCGAAGGGCTGAAAAAGGCTAAGGATGTCGGCGCCGATGGTGTCCAGATTTATGCCGTAAGCGGCGAGATGGATCCAGCGAATTTGTCCGCCAGCGACCGTAAAGAGCTGAAAGCGTATATCCAATCGCTCGGGCTTGAAATTTCGGCTTTGTGCGGCGACCTAGGAGGCCATGGCTTCCAAAGATATGAACGCGAACAAGATGAAGGTAGAAAAATCCAAGCGTATTCTTGATCTGGCTCTAGACCTTGGAACGAACATCGTAACCACGCACATCGGCATCGTACCGGATGACCGGAACGGTGAAGTATATAACAGCCTGCAAACGTCTTGCGAGGAGCTGGGCCAATATGCGAAAAGTGTTGGCGCGTATTTTGCGATCGAAACCGGACCGGAACGCTCAGCCCATCTGAAAAGCTTCCTCGATACACTAAGCACGAACGGCGTATCGGTTAACTTCGATCCGGCAAACATGGTTATGGTGACTGGTGACGATCCGGTAGAAGGCGTGTATATTCTTAAAGATTATATCGTGCAACACACGTGAAAGATGGCATTCGTTATCGCGAGGTAGACCCGCGGGAAGTATATGGAGCCCTTGGCTATGAACCAATGGATCATGGCAAAATCGCTCAGATGGTCACATCAGGAGAGATCTTCAAGGAAGTGCCACCCGGTGAAGGCCAAGTGGCGTTCGATGCCTATTTTGCTGCGTTGCAGGAAATCGGGTATGCGGGTTACTTGACGATAGAACGTGAAGTTGGACAACAACCCGAAATCGACATCCACAAGGCAGTCGAATTTATTAGGCGTTATAAATAATTGATTGTTAAAATTGGAGCATTTATAGAAACTATCCCGTTGTTTTTGTCATCCTGCTATTCTCTTAGAAAAGCTCCCGAACAGGAGCTTTTTGTTTTTAATGCATGCTCTAACGAGAAAGGGGTAACCTTATGTACTTTGAGCTTACGACACCTTCGGTCATCGTCGATTTGGACATCGTCGAACGAAATATTTTGCAAATGGCGGAGAGGCTTAGCGCCCAAGGTATTCAGCATCGACCACATATCAAAACGACCAAATCGGTTTATTTCGCCAGAAAGCAGCTTGAAGCGGGAGCTATTGGCATTACGGCAGCCAAGCTTGGCGAAGCGGAGACGTTCGCTCGAGCTGGTATTGATAATATTCTGATCGCATTTCCACTCATCGGTGAAGACAAGCTTCGCCGATTCGAAGCTTTGCATAGTCAGGTTCATGTGATTGCTGTCGTTGATAGCCTCGAAGGGGCTACAGGGTTATCTGCCGTTGGCGAGCGTTCTGGACTACCGGTTTCTGTACTGATAGAGATAGACGGAGGGCTGCATCGTGGCGGACGTCAGCCTGGTGATGATACACTCTCGTTTGCCCGGGAACTTGCGGTGATGCCTGGTATTCGTATATACGGGATCATGGGCTACTTCGGAATGATTTACCGTAACCGTGACGAGCAAGGGCTGCGGCAGGCGGTAGGAACGGAGTCCGTTGTCATGCAGGAAACGGTATCGATGCTTCGTGATGCGGGCTTTGCTATAGAGATTATCAGTGCAGGCTCGACTCCATCGGCACTGTTGTGCGAGGATTTGATCGGGGTGACGGAGGTGCGCGCAGGAAATTACATTTTCTTCGATGCATCAGGCGTCTCCTTGGGGCTTGCGAAAGAGACTGACTGCGCACTACGGGTTATCGCTACGGTTGTCAGTACACCGTTTCCGGGCAGAGCGACGATCGACTCTGGAACGAAAACATTAACGAGCGACCTAGCGCACCATCGGGACGGATTCGGAATCGTAGTCGGACGTCCCGAATTACGGATAACGGGATTGAACGAAGAACACGGATTTTTGGAGTTTGACCCGTTCCAAACGATGTTGTCCGTCGGAGACCGAATAGAAATTATCCCGAACCATTCTTGTGTAGTATCGAATTTATGCGATGCGGTTAATGGGGTACGCGGGGGAGTATTCGAAATGTCCATTCCAGTTGATGCCCGGGGACGAAACGATTAAGGAAGAAAAGACTTACAGCCATGCTGAATTTTATGGTTATGAAATTTGGCGAAGCAACGAAAAACTGAATTATGTCTACCCTATGGCAGTAGGATATCCCCTACAGCAAATATTCTTTTAAGCCTATACTAAGGACATAATTAAAGAGGAGGGTTTGAATATGAAAAGAAAAGCAATCATAGTTTGTACATCCGTGCTTGCGTTGTCGACGATACTCGCAGCTTGTGGCAATGAACCGGCGAAGACCGCACAGGCCGGAGGAGAAAAAGCGCAACCGCCAGCGCAAAAAGTCAAACTATCCATCTGGCATAACTTCTCGGGAGATGATTTGAGAGCGAAAGCCGTTCGCGCGCAAATCGAAAAATTTAAAACCGCACACCCCGAAGTGGAGCTGGATGCGCAAGCGATTCCTCCAGACGGGTACCGTCAACGCTTGAAAACGGTAGCGGCCGCCAATGAAATGCCAGACGTATTCTACACGAATGCCGGAACGTCGATTCAGGAGTTTTATGATGGCGGGCTAATTCAACCGATCTCACAGCTGCTCGACAAAAATCCGGACTGGAAAAAGAACTTCACGCCAGGGGCATTCGATCCTCTTTCATTCGATAACAAAGTATATGCAACGCCATTAAGCGGCTCGGCCACCTCTTTGTTTTTCTACAATAAATCGCTTTTTGATAAATATAATGTGAAAGTGCCAACTACGTGGGACGAGCTGACGACTGCTATCAAAACGTTCAAAGACAACAAAGTGACGCCGATATCGCTTGGGAACAAAGCGGCATGGCTAGCGCAGTCCAGTATCCTGTCGTCGCTTGCCGATCGTGTGACCGGAACTGAGTGGTTCTTGAAAGCTGCGAAGCAGGATGGGGCGAAATTCACCGATCCGGAATTCGTGCAAGCGCTAACGAATATGAAGAGCCTCGCTGATGCAGGTGCGTTCCAACAAGGCTTCAACAGCTTGGACAATACGCAAATGGAGCAGTACTTCATTCAAGGCAAGGCGGCTATGATGATCGATGGAGCATGGGCTCTGACCAACATGGCGGCTAGCGGTACAAAAGAACAGCTTGACCAGGTTAAAGTGACGGTCCTACCATCCATTCCTGGGGGTAAGGGGGATCCGAACTCGATCTCCGGTGGTCCAGGCGGCGGTTTGGCATTGAGCAAAAAGGCAACGGGCAAGCAGCTTGATGCGGCTCTAGAATTGATCTACACAGTTAGCGGTCCGGAAGGCATTAGTGCCATCGCGCACAGCAACTCGATCGTTAATTATAAAATCGACCTGGATCAATCCAAAGTGACACCGTTATTCTTCGAAGCGTTTAACCTGTACAAATCCGTGAAGTTGACGCCGGTATACGACGCGTACCTGACATCGGCTGGCACGGAAGCGATCAACAACGGCTTGCAGGAGCTTCTAATTGGCGGCAAACCAGAGGATGTAGCCAAGAAGCTGCAGGACGCACAAGTGAAAGCACTTGGCAAGTAATTCCTTGTGTTCGCAATGAATGAGCTTTTCATGATGATATATCGGTTTTTTCATTGGAAAAGCCGATATCGCATATATAAGCGAGAGCTCAAATGGGACTTTTTGAACAATCTCAATAAGCAATGACATCATAAGCAAGCACAAAGGAGGCCAGCTATGGCGACCACGAGCCGTGTTAGAGGATTTATTACATTAGGGCTGCTTCCTGCCTTGCTAATCTATTTGGTATTCGTCATCGTTCCGATCATTTGGTCGGCGTATTACGGCTTTTACGATTGGAAAGGCATTGGAGCTTCAAAGTTCATTGGATTTGATAATTACATCGAAGCGTTGAAGGACCCGATATTTTGGAAATCTTTTAAAAACAACTTGATCATCGTCGGCGCCTCAATCTTCGGACAAGTGCCGATAGCGCTCGTTCTATCGCTTATTTTGTGGAAAAGCACGTTCTTTCACCGGTTTGTCCGTTCGGCGGTATTCATGCCGATGGTTGTCGCATCTGTCGTGATCGGTATCATGTGGGGCTACATCTACCATCCGGAAATCGGTATATTGAACTTCATTTTAGATAAAGTAGGCTTAAGCTCATGGATCCGTGATTGGCTTGGCGATCCCAAAATCAATATGTATTCGGTCAGCATCCCGATCATTTGGGCAAACATTGGACCGTATTTAATTCTGTTTATTGCCGCTATTCAAAATATTCCATCTGAAGTGGAAGACGCCGCCAAAATCGACGGTGCCGTCAAAGCCAGGAGATTATACTTGATTGTCATTCCGATGATCTGGGATACGATCAAAGTCGCAATAGTGCTCTGTATATCGGGCAGTCTGAAGGCATTCGATCTCATTTACGTCATGACAGGCGGGGGGCCGGCGCAAGCGACGGAATTGCTTGCTACGTATATGTACAACAATACCTTCGAAATCTTCCGTTACGGCTACGGTTCAGCTGTTTCTACATTGATCATCATCATCAGTATGTTTTTGGTGCTTGGCAGCCAGATGCTGATGAAGCGCAAGTAAGCTTTTAATAGACAACCTAAGAAGGAGGGGACTGATATGAAGACGATAACTTCCGGCGATGTACCAGTGGGTACGAGTCATAGCCCTCTCTCCAAAGCCATTAAGAAAGGGACGTCATGGGGGGGAAGCATCCTGCTGGCGGTCTACGCGCTGGCAACGATTTATCCGCTCATTTGGCTGTTTATCAGCTCGTTCAAATCGAATCAAGATTTTTTTGGCAAGCCGTTCTCACTGCCTTCCGTTTGGCAATTAGAAAACTATACACGAGCTTGGAAAGTAGCGGGCCTCGGCACAGCGTTTGCCAATTCCGTTATCGTGACGCTGTGCTCGCTCGCTTTGACCATTTTACTTGGCTCACTTTCGGCTTATATTCTTTCGCGTCTTGAATTCCGGTTCAAAAAGCCCATCCTGGCGTTGTTCGTACTCGGGATGCTCATTCCGATTCATAGTACACTTGTGCCGCTGTTTATTATGATGAAAACTATGGGGATTCTGGACACATATGCGGCTTTAATTTTGCCTTATACAGCGTTTGAATTACCCGTTGCCATCTTCATCATTGCCGCTTATTTGACATCGGTGCCCAAAGAAGTGGAAGAGGCAGCAATGATCGACGGCAGCGGATATTGGGGTATATTCTTCCGGGTGATCTTCCCGCTTTCAATCCCGGCTATGGCTACTGTTGCTATTCTTGCATTTCTGAGGTTCTGGAATGATTTCGCCTTCGCACTGGTATTTATTAATAAACAGTCCTTAAAAACGCTGCCGCTTAGCTTGTCGATTTTCTCTGACGGTTATGGCACGGATTACAGCTTGACGATGGCAGCTATGGCGATAGCAGTCATTCCGACCATTATCATTTATTTGATTTTTCAAGAGCAAATCATGAAAGGCATGGTGGCGGGTGCGGTGAAAGGATAAATCGCTGCAAGTCATTTCGCAGCATTAAATTTCCCGACTGGGGAAGGGGGAACAAGTGTGAAGCTGGGTATCAGTTCGTATTGCTTGGCTCCGAGCCTTCGTGCTCAGGAGACCGATATTTTGCAGGCGATGGAGTGGATGAAGGAACAAGGAGCCGACCACGTGGAAATCACACCGATCGGTATTGACTTGGATGGGCAGCCGGAGCTTGCTGATAGGATTGCCGCCCAAGGCAGACAGCTCGGTCTGGAAGTGGCGAATTTCGCAGTAGCGGGGGATGTGCTGAAACCAACATTGGAGGAGTACGAGCAAGAAATCGCGCGACTGAAGAAACAAGTCGAGACCGCGGCACGGCTCGGTTCCTCGCGGATGCGTCACGATGTTGTCCCATGGGCGAAAAAACAAGAGCGCCCAGGGCAGTTCGAAGAAGATTTTTCGCGCATTGTAGAGGCGTGCGGAACCATCGCTGACTATGCGGCTAGGTTCGGCATTACTACAACAATTGAAAATCACGGATTTTATGTCACACCAAGTGATCGAGCACTCCGTATTGTGCATGCGGTTAATCGCTCAAATTTCAAACTGCTGCTGGATATAGGTAATTTCTTGTGCGTGGACGAAGACCCGTATGCCGCTGTAAAACAGGCGATCGCCTCTGCCGCGATCGTGCATTTTAAAGATTTCTTCATACGCAAGAGCGACAACTTCCCCGGAGAAGGCTGGCTAGAAACATGGAACGGCAATTACATCCGGGGATCTATCCTGGGTCAGGGCGACATGGATGTTCGGCGAATAATCCGGGTAATCAAGGAAGCCGGGTATGACGGTCCGATCTCGATCGAGTTCGAAGGTATGGAGGAGGACAAGATCGGAACGAGCATTGGCTTCAAGAACGCGCGTCGGTTATGGGATGAAGCTTAAGTGTGAGATAGTCAAAGACAAACTCGATTTTGTGAAAGTAAGAATCTGTCTAAAAACAACAAAAAGGCGACCGCTCTCATTGAAGAGAAACGGTCGTTTTTTTGATAATACGCTAATGAAAATGGTTAGTCTAATAGGTATGTCTGGCTTTTCTAAGTATATAGCCAAAATTTATATGCTTTTGGGGTGATCGAGGCTATCCTTTAAAAAGGTTCGTTACAATTTTCACCGATTTTTGAAATAGGTAAAGAGGTTATCTCAGAATAGCTTCACATCATGTCGAATCAATTACTCGTCAGGTGGCGGAACTGAGGTACGCTATTTTGTCATGCACACGTGGTCATTCGGGTGGAACGGAACTACGATGCTTTATTTGCATCACCGATTCCCTCCCCAACGCACACACGTAGAGGGTTGCAAAGAAAAGGACCGTCCAGGTGTCAGGACGGTCCTCAAGTTTATGCTTCAGCAAATAGCTTTTTTAAATTTTCATTGTAAGGTGCTCGAATAACACCCTTCTCTGTAATGATGGCTGTAACATATTCGTTAGGCGTCACATCAAAGGCTGGGTTGTACACTTTAATTCCTTGTGGAGCTGTACGTTTGCCGAAGCCTTGTGTAATTTCATCCTCATGGCGCTCTTCAATCGGGATGTCATCTCCGTTAGGAGTATTCAGATCGATCGTGGACATGGGACATGCCACGTAGAAAGGAATGCCATGTGCCTTCGCAAGCACGGCAACACTGTATGTGCCGATTTTGTTGGCGACGTCACCGTTGGCTGCTACTCGGTCTGTACCGACGATTACCGCCTGCACCCAGCCCTTGTTCATGATTGCGCCTGCCATATTGTCGCAGATGAGCGTCACGTCGACGCCGGCCTGCTGCAGCTCGAACGCCGTCAGGCGTGCGCCTTGCAGCACCGGCCGCGTCTCGTCGGCATACACCTTGAGGTGTATGCCGCGCTCCTGCGCCAAATACATTGGCGCAAGAGCCGTGCCGTAGCGGGCGGTGGCGAGGCCGCCCGCGTTGCAGTGCGTGAGGACGCCCATGCCGTCCTCGAAAAGCGCCAGCGCGTGCTCGCCAATGAGGCGGCACGTCTCCTCATCCTCGCTCTGGATGAGCTTCGCTTCATCCAGCAGCGC
The DNA here is from genome assembly GCF_013141765.1 of Paenibacillus foliorum. Lineage (GTDB taxonomy): Bacteria > Bacillota > Bacilli > Paenibacillales > NBRC-103111 > Paenibacillus_S > Paenibacillus_S foliorum. Next base: position 186,240 of record NZ_WHOD01000013.1, read on the forward strand.
CTGCTTCATCGCTTCCGGCTCGCCGCCGGCGGAAGCGAGTGCTCCTGCGCGCTGTCTCATCCGATCCAGCGCCCAGAACAAGTTCACCGCCGTCGGGCGCGACGTCGCCAAATAATCACACTGCTTGACGGCTTCGTCAAGCAGCTGTTCCCGGCTGCCGCTTGTCTCCCTCACGCCGAGGTACACCCCGAACGCCGCCGCGATGCCGATCGCCGGCGCTCCGCGGACCGCAAGCTGCTTGATTGCATCCCATACCTGCTCTGACGTAGTCAGCTCCAGGTATACGATCTCGTCCGGCAACAGGCGCTGATCCAGCAGATCAAGCTGGTTATCTGCCGAATTCCAACGGACTGATTGCAGCCAGTCCGCAGTCGTTTGATTATCTAATGTTCCCATAATAGAGTGTCTCCTTTATTCTTCTTTCGTTTTGTTCCGCAAAGTATCTTCCTTCAGCAGTAAACATAGGTGTGAATAACCTATTCCACAGCCTTAACTGCAATTTCCAACAGTTCATCAATCGATTGGGCTTGACGATTATGTTTGATGAGTGCTGTTCCGATCCTCAGAGCGATGCGTTGGGCACGTTCTTTAGCCGCTTCATCTTCAAGCTTATTAATGTCGGCAACCTGTGCCAAGCCGTGTACACGGCGGACCATCTTGCTGCCGGTATAACCAATAGTGTCACGCAGTACCTGCTGCATGTACCAGTCCTGATAACCTTCTGTCTTGGACAATCGGTCTTCACCGTACAAGCTCCACAAAGAACGGAACTCGCCTTGGAATAATGTCCACACATCCTTGATGGTTCCGAGCAAATAGCCACGGTAGTCCGCACGCGACTCTGCATCCTTGCTCCAGCCTTCCTGAGCAGCATAGTTCAAGAGCAGATTGGCAAACACGGCACCGATATCAAAGCCCATGGGACCATAATAAGCGAATTCGGGATCGATAACTTTAGTGGATTCCTGCGTAATAAAAATACTGCCGGTATGCAGATCGCCATGAAGCAGTGATTGAGCATGTGTCAGAAAGCTGTTTCTTAAAATAGCTACTTCCAAATGTAGCTCTTTATCCTGCCAGACTGCTTCAATTGCATCTTGAATAGCGGGAGGAACGTTATTGGTTTCAGCATTATGATAAGGATCGTCAAAAATCAAATCCTCAGTAATTTTGCATAGCTCGGGATTAATGAACTGCTTAACGCGTTCCTTTTTCTCCTGTTGATTCATACCAAGGTCTGATGTGTAAAATAGGGTGTGTGCCAAAAATCGAGCTATATGCTGAGCAAATAACGGATAACGGTTTCCTTCAATAAGTCCTTTACGCATAATAACATGATCACTTAAATCTTGCATAACGGTTAGAGCGAGATCCTTTTCATACACAAAAACATGCGGAACTAGATCTGGGCACAACGATTCTTGAATAATTAAGGCTTCGCTTTCAATCCGAGCGCGATCCAAAGTGAGCGGCCATGATTCACCGACGACCTTTGCATAGGGAAGTGCCTGTTTCAAAATAATACTATTACCAGTAGACAGTTCGGAAATATGAAATACGAGATTTAAGTTGCCATCGCCGATTTCACGGCTTGTTAGCTCGCTACCCGGTGTAAAAAGATTAGGAATAGTGCGCGCGTATTCAACGGCTTCAGCTTCAGTAAAAGCATGGTATGTAGTCATTAAAAATAATTCCTCCTTAAGAGTTAGAGTTATTGTATCAGCAAAAACGGGCTTCAAAGCTTTCGCTGGATTATCAAAGAAACTATTCTTCGTAAGCATAGGCTTAGTCCGTAAACATATCACAATCTAGTATAGCAAAATGTTCGTCATCTTGGAAGATATCCCAAGTAATCAGACCTGAATTATATGAGTGTTGCTAAGTGGCCTTCTAACTGCATTTATAATAAAAAAGCGTATATTTACAAAAAAAACACGTTCCTTTAACATCCACTTGATGCTTACTTTATAAAATAGAAGTAGGTAAGGTCAATTATTATAGCGTTTTTGGATTGTTGTTTTTGAGAGGGTTAAGCAGAGGTTTACATATTTAATCGAAGCATAACAGGAGGTTTTCATAACTATGAAGTTAATCGTGAGACTATTGTTTGCTACCGCTGCTCTTGGAGTAGTATTGACGCTTGGACTGACTTCTCAGGAAAATCAAGCTGTAGTAGGGATGAATCCAATGAAGGTAAACCAGCAGCAATATGAACGCATTCATGAACCTGCTATGTTTGTAAATGTAAATAAATAAGCTGACGTACAAGTTGAATATATATGTTTATAAAAGGGTACCGATGGTGCTCTTTTTTAACTTGCCCAAAAAGAAAAACATCATCGCTACTAATGAAGCTTGACTATCAAGAGGTTTTCTTTTATTTATCTGGTATAATAAGGACAGCTCTGCTGGGAGTTAATGAAAGCGGGCTTTCGCCCGCCATAGTATGGCTCTTCACATTTAGAGCAACAAATGATTCCATTATTTTAGCATGATTAGTCAAAATATTTACTTTTGATGCTGCGGTGCTCAACCAAGTCAATAGCCCCCAGCACAACATGAGCGAGTCCGAATCCTGCCACAGCGGCTGCAGCCATGGGGTATTTGTTGCGTAACGCTACACCTGAAGCTGTAACAGCTGTCCCTAAAACGGTTGGAATAAGTCCTTCACGCATCGTTTGTTCCTCCTTGAGAGATTTAATAAATGCGATTATAGCTTGGGGCTTTATGAACTGTTTTATGCTTGTTATCGGTTGGATTGTTTTGGACCTCAATCTTATTTATAATGTCATAGGAATCAACTTTTAAATCGGGTATTCATTTCTCTAATGCTAAGGAAAGGACAGTGCTGATGTTAAATGATAATAAGATGAAGCCAGTTGCTTTGAAAGAGTGGGCAGTTGCTATCGAAGCTCTTCGAAGTGGCCAGCAAATACTCATTATGCGCAAGGGTGGTATCCGTGAAGAGACAAGGGATTTTCAGATAGAAAGTGATAGTTTCTATTTGTTCCCAACCTACGAGCACCAGAAAAAGCAATGGATCAAACCGGAGTATCAGCACCAGCTGGATTCCACTTTGGCAGGTTGGAGCCTTGAGCATACGGATGTTTCCATCCAATGCTACGCTGAGCTAGCCGAAGATATTCTAGTAAAAGATCAGGAGCAGTTGTCCAGGCTGGGCGGACTGCATATATGGACTGACACATTTGCAGATGAAAGATTGAAGTGGAAGCGTACGCAACCTTTGCATGTGATGTTACTGCGAGTTTACGAACTCACAGCTCCAGCCCAATTACCGATATTGCCTCTGTATAATGGGTGCAAATCTTGGATACAACTGGAAAGTGATACGTTGAATAGCATGGAGCGCAAACCTGTTCTTAATGATACTGCTTTTCAAAAAGCAATCGAGGAAATAAAAGAAGCTCTGCGTTAATACAGCTGTTATTTAAGCAATATTGAAAACTCTCTGAAAACAAACATTTTTAGGCTTTATTGATTTGACTTGGTAAGATATAATATATTAGTATTGAGAATCATTGATAATCAGTTTAGAATGATTATCATCTAAGAATCAATACTTTAAAAGGACTACAAATTATGGAGGCAGAAAACATGGCGAATGCACCGGAATTTATTATAGACGGTTTAAAGGCGACTATTGAAGGTAAAGAAATTTTGAAGGGCTTGAGCTTGAAAATTAAAGGTGGAGAAATTCATGCCATCATGGGACCTAATGGAACAGGAAAAAGTACGTTGGCATCCACAATCATGGGGCATCCTAAATATGAAGTAACTGAAGGCTCCATTTCTTTGAATGGTGAAGATGTATTGGAAATGGCAGTTGACGAAAGAGCGAGAGCAGGATTGTTCTTGGCTATGCAATATCCGAGTGAAATTACTGGCGTAACGAATGCCGATTTCCTACGCAGTGCTATTAATGCACGCCGCGGCGAAGGTAATGAAATTTCTTTGATCAAATTTATCCGTCTAATGGAAGCTAAGATGAAAGAGCTTGAGATGAATCCTGAATTCATGCACCGTTATTTAAACGAAGGCTTCTCCGGCGGTGAGAAGAAACGTAATGAGATTTTACAAATGCTGCTGCTTGAGCCGAGCTTAGTTATTTTGGATGAGATCGATTCAGGTCTTGATATTGATGCCTTGCGTATCGTAGCAACAGGCGTTAACGCTATGCGCTCCGAGGAACGCGGCTTCTTGATTATCACTCACTACCAGCGCTTGCTTAATTATATTAAGCCGGATTTTGTACATGTAATGATGCAAGGCCGTATTGTTAAATCAGGTGGTCCTGAGCTATCAGAGCGTCTTGAAAATGAAGGCTACGATTGGATTAAAGAGGAACTTGGAATTGTTGACGAGACTGTTGGCGGACAAGATGAAGAGTTCAAGGTTCCAATGAACACGACAGCACCAAGATACTAAGGACAACCGAACTGGAGGAATATTTGAAATGAGTGCAAACACAATTCTTCCCATCGATCGTCAAACCATCGTGGAGCTGTCGAAATCTAGACGTGAGCCTGAATGGATGACCAATCTACGCGCTGAAGCGTTAGAGTTGGCCGGATCGTTGGAATTACCGAAGCTGGAAAAAACAAGAATCGACCGTTGGAATCTTCGTTCCTTCGGAACCTATAAAGCGGAAGCTGCATTAACCTCTCTTGAGGAGCTGCCGGAATCTGCCAAAGCATTACTGCAAGATGAGGGTCAAGGCCAACCGGAGAATCTGCTTGTGCAAAAAAACAGCAGCGTTGTTTACCATAGCGCATCGGATGAACTTGCAAAACAGGGTGTTATTTTCACCAGCCTAGAGGATGCTTTGGTTAATCATGCTGATCTTGTGAAAAGCTACTTCATGAACGTTATCAGCAAAGACGAGAATCAATTGACTGCACTGCATACCGCGCTTTGGAGCGGCGGGGTATTCCTATATGTTCCTAAGAATGTTCAAGTAAATGTGCCTATTCAAGCATTGTTTTTGACAGATGATGCAGAAGCTACCTTCTCGCCGCATATACTAATTGTAGCTGAGCAGCATTCTTCCGTAACGTATGTAGATAATTTTGCTTCCGTGGGCGAATTGAACAATTTAGTTCAGAATGGAATCGTTGAAATCATAGTAAAAGCTGGAGCAACGGTTAATTTTGCTTCTGTTCATAATTTAAATGCTTCAGTCGTTGATCTTAGCTATCGCCGTGCCATTGTTGAGAATGATGCGAATGTGCATTGGGTAATCGGTGAGATGAACTACGGTAACGTGCTGTCGGACACTACCTCTGTATTGAAAGGCAACGGTTCAAACTCAGATGCAAAAATTATTTGCGTAGGAACTGGCGAACAGAAGTTAAATGTAACAACTCGAGCGATTCACTTCGGAAAAGCTTCGACAAGTGGAATGATCACTCGTGCTGTTATGCGAGATGAGTCTACAGCGATTATCAACGGGATCACCAAGATTGAAAAAGGCGCGACGGGTGCAAACGGAGAGCAGACAGAGAAGGTTCTTATGCTTAGTCCGAAAGCACGTGGAGACGCTAATCCAATCCTGCTGATCGATGAGGATGATGTTAAGGCTGGACATGCTGCAAGCGTTGGCCAAGTGAATCCCGATCAAATCCATTATTTGATGTCACGCGGTATCACAAAAGAAGAAGCACAAAGGTTGGTCATTTACGGATTCCTGGCTCCTGTAGTTTCTGAAATTCCAATGGAGAAGGTTAAATCCCAACTGCAAAGCTTCGTAGAGAGGAAGCTCGGACAATGAACACAAAAGAGATCCGCCAGTTGTTCCCTATCCTTCATCAGGAAGTAAATGGACATCCATTAGTTTACTTGGACTCGGCGGCAACCTCTCAAAAGCCGGTGTCCGTAATAGAAGCGATCAAACATTATTATGAATGGGATAATGCTAATGTTCACCGCGGTGTTCATACGCTTGGTTCCCGGGCTACCGACGCCTATGAAGGCGCTCGGGAGAAGGTCGCTAAATTCATTAATGCCAAGTCGACAGAGGAAATAATTTTTACCCGCGGCACAACAACGGCCCTAAATCTGGTTGCTACTGGTTATGCTCGCTCTGTATGCAGAGAAGGCGATGAAATCGTTATTACTCCTATGGAGCATCACAGTAATCTCATTCCATGGCAGCAGGCGGCTAAGGCCACTGGCGCTATCTTGAAATATATTCCACTTCAGGAGGACGGATCCATAAGTCTGGAAGATGTGGAGCAAACTATTACAGAACGGACCAAGATTGTTTCCATAACTTATGTTTCCAACGTACTTGGCGTAATCAACCCTGTGAAAGAAATTGCAGCTATTGCTCATCGCAAAGGCGCTAAGATGGTCGTTGATGGTGCGCAAAGCACTCCTCATCTCAAGGTTGATGTACAGAATCTCGATTGTGATTTTTATGCCCTATCTGGACATAAAATGTGCGGGCCTACAGGTATAGGAGCCTTGTACGGAAAAAAAGCACTGCTGCAGGAGATGGATCCTATCGAATTCGGCGGTGAAATGATTGACCATGTAGATTTGTATGAATCCACATGGAAGGAATTGCCGTGGAAATTCGAAGGCGGTACCCCTATGATTGCAGGAGCTGTTGGTCTGGGAGCCGCGATTGACTTTCTTGAAAGCATCGGTCTGGATGCAATTGACCGACATGAGAAGCAGCTTACTGCCTATGCAATGGAACGGATGTCTACAATTGACGATTTGACAATTTACGGACCACGGAATGATCGAGCTGGACTCATTACATTTAATCTTGGAGAAGTACATCCTCATGATGTGGCTACCGTATTGGATGCTGATGGAATCGCCATCCGTGCAGGACATCATTGCTGCCAGCCGCTCATGCGTTGGCTGAAAGCATCCTCAACGGCGAGGGCAAGCTTTTATCTGTATAATACAGAAGAGGATGTTGACCGTTTGGTAGCTTCACTAATAAAAACAAAGGAGTATTTCGGCCATGCAATTGGATGATTTGTACCGTCGCGTCATTATGGATCATTATAAAACGCCCCGAAATCGCGGCACCTTTGAAGATGAAGCAGTTACCATCGACTTAAACAACCCAACCTGCGGAGATAAAATCCAGCTGCAAATGCAGGTTGAAGATGGTAAAGTGAAGGCCGCGAAGTTTGTTGGCGAAGGCTGCTCGATCAGTATGTCGTCTGCTTCAATGATGACGGATGCTGTGAAGGGTAAAACTTTAGAGGAAGCACTCGAAATGGCTGAGAAATTTTCAGGCCTTATGAAGGGTGAATCTGTCGAGTTCGAATATGAAGATATCGAGGCTCTTTCAGGTGTGAACAAGTTCCCGGCACGGATCAAATGCGCCACGTTGGCTTGGAATGCACTGCGCAAAGGGATTGAACAAGTGAATAAATAATACATTTTAAAATTATAAGGAGGTTGGAAATAATGGCTAAGAAAATGCCCGAAATGGAAGCTTATCAATATGGATTTCGTGATGAGCATCAATCAATATTTCAAAGCGGAAAAGGTTTGAATCGTGAGATCATTGAAGAAATTTCAAGAATGAAGGACGAACCGGCGTGGATGTTGGATTTTCGTCTGAAATCTTTTGAGCAATTCGAGAAAATGCCAATGCCGCGTTGGGGTGGTAATATGGATGACTTGGATTTCAACGAGATTCAGTATTATGTGAAACCATCCGAGAAACAAGGGAAAACATGGGAAGAGGTTCCTACCGAGATCAAAGAAACATTTGATAAGCTTGGTATTCCTGAAGCGGAACAAAAGTTTTTGGCTGGCGTATCGGCTCAATATGAATCTGAGGTTGTCTACCACAGCATGCAAAAAGAGCTTGAGGATCAAGGGGTTATCTTTACCGACACAGACTCAGCTCTGCGTGAGTACCCTGAAATTTTTAGGGAACACTTCGGAACTATCATTCCTCCAAGCGACAATAAATTCGCTGCATTGAACAGTGCGGTTTGGTCCGGGGGCAGCTTTATCTATGTTCCAAAAGGCGTAAAAGTAGATATCCCGCTGCAAGCCTATTTCCGTATTAACTCGGAGAATATGGGACAGTTCGAACGGACTTTGATCATTACGGACGAAGATAGCTTCGTGCATTATGTAGAAGGCTGCACAGCACCTATTTACAGCACGAACTCCCTACACAGTGCCGTGGTTGAAATTATCTGCAAAAAGAACTCCCGTGCTCGTTATACAACGATTCAAAACTGGGCTCCTAACATTTATAACCTGGTTACAAAACGTGCTGTTGCTGAAGAAAATGCGACTATGGAATGGGTTGACGGCAACATCGGCTCCAAGCTGACTATGAAGTATCCAGCAGTTGTATTGAAAGGCCGTGGCGCTAAAGGAATGGTATTATCCATCGCCGTTGCAGGTCGCGGACAGCATCAGGATGCAGGCGCTAAAATGACGCATTTGGCTCCAGATACTACTTCAACGATTGTTTCCAAGTCGATCAGTAAGCATGGCGGCAAAGTAACATACCGCGGCTTGGCATCGTTTGGACGTAATTCACAAGGCTCCAAAGCAAATATCAAATGCGATACTTTGATTATGGATAAAGAGTCCACTTCAGATACAATTCCTTACAATGAAATTATGAACGACAACATTACGCTGGAGCATGAAGCTACCGTATCCAAGGTTTCTGAGGATCAATTGTTCTACCTCATGAGCCGTGGTTTAACCGAAGCAGAAGCAACGCAAATGATCGTTATGGGCTTCATCGAGCCGTTCACGAAGGAACTGCCAATGGAATATGCAGTAGAAATGAACCGACTCATCAAATTCGAAATGGAAGGCTCTATCGGCTAACACTTGCCGTATAAGGGTTTTCGAGAGGGTAAATGCTCTTTGTCCGGTTTTTGTCCGTTTTCTATTTTTGGATATACTGAGCATAAAGTGTTAAAGCGTCATCCTCAATCTTCTTTGTAACATGTAGATACGTGTCCGCTGTGACTTTCACGCTTGCGTGCCCAAGTCGCTCGGACACGTATTTTTTATTTGCGTCAGATTCAAGTAGCGACGAAAGAATAGGAAGTTTCGCACGTTTGCAACTGACTTTAAAATACAATTCTCTGATATCCGTCTTCTTCGAAACAGAAATAGTTGATATTCTTCTCAGCATCTATTGTGCAGCTGGTTCCCGATCATTAGGATTATAGAGTAAAGCAGTTTCTTCGCCTGACCAAAAGTAACGATTAGTCCTTGGTTTACTTTTTAGATGTGCAACTTCTTCAGGCAAATCACCCTTTATTTATTTGTGTTCGGATTAAGCTTTTGTTTTGCCATCCCTTTTGCCAAATGTAAAGAGTGATATTTCCTCTTCCGGAATATAATTGCAAGAATGAAACTGCTAATAATTGCACCGATTAATGAAAGAGCCATATCCTTTTCTGAGTCAAATACGTCGCCCTGAAGTCCCATATAGTCCTGGCCTGTCTGTCCAGCTAAAATAGCAACCAGCATTTCAATGATTTCAAAGACTGCACCAAGACTGAGTATGAAAGAGATCGTAGTAATTAAAGACCAGAACATACGAAGTCCAGTAATTCGAGTTAGAAGCTCACGTATAGGGTAAAACCATAAAAGACCGAACATCATATGAACGAATCGATCAAAGTAACTCCTACGTGTATGTATCACACTCTTTAACCACTGATCAATGGGAGTTCCTTGATACGTATAATGTGCAGCATAAGTATGGAGGCATAAAAATACAAAGATCAATAAATACGATAAATTTGAAAGCTTGTATTTTCTATAAGTGATACAAAGTACGAGAATCACCAATACTAAAAGTATATTTTCTAAAAGCCATTGTGTGCGATCTGTTGGCGAAATGGCTAAAATACCCCAAAAAGCAAGAAATACAACAAGTATTAATTGTAATAATGGATTGTGTGAAAATTTAATATTTGTTTTAATGAATATTTTAGTAAGATGACCACATCCAATTGTAAATAATGTTAATAAAATCATAGTAAATAATTCCCTTTACAAAATATATTTTAGGGTTAGTATTGGTTATTAACTTAGAATAGATGTAATTAATTTTGTGAGTGTCCAAGCTGATATAGGATATTGGATGTATATATTTAAGAATTCTTCCAGTCTTGTTAGGGCAATATATATTTTGAGACTGCACTAGTAAAGTCTCCTATCATTAAACGAAGGAGTGAGATGAATGGATAAAAACAACGACCGCCAAACAAAAGATGATTCTGAACGCAATACGACCGACATGGCAGGTGTTGGAGAAGCTGTAGGAACCACAGGTGGCGCTGTCGTGGGCGCTGCTGTAGGTTCTTTATTAGGCCCTATTGGAACCATTGCAGGGGGCATTGTAGGTGGAGCATTAGGCAATAAAGTGGGCGAGGGTGTTGGAGATAGCGATGATACTACGAATAAACAGGATAAATAAAGCTAGCTCCATTTACTAAGTGTGAAAAGGATGGGTGTCGGGGAAACTCGACTCCCTGATACTTCGTTAGGTTTGAGGCATGGAATAAAGGCTATAATGTCAATATCCCTCTTTTCCTTGGGAATGGGGGATTTTTTTTATTTCACATGCTCTTAGGCGAACCGTGGTTCACATAGATATATCTCCATAGACTGTTGTAGTAAGCTAATACCTCGGGATTGAGGGCTTTATTTCTTTGAAACTTAAGAGAAATTCCCTAATTTACAAGCGTTTTTCAGTTCGAAATGGAAGGCTCTATCTGACACAGCTCCTTTAATGGTGCTGTGTTTTTCCAATTTTTCTAATGTATAGGGACACCACTCTTATCTCATCCTAATACCCAAAGATATTACTTTTCTCTGAGGGTGGGATTCGAATTATGAAAATTTCTGTTCGACACAGTATTATTGTTTTTTTATCTTTGGCTGTATGTGTGGCAAGCGGGTGCAGTGGTGTATCACAGAAGCAGTCTCAGACGCCTTCAAATGCAGGTACAGGCAATGGAAGCACAGTTAGGAGTGCGGGGGAACCTAATAATGTTTCGATGCTTAATACGACGCAAGGAGCTCCAAATTCGAAAGAAGGAGTTGTAAACATTGTTGGATTCGATGGGAAATTTTATGTTTCGGGCAACGATTTAGCGCGGGTGTTGAATTTCAAAACGAGATGGGAAGCCGCAGATAATACTTATAAAATGGGAGATAATGATGCCACTTATGAATGGAAGGTGGGAGGACTTGAGCTTGTGAAGGGAGATGAACCTATCAAGCTTTCGGATCCTCCAATTTCACGAAATTCATTGGTTTATATACCTGTTACTGCTATAGGACTTCTTCAGGATGATATGAACTATAGCGTTACGGAGAAAGAGCTCGTAATATTCCCTTCTGCTGAAATGGTGACAGATCCTATAGATGGACCAGAAGCTCCAAATATGGGCAGTGACTTGGATTTTGCAGATGATCCGAATGATCCGTTTAAGGGGACAGAGACAGGGAAGGATAACACCCGGGCTGGTATCAGTTTAGGAGACTATTCCCATAACGAAAGCATGATGGCAGCGAGCAGGCTCGAGAATGAGACAGATGAAAATGCTCTGCCCGTAGCGCTTCAGAATATTGACATAGATGCTTTGATTCAGAAAGGAAAATCTTATCTGGGAGTCACCTATTTATTTGGAGCAGCTCCGTATCCTGCTTCAAGTAAATTTGATTGCTCTACCTATTCCCAATATCTGTATAAACGCCAAGGAGTTACATTGAAACGGACCGCGAGGGCCCAAGCAAATCAAGGGACAGCGGTTAGCAGATCAAGCTTGAGGAAAGGTGATTTATTGTTTTTCTATGTGCCGGGACGTTTCCGTACGAATAAAACAGTAGGGCATGTAGGGATTTACATGGGAAATTCCTTGATGATTCACTCATCACCTGAACCCAAGAATGGTGTTCAAATAACTGATATTAATAAAGCCTATTGGAAAAAGACATTTTTGAGGGCTAAGAGGGTTGCCTATTAAGTAATCAGCAGTGAGCCTTATACCTTTTTAATGAACAAGCCTGTAATTCCCTTAATTCGGGGACTACAGGCTTGTTTTGCAATATAACGGTCAGTAGTACAAGATCATAGGCCATGTATTATATGTAGATTTCCTCTATTTCAAGGTCCGGCTGTTCTGTCAAATTGATAAAACGTTCTTTGACCTGAACGAGTGGTTTAAAGAAATCTGAAGGATGTGTCATGATGACATGTCCGATTTCACCGGAAGACAGAAGAACCCGTTTGCCGATAAAATTAGGAATCATGTTACGGATAAACACTTGCGCGACCTGCGGATCCAGTTGTCCAAAGCTGAGTCTGTGCAATTCTTTAAGCACCACTAGCAGGCTTTGCTTTTTTTGGAAAACACGGTTTGATACCATAGCGCTGTAAATATCGGCTACCGCGACTATTTTTGCATACGGATGGATGTCATCACCGCTTAACTTAGATGGATAACCTGAACCGTCCAGACGTTCATGATGCTGAAGCGCGGCTAATGCAATGGCTTCATCCATATTCGAAGATTTAACTAAATTATAACCGTAGTTGGCATGCTTTTTAACTTCATCAAATTCTTGATCAGTCAATCGGCCCGGTTTATTTAGAATATCAAGGCTGATGTTGCTTTTCCCAATATCATGAACATAACCAGCTTTTCCTACAATCAGTGCTTCTTCTTCTGAATAACCCAGCCACTTAGCGATGTAATAGGAAAGCATACCAACTTGGACGCAATGCTGATATGTGTAATCATCTTTTGAATTCATGGTTAATAGCAGGGAGACAACATCATTTTCCTGTTTAAAATGATCTGTCAACGGCTTGAAAGCGTTGTCAATATGTGCCTCTTTAATTTGACCATTTTGTTCAACTTCATAAAATAACAGCTTCATCGTATCTACTGCATTTGCGAAGGTTACTGTTGGATCCTCTTTAAGGTCATCTATGGCACTGCTAGTGACATTAGAATTTTGTTGTTCCGGTAGGCCACCGTCGAAACGAAGCATTATATCCACATAATCAATGTTATGTCGGTGTAGTTTATCAATGTCTTCACCATTCAACACAGTATGAGCCGAGACAACAAGTAACCCATTCCAATTAAAGATGTCAGATCCGGTCCGATCGCCTACATGTAATTCTGTTACAGAAACTTTCAAGCTACTCACCTCGGGATTCGTATAGGCAAACGAAAATTATCGATATTATTAATCATCCTACCAAGAATGTCGAATATTGGCAACATGTAAAATAATTAGAGATAATTTTAAACTCCGAGGTGAATGCTAATATTAATTATTTTACATACCGATGTAGCGGCTATACATGCTTTTGGCTGTTATAGGGTCATCAGTGCCTTGCACTAATAAACGACCATCAGGAAATAACACAAGAGTGATAGTTTCATTAAGATGTAGCTTCAATAAAAACGGATTTGCTTCCACACGCCCTAACGGTTCCCATTTAACAGCCCATTCCTTCAAGTTGAATGCAGTCTTTAAGATAGGCTGGATCTGGACCGAGTTGCGGCCACAGAGGGTTTGAATCGTCTCTTCAGCAATATCCTGATCAAGGTAGTCGTATTGGTGAAGTGCGCAAGCGGGACAGTCTGCTTTACGAGCTTTGCTTACGTCTACTGAAGAGTGTTGATTGTACCATAGGTCCCAATGTACCATCTTACGGTTTAGCTGCTCTTGAGCGCCTACAAGCAGCTTAAATGCCTCAGTCGATTGATGAGAGGCAACGGTATGGATGATCGGACCTATTACACCGGCCGTATCGCAAGTCTCAGTCGTACCTTGTGCGGGTGCTTGACCGAACAAACATCGCAGACAGGGTGTTACTCCAGGAATAATCGTCAAGGATACTCCACGAGAGCTTACGGCGCCTCCGTAAATCCAGGGAATGCCTCGCTTGATGCTTACATCATTAATTAAGAAGCGTACGCTGAAATTATCTGTACCATCTAAGATAAGGTCAACTTCGGAGAGAAGCTCTTCCGCATTGGTAGCATTTAAGTCACTCACAACAGGCTCAAGATGCACAAGCGAATTAGCTTGCTGCAGGCGGATAGCGGCGGCCATGGCTTTTGGTTTAGAAGCAGCGGCGTCAGCTTCATCGTACAGCATTTGGCGCTGAAGATTGCTCGCTTCGACAAAATCGCGGTCAATAAGGCGGATGAATCCGACCCCGGCCCGTACCAGATGATTGGCCAGCACAGTACCGAGAGCTCCCATGCCAACAATCGCCACGCGAGAATTAATCAATTTGGCTTGTCCTTGCTCGCCTATTGGTGCGAATAACAGCTGCCGCGAGTAGCGTTCGGGTGAGGTGACACTAGAATTTGCATTCACCTCATTGTTTGGTTCGGATGGATTCATGATGCGGTTGATCCCCTTTATTTTAGTTTTATTAATTATGTAGAGCAGCAGGGAGAGCCATTAAACCAATGGGTTCCAGGGTCCCTGCTGGTGGCCCTTCCATTCGGAACCGTCCTCCCATATTTCTTTTTTCCAGATGGGTACGATTTGCTTTAACCGTTCAATGGCATGTCGGCTTGCTTCATAGGCTGCGTCCCGATGGGGGGCGGAGACTGCTATAACAACGCTGATCTCACCAATATCGACTCGCCCTAACCGATGAGTGATAGCGCATAGGGCTCCTTCCCATCGCTGTTGGATTTCTCGAATGATTTGGTTCATTGTTTTGAGAGCCATAGGCTCATAGGCTTCGTAGTCCAGTAAAAGGGTGCGCTTGCCATGAGTCCACTCTCGTGTTGTTCCAATAAAGGAGAGTGCGGCGCCGTGATTGGGATGCAGCACTTTAGCTTGGACTGCCTCTACTGAGATTGCGTCTCGTGTAATTTCTGCAAGCTGTGGTTGACCACCGGAAACAGGAGGGATAATAGCAACTTCATCCTCGGGTTGAATGGGATTATCATCTTCCGCGTAGCTTTGGTTCACGGCTACGAAAGAATGATGGAGCATGTCGGCTGCTAGCGGATAGCGGGCAATTAGCTGCTCCTTCAACAGTAAGGATGTCAGCGGAGTTGATTGCTCCCATTCAAATTCAATCAAAGGACCGCCCATTCGCTCGGCCAATCCGGCAAAAACATAAATGTGCAGCTTCATATTTGTTCACTCCATTAATTCTATATTTACATAACTTTTCAAACTACCTATGAACAAATCTGATGTATAGCATACCATAATTTGATGGGTTAATGGTATAATAGAGGGATACTTGAAATGATAAGAACTGATTAGATTGGGACGATGGAGGCATAGGGATGAAAGTCAGTGTATATGATGAATTGTGCGGAGACGCTGAGTTTACTGTTGATGAGTTGAAGGCGTTGGCACCTCTGCATCTGTCTTTGAAGGATCGAGTGCAAGGTGTTGAAGGCAAGGCATTTGATCTATTGACATGGTACGGAGCATGGCGGCAGAGGCAACTTGCAAACACAGACCGGACCCCTGTTTATATGGAGGTTGAGGCTGTCGATGAGTTCCAAGCAAAGATTCCCTGGGAGCAGCTGGGGCAAGCGGCCTTCTTATATGAACAGACCGGTGAACCCCTGAAGAAAGGCTTCCCCATTCGTCTTTATGTTCCAGACGGGAGCAGTGAGTGTCTAAATGTAAAAAGCGTTGTGAAGATTAAATTCAGCTATCATGGATCATCTGCTGAGGCTTCCTACGGTTTTAAAAACCAAGTTTCAATAGAGGACCTTAAGCTTAAAAAATAATACTTTACTCTAAAATTAACAAAGAAGGAGGGTGGCCAAAATGACTTCACCGCTGCTGCGGCTTCGAATCCTTCATACGAATGATATTCACAGCCATTTTGAACAGATGCCGTCTATAGCAGCCGCCTTCCATGAGCTTCGAGTCTCCGCTGGAGCAGAGCATACGTTGACGCTCGATATTGGAGACCATATGGATCGTATGCGGCCGGAAACAGAAGGGAGCTGCGGCTCCGCGAATTTGGCTGTTATGAATGAAACTGGATACGAGGCAGTAACGATTGGCAACAATGAAGGGTTGACGTTTTCCAAGGAAGCGCTGAACAACCTATACAGTTCTGAAGCAAGCTTCAAGGTGCTGTGCAGTAATTTGCTGGATTCGGCGACAGGTAAGGTACCATCCTGGGGAGTCCCTTATCATATAATAGAGAAAGGCGGCATCCGTATCGGTCTGATCGGTGTCACTGCCTATTTTATCGATTTTTATACGCTGTTGGGCTGGGATATCCAAGAGCCTATCGGGGTTACGGCTAATCTGGTTAGAGAGCTCCGAACTCAAGTGGATTTGATCGTAGTATTATCCCATCTTGGTTTACGAAATGATGAAAAGATGGCGATAGAAGTGCCGGGAATTGATATTATTCTGGGCGGACATACACATCATTTATTAGAAATTCCTCAGAGGACTGGGGATACCGTGATATGCGCAGCGGGTAAATTCGGTCAATATTTCGGTGTGGTGGATGTACAATTCGATCCTACTACGCGAAAGCCCGTATCAATTGAGGGGTATGCAAGGAGTGCTAACGATTACTCTGAGGCTGAAGATGATCGTGTGAGAGCTCTGATCGAACGGTTTGAAGCAAGCTCCAATCAGGTGCTTTCGCAAGAAGTCGCCTATTTACAGCAGCCATTAGCAGCTGACTGGTACATGGAGGCACCGCTTGGGAATCTGCTTGCATCAGGCTTGCGGAAGAGGGTTGGGGTCGATATTGGTCTTGTAAACGCAGGACAGTTTCTGGATGGCTTAGCGAAAGGCCCTGTTACAGTAGGGCGGCTGCTGGAAATATGCCCCTCCCCGATTAATCCGTGCTTGATTGTGCTCTCCGGGAAGAACATCTTGCAAGCTTTGGAGGAAGCCCTGTTACCCGAATTTCAGAAGAAGCTGCTATATGGCTTCGGATTTCGCGGAAAGGTGCTCGGAATGCTGAATGTAGACGGGCTTAGAATAGAGTATGACTTGAATGCTCCGGAATATTCAAAAATTAAGCAGGTATGGGTTGGATCTGAGCTCTTAGCGATAGATAAGGACTACAAGGTTGCAACTATTGATATGTTTACGTTTGGCGTGGGGTACCACTCCTTATCTAAAGGCAAAGAAATTCAATATTTTCTTCCGGAATTTTTACGGGATATTATGCAAGCTGAGCTTCAGGATCCTGAGTCCATCGATAAGAGCAGTGTACAGCATTGGTTTGAAACATCGTAGAGGTCAGAAACAAAAGAGCTTGAGAGGCTGATACAAAGAAGAAAGGACATTCAAGCTGTTATCAGCTTGAATGTCCTTTTCACTGTCAATAAACCATTACCCCGGAACAAAACTCATCGGGAATTCAAACTATTATAGGACAAAGAAATATAGTGCAAATAAGGTGGCAACCACGAATCGGTAGTATGCAAAGTAAGTTAGTTTGATACTTGAAACGAGTTTGATAAAAGTGACAACAGCCAATAAAGCTACAATGAAGGATACGATAAAGCCAACAGCGAAAAAGCCTGCAATATCCATAGTAAACATCTCGTGCGATTTCAAGATGGATAACCCTGAAGCCGCGAACATAAGAGGAACCGCCATAATAAAGGTGAAATCTGCTGAGGCACCTCTAGTGACACCGGACAGCATACCTCCGGCAATCGTTGCGCCTGAACGAGAAAAGCCAGGCCATACAACGGATAAAATTTGATAAAGCCCGATATAAAACGCCTGCCGGTAAGTAATATCGTCCAGCTCGACTGCTGTTTTCGGAGCGTTTGATTTTTCAGCTAAAATAAGGAGAATACCGCCCGCAATTAAACTGATCACGACCATTTTAGGGTTGAACAAGTATTTATCGACTACATTATTAAACAGAAGTCCTACAACACCTGCCGGTACTATACCAATCAGGATATGGATCAAGTTGAGCTTCTTTTTGCCGACTCTGGTAGGATCTTTTTTTAAGCCAAACAAACGAAGAATTCGATTCCAATACAAGACAACGATCGCCATAATGGCTCCAAGCTGGATTACGATCTCAAATATTTTCAACATTTCATTATCTTCTGGAATCCCCAAAAGCGCTTGCGTCAAAATCATATGTCCCGTTGAAGAAACAGGTAAAAATTCAGTAAGTCCCTCCACAATACCTAAGACGATAGAAATCCAATAACTTAACATAAAAGCCTCCCAGTTGTTTTGTACAAACCTCTTCTATTTTAGCTTGTAATGGAATGGCACACAACTTTTAGTTTAGTGTTTAGAAAAACTTAATAAGTTGAGCTGAACTTAGATAACGTATGAATCCAAGGACCCAAGACCAGTCCTGTCTCATTTTCTATAAAACAAAGATTAATTATGAGTCTGAAAGTAGTTGCAAAGTAACGCATAACTGAACTTATTAGAAGCTTCTGCTTGTGCATGAAGCCTTATTTTAAGTGTAGATAGTAAAAATAATGTCGAAATATGGAATTATGTATTGCTCTTTTTACTTGAATCCAGTACATTTATGCTAGATAATCTGAACTTCTGAAGAAAGAAGACGTGGTTGTACATATGCGTTTGCTACCTCTTAGCATGGTTCGCCCTGGAATGAAGCTGGGGAAGAAGATTTATAATGAAGAAGGATTGGTCCTTCTTGGTGAAGAAGTCGAACTAACACAAACTTTAATTAATCGATTAGGTAAACATGGAGTCGATTTCCTCTATATAGCAGATCCACGGACGGACGACATTATTGTGCCTGATGTTTTGAGCGACGGCACTAGGCTGAGAGCCATTTCGGAAATCCGTACCTCCTTCCGCAAGCTGATGGATGATTCCATGAAGCGTAAATCGGCGGGATTTGTTCAAATGGGCAGAGCATTTCGTGATGTCATGAATTTAATCATTGATGATTTGAGCGGTCATAAGGACGCGATGATCATGCTGTCGAATATGAGTGTTATGGATGATTATTTGTTTCAGCATTCCTTGAATGTGTGCATTTATTCGACAATGCTCGGAATGGCGCATGGCTATAACCGCGAGGAGTTAATGACTCTAGGACTTGGATCGCTGCTTCATGATATAGGCAAAACACAAATTCCAATCGATCTGCTGCGCAAAAATGCTAAGCTTACCGATGATGAGTTTTCCTGTATTAAGAAGCATGCGGAATATGGTTTTTACCTGCTTAAGGATGAACCGAATATACCGCTGTTGGCAGCACACTGTGCGTTCCAGCATCACGAACGGTTAAACGGGAGCGGGTATCCGCGAGGCATTGAAGGGACGGCTATTCACGATTATGCTCGTTGGATCGGACTGGTAGACTCTTACGATGCCATGACTACCCACAGGGTGTATCGAAAAGCGATGCTGCCGCATCAAGCGATGGAAATTATTTTTGCCGGTACAGAAACCTTGTATGATAAAAGTAAAATTGAGCTGTTTCGTGATAAAATTGCTATATACCCGATTGGACTTACGGTAACGCTCAATACAGGAGAATCTGGTATTGTAGTCGGTTTGAACAAACTTATACCTCATAGGCCAATTGTTCGACTGCTGACGAACCAGGATGGACAGGAGATCCAAGCACTGCAGGATGTGGATTTATCGAAGAAACTGTCGCTAATGATAATAGGAGTTAATGATATCGTACCTGCTTAAGATAAATAGGAATGAAATCAATCGCCGCTTGCAGCCTTCTTAGGATGTTTAGCGGCGATTGTTTTTTCAATTCTTTTATGATTATGTTGGAAAATATGGTTTTGGTTACATTTTCATTTTTCTACGTCATAGGATACAATAGAGAGTAAAATAATTATAGAGTCAGGTGTGAAATACAAGATGATACATAAATTGAATCCCGCGGTTTCTGCCATTACACCTCAGAATGACCCCTGGGATCCGATCCGTTCCCTTCATAGGCATGGCAAGCATATTTTAACCAGCGTTGAGCTAACCGTTACCAATCTTTGCAATATGCGATGTGAGCATTGTGCGGTTGGAGAGACGCTAACCATGACAGAAGGTCCCAAAATACCGCTATCCAAAGTGCTTCAGCAGCTTGATCAGGTGGAGCATCTCGAAACCATTAGTATTACAGGTGGAGAGCCCAGCTATCACGCAGCAACGGTGCGGGACTATATCGTACCCATTCTTAAATATGCCAGAAGCCGAGGGATTAGGTCTCAGCTAAATTCAAATTTAACGTTGGATTTGGCTCGGTATGAAATGATGGCTCCCTATTTGGACGTTATGCATATTTCATTTAACTATACATCTGCTGCTGACTTTCATGAGGTTGGGTTTGTTCGGTCAAGCCACCCGGTTAAGCAGCAAACGTCAGGAAAGCTATATGAACGAATGGTAGAGAATACGCTTGCTCTAAGTCGTGGGGGGATGCTTATCTCAGCTGAATCCATGATTAATTACCGTACGCATGATAAGCTGTCGGATATTCATCGCCTTATTGTGGAAATGGGCTGCATGCGACATGAGGTTCACCCCATGTATCCGAGCTCGTTTGCTTCTAACTTGCCCGTACTGTCCCTAGACCAATTCAGGGCATCAATTACCAAGCTTTTGGACGAGCGGGACCCCAGCTTGTGGATGCTATTTGGAACACTGCCCTTTTATGCTTGCAGCATGCTGGAGGAAGATCGACGCTTGATCCGAAGGCTCCGCGAAGAGCCCAATGTAACTGTACGGAATGATCCCGATGGGCGAAATCGACTGAATGTGAACCTGTTCACAGGGGATGTTTACGTGACTGACTTTTCGGATGTTCCAGCACTGGGTAATATCCATTCAGATACATTGGAGCAGGTATTTGAACGCTGGGAGGCGCACCCGCTGCATGGTTCAGTCAATTGCCATTGTCCGGCGGCTCAATGCTGCGGGCCCAATCTTTTGGTTGTGGATTCGTATTACAAGGATGTCGATTTTACAACACGCAAAGCAGCTGAAGAGTCGGCGTCTTAAAATAGTAGGGGGGTATGCCGATTCATGTCTCTTAGAACAATATTGTTTTGTGCGATTGGCGTAGTGCTGATTTATGGGATGTTTACCATTGGTTTTCCATTTTTTATGGCATTGGTGATCGCGATTTTCCTGGAGCGTCTGATTCAGGGGATCATGAAATACGCCCGTTTAGGCAGGGGATTGGCTGCAGCTATCGTATGTACTTTTTTTACGGCTGCTATGCTGGGATTCTTTTATCTAGTCGGATTTAAGATTGTATCGGAGCTAATCCAATTCTGGAAAGATGCACCCGACTATCTGAATAATGCACAGAGGTTTCTAGAGGACACATCGGAAAAGACCCGAAGCTTTTACAGTACTCTTCCAGCGGGGCTTGCTAAGCAGTTGCAGAGCCTGATGGAAACTGGAGTTAATACGGTTACGGAAAATATTAAAGACATTGTTACGGCGGTTTCCGGTTATTTTCTGGGAATTGCCAAGACGATACCGAATTTATTTGTATTTTTTGTAGTGTTTGTGATTGGCTTGTATTTGATTTCTTATGGTTTGCCAATGCTTAGAAAATCTTTCCTGCAGTTATTCGAGAACAAATCGCAGGCTAAGGTTATCAGTGTGCTGTCCGATCTGCGGCGTGCTCTACTTGGGTTTATGTTTGCACAGCTGCTAATCAGCTTTCTTACATATATCGTTACATTAATAGGTCTACTGTTCTTGAGAGTTGAATACCCTCTGGCCGTAGCATTGCTGATAGTTGTCGTTGATTTGCTGCCGGTTCTGGGTACAAGCGCTGTTTTGGTGCCGTGGGCTTTATATTGTATGCTGGCGGGAAATGCGTTTCTTGGTGTTGGACTTTTAATTCTACTTGTGATTATTATGCTGTTCCGAAGACTGATTGAACCGAAAATAATCGGAAATGCAGTCGGGATCAATGCATTGGCGGCGCTAATGAGTATGTATGTGGGCTTTAAGCTTGTCGGTGTAGTAGGGTTATTTCTGGGGCCTGTACTGATAATTGTCTATCAAGCACTGCGCCGAGTAGGGCTGCTGCAAATTAATATTAAGCTGGATTGAAGGAATTTTATACAGTTATACACAAGACTTGGCGGTTCATATGGATGCCAGGTCTTTTTTGTGTGCTCATCGATACAAACCACTTGTAATTGAGCGCCTTACTCCGTAAGTTGATTAATTTGTTTTCATCTACTGTTCATAAAGGACGAGATTATTAGCTAAATATGTATAATAGCAGTTCTTCATCCCAAAAGTGCTAGCTTTTTCAAGGTAGTTCCCCTTAAAGCTCTAAGGAGGTTATCATCCATGATGTCATCTCAGGAAAAAGTATGGTATCCGTTTATCGGCCCGTTTCACCCCTGTCCCCCAATTCGAGTTAAAACGTACAGCACACCGCCGCAATTGTATATCCCGTTTCAGCCAATGAATTTGCCCCAATATTCGCCGATGGAAGCATTAAGGCTAGGTACGTTATGGCCTATGCTTTACAGTCCGTACGATACAAAATGTTAATTTGAAGGGAGCTGGTTTCATGGAACAACAGTTATCTGAGCACTACTATACGATGCTGCAAGAGCTGCAGGCTGTTGATTTTGTATTGGTCGAATTGACGCTGTATTTGGACACTCACCCGCTCGATGCTCAAGCCCTTCAACAATACAATCAATGCGCACATAAAAGGATGCAGCTAGCGCATAAATTTGAATTGGAATTCGGTCCTTTACAGAGCTTTGGACGCAGCTATTCCCGACAGCCGTGGCAGTGGGTTGAAACCCCTTGGCCATGGCAGGTGTAAACTCGTTGATAATGAACGTTACTAACGAAGGGAGAGGTGCGAAGGCATGTGGATCTATGAGAAAAAGCTGCAATATCCAGTAAGAGTCAGCAAATGCGATCCCAGGATGGCTAAGCTGTTAATGGAGCAGTACGGAGGGGCAGACGGAGAGCTTGCAGCTGCGCTTCGTTATATGAATCAGCGCTATTCGATCCCTAATAAAGTGGTGGGGTTATTAACGGATATTTCTACGGAAGAATTTGCTCACCTTGAAATGATTGCGACGATGGTTTCCAAATTGACCAAGGATGCGACTCTAGAGCAATTGAAGGCTGCGGGAATGGATGATTACTACGCCGCTCACGACAGGGCCTTGTTCTACAACAATGCTTCTGGAGTACCCTGGACTGCAGCATATATTCAAGCCAAAGGAGACCCGATAGCGGATTTGTACGAGGACATCGCTGCAGAGGAGAAAGCGAGGGCTACATATCAGTGGCTGATCGATTTGACAGATGATGTGGATTTGCAGGATGGACTTAAATTTTTGAGGGAAAGGGAGATTATTCACTCGCTGCGCTTCCGTGAAGCAGTGGAGATTTTGAAGTCAGAGCAGGATGTGAAGAAAGTATTTTAAAAGCCAAAATCCCCGTTCGTCTTATCGTAGACAAGGGGGCTTTTGTCAATATTCAAGTTAGGGTAATGCCGTTGTATTATTTGCCAATAAGCCCGACAAGGATCCCAATATCAACAGTTACCATCGTGTATAGCGCTCTTTTAACGTATCGGTTGCAATAGAGTTCGTCTAGGAAGATGAACATAAGTAGGCCCCCTTAATAAAGAAAAGTTTCAATAATCTATACATTCTATGCGGTTGTTATAAACTCTTTATATGATGGGGTGGTAAATGAACCCATTTGCAGAAAAAGAAGGTTAGAGCAGCATGGAACGAAAAAAGACCGTCTCCCCTATCTAATCAACACGATTGGATGGGGGACGGTCTTTTTATGTGTGTTAGGATTTAAAGTCGGTTATGATCAGCACGCCAGCTGGAAATAGCTTTCTTGATGTCATTTGGCTTCATTTTATTCTCAGCAGCTTTACGAGACAATTGGGCAAATTCATTATCGCTTGCAAATCTCAGCGCTATGATTTGATCTATCGTTAGTCTGGAGTCGTGAGGCTTGCCAGTGAGGATGTAATGTCTTAGGTTCTCCTCGGCGCGAATAGCGCGGTCCTGTGCTTTTAAGGCATAGCCTCGCACTTTCAGAAACAGGAACAGCAGAGCTACAGCTATTCCAAGGAAGAGCACGCCTTCAAACACTTTGCCTGTTGCAACTAAGAACCAAATGGAGCCAACTAGAACAAGCAGAGTAAGAAAAGATAGGACATAGTGGTAAAGCGGATCCATCTTACGATGATTACTGAAATCTTGCTGTTCCATAATTAGTTAGTCCTCCTGAGGGGATAAGATGATTTCTTGTTTGATAAATTCTGATATGGACAAGAAGCTGCTGCCAAAACACGAAAGTATCTTCATTGTATCATCGAATGATTTCGAATAGCGGCATATCTATTATGTCATTTACATGAGGTGTGGGCAATAGAAAAGTGGACTTTGAACTATTACAATTGTTAATCTATGCGCGGTTGATAGGTTCAAATGCTGTTTGACAATACAAGAAAATCATGGTTGTATAGAACGTGATTAGTCAAATTGGGAGGGATCAGGGTTTGTTACCAACTTTTCAAAAGCCGGAAGCCATGATATTTGATTTGGACGGAACTTTATTTCAGACGGAAACACTGCTTTTACCGGCTTACCATGCGACGTTTGACCAGTTGCGTTCAGAGAAGCTTTATATTGGCGATACACCGCCAGAGAGTACGATTCTAGGCAGCCTGGGAATGCTGCTTGAGCATATTTGGCAGAAGGTAATGCCTGAATCAGATGTAGCTGTGCATAGGCGTGCTGATGTCTTGTTATTGGATTACCAGTTAAACGGTTTAGCTGGTGGAGAAGGAATCTTGTACGAAGGTGTGGCGGAGACCTTAACTGCATTGCATCAGCAGGGCGTTCGATTGTTTGTTGCAAGTAACGGTCTGGAGTCTTATGTAAAAGAGGTTGTCGCCCATAAGAGCATCGGCCCGTTGTTCGAAGGCTTGTACAGTGCAGGTGAGTTTCAAACGCGCTCCAAGGTGGATTTAGTTCGGATGCTGCTGGAAACCTACGATATCAGCTCAGCTTGGATGGTTGGCGACCGCTCCTCAGATGTGGAAGCGGGCTTGAAGAATGGCTTGACAGTCATTGGCTGCGATTACGCTGATTTCAAAAGCGGCGGCGAATTAGAAGATGCTCATGTTCGAATCCAACACTTTAGTCAGCTTCTGGAATTGATTGAACGTTAAAAGTGGTACAAGATGTACAGAAGATGTTTTAACATGAAACTCCGCAGGGAGTTCTTACAGCACTAAATTAAAAGAGCAGGTACCTGCTTAATAAATCGGACATCTTTTAGGTTAAATTCCCATGTTGGCATAGCATAGTCGCTCTACGAAGTATTTTAGCGGATCAGAAAGTTCCGTTATTCTATCTACCCGGTCAAATTCTAGACGATAGCGGAAGCCAAAATTCCTCTATTAAGGACAATGTGGGCAACCTACACAAAAAACGAAGGGATAACGGAACGAATGCTTCCGCTATTTCTTCGTTTATTGTTTATTAGGGGGAATAACGGAAGGCTCGTTTCCGCTATCTGTTTCTTAAGGTTAGACATCAGGTAAAATAAATTCAATAAGAAATGATTACAGTACGAGCTTGGCAGAATAATAAGAGCTCCTTCCAGTGTCCATAAACACGGAGGGAGCTCTTATGCATTCATTATTCATTATTGTCTGACGGTTTTTTCTTTAACAGCCAAAGGGCGTACTCCAGAGGACGGACGATGGCATTGCGGTAGGTTTCACGCTCGCCGATCCGGTAAAAGACTTCCCGAGATGGCTTCGGGTTAACTTCCAGAAGCCACACCTTGCCATTAGAATCAACAGCCAGATCAATGCCTATCTCACATTGGATGCCGAACTTTTCTTCGGTAAAATGGGCAACATTCATTCCTAGCTCATAGGCTTCATTTTTAATAGCATTGATTTTAGCCATATCGGCAAAGCGTCTCTTAAGGAGCAGCTCCATAGGGGTGGCGGTGCCACCCCCGTGAAGGTTCGAGGTGACCGAATTTTTCGGTCCGACCCTGCCGGCGCAGCCGGTTATTTGCCATTGGCCCTTGCCATTTTTTTGCACCAGCATACGAAAATCATGGACGCGTCCATCCTTCAGTGTAAGAGGGATTCCTTGCTGAACAATGTAACGCCCCTCTAATCGCCAACCGCTTAATCTTGAAGATATTTGCGTTGCATTGACTTTCTGAGCGTTAATAATTCTCCTCTGCGGGTCACGTCCTTGGAGAATGAATAATGAATCGCCCATGCTCTGAAGGCGGACGATGCCACGTCCGCCCGTACCATTGCGAGGCTTTAAAAACACGCGTTGGTGCTGCTTCAAAAATTTGAGTAAATCTTTATCCCCGCTGTATCGAACAGTTTCTGGGAGATGGGCGGCTATCTCTGCATTTTCCAATAAGATTTGATGCATAGTCCATTTGTTAGCCAAAGGTTTGCTCAGGTAGCGCAGCTTGCTATACCGAGTACGGAATTTACTAATTTTGTGGAAATTGTCGACTCCTTGGTAACGGCATCGGTCATAAATCAAACCTGGGATCGGTACCCGTTTGCGATACCACTTCAGGGTTGGAGTATGAAAGAACAAAGCATTGATTTTATTCATGGATCCATCCAAGTCATCGGGAGTAAATACAAGCACTTCAATCCCAAGCTTTTGCCCGTGTACACTCAATTTGCGAAAGAAAGAAAGCTCTTCGAGCTTTTTCCCTGGCAAATACATGGCCAAAACACCTAATTGATAAATGCTCATCACTGGTCACCTGCTTATCTTGCTTAATGGTCAGTCAAATTGGCAGCTTTTTTCTTGGCGCGAACAGCAGACCGTCCTTCTTTTCTAGGGGATAGTTTAGATAAGTGGATGCAGTACCGAATCAAGTTATCCAACGATCTTTTGCGGATATGGGGCTCGTCGAATTTCATTGGCTTGGAGTTGGCTTCAAAAAACCAGATCTGGCCAGTCGTATCCACTCCTAAATCAAGGGACATTTCACCCAAAGCGGTACCGCTTGCTTTCTCAATTTGTTTGGCGACAATCAAAGCCGTCTGCTTGGTGCGGCTCAAAATTTTCTTGCTGGTAAGCGACCCGAAGCCTGCCTCCAGCAGCTTGGAGGGATCATCAATGGATCCTCCACGGGGCACATGTGTTGTAATGCTGGACTTACCTGCGAGCCGAGCTCCTACTCCGGCAACGGTCCACAGGCCCTTGCTGTTTTTCTGCACAAGAACACGAAGATCAAAAGGACGCTGTTTGTAGTTGGATAATGAAATACCTTGCTGCATGATATAATCCTTCGATCCTACCATTTGTCTTATTTGTGACCATAGCTGAGGGACATTCGTATAGCGCGAAATGTGGCTCTTTGTTTTTTCTTGTATGCTCAGTTGATATTTGCGTGATTTGGATTGTTTATCTGCAAGTCTGCTAACCTTCATAATACCTTTCCCGGCCTTGCCCTTAACTGGCTTTAAATAAAGGTTGGAATGCTTCTGCAAAAGCTGTTCCAGATCATCGCCAGAGGTCAGCTTTTGCGTTGTTGGAATGAAGGTCTGTGTATCTTTGGATTTGTTCAGCCATTCGAACAGAGTCCATTTATTAAAAAATGAAGGATTAAAAAAGCTGATCTGCCCATGTCTTATACAGGTTTGAATAATTTGCTGCACCTCGGGGAGCAGTTCGAATTTTCGGTAAGGTATACGGTTATAAACCACGTTCGGAAGGGGCTGCGGCCCCTTTTTCCATGATCTAGTTTGGAAATTGTAAGTGTATCCGACTAAAGTTTGACCGGTGAGTTTAAACTCAGCAGTGGTTACGACATAAACAGTAACGCCTCTTTCTTCACCGACACGGATTAAATCGACAAAATTTTCTTTATTTCCTCGAAAAATCCGGGTTTCATCGGCATAAGTGAGAATGGCCAGTGTAGGCCGTTGCGGCTTTTGGTGTAAGAGTAGTTCCATTTAGGAATCCCTCCTTGCTCGAAATCGGCTAAGGTATAAGCAGTAATCATACACGTGCTGCAGAGCCGCCTTACCTTCTCCTTTAAGTGCGGGATGCTTGAAAATGGAACGGCCTGGCTTGGAGTTTGCTTCGAACATCCATATGCGCTCGTTCTGATCAATACCAAGATCGAAGCCAAGCTCACCCAAGAGATGCTTTTCATTGCGTTCAATGGCTTCAGCGAGTTTAATTGCGGTTTCTTTGGCATTGTCTAGTACTTGATCTGCTCTGGAGCCAAAAACTTGCCGCAGCACCTGGTCTGGAGTCATCAGTTGCCCGCCGGAGCGGACATGTGTCGTTACACTGCCTTTCCCGGCTTTTTTAGCGCCTATTCCAGCTACTACCCAGTTGTTATTGATGTTCTTAGTCAGATGGAAACGGAAATCGATAGGGCAGCTGTCAAGTTCAATTAAGCGAATTCCCTGCTGCGCTACATAATGGTTAAGGCGTCCATTAGTGCGGTTCAACAAGGACATCAGCGAATCGAACTTACTGAAACGAAGCAGAACATTTTTACCGGAACGACGGAAACGGGCATAATAGCCACGTTTCGGGTTATAGGTCAGACGGTAAATGCCAATTCCCAGGCTTCCTCCCGTTGGCTTGAGATAAATGAACTTGTGCCTATCGAGCATCTCCTTGATCTGGCCGGATGATGGGTTGATATGCGACTCTGGCACATAGCGAAAGGCATCACTGCCTTCCAGTAAATTATAAACATCCCATTTATCATAGAAAGCCCAGTTAAAGAGCGGAATATTTTTTCGTACAAACCGCTGTTTGAATGCATTCATGGAAACCAGCTTCTCCGCTTTGCGGCTGGGAAGTCGATTATAAACCACATCTGGTAAGGGTACGGTTTTGCGATACCATCCGCCGCCCTCTTTGCGCTGAAAGGTTCCCGTGACAGTCTGTTGGGACCAGTTTACATCATTTGGGGAAAAGCCAAAGTAATAGGACTTCTCAGCACCTACCCGCATAAACTGGCGGATAAATTCGGTTCTTGAACCGAAGGGGGCGGAGGTGCTCCCATTAACACTTGTAAGAATCCCGATTAACGGACCGATCCGAATGTCCTTGCCGTTGTGGCTCACTATCGTACTTGTACCCAGGTAAGGGATATGCAGTTGAGACATGATGGACAGTGGCACATGTAAATGGTTCCCGGTTTTTTTCAGTAGACGCAGGCCTGCGGTGACACTTTTGCTGCCTAGGTGCAGGATTACGGATTTAGTCTTTGACAGCTTGATGGATCTCGCCAATTCACTGGTCAAGTAGATGACTCTTTCCTGTCTCTGCGTCACATGAATCGTGCAAGTGGTCAAACTCATGGTTTTCCTCCTAAGAGTTTCGCTTTAACGAAACTGGCTTCGTAAGCATGTGCTAAGCTTTTCGTTTGAAAAGCTGGATGGTGAGTATGAGCTGTGTGTATGGGGTGAATCGGACTAAGTCTATCGTAAAACTACTGCTTTACAGCCCTGTGACGGGTAGTTTGAAGCAAGTAGCGTGCATAACGGATTGGATGGGTTAAAGCGTTAAGGCGTGCTTGGTTATCCTGCAGATAAGTAAAGATGGAACGGCCTGGCTTGGAATTGACTTCCAATATCCATATATTTCCTTCGTTATCGATACCGAAGTCTATACCCAGCTCCGCTAGCCGCCCGTGATATTTCTCTAAGGCTGTTGGGATTAATGTTGAAAGCTCGTGGAGCTTGCTCACGATGCTGCTCGCTTTATCGGCATCGAACTGCTGGGTCAGGAATGGACCGGCTGATTCTACGATGCCGCCGCCGTGAAGATTCGAGGTCAGGCTGCCGCCTTGGCCTCGGCGTACTGCCATGCCGGTCACCTGCCAGCGGCCGGCGCCGTCCTTTTGCACAAGCGAGCGTACGTCGTACGCGTCGCCGGTGCGGGTCTGCAGCAGCAAGTACTGCTGCAGCAGGTAGCTTCGCTGCGCCGTAAAGCGGCGCAGCCAGCGCAGCAGCGTCGGCGCGTCGGCGAAGCCGCGCTCGACGTGCCGGTTGCGCGCGTCGCGCCCGCGCACGGTGAACGCGGGCGGCGTCGCGCCCGCGCTTGCTCGCGCCACTGCTGCGTTAGTGCCGCAGCGCTGCACGAGCAGCACCCCTCGGCCCTGCGAGCCGCTCTGCGGCTTGAGCAGCACTTCTCCGCTTGCGTTCAGCCAGTCAACGACTGAACGCAAGCTGCGCATGGTTTCGGTCCGCGGCAGGTGGCTGTTGAAGCGGCCGTCCTGCTCAAGCATGTGCTGCACCTCCCACTTGCCTCTTAGGCCATAGCCTAAGAAAAGGACAGACCTGTGCTGCTCCCGAAGTCTGCGGACCGTGGTTCGGTGTTCGTTGTACTGCTGCTTGGTGGAGAAGAAGCAGCGATCGTACACAACATCGGGAAACGGACAATACAGGCGCAGCCATTGATTATTTGCAGAATCGTAAGCATAGCCTCTCACTCTACCAGAGAGCCAATCAATGGATTGAGGTGAAAACACGAAAACCTTAAATCCGGCATGGCTGCCGGCCAAAGTCAATCGGCGGTAAAAGCCGCGATTCAAAAAAGGTGGATTTCCATCGATTTGCGTGGTCATGATGCCCAATGTGTAAGGGGACGATGATGTCATCATGAGATCACCTCAATCATTTAAAATTTGGCTGCATAACGGGAATATTGGATAAGCTGTTTGACAGAAGGACGTAATTTATTCTCGCCGGATAGCTGAGTGTTATCATCCTTGGAAGGCTTCGAATTAACTTCGATCAGCCATACCCGCCCTTGCATATCCAATGCCAGATCTACGCCTAATTCGGCAAAATGCCCTTGAATTTGTGTTTCAATACCTTTGGCAATGGCAAGAGACGCCCGCCTTAATTTGACCGCACCCCCAGAGCTTGCAGTGGAATTGGAACGAGCCAAGGCATCTTTAACTGTAGACAAGGTACCGCCTCTGGCTAAATTTGAAACAAAGTGATGACTTCCAGCAATTCGGGCTACAATTGAAGTGATACCCCACTGTCCCTGCTCATCCCGCTGCACTAACGCACGGAAGTCGACAGGCCGATCTCCAACCGAAATTAGCGTTAAGCCTTGTTGAATTTGATAGCGCTGCTGCTTGATTTTACCGGAGAGGGCTGCACACATCTGGGTTAAGTTTCCAAAAGACTGTTTACGGACGCCGCCAAGATTGGTAAAATGACAGGTAAAAGAGTTATCAGGCAGGCGTTTAATCCGAATGATCCCTTTCCCTAGGCTACCTGTAATGGGTTTTAGAAACACAGTGGGATACTTGGTGCACATCGATTTCAATGTCTGCAAATTTTTCAGCAGGTATGACTCCGGAAGATAAATCTGGAGACCACTTTCTTTACGCAGCGCATCGAACACTTCGGTTTTATTCAGGTATTTTTCATTGAATAGGACTGCATGATGCTGCGTTTTGGCATGCCGAAGAAATTGCTGGACATTGGGGCGGTTTTCCAGCTTACGAGAGGTCAACCGATTATAAATGACATTGGGCAACGGAAATGTTCTTTTTACCCATTTGCCTGCATAGTGCCAGCCTTTGACCGTTTCGCCTTGACCGCTGAGCTCATCAGGGGTAACGTAGTACACAGCTGCGCCGTACAATTTACAAGCATCATCCAGCTCTCGGCAAAATGCAGTTATGGCTCCAAAAGGTCTATCGGGTGTACCCGAATACACACGACTGATCATAACGCCAATTAACGGCCCGATGTGAAGCGCCCGGTTCGTTGGTTTATACTGAAGGCACAGCGGACTGCCGGTTGACAATCCCCATTTGGCTGCTATGGAGTCGTTGATCCGAAGGATGCCTGCTTGTTGGATTGGAACGACCTTCACTTCATGTTTAGCGGAACCATAGCGCAGTGCAAGCGTTGTGTTTGTAGGTATTTTCCACCGCTTCACCAACGCATCGCTAAGCATGATGACTCGATCGTCCGAGTACATGCCGGCATGTTGAACTTGAATCTTGACCTTCGTTCTTTTCACTCTTGCAACTCCTTCCCAGCGCCGACTTGCATGAAACATCAAGTGAACTACTTCATCATATGAGGGCGTTTTACCCTTTGTGAAAAGAAACTGCCGAAACGTCCATGAAAAGGAGATTGGCTCATCCGTCTATTTTTAACAATCTATTAAATAATTTAAAGGAGATAATCACCCATGAATATGTATGACAAGGCCTATGAATTAGCGAGAGCACTACGCGAAAGCAGCGAGCTTAAGGAGATCAAGGAAATTACCGAGCTGGTTAAGGGGGATGCCGACAGCAAAAGAATGCTCGATGACTTCCGCCAACGCCAAACAGAGCTGCAGCAAAAAATGATGTCTGGCGAAATGCCGTCACAGGACGAAATGCAGAAGATGGAGAAGCTGTACGAAGTTATCAATTTAAATCCCTCATTGCGTCGATTGTTTGATGCAGAGCGTCGGTTAGGCGTTATTATGGAGGATGTGCAGCGGATCATTTCTGAGCCTTTGCAGGATGTAATGAAGTCATAATCGGTAAGACGTATCTGTAGGCCTCTAATTTCACTTTGAATGCTGAAGTGTTAGAAGAGGTCTTTTATATGAAAATATCGCCGGGATCAGGAAGATTCCACCAAATAATAGTGGTTATACATAATGGACATGGAGAAATGAGTTCAAATGGTTACTTTCGAGGAGAAGCATCATGACCAATAAGAAAAAAAGCATAAAAATAGAATCACCAAAAATTCCAAAGGGCATGTCTACTATTACGCTGCCGGAATTCGGTTTACAAACAGATGACTATTTCAACATGGGGATAATTGGCGACTGCAGCATTGACAATCAAATAGCAACTAAAGTTTCTTTTGAGACTATCATCTTTCAAAATGTAACCTTCACACAATCATCTTTGAAGGATCTTGAGCTTACCGATGTTATCTTTGAAAAATGCGATTTGTCCAATGTAGACTTTAGCGATTCCATTATTCATCGAACGGAGTTTAGAAATTGTAAAATAGTAGGGCTAGATTTTATGGGGGCAACTCTAAGGAATGTGCTCTTTCAGAGCTGTTTTGGGGATTATGCAACTTTCCGTTTTGCGAACTTAAAACAGATTGATTTTCAAGATAGCTCGTTATGCAAGGCGGATTTTTACCATTCTACTTTACAAAAAGTTTACTTTAACGATTCTAATATTGATCAAGCTCAATTCTCGGGGACAAAGCTGGAAGGAATTGATTTAAGTGATTGCGGATTCACAGGGATAGGCGTAGAAGTTGAGGATTTGCAAGGCTGCATCATTTCTCGGGAACAAGCGTCTATATTTGCTAGTCTATTTGGTCTTCTTATAAAAGAGTAAACAAAAAATAGGCTATGCAGACTTTCACTTTCCTCCAAATGGGCTGTTTTAATATTGTAGCTGTAACAGCATCAACTATAGGCTGCTGTCACAGCCCATTTCTTATTTACTGCTGTCCTGGACGAATCCTTACAACAGCTACTTCAGAAGCGTTAATGGAGAAGGCATTTCCTCCTTGACCGATGCTTGCCTTGGAGGATTGCTTCACAATCACCTTTGTTTTTCCTTCACTCCAGGTTTGGCGGTTTGTTGATTTTTGTACATTGACAGCGTTACTGGCTATAACATTACCTTGTACAGCGCTAGCCGTAGCCGATTGGTATATGTTAATGACAAGGAAGTGATTTTTACCAACGCGGTAACGGTATGCCTTTACAGTTGACTGTCTTGGAATAGTGAAGTAGATAAATAACGTTCGCCTGAGTCTGGAAGCAGGACTATAATATTTTTGCCTTTATTCTCTGCCCGTTTAGCGAGCTGAACGGCTGCGGCTAAGGCTGCCCCGGATGAAATTCCCGCAACCAATCCTTCGGCTTTGGCTAGCATTCGCACTGTATCAAATGCTTCCTCGCTTTTTATTGTAACAATCTCATCAATAACGGATCTATTAAATACAGACGGAACAAAACCAGAGCCAAGTCCTTGCAGCTTATGCGGTCCTTTGGCGCCTCCTGAAAGTACCGGAGAATCGAATGGCTCCACTGCAATAATTTGCACGGCAGGCTTTCTCTGCTTTAATATTTCTCCGACTCCAGTCACGGTGCCTCCGGTTCCTACACCGCTGACGAAGATATCAACAGTACCTTCGGTATCCCGCCAAATTTCCTCTGCGGTAGTAAGGCGGTGAATTTCCGGGTTGGCAGGATTATCGAACTGCTGCGGCATGAATGAGTTGGGTATCGTAGCAGCAAGCTCCATCGCTTTCCTCATCGCACCTGGCATCCCCTCATTTCCAGGAGTAAGTACCAGCTCTGCCCCAAGCGCATTCAGCAGATTTCTACGCTCCAGACTAAAGTTATCCGGCAATGCGATAATAAGCCTATACCCCTTTGCTGCTGCTACAAAAGCAAGAGCAATACCCGCGTTACCGCTAGTAGCTTCAATGATTACTGAGTCCTTGGTCAGAAGTCCCTTGTTTTCCGCATCCTGAATCATGGCATATCCAATGCGGTCCTTGACGCTTCCAGCCGGGTTAAGATATTCCAATTTAGCAATTAAGGTAGCAGCAAGGTTATTCATTTGGTTGAAATTGGTTAGCTCGAGTAAAGGGGTATTGCCGATTAGTTCGGTTAGGTTTTTAGCAATTTTGGTCATAATTAAAACTCTCCTTTATTAGTTAATGTTTTCCTATCAGCTTAGTATTTATTTAACGCTACCATGGTGGGTATGCCCGAGGCAAATCATTACTTCTTATTTAAATGAGTACATTATGTTATATTTACATTATTTACCTCGTTTTATTCGGCTGCGAAAAAGGAGTTGAGAACATGCTGCTGAGTGTGCTGGATCTCGTGCCGGTTTTAAAGGGGGCAGGCTCTGTTGCTGCGTTGGAGCAGGCTGTAGAGCTCGCGCGTAGGGCGGAGAAGCTTGGCTATCATAGGTATTGGGTTGCCGAGCATCATGATATGGAGGGGCTTGCATGTACTTCCCCCGAGGTATTGCTTGCCTATATCGGCGCTCGTACCGACCAGATCCGTCTAGGCTCGGGCGCTTTGCTGCTGCCGCACTATAAGCCTATAAAGGTAGCAGAGTCCTTTCATCTGCTAGCTAGCTTATGCCCGGGGCGGATCGATCTTGGCATCGGACGCGCTCCAGGCGGCTCTGCCCACGTAAGTATAGCTTTAAGCGGCAACTTTCTGGAAAATGTTCGTTATTTACCGGAGTCACTGCAGGCTTTAACGGAAATGCTGGTTCATAACTATCAAATAGAAGGCCAACCTGTAATGGCTCGCCCTCTCCCGCCCATTCCTCCTGAAGTCTGGATGCTTGGCACCAATAGTAAAAGTGCTTCCTATGCAGCAGAGTTCGGGACTGGCTACGTGTTTGGACAATTTATGAGTGATCGGGACGGGCTGGAGATTATTACGGAGTATCGGCAAAAGTATAAGCCTTCGCGGCTTGCATCAGAGCCACGCATTATTGTAGCGATTGGGGTTATTTGCGGTGAAACTGAAGAGGAAGCCAAGCAGTTGGCTTTGGAGGCAGCAGCATGGTTTAATCCTCCTGGACAAGCGGAGCCTGAGCAGGGGCGGGAGCAGGAGCAGCAAGAAGCGAGAGCCGTTCAGAAGCGTAAGCTGGTGGCGGGAACTCCGGCACAGGTGAAGTCGCGGCTGGAAGAGCTGAGCCGTCATTATGGTGTGGATGAGTTTCTGGTCATCTCGGTAATCCCTGATTACGAGAAAAGGCTTCGCTCCTACGAGCTGCTTGCCTATGTTATTGGAGCAGCAAAAGCATGATTAGTTGTAGGGGATTTGTATAATAAGATTAAAGCAAACGTGAGGAGCGGTTCTCATTGCATAAAGAAACCTTTACTTTTTTGGGTGCGGTTAATAAGGAGATTTTCGTTTATCGTTGGAGAAGGGTGGGGGCAGGAGCACTGAGAGCCGCGATACAGATTTCACATGGGATGGCGGAAAATGCAGAGCGCTATGAGAGGTTTGCCCAAGTATTAACGGATGCGGGTTACATAGTATACGCGAACGATCACCTTGGACACGGCCTAACGGCAGGGACACCTGAGTTGGTAGGTCTGACACCGAAGAACGGCTTTTCCAAAATGACGGAAACGATGGCAATACTGACGGACATCATTGCAGAGAGGCATCCGGGCTTGCCCATCTATTTGTTCGGCCACAGCATGGGTTCTTTTTTGTCACAGCAATATATGTATCGTTACCCTGGAAAATTAAGCGGTGTCGTGCTGTCAGGCTCAAATGGTCGGCAATCACAAACAATTCGTGCAGGAATAGTACTTGCAGAGCTTGTAGCTTCTCTGAAAGGAGATGACCATCGCAGCCCGCTGTTGATGGCGATGTCTTTTGGCAGCTATAATAAGAAGTTTCAACCTAATCGATCGGAGAGCGACTGGCTGAGCCGAGATGAAGCAGAAGTAGATCGCTACATACAGGATCCTTTTTGTGGGGGAGTGTTCTCAGCCGGTTTTTTTAAAGATTTTTTTCATGGATTAGTAGATATTCACCGTCCTCACAAGATGGAGCGCATTCCTAAGCATCTGCCGGTTTTTATTCTATCAGGTGATCGGGATCCGGTAGGAGGAATGGGTAAAGGGATCTTGCAGCTCGTCAATATGTACAGCAGGCTTGGTATGGAAGAGGTTTCTTACAAGCTGTACCCCGGAGGACGTCATGAAATGCTGAACGAAACGAACCGCGAGGAAGTTATGCAGGATGTGGTTTCATGGCTGAATGACCAAACCAGCTGATTGAGCCGGACTGAATAAAAATGGGGAAGAAGGAGATGGGAGAAATGGGAAAGCTGTTTACAGCATTACTGCCTGAGCATATGGAGTTTATACAAAAGCAGAGGATGTTTTTTGTGGGGACTGCTCCACTGCATGCAGAAGGGCATATCAACATTTCGCCTAAAGGATATGATGCACTCCGAATATTTTCACCAACAGAAATCGCTTATTTGGACTTAACGGGGAGCGGGAACGAGACGAGCGCCCACCTAGAGGAGAACCGAAGAATTACCTTTATGTTCATAGCATTAGAAGGTCCGCCGATGATATTGCGATTGTATGGGAAGGGGCGGGTTATCTTACCTGGGACAGAAGAGTGGAATCATTGGACGCCTAAGTTTGAGCTCCTTCCAGGCACTCGCCAAATCATATGTGCAGAGCTTCATGCTGTAAAGACCTCCTGCGGCTTTAGCATTCCGTACTATTCCTATTCAGGAGACCGCGACACGCTTAAGAAATGGGCTGAGAATAAAGGGGACTCCGAACTTACTAATTACCAGCATGAGAAAAATATCACCAGTATGGATGGACTTATTACATCGATAGGGCTCAAAGCTGGGAAGGCCAAGGACTTTTAATAAATCCACAGGTTATTGATTTAACAACATGTTGACTTGACACATCGTCAAAAGTTCATTTACTATGTGATTGACTATTATAAGCATTTTCGTCAAGAAGTGTTATCAAAGGAGATTAGGATTAATGGAACAGTTGGAATTTGTTTATATGTTTAAACCGAAGCGTGAGGATTTCCTGCAAACGCTGAGTCTTGAAGAAATGGCTGCTATGGGCGCTCACTTCGAGTATTGTAACGGCTTGCATGCCGAAGGAGCTCTATTAATGTCGGGAGCATGTACAGACGGCGCATATGGTATGGTTGTTTTTAAAGCAGATTCAGAGGAAGCAGCTCGCCGCATTTTTGAAAATGATCCTGTTGTTATAGCTAATATAGTTGATGCGGAGCTGCATCCCTACAAAGTATTGAAACTGATAGGACGCGACTAAACAGCATAAAATTAATCATCGTGAAGGCTGAACTGATTCAGCCTTCTTTATTTTGTCTAAAATAGTTGTAACCTATTTTGTTGAAGTACCGTCTATAAGGACACAGGGTAAGCAGATGAAAATGGCTAAATAGTTTAGAGAACGGGAGGAATAGAGATGAGAAACTTACGAATTGTGCAGCTGGCTCTGCTTTCGACCATCGTTCTACTGATAATCGCTGGGTGTGAGGATAAACCTGGAGCGGCTGTTAAGCCTGAACCGACAGCTCCAGCTATTAGCCAACCGGCACAAGGAACGGATCCAACTGGCAAACCATCGGATGGAGCGGGCTCTGTACCTTCTTCAAAGCCTCAGGAGCCTTCGCAGGGAAATCCGGCGACGTCTGATCAGACGAAATCCAAGGCTGCCGCAACAGCGGTTGCTTTCGTCAGTGCGACCGAAGGCTGGGCGGGCGGTAATGGTTTTATCTCCCATACAACAGATGGGGGACAGCATTGGGATAATCAATATTCAGGGACAGGAAATATAGCTTTGTTTGCATTTTTAAGCGATAAGCCGAAAGTAGGCTGGGCTTATGAAGGCGAAATGAATGGTCCGGGGGCTGGATCGCCAGCCGGAAGCCCGAAGAAAAGCAGCCTTCTTCATACGGTTGATGGAGGTGCCAATTGGTCCGTTATTAATCCATCTGCTGCCTTAGGGAAGGAGATCCATTTTGTATCAGAGCAAGTGGGCTTCAGCGGGAATAAAATGACGCAAGATGGCGGTAAAGCTTGGAGTGAGCTTCCAGTTCCTGCTGAAATAGCAGGTGAGGCTTACTTTAATTCCAGTACCGAGGGCTGGGCTGTAGTGAATAAAGGTAATGTGTTCCAAATAGAACATACGAAGGACGCCGGCAAAACTTGGCAATCTGTTTATAGTCAACCTGTCGGAAGTATATTGAATGGGGCTGTAATCCGTTCAACAAACAAGGATGATGTCTGGGTCCAGTTAATTGGCGATTCAGGTATGACGCAAACCTCTTATTCATTGCTGCATAGTAAGGATGCGGGGAAGAATTGGATCAACGTGGTAGCCAATTCAACTGCAGGGGGCGGACCGGCGCCTGGGTTTCAAACAGGTAGCGAAACCGTACCTAAAGGTCCTGGTAATAGCCCAGGGCAGCTGCTCCCGCTTTCCCAGCAAACGGCTTTCATGCTGGGCAATTGCCGCTCATGCGGAGACTCGGGTGAGGTTTCAGTTGGCTGGACGCTTAATGCGGGAACCAGCTGGACGAATGGAAGCCAGAAGCTCCCCGGACAGGATGCAGTAGCTTCGTTCGTGAATGACCAAGAGGGCTGGCTGCTGACCTATGCGTACTCCAAGCCATCTGTTTTGTATAAAACAACAGATGGCGGCAAGCAGTGGAGCAAGCTATATTCCTTTGGCTCGTAAGGAAACAAAAGCGTTGCAACCTATATGCTATGACAAGAACCTGAGGCTCCAACCTCAGGTTCTTTGCTTTTTACCCATATAACTCTCTGTTTCCACTGGTCAATGATACGGAGTATCTATAAAGATTACTAAAATCAGCGCTCAAGATTATGAGGTCATAAATGCCCGTCACAGCACGGTTTCCGCAAGGCAGCGCTCAATTGTCGCTTTGAGGATTGTAGCCATTTATTAGTGCTGTAAGAAATAATAGAGTCAGGTTCAACGGTCGACTTAAAGTTCATTATCACAAATGAGGTGCTGCATGAGAAAAAGATACGCTATATGTGGGGTCAGCAATCGAAGCATGAAAATGTTTATTGGTCCGATGCTAAAAACCTTTTCGAACCAAGCTGACATCGTCGGTTTGCTTGATAGCGATCCAAGACGTTTTGAGGTTTGCAAAATCAAATATCCGGAGTTAGCTGCTGTACCTGAATACAGTTCGGAACAATTCGAGTTAATGGTTGAACGGACAAAGCCGGATGTGATTATCGTAGTCGGGCGGGATGATACTCACGCCGGGTACATTATCCAAGCGCTTGAGCATGATCTGGATGTGCTGTCCGAGAAGCCGATGGCCACAACCGGCGATGATTGCCGTCGGATTATCGAAGCGGAAGCAAGAAGTAAAGGAACCGTTACCGTTACCTTTAATTACCGTTATGCGCCGATTCACAGCCGTATCAAAGAAATGGTGCTGGAAGGAAAGGTCGGCCGAGTGACCTCTGTAGATTTAAATTGGTACATCGACACCTACCATGGAGCGAGCTACTTCAAACGGTGGAACCGTATACGTGAGCATTCCGGAGGGCTTTCCATTCATAAAAGCTCCCATCATTTCGATCTGGTGAATTGGTGGATCGGCCAGAAGCCCAAAGAGGTGTTTGCTTACGGAGCGCTCAACTATTATGGGACTGATGGCGCAATGAATCCGAAGAAGGAGGACGGACGCTATTGTTCAACCTGTGAAGTCAAGCAGGATTGCAGCTATTTCATGCGTTGGTCGTCCCGAAGCAAGGAAGTACATGTGAAAGATGATCATATCGGTACGGAGAGCCCTGTTGATGCTAATGCACCGTACAGCCGTTATCGGGCTGATGCCTGTATCTTCGATTCAGAAATCAACATCGAAGATACCTATTCTGCAAACGTCAAATATGACGGTGGAGCCCTGCTATCCTATTCCGTCAACTTCTCGCTGCCTTATGAAGGCTACAGGCTTGCTATCAATGGCACGAAGGGTCGTATCGAAACTATGGAATATCATTCCTCAGGCAGAGTGCCGTTCCCAGTTCCGGAACAAACTATCGATTACTTCCCGTTGTTTGGTTCGAAGGAAACGATACATGTTGTACACAGGGAAGGTGGACACGGCGGCGGGGATCCGGCATTGCTGGAGGACATTTTTCTCGGTTCCGATCCGAAGCGGGCGTACCCCATTTTGTCCGGCTCGATGGACGGCGCTTATTCAGTAGCAACGGGTGAAGCCGTTTGGAGATCGGTCCAGGAGAACCGCCCGATTCGTGTTGAAGATGTGCTCGGTATGAATCCACAAGAACAGGGAAACCAAGAGAAGGGAGGATGACGCTTGAAAACTCAGGCAACGAACGCGGCACAGGCTAATTACAGCCGCAAGGCAAGTCTCTACTGGAGCCGTATTGTCAAAAGCCGCTACTTGTATGTGATGGTTACTCCAGGCTTGTTGTATTTCGCCTTGTTTAAATATTTACCGATGTGGGGGGTCTTAATCGCCTTTA
This sequence comes from Paenibacillus foliorum, assembly GCF_013141765.1. Classification (GTDB taxonomy): domain Bacteria; phylum Bacillota; class Bacilli; order Paenibacillales; family NBRC-103111; genus Paenibacillus_S; species Paenibacillus_S foliorum. The sequence continues at coordinate 227,343 of NZ_WHOD01000013.1, forward strand.
AGGATTATCTTCCGTTTCGCGGGTTTTGGAACAGTCCTTGGGTAGGCTTCAAGCATTTTGACCGTTTCTTCCATGACCCGGTGTTCTGGCTGCTGTTTAAAAATACGTTTATACTGGCTGTCTACAATATTGTCTTCTTCTTTCCAATCCCGATTCTAATCGCGCTGATGCTTAATGAGCTGCGGCTGGAATGGTTCAAGAGATCAATCCAGACAGCTATCTATATTCCGCATTTCGTTTCATGGGTAGTCGTTGTCGGGATGGTATATACCTTCTTCTCAACAGAGGGAGGCATTGTCACCAATATGCTGGTGAGTGCCGGAATGGACAAGATCAATTTCTTGATGTCTAATGATTGGTTCCGTCCGATGATCATTCTTGAGGTCATATGGAAGGAATCCGGTTGGGGCACGATTATTTTTCTGGCTGCACTCTCAGGAGTGGATCCAACTCTGTATGAAGCTGCCAAGATGGACGGAGCAAGTCGCCTCAGGCAGCTATGGCATATTACATTGCCAGCTATTCGCAGCACTATTGTTATTTTGTTCATTCTTCGGCTCGGCAATTTTCTCGATACTGGCTTCGAACAAATCTTCCTGATGCTCAATTCGACTAATCGGGAAGTGGGAGAGGTATTCGATACTTATGTATACTCCAATGGTGTTCAACAAGGACAATTCAGCTTCAGCACAGCAGTCGGCTTGTTCAAGTCGCTTATAGGCCTTTTCTTGGTGCTGGCAGCTAACAAATTGGCTAAGAAGATGGGGGAGCAGGGAGTTTACTAATGTGGAAAGGAGGCTATTGCCATGGTTCGCGAATCGCTCGGTTCACGCTTTTTTGATATAGTTAATGCCGTTATCCTGATCGCTGTTGCTTTATTTGCTGTCATTCCGTTTTTATTCGTACTGTCAGGGTCTCTTACAGCTTCAGAAGAGTTGGTCAAGCGCGGAGTTGTCTTATTTCCGACTCAATTCTCTCTTGACGGCTATCGGTATATTTTTTCAACAAAAACAATTCTGTGGAGTCTCGGCGTGACGATCTTCATTACGGTTGCTGGGACTCTGATCAATCTTTTTTTCACAACTTTGACCGCTTATCCGCTTGCGAGGAATGAATTTGTCGGACGCAGGCCCATCATGCTGTTGGTACTGTTTACGATGCTGTTCAGCGGAGGGATGATTCCGACCTTTCTTGTCGTCAAATCGTTCGGGATGCTAAATAGTTATTGGTCGCTGTTAATTCCAGGTGCAATAAGCGCGTTTAACCTGATTATCCTGAGGAATTTCTTTCAGCAGCTTCCTGACGGGCTGGAGGAATCGGCCAAAATCGATGGATGCAACGATTTTCAGATTTTAATCCGCATCGTGCTGCCGCTCTCGCTTCCAGCTATGGCTACCTTCGCCTTATTTTATTCAGTGGGGCACTGGAATACGTTTTTTAATGCTATTCTTTACATCAACGATAGTTCAAAATGGCCGATTCAAGTATGGCTTCGCCAGATCGTCATTTTATCGCAAGGGGGAATCGGGGACTCTCAGCAGATGGGTAACGATTATGTAGCTCCTCCCGGCGAAGTGATCAAGATGGCAGTTATCGTGGTCTCGACGGTGCCTATTTTGCTCGTATACCCGTTTCTGCAAAAGCATTTTGCCAAAGGAGTATTGCTTGGCTCTGTCAAAGGCTAGGCAGGACCGATTCATTAAACGCATTCTAATTTACAATGAGATCAGGAGGCATATATACATGGATACAAAACGTTTATTCAAGCAGGGTCTGCTTACCGCAGGAGCCTTATCACTGGTAATCACTTCGGCATGTGCAAATGGAGAATCAGCCCCAAGTGGAGCGGCTCCATCCGGTCCCATCGAAATTACAATGATGAACCAGTATTTGACTGCGGAGCCGCCCAAAATGGATAGTGAGCCGATGAAGCTGCTGCAGGAATATACCAACACCAAGCTAAACGTGACTTGGGTGCCAAGCGCCAGCTACAGTGAGAAGGTTACGGCTTCCATTGCTGTGGCCGGTGATTTGCCGAAGGTGCTCTTGGTTAAGGATGATCGCAATCCGGCTATTATCGAGGCGGCGCGAGCGGGATTGTTCTGGGAGGTAGGGCCCTATCTGAAGGACTATCCGAACTTGAAAACGCTGGATGCAGCCCGATTGAGTAACATCTCCGTTGATGGCAAAGTATACGGTATATTCCGTTGGAGAGCGATTGCGCGCAACGGTCTAATCATCCGCAAGGATTGGCTGGATAACCTAGGTCTTCAGGAACCCAAAACCATAGAGGAATTACTGAATGTGTTCAAGGCATTCACTTATAACGACCCGGACAAGAATGGGAAGAACGATACATTCGGCATTGCGTTTGATGCCAACAGCGCACAATTTTACCACTTTCTCTCCATTATGGGTGCACCTAACACTTGGGAGTATAAAGACGGCCGCATGACGCCGGATTTCATGACAAAGCCTTATGTGGATACTCTTAAGCTGCTTAAGCAAATGTATGCGGATAAAGTATTCAACAGTGATTTTCCTGTAGTTAAAGACCGTACGGTACTGCTGAATCAAGGTAAAGCAGGTGTCTACATCGGGGCTTATGATGATTTAAATGCGAGATTTACAGATTTATTCAAATCGAACCCGAACGCCAAGCTGGATACTATCGCAAATGTAAGCGGCCCTAACGGCATCAAGGTACAAGGGGGAACCGGCTATAATAGTGTGTTCATGATTCCCAAAACAAGCGTGAAAACAGAGGCTGAGTTGAAGCAGGTATTAACCTTTATCGATAAGCTCGGTGACGAGAAAGTACAAAATTTGATGACATGGGGAATCGAAGGCAAGCACTATAAGGTTGAGAATGGTAAAGCTGTCCGTATCGACGAGAAGGTTTTCACGGATGAAGTATATAACACCTTATTCCAGTTAATGGTATTTGACGGCAGCAAGGCACTTGCAGGCAATGTTGATCCGAGCGTAGCCAAGTTCAATAAACTGATTCAGGAGAATGAAAAATATGCGGTTCCCAATCCGGCTCTGCCTCTCCTCTCCAAAACCTATATGGAAAAAGGAAAGCAGCTTGATCAGGTGGTTACCGATGCCAGAACTAAATTCATTATAGGTGAATTGGATGAGAAAGGCTTTGAGCAAGCGGTAGCGAATTGGCAGAAAAATGGCGGCGACCAAGTAATCTCCGAATATAAGAGCGACTATGAGAAAACAATGAAAAAGTAAGCAGTAAAGGGGGGCCGAAGCGGGTTCCCCTTCCCTTTTCATTAAAAAGTCTCGCTGATGATTATATGATTTCATCAAGCTCTATGCGATAATGATGGCAGAATTATCTCCCAATGGACTTTAAGAAAGAGAGAACGCCATGAAGCTGAGCTTGTCCCGTTATCAGATAAAATTATTCACCTTATGCCTGTTGTTTGGAGCTATTCCTGTTATAGTCCTGGGCATTTTTTCGTATCTCAAATCCTCCAGCATTATTGAAAGCAAGGTGCTGCAAGGGAATGATCAATTGCTGCTGCAAACGCAAACCCAGCTTGAAAATACATTGAAGATCATCGATTTTTCGATTTTTCAGGTGGCGAGCTCACAGGCTGTAAGCGATGTTCTTCAAATACCGATCCAAGCAAAGGATTTTCCGCTGGTTGATAAATTGCTTGAAACGCTGCAGCGCATTCAAATCTATGAGCTGGGGATTAGGGATATCCAGTTGATTAACCTGGATTATCAATGGGTCATTAGCAATAAAGGCTATGTTAAGCTGGATGAGTTTTCGGATGCGAGCCGACTCTCTTCTTATACGCTCCTGGACAAGCCCTTCAAATGGATTAGCCAAGTATCGGATGGTCAGAACGGGGAGTCCAAGCATTCGAGTATCACCTTAGTCAAACGATTTCCCAGCTATTCGGTGAATCCGTCTGCGTTATTAGTCACTCAAATGTCCAATCAGGAGCTATTCAGGCTGCTGCCAAAAAGCAGCGAGCTGGGATCTCTGGTCATTCTCGATGAGAATGGGGAGATCATCACGGATGACCTAAAGTCCGGATTTGATTTGGCCTTGCGAAATTCGCCATTGTTCGGTGATGTAAAACAGACACCGGAAGCCAGCGGCTACCGAATCGGACGAATCGGTCCGGAGGAATATGGTTTTACTTTCCGCAAGTCTTCCTATAACGGTTGGACCTACCTGTCTATTGTTTCAATTGACAGTATTACGCGCGAGTCGAAATCGATTGGATGGGCAACCATTTGGGCAAGTGTCATTATCATTGTTCTGATTATTCTGCTGTCTATGCAGGGAGCAAACAAGCTTTATTCGCCCTTACGCACCTTGTATCAGAGGACAGCAGGATCAGATGATGCCCCTGATCCTCAGGAGCCGCAGGATGAGTTTCAGGCGATCGAACGGCGAATGGAGAAAATGTCGCAGAACTACATCCATATGACCAGCCACGTACAAAGACTGAGGCAGCAGCTAAAGCCGTTTATGATATTCAAGCTGGTTCAAGGTGAATTGACGCACAAGGAAATTGAGGAGCAGCTTCAGTTATTCGGATTTTCCCGGAAATTTCGTTGGCTAGCCGTGGTAGCTATTCAGATCGACACGCTGGAGCAAACTCGTTATTTGGAAAGTGACCGCGATTTACTGTTGTTTGCGATTAGTAACATTGTTGAGGATACAGTTCTGCCGGAGCATCGCCTGAGTCCTGTTGTCATTGAGCAATCGCAGGTGACTGTTTTCAGCGGCAATCATGAATCGGTTGAAGACTTCAAGGCATTCATGTACGATACAATCAAGCAGGTTCAGGAAAATGTGCTGGCCTTTCTTGGTCTCCCTGTCAGCGCAGGGATCAGCCGCCCTTATTCAACCTATGATTGTACGCCTAAAGCGTATGCTGAAGGTCTCGATGCTTTGAAATACCGTATTACGAAGGATACCGAGACGATTCTTTTTATTGAGAATGAAGAGCCTGAGACGCAAATGGTGTATTTTCCTGAGCATTTGGAGAAGCAGCTAGTCGAGGCTGTAAAGTTTTCGGATGAGAGGCGGGCTGCTGCCTTGCTGAAGGAATTTTTGCAGATCTTGTCCAATCGGGAGCTGACCCACAACCAAATGCAGAACTGGCTGATGAAGCTTTTGTTGGATTTGTTATACATTCCAGAGCTGCCGGATACTGCCTTCTCTTCTCTTGATACGAATGCCATACCTCTGTATGTGCAGCTGAAAAGGCTTAATACCGTTCAAGAAATTGAGCAATGGTTTACTCAGCAAATCATAGAGCCTATCATTCGTTCGGGAGAACAAAGCAATGAAGCGCCGTACAACAAAATATCCAATGAGGTTATCCGGATTATTCAGAGTGAATATGATCGTGAGCTTACGCTGGAGGAGTGTGCTTCCAGGCTTAACTATCATTCCAGCTACATCCGTCGTGCGCTCAAGAAGAGCTTGGACATTAATTTTACTGACTATTTGCTTACGTACCGGATGGAAATTGCAAAGAAATGGCTAGTGGAAACGGAAATGAAAATATCGGATATGGCTCAGAAGCTTCAATATAATAACCCGCAAAATTTTATCCGTTATTTCAAAAAATCGACAGGCATTACGCCGGGGCAGTATCGGGAGATGTGGTTTAACAACAAAGGCGGAGAATAGCGTGCCATGTACGGTGTGTAATGAACTATTAAATAATTAATAAGGAGCTGTAACTATGGGAAACCAATATTCGGACCTGTCTTATTTGCATTTAAACGGCGCTCTTACCCAAGCACAAAAGGATGTTAGTCTGGAAGACTTAGAGGCCGCGGCTACTTCCAAAGTGCTGCAAGCTGATGAAATTAAATCTCCTGTAATTATAGAATCGATGGAGCTTCTTTTTAACAACGGTTTATATTTCCTGCGTTCCAGGTCAAAGGACGGCTCTGTAGGAGTGGCAGTGGCAAGCGAGCGTGCAGAATATCTGCATCCCCTTCTTAAGCAGCTGATTATCCCGTTTTTTATAGGCAAAGATGCAAGGGATTTGGAAGCGCTTCTAGACGGCGTCTATGTTTACGAGAATAACTATAAGCTGTCGGGGCTTGCATTATGGTGTTGTATTTCGTGGGTAGAAGCAAGCCTGCTCGATCTGCTGGGCCAAATAAGCGGTAAGTCGATAGGGGATCTTCTAGGAGGAGTTATCCGGAATGAGGTTCCTATTTATGTGGCCAGTGGTAACAGAGGGACTACGCCTGAAGAAGAAATTGCGGTACTGCAAGAAAAGGTAGCGGATACCGGCGCTAAGGCTATTAAATTCAAGGTAGGGGGCCGGATGAGTAAAAACACCGATTCTATCCATGGACGTTCGGAGAGCCTTATTTATATGACACGAAAAATCTTTGGTGATGAGATGAGCATTCATGCAGACGGCAACGGCTCCTATGATCCGCCTATGGCTATCGAATACGGCAAAATGCTGGAGGAAATCAATGCCTTCTTCTATGAAGAGCCATGCCCCTTTGAGCATCTGGAAGATACCAAGGAAGTTGCGGACGCTTTGAGAATTCCTATGGCTTTCGGTGAACAGGAAACCAGCATGAGGCGTTTCAGATGGATCATTGCTAATGATGCGGCACAGGTTGTACAGCCGGACCTCCAGTATAATGGCGGTTTTATTAGGAACACGAGGATTGCTAGGATGGCTGCCCTAAAAGGGATACCGGTCACACCGCATATCTCCAGCGGATATGGATACGTATATGTGCTTCATTTTGCTTCTTATATTCCCAACATAGGCAAGTTCCAGGAAAATAAAACCGGAGTTAAAGATACCCGCTTCTTATTTACACCGCAAATGGAAGTCAAGGATGGAATTATCAAGGCTCCTACAGGCCCGGGTCTTGGGATGGACGACTCAGTTGTTAAAAGCGTACTCCGCAAAGCTTATTTAGTATAAGGAAAAGGAGGAGCAGCTGACATGTGGAATCCGGATGATTTTCTTGAACAATTGTATAACCAGACTCCTGAGTATGCCTTCAAAGCCGAAACCTACGACCAATGGGCTGAATGGAGAGCCAATTTAAAGGAAGTACTAATACAAGCACTTGTTTTACCGCCTAAATCAGGCACAGACTTGAATCCTGTGCTTATTGAACGGGTTGATTGCGGAGAGTACATTCGGGAGCATATACAGCTTACTACGGCTCCTCATCTGCTAATGCCGCTTTATCTGCTAATCCCTAAGAGTGGGCCATTGCCCTACCCTGCTATTGTGGCTTGTCCCGGGCATGGCTATGGGTATAAAGAGTTAACGGGCTTGCTTCCTGATGGAAGTGTCCGGCCGGAGGGACCAGGGATATACAAGGATTTTCCGATAGAGCTGGCTAAGCGGGGATTTATGGTGATAGTGCCCGAATTGCTCGGCTTAGGTGATAGAAGGCTGGAGCAGGACAGGGCTAAGGAGCCCAAGGATAATTCATGCTTCCGATTATCGACGAATCTGCTGATGGCCGGGAAAACGCTTGCCGGATACCGGGTGCATGAGATGATGTGCTGTGTAGACTATTTACTGTCTCGAACGGATGTGGCATCGGACAGAATAGGTTGTATGGGATTCTCTGGGGGTGGGCTAGTCATGGCTTTAACGGCCGCCATCGATGAAAGAATACGTGCAGCTGTCATCAGCGGTTACACGAATACTTACAGGGATAGTATTCTGGCCAAGCCTCATTGCTCGGATAATTACATCCCCGGACTTCTGAATGCTGCCGAGATGCCGGATATTTTCGGGTTGATCGCGCCTCGGCCATTACTTATAGAGTCCGGCCAAGAGGACAAGGGGTTTCCGATTCACGGTACGCTTAAGGCGATCGAACAACTGCATACTATTTATCAAGCAGCAAATGCGGATGATAAGCTTGATAAGGACATCCATTCAGGGAAGCATGAGGTTTCCGGGCTAATAGCCTATGATTGGCTTAAAGCTCGTCTATCAGTGTGAAGGAACGCAATAAAGGCTGCTGCCAACGTACATACTAGCAGCAGCCACCCCGTATTCATCTACTAATTTACGGCCTGCTTCAATGCCCAATCAACGGCATCGGCCACACGATCCACTACGTAAGCTGCCTGTGCCTTAATATCTGAATGGCTGGAGCTCATAGCAAAGCTATGCGGTGTGCTCTGGAACATCGAAACATCATTGAATGAATCGCCGATGCAGATTGTTTCCTCAGGCAGAATACCGAGTTGTGCTTGCAGCGCCTTCAGACCTGCGCCTTTGGAAATATGACGGGGCATGACATCCAGACAGTTGACATCGGATATGTAGGCATCGATTTTATCCCCATGAACCGAAAGCAGGTGCTGTTTGAACGTCAGCAGCTGCTCAATATCACCCAAATAAGAAATTTTACAGCACATCAATTCACCGCCGAGCGCTTCCAGAGCGTTTGGCATCACAATGAGCGGAGCCAACAAGTTTTGTTGGACTTTTTCATTTTCAGCGCTATGGCTGGTGACCACATAAGTATCGGGACTGCACATTACGGTAAAAAAAGGCGTTTCCTTCGCTGCTACAGCCAGCTGCCGAATCAGCTCCGTTTCAAAGCTGTCGTGCCGGATCAAATTTTTGTCTGAAGTGTGCACATAAGCGCCATTTTGCGAGACTGCATGTACGTCCAAGCCAATCAGCTTCATAATATGCCGGATCTCTGGGTACATGCGCCCTGAAGCGAAGGTAATAATAATGCCGCTTTCGAAGGCTTTTCTTAATGCTTCTTGATCCTCTAACCGAACGGTATGGTCCTTCTGCATTAAAGTGCCGTCTAAGTCGCTGACTATCAGCTTGATCATGGTTGATTCTCTCCTTTGGCTATCATGATGTCTATTTCATGCAGAAGCAGGGCTTCCTTCAATCGTTCGTCAGGCTCCTGATCGGTAATGAGAATATCGATCATCTCCAAACCCGCAATTCGGTGAAATTGGCGTTTGCCGAATTTGGTGTGGTCTACCAACAGAATGACCTGATCGGCACGGCGCATCATTTCTTTTAGAATGTAGCCATCCTCCTCATTTGGGGTAGTTATTCCGTCAGCTGTAATTGCGCATACTCCCATAAAAAGCTTATGAACATAATAATCACTGAGCATTTCTATAGCACGGGAACCATAAATAAATCGATGCTCTTGATGAAGTAATCCACCTAGCAGATGGATGGAGATACCTTCTTTTTGATTCAAAATACCGGCAATGTCTATCGAGTTTGTAACGGCCACATGGCCTTTGGTATAGATTTGCTCGGCGGCGCTTTGTACAGTGGTTGAGGCATCCAATAGCAAGTATTCGCCGTCATGGAGCAGAGAGGCGGCAAGCTTGCCGATCGCTTTTTTTGATTCTGTTGTTGATTCGTCCAAAAGTCTGTCGTCGTAATTGGCAATGGTTTTGGACAAAGTAGGCAGTATTGCCCCACCTCGGGTTCGTAATATATGGCCCTGCTCCTCCAGCTTGATAATGTCCCGGCGTGCAGTGTCACGTGAAACGTCAAACAAACCGCATATGTTCTCGGTGCTGATCCGTTTGTGCTTTTCTAAATAATGGACAATTTCGATCAGCCGTTCTTCTTGATACACAGGGAGGCCTCCTTTGTTAAGGGTTCAAGATCAGCTTATATGAGGAATTATAAGGGGTAATCAGTTGATTCGCAACATATTTTAAGTGAATTTAAGTAAATAATAAGTAAATATAAGTGTTTATGCATAAATGTGAGCGACTGCTTAACCGTTGATACAGGTACACCTAAATATGGTACAATGCTTGAAGATAACCTTACAATGAGAGTTCAAAAGGGTGTTTTTTGAATAACCTCTTGTAACCTGAATTAAGGACGGAAGGATTGGAATAGCGGTGGTCAAAAAGAAATCAAAACTGGTAGAGCTGGACATCGTAAGAGCATTCGCCATACTAGCTGTGCTTATTATTCACGGAACATCCGAGGCAACCGTAGAGCTGCCTGTCGGATCAGGCTCTCAAGCGTTATTTCTAGCTGTTAATAAGCTGAGCAATTTTGCAGTTCCCTTATTTATTCTGCTTAGTGGATTGGTGCTTTTTTACCGGTATATCGACGATTGGAGCGGTAAGCAGGCGGTTACCTTTTATTTGAAACGCGTAAAGCAGATTTTATTTCCTTACTTGATTTGGTCGGCGTTTTATTATTTGTATAATCAATGGATTTTCTATCCTCAACAGCTGCACTGGGATTGGGCCCAGTTTCTTGATTTGCTGCCATGGGCAGACGCTTCGTACCATCTGTATTTTATGGTTATTATTGTTCAGTTTTACTTGCTGTTTCCGCTGTTGGTCTGGCTTTGCAGAGCTTGGAGCGGCTTTCGTAAGAGCTTGTTTTTTATCGGCATTGCGATTCAGGCAGCATTTTACAGCTATAACCATTGGATAGAACCGTTGAATCATACGGCGTCATTGAGTGTAACGTATTTCAGCCTCTTTACTTTGGGCGGATATATTGGAATGAATTATGATGTGTTTACAGCTTGGATTTCCAGGCATATCCGTTGGGTGCTGCCGTTAACCATTCTGCTTGGCTTAGGTTTTATGGGCTTGTTCTTGCTGGAGGTATTGACGAAAGCGGTTCTGGATAATACTTGGTATACATTGCTGTTCAACATTTATCCGATGTTTGCAGCTATGAGCTTTATATGGATTGGACGCAAGCTTCTCCAGCATTGGCCTAAAGTGAGTCGGGCTCTGCTCTCACTCGGTGCAGTATCGTTCGGCATCTACTTGATGCATCCGGCCGTATTGACCTACTGGCGTACACATGCTGTGATCGGCAGCGGGAGTATGCTGGATTACTATGCTTATACGATCAGCGCCTTTTTACTCAGCCTGCTTGTCCCTTGGGTTGTCATTTCCATCTATGGGCGAATCAGAAAATCAATCCGTTCTACCCGCAGTCGTCCGCCTCAACGGGGCGCTGCTTAAGAGAAGCCTGCAATATCAATTTCCCAAAAAATTCATGCTTCTATAGTTGATGAAGCAGCAAAGAAACCTCTAACTTCCACTTTTATAAAATGGAGGTAGAGGTTTCTTTGTGTTTATTTGCTATAGTTATTGCTGTTATTGCTGTTATTGCTGCAAATAGTGAAATTGATAGCTGCCGGAGCCCACCAACATAGTAACACCTTCTGCCGTTTGCTCACGCACATGAATACCTTCTGCGGCGAGAACGGAAGCCTCGCCTTCCTTCAAGGATTCCAGCCGAGCATCGGTCAGCTGCACGGTAGCCGATGTATTAGGCGGGATCGTAATATTAACGGTCATTTTGCCGTCAGCAGCTAGTATCCACTCTGACCGAATCTCTCCATAAATCGATTCGTATCCGGCCTTCACGTAGTCAAACCCATAACCTGCCTTCGGGCGAATATGGATATGCTTATAGCCTGCTTGCTTATGATCGGTATCAATGCCTGCTACAACCTGGTAGAGCCAGTCACCGATTGCCCCATATGCGTAATGATTGAATGAATTCATATTATCGCTCCAGAAGCTTCCGTCTGCCTTAATCCCATCCCAATGCTCCCACATGGTAGTCGCCCCTTTCGTTACAGGGAACAGCCAGGAAGGGTAGCTTTCCTGCAAAACAAGCTTGAGCGCTACATCATGGTATCCATTCTCTGTAAGTACATGGCATAAGTAGGGGGTGCCGACAAAACCGGTTGTCAGATGGAACTGCTGCTCCTCAATCAAATCTACCAGTGTCTTAATTACGCGGCTGTGCGTTTCTCCTTCAACGAGCCCGAACATCAGCACTAGAACATGGGCGGTTTGCGTTGGTGCAATAAGTCTGCCGGCAGGCGTAATGAATTCATGGCAGAACTGCTTTTTGATATTATCACTCAAGCTTTGGTAGGCTTCGGCATCCTCGCGATTGCCGAGCACATCCGCAGCTAGGCTCAGAAGGCGGGTAGAGTGGTAATAAAATGCAGATGCAATCAAATCTTTAGGCGTAGACCCTGTATAGCTGTCTTCTCGCGCATCTAGCCCGAGCCAATCCCCAAAATGGAAGCCTGTATTCCACAATAAGGAATTGACGCCCTGACTGCGTATATATTCAACCCAGCCCTTCATACTGCCATACTGCTCCTCAAGAATGCGTGTATCCCCATAGCACAAGTACATAGTCCAAGGACAAATGACGGCTGCATCTCCCCATGCGGAAGAGGAGTGGGTGTCCTTTGATAGAACATCGGGCACGACAAAGGGAACTCCGCCATCAGGGAATTGGTCAGCTCTCAAATCCTTAAGCCATTTGGTGAAAAAGGAGGCTACATTCATATTGAACGCCGATGTCCGGACAAATACCTGGGCATCGCCAGTCCAGCCTAACCGCTCATCTCTTTGCGGACAATCCGTTGGGACATCAACAAAATTCCCTTTTTGCCCCCACAGTATGTTGTGCTGAAGCTGATTAATCAAGGGATGGGAGCATTCAAAGCTGCCTGTTTGCTCCAAATCCGAATGAATTACGCAGCCTGTAAAATGTTCAGGAAGCACCTCGCCCGGATAGCCCTCGACCTTGACATATTGGAAGCCTTGGAAGGTGAAGCGGGGCTCGTAGCTTTCCGTACCTTCCCCTTTGCAGGTATAGGTTATAGTTTGCTTCGCGGACCGTAAATTCCCTATATAAAAGTTTCCGTCCTTGTCGAGTACTTCCGCATGCTGAAGCGTGATGGTTCGGCCAGCCTCACCCTTAACCGTAAAACGCATCCAGCCAACCATGTTTTGTCCCATATCGAGGACGGTTTCGCCCGCAGGCGTATACAGCACCTGAACCGGACGAATCTCCTCAACAATCCTCATCGGTTCATTCTCCTGTGCGATAAGCAAGTCCAGTGTTGAATCCACAATAGTGACGGCTCTCCAATCCGTGTCGTCATAACCGGAGGCACTCCATCCATTTGCTTCCATCCGTGCGTCATATGTCTCGCCATGATACAGCTCAGCCATACGGATCGGCCCTTCCGATGCTTTCCAGCTGTCATCCGTTGCAAGTGTCTGCTCACTGCCGTCCGCGTACACAATATGAAGCTGCATCATCCCTGCACGGTATTCTCCGAAGCAGTTGCGTTGTTCCTTCCATGCCAGGTTGCCTCTGTACCAGCCGTCAGCCAGCATCAGCCCGATGGCGTTGTCGCCTGCTTGCAGCAAACTTGTAACGTCATACGTTTGATATTGCAGTCTTTTGCTATAGCTGGTCCATCCCGGTGTGAGCAGCCAATCGCCAACTCGTTGACCGTTAAGCTGCAATTCGTACAAGCCCAAGGCAGTTACAAAGACAACAGCGGATTTAACTTTTACTTCTTCTTTAATATCGAATGCTTTGCGCAGCAGGTCGGCAGGCTCGGACTTACCCGTTGATTGACCATACATGCCGGTGACCCATTGTGCTTTCCAACCGGCTGAGCTTAATAATCCAGTGATCCAGTAAGCAGTCTCACTCCAGCCGCTTTCCTCATCCGATGTGCTCCATATTCTTACCCGGTACGAATATTTGGTGCTGGGCTGCAGCGGGTCTCCCTCGTACTCCACATGAACAGAATGGTCGGAGATTATCTTTCCTGAGTCCCATGCCAGTGGGCCTGTGAAGGATCCGGCATTGTCAGCCGAAACCTGGATTTGATAGGCAGCTTGCTTCACATTCCTACCGCTTGCTGCCATCTGCCAGCTAAGTCTAGGTTTTAATACATCGATTCCTACTGGATTATTACGGTATTCACAACGGAGCTTCTTGGCTTTTAGATCCTGCATAAGGGCACCTCTTTTTGTAGGATTTGTCTTTCATTCTATTATGACTAAGCTATAAGTTAATGGGTTGTTTTAGACATAGTTATAGGGGTATACTGACCTTGTAAGCCTTTCCAAGTTTAGGACGTTTAAGGAGACTATGAGCCGATGACCATTCGTAGAACGATTGGATCGATGCATGGACAAATGTTTTTCGAGCCTGGATTTCCATTATATGTGAATAGGGCTAGCGAATCGTTTGAATTGCTGGAGCACTCGCATGATTTTGTTGAAATTACCTATGTAAGCGAAGGGAAAGGGTTTCATTATATAAGGGATGAGATCATTGCTGTCCAAAAAGGAGATTTATTTTTCATACCTGTTGGCACCTCTCACGTATTCAGGCCGGCGCATGCAGCAGCTAAGGATAAGCTCATCGTATACAATTGTCTTTTTCATGAGCAGCTTTTTGAACAAATGGCGGGGAATTATTCGGAGCTTCTAACTTCAGCAGACAGAGATGTCCTTCTTACGCTGCAAAAGGAAACAACGTGGTTTCAGCAAAAAGAGCAATTCGGAGAAATAGGCGTGTTGATGAGCCGCTTGCACATCGAATTCTCGCAGGCAAAAGCGGCTCGGAGGTTTATGCTGCTTTCCTATGTGATACAGCTGTTGGTGCTGCTGTACCGCTCCAGACAGCCGGTTGGACAGGGGGCCGAATTGTTGTTGGAGAACAATCGTATGGATGAGGTACTCGGGTTTATTCAGCAGCAGCTTCAAAATCCGCCATCGCTGCCTGAAATCGCCGCCAAAATAAACGTGGGTCCAAGGCAGTTCCACCGTTTGATCAAACAGGCGACAGGGCAAACGTATACGGAGTACCTGCATAATGTTAGAATTCAAAAATGCTGCGAGCTGCTGAATAGAACGAACAGTAAAATAAGTGAAATTGCAGAGCTCGCAGGATATCAGGATATGAAATATTTTCATTCATTATTCAAGCGGATAACAGGCATGTCGCCACAGCAATTCCGCAAGCAGTCGGTAAAACAATGAAGGATTTACTCTTACTTTTTTGAGATAAGCTATCTTTTCCTGGAGCCTGCAGCAAACCGACTATTTAACTCGCCGGTGCCCTGTGTGTTGGATGGCATCCTTAAAGAGAAGGCATTTCGTTTAATCAGCAATTTGATCTGCTGCGGACGAAGCCGAGGATACTTCTGCAGCAGCTGGGCTGCGGTTCCCGCTGTGATGGGTGCCGAAAAGCTGGTGCCGGACAACCGCATATAGCCTTTCGGAAGGCCGCCTCGTGGAGATAAGCGATCCAAGATAGAGCCAGGAGCCCGCAGCGAAACGATGTTGACGCCAGGCGCCAAGGTATCCGGCTTTATCAAGCCTCCTTTAGCCGGTCCGCGGCCTGAAAATGCGGCAACACGGTCATCTGATTGCCGCACGGTACGCCGATCGTCCACTGCGCCTACTGTGATCGCTGAGGGGCTTGTTCCCGGTGATGTGACGGAGCCTTTGGCTGGGCCGTTGTTTCCAGCGGCTACGGTTACGACGATACCGGCTTTGACTGCCTTCTCGATCGCTTGGCACAGAGGATCGTTCTTGCAAGGCTCCAAAGCTGGTTTGCCCAGAGACAGATTCAAGACGCGAATGCCAAGCCTTTTACGATGAGTTATGCACCATTGAATGCCTCTGATAATAGTTGAATCGAAGCCTCCGCCTTGATTGTCAAGTACCTTTACACCAACAATTTTGGCTTGCGGTGCAACCCCTCTGTACTTCCCTTTGCTTGAATAGCCATTTCCGGCTGCATCTCCTGCCACATGTGTTCCATGGCCATTGTCGTCATATGGTTTTTTTTTATGGCTAATAAAATCTTTAAAGGCTTTAATCCGGTTGTACGGCTTCGTCAAATCGGGATGGCGAGCGACACCTGTATCAAGCACGGCAATAGTTATCCCTCGACCGGTCAGCCGCTTTCGCTGCAGGCTGGTAGCGCCGACTGCAGGAGTAGCGATGTTGAGCTTGGTGCTGTTTCTTCGGTCCAACATAACCTTAGCAACACCTTTATGGTTGCAGATGGTATCTAGACAGGAAGGAGAAACATGAGCAGACCAACCGTCTACCAGCCATAAGCCTCCTTTGTCCAGAAAATGATGCTTTCGTTGGCACAGCTTATTTCTAAGTTTTGACTGATGCTGCCTGTGAGCGCTCCGGTCACTTCCCGTGAATTGAACGATTATCGGGATGGTGGAGCGGGTTTTGGATCGTTTGCATTGAGCTGCTGCACGATGCAAGGAATGCGTCATAGCCGGGTGTTTTTTCACTACGAATTCATCCCTCCTTCTATGCCTATAAAATATGCAGCATACATGAAATGTTCTATCCTGATTACCGAACCAACATGCCCATTTGTTGTGGCAGTGCTATTTCGTTTCGCCTTCTCATACAATGTATCGTACAAGTTGTAATGAAACGGAGGGATGATCGATTGAAAGGAATGAAAAACATTATGTATATGGGGCTGGCGCTAGGCATGCTGTTTTATGCCGTCCCTAGAATGGATATTCGCTCAGGATTTACACTACCGACCATTTTCGGAATTGTCTGGGTGATGTTTGCCCTCGTAATTATTGCTGCACATTTGCATGAAATTCTAGGAGTCGATGATGAAACGAAGCGAGAGCTGGCCAAGGTCAAGCATATGAAAAAATGGCAATTAGAGCAGATGCTTCAAGGCAAACGTAAAATGCTGCAATTTAAAAAAATGCGCTAAGTAAGCAAGATCAGCTTTATTCGTGAATATCCAATATTAAAAATCAAAGCTGCATAAATTCTTGAACATCGAAATAAAGCCGTTTCCCCAGATTGTGGGGAAACGGCTTTATTTCTGTAATTGTCTTAGTCAGGAATGAGCCTATCCTCAGAGCAACAAAGTAATGGCGAGCAAATTGTACAAAACTAACGGAAGAATTACATTGTTATAAGCATAAGCACCTGCGAATGCGCGAACGTGGCCTTCCATTGGCTTTAAGTATAAGTGGGAGTCGTCGAAATGAACGATATAGCCATGATATATTTGCCCTTGAACGGTTTGTACTTGAACCGGATGATTCATGTGTTTGGAGCAAAGGCCATGGACGTGATCCTTCAATTTGTTCATGGATTCCCACATTGCAGGGTCCATTTGATACAATGGTTGACTCTGTACAGCAGTTGGTTGATTATACATTCGAATCTTGCACCTCCAAGGTTTTCTACTCCATCCTATGCGAATGCCTATTTTTGGTTCATACGAAGCCCATAATTCGAAAAAATGATCGATGATTATGCTGAATAGTGCATTGTTTTGGTTCAAAACCGAAATCAGCGTTTGATGAGGTCATTCGATCTCGGCTTCGTAGGCAGCTCAGTGTTTGATGATTTCATCGATCTCGGCTTCGTACCTAGCTTCAGCGTTTGATGAAGTCATTCGATCTCGGTGCCGCACCCAGCTCAGCGTTTGGCAAGACCTACGAGCGGCAATGGAAGCGAACAAGACATTATTCGAAGCCATTTCCCACCACGAAAACCTGCATCTATACAGGTTTTGGACCGTTTTATCGCAGTCTTCGTGAATTCCTGCAAATGTGCATCTCTTTTCCGTTATTAGCTGAAACCGGACCGCTATGGGTGAAAATTGCTGTATTTTCGTAGTTTTTTCCCCTCAATCAGCAAATTCCGTAGAAAATAACTGCATAATTGCAGGATATTGAGATGGCTAATAATGAGAGGAGGGGCAAGCACTGATTTTGAGGATGAGCTAAGTTGGGATACATGGCTTCGCTCAACCGTTAAGTTAAATGCACTCGTTCCCCTTCCCAGAACACGTAGCAGCTTTTTTATCCTAGGTGCTTTCGTTTCGTAAAAATAGAGCTTATAATAAGTGGTACAGAATAATACAGTATTGTGAGAATGAGGTGTAACAGTTTTGGAGCCATCAACTCAGGAAGCGGCTACTAAGCATGAGCAAATTTTGAAATATATTGAGGGTCTTAAGATTGGTTCCAAAATATCGGTACGGAAAATAGCTGAAAAGCTTGAGGTTAGCGAAGGAACAGCCTACCGTGCGATTAAGGAAGCGGATAATTTGGGGCTAGTCAGCACCAAAGAGAGGGTCGGAACGATCCGTGTAGAAAAAAAACTGCGCGATAATATAGACAAGCTGACCTTTGCTGAGGTTGTTAATATCGTGGATGGAGAAGTGCTTGGCGGCCTTGACGGATTGCAAAAGACGTTGAACAAGTTCGTCATAGGAGCGATGCAGCAGGATGCTATGATGCGCTATATTGATCCAGGCAGCTTGCTCATTGTGGGAAACCGCAGTAAAGCCCATACTTGTGCATTGGAACAAGGGGCGGGTGTGTTGATTACAGGAGGATTCGGTACAAGCGATGAGGTAAAGAAGCTCGCGGACGAGCTGGATCTGCCGATTATATCAAGCAGCTATGATACTTATACTGTGGCATCTATGATAAATAGAGCTATTTATGACCGTCTCATCAAGAAAAAAATATTGCTCATCGAGGATATCGTCCCTCCGCAAATGCTGGTTATGGTGCTTAAAGGCCATCATATGCTTAAGGATTGGCAGCAGCTCCATGAGCAAACAGGTCATAGCCGATTTCCTGTGGTCGATGAATGGAACCGATTGACGGGGATGATTACCTCCAAGGATTTGATTGGTGCTCAGCCTGAGCAGACGATAGATAAGCTGATGACCCGTAATCCATTGACGGTTACTCTTAACACTTCTGTAGCTTCTGCTGCTCATATGATGGTTTGGGAAGGTATAGATCTTCTGCCGGTGATTGATACGAATCGCAAAGTAATGGCAGTTATCAGTCGCAAGGATGTGCTCAAAGCGATGCAGCAAATCCAACGTCAGCCGCAAAATGGTGAAACGTTCGAGGATTTGATTTGGTCTGGGTTTGAGGAGGAGCGGAGCAAGGAGGGGCAGACGGTTTATCGGGGCTTGATTACGCCTCAGATGACCAACCAGCTAGGGACCGTCTCAGAGGGTGTATTGACGATTCTAATGACACAAGCGGCTTATCATGTAATTCAGAATGTGAAGAAGGGCGACCTCGTGATGGACAACATGTCCTCTTATTTTGTGAAGCCTGTGCAAATCGACAGTCAAATCGAAATCCATCCCAAAATAATTGAGGTCAGCCGCAAATTTGGAAAAATCGATGTAGGTATTTACCATGGACCGACATTGGTAGCCAAGGCGATGTTGACCGCCCAATTCATCGACCAGGTGTAACACCTTAAGCCAGAGCCTAGCTTCTGGTTAGAACTGTTAAGAGGGCTGCTGCGCTCGCTTGTAATTAATTGATGTTCTTTATGCCTATATTACTTCAGCTTGCTATAAGCGCTGTGATTACGCAGCCCCGCGAACAAGTTAAAAATGCCGAGCAGGAAGCAAATGGTGCCAAAAACACGGCGAAGGTTGGAATCTGTGAAGAAAAACAGCTGGGAAACAGCGATAACTACAAGCATTGCTCCCATGGCAATGTTCATACGGGCCGCATAGATCCCACGCAGCTTAGGATCTTGAATTCTCCGTGATCGAAAGCTGTAATAGACCGATAATATTAAGGGGACAAAAATAAATAGAGGTAACAAAGCTTGGAGAATTTGCATCTCAGGCACATCCTTTTATTCATTTCTTAGTTGTATCCGTTGAATGGCGCAGAAATGACGTCCAAACGGGATCCTTATTAATGTAACGATTTTCCCTGGGAAATGCAACGAGTGAAGGTGAATGAAGCAGCTGCGGCAGCAATCAACCCTTCAATTGATGCAGTATCTTTTTTAAGTCTGAAAGATTCTAGGGAACGGTGCGCTTCCATTCTTTCGCTATGACCCAAACCTTGAGCTCCGTATGGATTAACAGCATGATTTTAACATTGACGGTGTAATCTTTATCCATAATGGCATGATAGGTCTTCTGTGCTAGCAGCCGTTGGTAAACATGGGGCGATTCCGCGAAATAAGAAATCTTCTGTCCTTTTACGACACTAAGATCGTTGCGCAGACGGCGCTCGATTTCCTGTTCAGTTACCTTATCAAGAGGATTGAGATCTCCGGATTCCACGGTGACATCAATTTGATTGATCGTACTTTGCTGATTTTTGGTTTTTTTATATGAATTGTTATCTTGGATTAGCTTTTCATTCTCAGCCTGGAGCTCCTTATTTAGTATAAGCACCGAATTGAGATGGTGGTGATAGATAGCGGTAAATACAGCGCAGCCAATGATGCCCCCGGCAATAAGCAGGCCCGTTGCTTTCATCAGCCCGGTAAACTGTTCAAAGGGCGGTACCTTCAATTGCTGCTGCCTCCTCTGCAAATCCATTGAATAAGCGTTGTGCCGGTATGCGCTCCTGCAAATGCAAATACAATATATAAAATTTGTTTGATTGCGGGCGACATATAGCCTTCAACCAAGTTGCTCTCTATTACGCGAATGGGATCGATCGTCCCGCCTACTGCAGCTACCAGCGCCCAAATTTTGATTTGTTCTGAGATTAGCAGCATTCTTGTTGTAGGCGGTTCCATAATAAACACAGCTGCTATGCCGCCAAGCATAGTGCCTCCTAGAACAACTCCGAACGCTACAAAAAAATCGACCACGCACTTTGTTAAAAAGCTTGACATGCTCGTTCCCATCCTTCCTTCATTACCGCGCATGATGTCCTGCTTGTCTAATCTATGGTACAAGTGTTCGTATTATGATAAAATAAAAGAAATATTTTTGGCGGCATCATTTTTTACAACAAGGGGGTGGAGCGGGTGAGTGATTTTGTCCATCTGCATGTACATAGTGAATATAGTTTGCTGGATGGTGCGGCACGTATTGATGATCTGGTAGGTCGGGCGGCCGACCTTGGAATGAAGGCATTGGCATTGACTGACCACGGAGTCATGTACGGAGCCATACCTTTCTATAAAGCATGCAAGCAGCGCGGCATTAAGCCGATTATCGGATGCGAGGTTTACTATACAGCAGGCTCCATTCGGGATAAAGGGACTCGAAAGGATCAGCCGATTTATCATTTAATTTTGCTGGCTAAGAATCATACTGGCTATCAAAACCTGATGAAGCTGTGCTCAATAGGTCATTTGGAGGGGCATCATTACAAACCCCGGATTGACCCGAAGAATTTGGCTGAATATTCGGAAGGGCTTATTTGCACCAGCTCTTGTCTCGGAAGTGAAGTTTCCCAGCACCTGCTTCATGAACGTTATGAGGAGGCTAAGCTTGCTGCGCTTCGTTACCAGGACATTTTTGGAGACGATTTTTTCTTGGAGATTCAGGATCACGGTTTGATGGAGCAGAAGAAAGTCATGCAAAGCATGATCCAATTGAGCGAGGATACAGGCATTCCATTGATCGCGACCAATGATGTTCATTACGTTCGCGAGCCGGATCATGCCGTACAGGATATTCTGATTTGTATCGGGACAGGCAAGACGGTGGACGATACGGAGAGATTGCGGTTTCATTCAAGCCAGCTGTATTTGAAAAGCGAAGAAGAGATGAAGCGGCTGTTCCCTCACGTGCCTCAGGCGATAGAAAATAGTCGAATTGTGGCTGAACGGTGTGAGCTGGAGCTCGAATTTGGCCGGTCGATCTTGCCGCAGTTCGAGCCGATTCCAGCTAATGCGACAGCAGGCAGTTATCTTGCTGAATTGTGTCGGACGGGGCTTGAGGAGCGGTATGGGAATGTCGAAGCATGGCTGGAACCGGAGGATAATAGCTACCGCAAGCAGCTGCATGACAGGCTTGATTATGAGTTGTCGGTAATCGAACGTATGGGCTTTTCCGATTACTTTTTAATTGTTTGGGATTTTATCCGCTTTGCCCATCAGCAAGGTATCGCAACAGGGCCGGGTCGGGGCTCCTCCGCAGGCAGCTTGGTAGCGTATGTATTGCGTATCACGGATGTAGACCCGATTCGTTACCAGCTGCTGTTTGAACGGTTCCTCAATCCGGAACGGATCTCGATGCCTGATATTGATATCGATTTTAGCGACTTGCGTCGTGATGAGGTTATAGATTATGTAGTGGACAAATATGGTCGCGATCGCGTTGCTCAAATTATTACATTCGGAACCATGGCTGCGAAGGCGGCTGTTCGCGATGTGGGCAGGGTGTTGAATCTTCCTTATGGGGAAGTGGATCGTGCGGCCAAAATGATACCGTCTCAGCTTGGGATGACATTGGCGGAAGCTATAGAAGCCAATCCGGAATTGAAAGCTCTTGCAGAGAGACAACCGAAGACGGCGCAGCTTCTCGAGATCGCAATGAAAGTCGAGGGCATGCCTCGGCATGCTTCTACTCATGCGGCTGGAGTAATTATTTCCCGGGAGCCGCTGACACAATATGTACCGCTGCAGGAAGGCAATGAGCAGACGGCATTGACACAGTATTCCATGGAGCATTTGGAAGCCATCGGACTGCTCAAAATGGATTTTCTTGGATTGCGGACTTTGTCCATTATCGAGCGTACGCTCCAATGGATCAAGGAACAGCTAGGAGTGACTGTCGATTTCCATAAGCTTCCGATGGATGATCCTGCGACCTACGAGCTGCTGTGCCGCGGCGACACGACAGGTGTATTTCAGCTGGAGTCGGCAGGTGTACGACGAGTGCTGAAGGATTTGAGACCTTCGGAATTCGAGGATATTATTTCGGTCCTTGCGTTATATCGTCCAGGTCCAATGGAGTTTATTCCACGCTATATTGGGGGCAAGCACGGCGAGCTGGAAGTCGAATACCCGCATCCGTTGCTAGAGCCAATTCTCCGAGATACGTATGGGATTATTGTGTATCAGGAACAGATCATGCAGATTGCTTCCAAAATGGCAGGCTTCAGCCTAGGTGAAGCTGATTTATTGCGGCGCGCGGTCAGCAAGAAGAAACGAGAGGTGCTGGACGAGGAGCGGGCGCATTTTGTAAAAGGCAGTGTGACAGAAGGCTTCAGTGAAGCGGAGGCCAACAAGGTGTACGACATGATCGTGCGCTTCGCAGACTATGGATTTCCCCGCGCACATGCAACGGCATATGGTGTTCTGGCGTTCCAGACCGCTTATCTGAAGGCGCATTATCCCGTGCAGTTCATGGCTTCTATGCTGACAGCCGTGATGGGCAGCCACAATAAGGTGGCTGAATATGTGGACGAATGCCGCCGCATGGGCATCGTTGTGCTGCCGCCCGACGTTAACGAGAGCGGCGTCGTGTTTACGCCAGCGGCGCAGCAGGGCCTTGCTGGCGGCAGCGCTGCAGCGCCGCAGGCTGCGCCAGCTGGCGGCGATGAGCCCGCCGAGGCGGATGCCGACGCGGTGAAATCAAGTGCAGGCGCGATTCGCTTCGGCCTCGCAGCGATCAAGAACGTCGGCACGCATGCCATCGAGTCGATCATGCAGGAGCGCAGCGGCGGCCCCTACACGAGCCTGCTCGACCTGTGCCGCCGAGTGGATCTGCGCGTGTGCAACAAGCGAGTGCTGGAGTCGCTCATTCAAGGCGGGGCCGCCGATTCACTGACCGGACACCGCGCTCAGCAGCTGGCAATGCTCGAAGAGACGATTGAGGCTGCTGTTAAATGGCGCAAGGAACGCGATGATTTACAGCTGCATTTGTTTGGATTCGTCGAGGACGTTCACTGGGAGGTTGAATATCCGGAGATTCGCCCTTTTACAATGACGCAGCAGCTAGAGTTGGAGCGGGAGCTTCTCGGACTGTATATCTCAGGCAGTCCGCTGGATGACTACGAAGCGGAGCTGCGAGTGCTTGAGATTGATATGCTGCATCAATTGCAGGAGCTGCCTGACAACAGCGAAGTGATTGTAGCAGGATTGGTGCTATCCAACAAAACGATAGTTACTAAGAAAGGGCAGCCCATGGCTTTCATGGAGCTGGAGGATCGCGTAGCCAAGGTGGAGGTTGTTCTGTTTCCTGAGGCATGGAAACAGTTCGCACCTCTAGTCCAGAAGGGGAATCCCGTTCTGGTCAGGGCCAAGCTTCAGCAGGGGGACGAGGATGTTAAGCTGCTTGCCGATCAACTGGTGGCGCTGAGCGATCCTCAGCTGCAGCTGAAGGCTGTGCGCCGCCCTGCGGCGCATAACGCCCGCACTGGCGGCGAGCGGCCAGCTCCCGCGAGCGACGGAGGCCGCTCGCCGGCTTCAAGCCGCCAAGCGCAAGCTTCGCCGCAGCCGCAGGCCCGCCAAAGCGCCGCGGCGCCGCGCGCCGCTACGTCCGGTCAGACTGCGCGTCCGCCTCAGTCTGGCTCAATTGCGCGGCCGGATTCGCCGCCGCGCACAGCCCGCTCTGCGGCTAGTGTCCCAGCCGCATCGCCGTCATCTACGGCACCGCGTTCACAGCGGGTGTACGTCAAAATCTCAGCCGACCACGAGCAGCCTCACGTATTAACGGCTCTAAAGCAGCTGCTGGTCGAGCAAGGAGGACCCTTGTCCGTCATCCTGTATTACGAGAAAAGCCAAAAAACGCTGGGCCTCAGCGATCAATATAAAGTAAAGCCTTCTCCGAAGCTGTTTCATGCCATTGAGGAGCTGCTGGGTAAAGAGTCGGTGAAAGTGAAATAAATTCTGATATTATAAATCGCTGCTCCTCCGCATACATTTAGTAACCCGGAGGGTCATTCCGAGTTATGGAGGAGGCGATGTCATATGTCCCATGAGCACATTGTGGAAAGTTTGGAAAGACGGGGAGTCACTGTTGAACAAGTGGCCGATATCGTTTACAAACTGCAGTTTCCCTACAATCCGCAGCTTCAAAAGGAAGACTGCATCGACAGCGTCCTGACCGTTTTGAAGAAGCGAGAAGTGCAATATACCTTATACACCGGCATTGCTCTGGATGAGCTGGCTGAGCAAAAGCTGCTCCCTGAGCCACTGCAATCCATAATGGAACGCGACGAATCGTTGTATGGAGTTGATGAGACTCTGGCTCTCGGTATTGTACATGTCTACGGCATGATAGGCTTAACCAGCTTTGGCTATTTGGATAAAAAAAAGATGGGAATTATACGCGAGCTCAATGACCATCCAAGCGGAATTCATGTATTTCTTGATGATTTAGTAGCTGGCCTTGCCGCCGCCGCATCCGCTCGCATCGCTCATCGGCATCAAGATGAATTGGATATGCAACTGACGGATATTAAGGACGACGAAGTAACCTAAACGGGGGGGCCATTATACCCCTGATCTCCTCTCAAGCCGCTGTTCTCCCAGTAATTCTATTCATATTTTATTTAGCGATAAGCCTTTGTTGCGGGAAAAAGAGAAGATATGATATCATTAGTGCATTATGTTCAGGAGGTCTTTTTTCATGTGGACCGTTATTTATATAGCTCCGACAGCGAAAATTGCGGATAGAATCAAGACGAAACTGACAGAAGAGGGCTTTCTTGTCCAGGTGCGGGCCATTAATATGACGAAAAACCAGTTTGAAATTGTAGTCCCTGAAGGTGAACTGGAAGAGGTTCAAGATGTGCTGAATTCCATTTTGCATAGATCGTAGATGGACCGCATTTGAACATCAACCGCAAGCGAGGTGCAGATCGTGCAATTTAAAGACTTATTTCAGAAGAAGAGAAAGTACGCGACGATACCAGGCTCTGATAGACCTGTTCAGCGTGCAGCAGATGGTGTGGAGATAGTTCCTGAGGACAAGCCGAGGAGAGAAATTCCTGAAGGCTTAATGAACAAATGTCCTAGGTGCGCCACCATTCAATTTACCAAAGAATTGGATAAAAACCTTAAGGTTTGTACGGCCTGTGGGTATCATTTCAAATTAAATGCGGTAGAGCGCATTCAGTTGATTATGGATGAAGGCCGCTTTTTTGAATATGACAGTGAAATGATTTCCGAGGATCCGCTTGGATTTCCTGATTATGTGAACAAATACCATAAAGCAACGGAAACTACAGGTATGAACGATGCGATTATTACCGGCGAAGGAACTATTGGTGGCTTCCCAGTCATCGTTGCCGTAATGAGCTTTGACTTTATGGGGGGATCACTTGGCTCTGTTGTTGGTGAGAAAGTAACTATAGCCATTGAGCATGCCATTCAAAAGAAATATCCGTTGATTGTATTTTCCACGTCAGGCGGAGCCCGTATGCAGGAGAGTATACTCAGCTTGATGCAAATGGCCAAAACAAGCGCTGCCATCGCACAATTGAACGAGCAGGGCGGTTTGTTTATTTCCGTTATTACGGACCCGACCTTCGGGGGCGTATCGGCAAGCTATGCAATGCTCGGTGATTATATTATTGCTGAGCCTGGTGCGGCATTCGGATTTACTGGCCGTAGAGTTATTGAACAGACGATCCGTCAGAAGCTTCCAGATAACTTTCAAACGGCTGAGTTCAACTTACAGCATGGTCATGTGGATATGGTAGTTGCACGTAAAGAAATTAAAGGCACGTTGGTTAGATTATTGGATATGCATGTGGTGAAGGGGGATGTGGCAAATGGCGGGTGAATTGCCCTTTGAGCAGCCGCTTCTTGAGCTAAAGGCCAAAATCGAGGAGCTTAGAAAATTTGGCTCTGATAAGCAAATGGATTTCTCGGATGAAATAGCCCGATTGGAGCAGCGTTATGAGCAGCTGGCTGCTCAGCTTTACAGCAGCATGTCCACTTCTGAAAAAATGCAGCTGGCTCGTCATCCTCAGCGTCCTACAACGCTGGATTACATTCAGCTCATTTTTACCGATTTTATGGAGCTTCATGGCGATCGGTTATATGGAGATGACTTGGCTATTGTAGGTGGATTAGCACGATTGAACGGAATACCCGTTACGGTGGTTGGCCACCAGAAGGGTAAGGATACGAAGGACAATATAGCACGACACTTCGGTATGCCTCATCCCGACGGACTGCGTAAAGGCTTGCGATTAATGAAGCAAGCGAATAAGTTTAAACGTCCTATCATTACGTTTATTGATACGCCGGGAGCATATCCAGGCAGTGCAGCCGAAGAGCGTGGACAAAGTGAAGCAATTGCCAGAAATTTAATGGAAATGGCTTCTTTTGGGGTTCCTATCATCTGTGTTGTTATCGGGGAAGGCGGAAGCGGAGGCGCGCTTGCATTAGGAGTTGGCAACCGGGTCTTTATGCTGGAGAACGCGATTTATTCGGTTAGTACGCCTGAGGCGGCTTCGTCGATTCTATATAAAGATGCTTCAAGATCAGGGGAAGCGGCTGAGGCGATGAAAATCACTGCGGATCATATATTGAATCTTGGCGTTATCGATGGGATCATCCAAGAGCCGCGCGGAGGAGCTCACCGTGATGTCCAATCATTGGCTTTGGAAATTAAGCAAACCTTAATAAAGCATTTGCAGGAACTAACGGCTCTTACAGAGAAAGAACTAATCGAAGACCGATATAGAAAATTTAGAAAAATCGGAAGGTTTACTTACATTCAGGAGGGTAATCATAATCATGCGTAAAACGAAAATTGTATGTACTATCGGTCCAGTGAGCGAATCATTGGACATGTTCAAAAAGCTTATTGATGCAGGTATGAATGTAGCTAGATTGAACTTCTCACACGGCGACTTTGAGGAGCATGGCAACCGGATCAAAAATGTTCGTCAAGCTTCCAAGGAATTGAACAAAATAGTAGCCATCCTATTGGATACCAAGGGGCCTGAGATTCGTACAGGTAAGCTGAAGGATGATCAAAAGGTTGAGCTGGTTCAGGATAACTTTATCACTCTTACAACAGAAGAAATTGTTGGAGACGCTGATCGTGTTCATATTACGTATAAGGATTTGCCGAAGGACGTAAAAATTGGCGCGACCATTTTAATTGACGATGGTTTGATTGGATTGGAAGTTGCAGATGTAAGCAACACCGATATCAAATGCCGTATCGTTAATGGAGGTCTGTTGGGCGGCAAGAAGGGTGTTAACGTCCCTGGAGTGAAGATCAATCTGCCTGGTATTACCGAAAAGGATGCTAATGATATAGTTTTTGGTATTGAGCAGGGGGTCGATTTCATCGCTGCTTCATTTGTGCGTAAAGCGAGCGATGTTATTGAGATTCGTGAAATTTTGGAGCGTCACAACGCTAATCATATTCAGATTATTTCCAAAATCGAAAACCAAGAGGGTGTCGATAATTTGGACGAAATCCTTGAGGTTTCAGATGGTTTGATGGTAGCTCGTGGCGATCTTGGTGTTGAGATTCCTGCTGAAGATGTACCAATCGTACAAAAAGCAATGATCAAGAAATGTAACCAAGCGGGTAAACCGGTTATTACAGCTACGATGATGCTGGATTCCATGCAGCGCAACCCGCGTCCGACTCGTGCGGAAGCTAGTGACGTAGCGAATGCGATTTTTGATGGAACGGATGCTGTTATGCTGTCTGGCGAAACGGCTGCTGGTAAATACCCAATTGAGTCCGTATTGACTATGGCCAAAATTTCAGAGCGTGCAGAAGCAGCGCTTGAGCACCGCGAAATTTTTATCCGTCAAAGCAATGCGCAGCAAAAAACAGTTACCGAAGCAATCAGCCAAGCGGTAGCGAGTTCGGCTTTGGATTTGGAAGCGAGAGCGATTTTAACTGCTACGGAGAGTGGATATACGGCACGTATGGTATCCAAATACCGTCCGAAGGCTCCTATCATCGCTGTTACTCCTATTGATCATGTATTGCGCCGTCTATCGTTGGTATGGGGTGTTGTACCTATCAAAGGTGAGGATTGCAAAACAACGGACGAGCTGTTCGAGCACGCAGTAGACAGTAGTGTAAAAGCGGGTCATGTTAGCTTGGGAGATACAGTTGTCATTACGGCAGGCGTACCTGTAGGACGCTCCGGAACAACTAACATAATCAAGGTTCACCAAATTGGTGAAATGATTGCTAAAGGTCAAGGCATTGGAACACAAATCGCTACTGGCAAGGTTGTAATAGCCCGCACTGCGGAAGAAGCTAATGCCAAAGCGGTGGAAGGTTGTATTCTGGTTACTTTAACAACGGACAAGGATTATATCCCTGCTATTGAGAAAGCATCCGCAATCATTACAGAAACAGGCGGCATTACTTCCCACGCGGCAGTTGTCGGTATCAGCTTGAGCAAGCCTGTAATTGTTGGCGTTGATGGCGCATTGGAGCTCATCAAAGACGGCGTAGAGGTATCGATCTACCCTGAAGTAGGTGTAATCTATTCGGGCCGTGCACGCGTCCTATAATTAAAGCTAGGCGTGTTAGACGTCCCACCAAGAAAGCAAGAGTGAAGTCGAGTCTATACATCGGTTTCACTCTTTTTTTTTCTAATAAAGTCATTCATTGATTTTTTTGCGAAATCTCTAGGAGGTTCTTATGTCTTCTTCATCACCTTGGTTTGAGCATACGATAAGGGTTCGTTATCAGGAGACGGATCAAATGGGCGTCGTCTATCATGCGAATTACTTGAATTGGTTTGAAATAGGCAGGACAGAGTTAATCCGTACACTGGGCATGCCATATCATAAAATTGAGGAGCAGGGCTTGCTATTGCCGCTAGTAGACGCGCATATGCAGTTCAAGCTCCCAGCAAAATACGATGACTTGATTACAATATGTACGAGAATAGAAGAGTATACTCATTTGCGAGTTCATTTTGCTTCGGAAATTAGACGCGGCGCCGAGCTGCTGGTTAGTGGAAGTACACGGCATGTGTGGGTGAACCGGGATTGGAAGCCTACTCGTATTGACAAAGCGGCTCCTGAACTGTATAAATTACTGCAGTCGCAAAAAGAATAGTAAATATTAGGGTCTTTTCGAAAGGACCTCGAATAAAAAAAGCTCTTTACCTTTACATACAATTTACAAACTTCACATCTTCTGATTACATTGTCGAACTACCATGAAGATAGTTGAATGAAAATAGAATAGCACACATTTGTATATTTCATTCGCAAAAACGGTCGAATCCTATGGAGGTTACGAGGACAATATGAAAGAGATGGCGCAGAGAGAAAGAGAAGCTTCATCAAACTATATCAATCGCGACTTGAGCTGGATCGAGTTTAATTGGCGGGTGCTTGAAGAAGCCCAGGATGTCGATACACCCTTATTGGAACGGGTAAAATTTCTTTCTATCGTTTCATCCAATTTAGATGAATTTATGAGTGTACGTGTTGCGGGTATCAAAGATCAGATTAAGGCCGGCTATATAAAAAAGGACTTTACTGGTTATACGCCAGCAGGCTTGTTTAAACGTATCATGAAGCGATCAACCAAAATGGTAGCTGAACAATATAAATCTTATCGTGACGTTACGAGACAACTAGCCAAAGAAGGCATTCTTTTTACGGATTATGAAGATCTCAATATGAATCAGCGCAAAGCGATGGATTCTTACTATCATGAAATCGTGTTTCCCGTGCTGACCCCTATGGCAGTCGATCAGAGCCGTCCTTTTCCCTTGGTACATACCCAAGCTGTCTATTTAGCCGTCGTTCTGATGAAGGAAGGCGATGACCCGGAGGATGAGCCTTATTTTGCCATAGTTCAGGTTCCTTCGAATTTGTCTCGTTGTATCGAGGTGCCAGCGCGCTCCAACAGTAAGAAGCATGAATTTGTCCTGCTGGAGGATTTGATTGAGCAGCATATCCACACGTTATTTTCCGGTTATACACCTATTTCCGTACATGGCTTCAGACTTACGCGCAATGCGGATCTAACCTTGAATGAGGAAGGTGCGGAGGATCTGCTGGAGGAAATCGAGAAGGAGCTGCGCCGCCGGCGTTGGGGCTCTCCAGTCCGTCTTGAGGTGCAAAAAGGAATTCATCCGTATGCACTCAATGTGCTGCAGGAAGAGTTTGAAATTACGGAGAATATTTTTGAAATCGATGGTCCTTTGGACTTGACTTATTTTATGAAGCTGGCTGGTTCGTTAAAAGGCTATGAGCAGTTGAGGTATAAACCTGTTGAAGCCGCTTATCCCCTGGAATTGGCTGATACGGAAGATATTTTTATGAAGCTGAAGCAGCAGGACGTTCTTCTCTATCATCCCTATGAATCGTTCGACGCTGTAACTGACTTTATTTGTCAAGCTGCATTCGACAGTCAAGTTTTGGCTATCAAAATGACGCTATATCGGGTAAGCGGAAATTCGCCGTTGATTCAAGCGCTAGCGAGTGCTGCGGAATCGGGCAAGCAGGTAACAGTTGTAGTTGAGCTGAAGGCGAGGTTTGATGAAGAGCGTAATATTGCTTGGGCAAGACAGCTTGAGCAGGCAGGGTGTCATGTTGTATATGGGCTGGTCGGTTTAAAAACACATGCGAAAATCACATTGGTGGTGCGTCAGGAACAGGACGGATTGCGCCGCTATGTGCATGTAGGGACTGGTAATTACAACGATAGCACAGCCAAGCTGTATACAGATCTGGGTCTATTTACTTCCCATATGATCATTGGAGAGGATGCTTCAGCGCTTTTTAATGAAGTTACCGGTTATTCGGCACCGCATAATTGGAAGGCATTTGGAGTCGCTCCAACAGACCTGAAGGACAAACTTTTTGAGAAAATACGCCGTGAAGCCCAACATGCCCTTGAGGGGAAACCCGCTCATATTATCGCCAAGCTCAATTCCTTATCGAATCAACAGATGGTGGAGGAGCTGTACGAGGCTTCTAAAGCCGGAGTCAAAATAGATCTAATCATACGCGGAGTTTGCTGCTTGCGTCCGGGTGTATTGGGATTAAGTGAAAATATTCAGGTGATAAGCATCGTAGACCGGTTTCTAGAGCATTCGCGTATTTTGTACTTCCAAAACGATCAAGAGCCAGAAGTGTATCTTTCTAGTGCGGATTGGATGACGCGGAATTTAACTCGGAGAATTGAGCTTATATGTCCAGTGTTTGACAAGCATCTTCAGGAAACGCTGATCCGGATACTAGAGCTAAGCTTAGGGGACAACGTTAAGGCGCGTCAGCTGCAGTCAAGCGGCTTATATTCACGAATAGTCAATGAGAAAAAACCGCTGCGCAGCCAGTTCGAAGCAATGAAAATTAAATCATGGAAAAAGAAGCCGCAGCATCATGAAGTTTGAATAACCGGCTTCAAGCCCCAAATTTTGCTGAATTCCTTTTGTACAGATTCGACCCCCCTTAATTCGAAGGAGGGGTCGTTTTTTATTTGAGCATGAATAAGTAAGTCCTTGGGATCAATAATGGCGCTGAAAGACGCAATAGACTGAGCTTCGGAAATATCCAATGCAATTGCCAGCTGGAGGATCGTTCCGAGCTTTGCAATCAAGTCCAAGTCTGTATCGGACAATATATCCTTATGTTGCAAGTAAATCTGCTGGGTTTTGTTTTTGGTTTTATAAGTAGCGGCAGCCGCGCATATAAGGGTTTCTCTATGAGATAGTCCGTCGATTCGCGAGTGTGCAATTAAATAAAAGGAATGCTTAACAAAATGATAATAATTTACAGCCACTCCGATACGGTGAAGTAAGGCAGCAGCACGCAGAACTTGCAGGCTTCGGTCGTCTAATCCATGTAGGCTTTGTAGAGCGTTAAACAGAATGGCAGCATTCGCTGTAACTTGTTCCAGATGGGCGACAGGTGCCGTGGAATGAAGCGCCAGAAGGTTGCGAGCGCTATGATCGAGAAGACTCATTGATGCCAAATGATCAGGTAAAAAGGCTTCATGAAAGAGTCCATCGCGTAATCCTGCGCCGCTAATCACGTAATGGCTTGAGCCTGTCGCTTCAAACAAGGCTTGTAAAAGAGTCATTCCCGGAACGATGATATCGAAACGCTCTTTGGATAGGCCATCCACCTTTTTTCTTTTATCGTTAGGGAGGGAGGACAGCCATTGCATCAGCTCATCCATATCCAAGGCAGAAATAGGGTAATTATGTGTAACTGGAAGTGAATACTTTTGCTTCTTTTGATTGATCTTGCTAAGGCTGCGAATCGTTCCTCCTAAGCCTATGAAGGGTAAACCTGGGTGCATTTTGATCCATGGCTCGTTAGCTACAGCTTCTTGAACCATGTGGCGAATTTGCTTTAATTGTTCTTCGCTGCAATCACCATTGGTTGAGAATCTGCGGCCTGTATTAACCGCTCCAAATGGAAAAGAGACACTTTTCAGTCTTGTGCGATTGCGGAATATCGTGACTTCTGTGCTTCCGCCCCCAATATCGACAACAATTCCATCAGGGATATCCAATGAGTTTATCATACCGAGAAAACCGAGTCTTGCTTCGTCCTCACCGGATAGGAGCTCAACCTCTATGCCAGTCTGATAATGTAAGGTTTGAATGATATGTTGTGAATTAGCAGCGTTGCGTATAGCAGCAGTGGCTGCGGCGCGAATTTCAGATACTTGATTAGCATTACACACCTGCTTAAAATGCGACAGAATCCCGACAATAGCTTGAACATCGTCAGGAGGAAGACTATTGTCAGGACCAATTCTTTGACTTAACCGGGCCGATTGCTTGAATTCTCCAATAACTCTATAGGCATTTAATTGATTCATTTCATAAATAACCAGACGTATGGAATTGGAACCGATATCAATGATGCCGATTCTGCGGCTGTTTGGCATAAGACTCCTCCATAGTGTACACATTTTAGCGTATCGCTTTTACTGAACATTAATTTTTTCACATACAAAGACTATTTTAACACCGATTTCGATGAGAGCAAAATTTCTAAGAATAATTTAACAGCGCCCATATTGGCCGTTATAGACAAATGTAGAGCACAGTTGTGACGTTTGGGCAATAATCCCATAACATAATATCATATATATATTAAATTTGATGGAAGAGGTTTCAACCAATGCCTTCAATTGTCGGTAATATTAAAATTAACAATGTTAGCCAGAGCTCTAATGTTCAAATCGGGGATGTTGCCTATATTGTGTTATCAAGCTCATCCAAAAACTATGGGGGTGCTGCATCATTTTCTCCTGGTGATTCTATTGGAAGCGTCGCGAATAACGAAAACAGCAGCACAAACACGAATGATCCAGATCTTATAGATGGCTCCAATTCGAGTGTTGTGTGAAAAAAAGGAGGTAGAGCTACACTCATTGAAAACCCGTCTATACAAGGTAACAGGCCTACCAGTAGACATGATCATAGGCACCAGACCAAACAGGTTTGCATAATATGATCTAGAATATTGAGTAGAAGGTAGGTTAACGTATGTATGGAGTCTATCCTTATTGGTACCGTTCAAGTTTTCATCCTGTGTGGACGACGGATCAGACACAGGCATTGGAATTAATTAGACAATCCGTACAGGGTGAGCGTAACGATGAATTATTTTATGATGAATTGATAAGGTTAGCTCCAATGAAAGAACAAGCAACTATTATTAAATCGATTCGTGATGATGAACGTGGGCACAACAGGATGTTTCGGGGTATCTATAATGCATTGACTGGGCACGAGGTTTCTGGAACAAGTGATGAACAATATGGGAAGGTAACCTCTTATGAAGAAGGATTACAACGAGCATTATTAGGTGAGCTATCAGCCGTTGAAAAGTACCGAAAAATCTGGTTTGGTTTGCCTGATAGTATTTATCGTGATACCGTAATGGGTATTATCCTAGACGAGCAAAAGCATGCAAGTTTATATAACTACCTATTCACACTGAGTCGAACGAATAATAAATAAACGTTGACGGTAACGAAAAAGCCTTCTTTCCTTTGATATGGAACGAGGGCTTTTTTGTCTTATTTATTGGAATTCCTTTAGAGTATAGTGGAAAGAATAAAGCCCATACCTTCAAGCATTTGGAGTCAGCGTGTTGATATTTAAGAGATAGCATATGTTTATTGTGCTGATAATGAACTTTTATGTGCTGCTTTGTTCACATTGTTTGCCAAATCATTTATAGTAGATAAGTAAACATTCGACCTTGGGTAAAATGAATTTTGCCGTAGTGAAGATATTTTCTTCGAAAAGGACTTCGATCTGGAGTTTTTCTTATGAGCAGCGATTTATGATATAGTAGTTATTATACGAACATGTAAAGTAAAGGAGAGATTGTTTTGACTGCTACTAAAGGTTTAGAAGGCATTGTTGCTACAACGTCGTCGATCAGCTCCATTATTGACGGTGTACTAACTTACCGCGGATTTGACATCGATGATTTGGCTGAAAATGCAACTTTCGAAGAGGTAGCTTATTTGCTATGGTATGGCAAGCTGCCTAACCGTTCCGAATTGGCTCAATTGGTTAAGGATTTGAATCAATATGCAGCTGTACCAAGCCAAGTGATTGATCAAATCAGAACGTATCCTAAAGATACGAACTCGATGGCTGCACTTCGTACTGCTGTTTCCAGCTTGGCACTGTATGATGAAGAAGCTAACGATATGTCACCGGAATCCAACCTGCGCAAAGCGATAAAATTGCAAGCACAAATTCCAACCATCATTGCTGCATTTGCTCGTATTCGTGAAGGTAAAGAGCCAATCGCTCCTAAGCAAAGCGAATCTGTTGCTGAGAACTTCCTATACATGCTGATCGGTAAAGATCCAGATAAAGTTGCAATTGAAGCACTGGATAAAGCTTTGGTGCTGCATGCAGATCACGAATTGAACGCTTCAACATTCGCGGCGCGTGTTACTGTAGCTACATTGTCTGACATCTATTCCGGCGTAACTTCTGCTATCGGAGCACTTAAAGGTCCATTGCATGGCGGAGCTAATGAAGCGGTTATGGCTATGCTTGAGGATATCGGTACTTTTGAAAATGCAGAGTCTTATGTCAACGCGAAGCTGGCTAACAAAGAAAAAATTATGGGCTTTGGACACCGTGTATACAAAAACGGCGATCCACGCGCTAAGCATCTTCAAAAAATGTCTGAGCAACTGGGCAAAATTACCGGCAATATGAACTGGTATAATATGTCAATTAAAATTGAAGAAATCGTAACTGGACAAAAAGGTTTGAAGCCTAATGTGGACTTTTACTCTGCTTCCGTTTATACTTCTCTGGAGATTCCGCGTGATTTGTTTACACCGATTTTTGCGGTTAGCCGTGCATCCGGATGGACAGCTCACATTCTTGAGCAGTTTGAGAACAACCGTTTGATCCGTCCTCGTGCTGAGTACACAGGTCTTTCAAACCAGAAGTATACACCGATTGATAATCGTTAATCGATTTCAATAAAGTCTATTGCAACCAACGGGTTGTTGCAGCGTGCTCTAAGTCTGGTTCAATTGAACAGGACAAGCGCTGTGGCTCCCGTTCAATTTTGTGTTTATACTTTCCCAATTTTAAGGAGGCAAATTAAATCATGGCTCAATTCGAAAACTATAGTGCACCTACTGAAGGCGAAAAAATTACTATCACAGACGGTAAACTTAACGTACCTAACAACCCAATTATTCCTTTTATCGAGGGTGACGGAACAGGTCCTGACATCTGGGCAGCTTCCAAGCGTGTATTGGATGCAGCGGTAGAAAAAGCATACAAAGGCGAAAAGAAAATCGCTTGGTACGAAGTATATGCCGGCGAAAAAGCTTTTAATAAATACAACAGCTGGTTGCCAAATGATACTTTGACTGCTATTCGTGAATACATAGTAGCAATCAAAGGACCTTTGACAACTCCGATCGGCGGCGGTATCCGTTCTTTGAACGTTGCTCTTCGTCAAGAGCTTGATCTGTATGTATGCTCTCGTCCAGTTCGTTATTTCAACGGCGTACCATCCCCGGTTAAACGTCCTGAGCTTGTTGACATGGTTATTTTCCGTGAAAATACAGAAGATATCTATGCAGGTATCGAGTGGGAATCCGGTTCCGCTGAAGTTAAGAAAGTAATTGAGTTCTTGCAAAAAGAAATGGGCGTTAACAAAATCCGTTTCCCTGAAACTTCCGGTATCGGTGTTAAGCCTGTTTCCTCCGAAGGAACAGAGCGTTTGGTTCGTGCAGCAATCGAGTACGCAATCGAGCATGGCCGCAAAACGTTGACACTGGTACACAAAGGCAACATCATGAAATTTACTGAAGGTGCATTCAAAAACTGGGGTTATGAGCTGGCTGAAAGAGAATTTGGCGATAAAACCTTCACTTGGGCACAATACGATAGAATCAAAGCTGAGCAAGGCACAGATGCTGCAAACCAAGCACAAAAAGATGCTGAAGCTGCAGGTAAAGTCATCGTGAAAGACGCTATTGCAGATATCGCATTGCAACAAGTATTGACTCGTCCTACTGATTTCGATGTTATCGCAACATTGAACCTGAATGGCGACTACTTGTCTGATGCATTGGCTGCACAAGTTGGCGGTATCGGTATTGCTCCAGGAGCAAACATCAACTATGTAACTGGACACGCAATCTTCGAAGCTACTCATGGTACTGCTCCTAAGTATGCTGGTTTGGATGTAGTTAACCCAGGTTCCGTTATCTTGTCCGGCGTTATGATGCTTGAGCACTTGGGCTGGTTGGAAGCTGTTGAACTGATCTACAAAGGTATGGAAACATCGATCAATAACAAAACCGTTACTTATGACTTCGCACGTTTGATGGAAGGCGCAACTGAAGTTAAATGCTCTGAGTTCGCTGACCAAATTATTAAACATATGTAATTTTTCCATCCCCCTAAATCCCCTTTGTAAGGGGGGACCCCCAGAGGTTTCGCCCCCTGGACCATGAAAGGTTGTCTGAGGTGGGAGTGAGTAGCTTCGATGGGAAGTGGGAGCGCGGAGCGCGTTCGTCAACGAGAGCTTGAGGCTGCGCCCGAGCGTCTCGCTGACACGCTTTACGTTTTGTTTCTTTGCTTTTTGGCTTTAGACATTGCCATCTGCGTTCTAATTATAAAGAACACACTTTCAACAGCGGCCGAAGGCACATCCCTAATTCTGATAGCCTACTTTTGGCCACATATCTTTACCGACTTAAATAAACCATTTCAGGAGGTAATTATTCATGGCAATCCAACGCAAAAAAATTACTGTTGTCGGAGCGGGTTTTACTGGAGCGACTACTGCATTTTTGGCAGCACAAAAAGAATTGGGAGACGTTGTATTGCTGGACATCCCTCAGCTGGAAAACCCTACTAAAGGTAAAGCTTTGGACATGCTCGAAGCTTCTCCAGTTCAAGGCTTTGACAGCAATATCGTAGGTACTTCCAACTATGACGACACAGCTAACTCCGATATCGTTATCATCACAGCAGGTATCGCTCGTAAACCGGGTATGAGCCGTGATGACCTAGTTAACACAAATGCAGGTATCGTAAGATCCGTTTGTGATAACGTGAAAAGAACGAGCCCTAACTCCATCGTAATCATTTTGAGTAACCCAGTTGATGCTATGACTTATGTGGCTTACGAAGCTTTGGGCTTCCCAAAAGAGCGCGTAATCGGTCAATCCGGTGTATTGGACACAGCACGTTATTGCACATTTATCGCTCAAGAGTTGAACGTATCTGTTGAAGATGTACGCGGCTTCGTATTGGGCGGTCATGGTGATGACATGGTTCCTTTGGTACGTTACTCCAATGTTGGCGGTATTCCAATCGAGAAATTGATCCCTGCTGACCGTATCGAGGCTATTGTTCAACGTACTCGTACAGGCGGCGGCGAGATCGTTAACCTGTTGGGTAACGGCAGCGCGTATTACGCACCTGCGGCTTCCTTGGTTCAAATGGCTGAGGCTATCATCAAGGACAAAAAACGTATCATCCCTGCTATCGCATTGCTTCAAGGTGAATATGGCTATGACAACTTGTTCATGGGCGTACCTACATTGTTGGGCGGCGAAGGCATCGAGAAAATTTTTGAATTGGAGCTTCTGCCTGAAGAGAAGACAGCTCTTGATAAATCCGCAGATTCCGTTCGTAACGTAATCAAAGTGGTGTCAGCTTAATTTCAGCAGTATCCAATAAATAGAGTTAGCTAAAAACCAGTGAGGCCTTTTGGGGCTGAGCTGGTTTTTTTGCGTTGCTTGGATCAGAATTTTAAATATTGAAATAGAAATTGTCTATTAGACTATCCCGAATGGATAAAGTAAGATTGTTTTAATTCCTATATGAATAATTGGTATTAGAGTTAGAGTGATGGAGAGAGAAAAATTAAATTAAAGGAGTGTGGATTATGTCTAAACAACGAATGTTGAAGCTGGGAGCAAATATTAACGGTGTCGGCAATAGTATGTCTTATTGGAGGCATCCAAAAGTATCAACTGAAGCAAGTGTTGATTTTGAGTTTTATAAACAGCAGGCATTAATAGCGGAGGCAGGTAAATTCGATCTTCTTTTTATTGCAGATGGCTTATATATAAATGAAAAATCCAACCCTCATTTTCTAAACAGGTTCGAACCGCTCACCATTTTATCTGCTTTAAGTGCAGTCACTTCCAAGATTGGTCTTGTTGCAACGCTGTCCTCGTCCTATAGCGAGCCCTTCACAGTTGCCCGCCAGTTTGGTTCACTAGATAAATTAAGCGGCGGACGAGCGGGTTGGAACGTAGTGACTTCACCTCTTGAAGGTTCAGCGAAAAATTTCAGTAAGGATGAGCATCCATCTCATTCTTTACGTTATCAAATTGCAGAGGAATTTCTAGAGGTTGTAAAAGGGCTGTGGGACTCATGGGAGGACGACGCTTTTGTAAAGGATAAAGAGAGTGGTGTATTTTTCAATCCGGAGAAAATGCATCGATTGAATCATCAAGGGCAGTTCTTTTCTGTGCAAGGTCCACTTAATATCGCCCGTTCCAAGCAGGGTTATCCAGTGGTTTTCCAAGCGGGTTCATCGGAATCGGGCAAGGATTTAGCCGCGAAATCTGCGGATGCCATTTATACAGGGCATGATTCCATTGAAGAAGCGAAGCTTTTTTACCGAGATGTCAAATCTAGAGCTAAATTATACGGGCGATCCGGAGAGGACATCCTTATTTTTCCGGGGATCGGGC
Organism: Paenibacillus foliorum; assembly: GCF_013141765.1. GTDB lineage: Bacteria > Bacillota > Bacilli > Paenibacillales > NBRC-103111 > Paenibacillus_S > Paenibacillus_S foliorum. Next base: position 267,113 of record NZ_WHOD01000013.1, read on the forward strand.
CGATTGTTGGACGTACGGATGAAGAAGCCGAGCGCAAATACAAGGAGGTTTCAGAGCTAGTCACTATTGAAAGCGCGCTTGATTATTTGGGTCGATATTTCGAGCATTTCGATTTCTCTCAATTTCCGCTCGATGAGCCGTTTCCAGAGTTGGGAGATTTCGGAAGCAATAGCTTTCGAAGTACAACTGACCGGATAAAAAAAGAAGCGAAGGAGCAGAACCTAACACTCCGCCAAGTTGCAATTCGTGTATCAACACCAAGAGGTGCATTTATGGGCACACCGGAAAAGATCGCTGACCTGATTCAGCAATGGTTTGAAGAGGAAGCCGCCGATGGCTTCATTATTCGCACAGTAGTGCCGGGGGGATTAGCTGATTTTGTGGAGCTTGTCGTACCTATTTTACAAGAACGAGGTCTTTATAGAACGGAATATGAACACGATACGCTGCGAGAGAATTTGGGACTTTCGATTCCTCTTAACCGCCATACAAGAGAGTCGAAACAACCGCTTGAGCACACAAGATAATGAGCAATAGCCTTGTGAAAGGTGGCATAGCCCAGACTCTGGTATTTAATGCAAACAAAACTAAAGAGGGGGTTCGAGTCAGATGAAATTCGCATTGTTTAGCCTAATGATGAATCTTCCTAATGCAGTTACTGGTGAAGTTTTGACTACACAGCAGAAATTTGAGAACGTTCTGAAGCAGGCCATACTTGCCGAGAAGCTTGGTTTTGATGCTTATGGTGTGGGAGAGCGACATGGAGATCCCTTCTTGTCATCATCTCCACCGGTCGTCCTGAGCGCAATCGCCGCGAGAACTTCCAGGATTCGGCTCTTAACAACAGTTACAGTTCTGAGCGTACTGGATCCTGTGCGTGTGGCTGAGGACTACGCGACACTTGACCATCTTTCAGGAGGACGCATCGAGTTGATCATTGGTAAAGGAAACGATCCTCGGCACTACCGGCTGTTTGGTATTCCCGAGGAGGAGCAGTGGGAGTCACTCGCTGAGCGGTACGTCTTGCTTAAGCGCTTGTGGAATGAGGAGAACGTGACTTGGCAGGGACGCTATCGCGCACCGCTGGACCATGTAACCACACAGCCAAGGCCGTTTCAGCTGCCGATCCCGGTATGGCATGGCAGTGCATCAAGCACTCTCTCTACGGAGCTGGCAGCTAAATATGGAGAGCCTATTTTCTCGTCGAATACGTTTCACCCACAGGCCAAATACAAAGCGCTGATCGATCATTATCGAGAGCGTTTGGAGTATTACGGACATGACCCTTCGAAGGCGATTGTCGGCTCAGGCTCGGGTAGCTTGTATTTAGCGAACACCAAGGAAGAGGCAATCAATCGCTTTCGACCTTACTACAATGCTTTTCAATCAACAACATCAGCCAAGCATAACCGGACACCTTTTAAAGACATTGAAGATAATATAGAGAACGGTCCCATTCTTGTAGGCAGTCCTGAGAGCGTGATTGAGAAAATACTGAATTATCATTCTGCTTATGGGCATCAGGTTCTCAGTATCAGTGTGGATGGGTTGAGTGAATCGGAGCAGTTGGAGCAGGTCGAACGGTTTGCTTCCGAGATTGCACCCGTGCTGCGGCGCTTCATCCCAAGTACAGTATGGAATAACAAAGTGCCCGCCGTGACGCAAGGTTTGATCGCAAGTTTGTGATGATGATTCGGATCCGTGTAGTATACTTTGATATTGGTATTGACTTTCCCGATAAGGTGGTCTATATTTAAATCATATTAAACATATCGGAATAATTAATTATCTACCGGATTACCTGGAGATACATCAGTCCTTTAATAGAGGCGGGTGTATCTCTGTTTATTTTTTTTGGGAAAAGGGGGGACTAAGGAATGAATATAGAAAATCTGGAAGCGTTTGTGTATGTCATCCATTTCAACAGCTTTAATAAAGCCGCCGATGCTTTGTTTCTATCCCAACCATCGATTTCTGCCCGAATTCAATCATTGGAAAGAGAATTAAATGCTTTGCTTTTTGAAAGAGAAGGTAAACAATTCACCTTAACAGATAAGGGAAAACAGTTTCTGCCCTACGCTCAGCAAATACTGCAATCTTATAAAAAGGGGAAGCAGCAGCTGCAGCATAAGAGTACATCGCTTGATGAGTTAAGAATCGGATGCACCGTATCCGTTTCGAATTACTTGATCCCAGAGATACTCCCTGTGCTGAAAGAACGGATGCCCGATGTTCAAATTAAGTTAACCACTGCTTCATCTGAAACCCTATTGGAAAAGCTGTTAAGCAAAGAGATCGATCTAGGACTTATTCGTAATATCGCTCATCCCCACATCCATTCCGTAAAATTTTATGAGGACCCTATTCGTCTTTTTGTACGCCGAGAGCATGCTTTTGCGAAGATGGACATTGTGACTGTAGAGAATATAGTTAATGAACCGTTGGTATTTTTTGAATGCGGCTCTCTTGACTGGATGAAGATCCACAGGCTGTTCGATTCTCTGCACCTGCCTCCTAACATTGTGTACCAGATCGATAATCTGGAAACAGCCAAAAAGCTAGTGTTAAAAGGCGTCGGTATCAGCTTCCTCCCAGAGCTATGTGTCCAAAAGGAAGTTCGGGAAAACCTGCTGATCCCTATTGAGCTTCCCAATTTAAATAGCCTCTCACTCCGCACCAACCTGATCTCATTAGATGGAGAAGGCTTGCATTGGCATAAATTGTTTCAGGATACGGTTAAAGGAATAGATTTCAAAGCATGTTTTTAATAGAAATATTAAATTAATGGATAGAAAGAACCTATTATCCGACCGATTGACGGTGTTAATTGGCAATGATACAGTTTTATTAAGAGTTAAATCCGATAAAATCTATAGGAAATTGTTTAATTGAGAGGGTGTTGATGATGGGATTAAGGCTAAGTATCTTGGACCAAAGCCCGATTGGAGAAGGGGAGACGGCAAGCCAAGCATTTCAGAATACGATAAAGCTTGCGCAAAAAGCAGAGGAGCTGGGCTATTACCGTTTCTGGGTATCAGAGCATCACGATACAGAAAGACTGGCCGGATCTTCACCGGAAGTGTTGATAGCTTATTTATTGGCCAAAACGAAGCAGATTCGCGTAGGATCAGGCGGCGTGATGCTGCAGCATTATAGTCCTTACAAGGTTGCTGAGAACTTTAATGTCCTTGCCTCACTTGAACCTGGACGTGTGGATCTCGGGGTAGGCAGAGCGCCTGGAGGATTGCCTCGTTCGAGCAGAGCGCTTCAACAGGATGCTTATGGGAACAGCAAGACGTTGGGGCAGAAGCTTGTGGAACTAAAGCAATTTTTGGCTAACGAGCTGGACGCTGAGGATCCATTGAAAGGTGTCAAAGCAACACCATTCCCACAGAAGCCAGCCGACTTATATCTGCTTGGTGCCAGTATAGAAAGCGCTGGATTGGCGGCAAGCTTGGGAATCCCTTATGTATTTTCCCAGTCCATCAATGGAGAGGAGAAAACGATTAACGAAGCATTTCAGTTGTACCGTACGCAGTTCCAGCAAGGGGTCTTGAAGCAGCCGCAAGCCATTCTCGCATTATCTGTCATTTTGACTGATACAGACGAGGAAGCGGAGCAGCTGGCCGCAGTTAATTCGAAAATTTTCAAAATCCGGTTGGAAAGCGGACGGACGTTGACAGTGAAAAGCATTGAGCAGATAGAGGAGTACGGGCGGCAAACAACGGAGCCTTATACCATTGAGGAAACGCAGGCCAATATCATTTACGGTTCCAAAGAAACGGTACGCCAGAAGCTGATCGCCATTCAAAACAAATATCAAATTGAGGAAATTATTATTAGTGTAGCCTTGCCTGAGTTTGCAAAACGGCTTTATGCTTATGAGCTGTTGCAGGAAGCTTTCTCAGAGTTAACGGTATAGGAGTCTGTCCGACGAAAGCAATCCGTGAATATTTATTTACTACTGTGGTTATTGCGGGAAAGGGATGGTACTCCACCGCTCTTGAAATTTAAGCTGTCTTTAACTTACCTTGCGGTAACAACTTAATTTCAAAGGTGGCCGTAAACTTTCCGTACCATTCCCTTATCCCTCCATAACCTCATGAATGAATATTCACGAAGATCAAAATCGTCGGAAAGACTCCTAATAATCCATATATAAAATTAGGAGGGGTTTACAATTACACAGCAAAGAAAGTTGAAAATAGGTGCGATGCTGCACGGAGCTGGCGGGCATATGGCGGCTTGGAGACATCCCGAAGCGGTGGCGGATGCAAGTGTGAATTTTGGATTTTACAAACAACTTGTTCAAAAAGCTGAGGCGGGTAAGCTCGATTTGGTTTTTGTGGCAGACGGATTGTATATTAACGAAATTTCGCATCCGACGTTTTTGAACCGGTTTGAGCCGGTTGCGGTTTTATCGGCATTGGCTGGAGTGAGCTCACACATTGGGCTTGTCGGAACACTCTCCACCTCTTACAGCGAGCCTTATACGGTCGCCAGACAGTTCGCAACGATCGATATGATCAGTGGCGGGCGTGCAGGATGGAATGCCGTAACTTCTCCATTAGAGGGCTCGGCTTTAAACTACAGCAAAACAGAGCACCCGTCACACGAGCTGCGCTATCGAATTGCCGAGGAGTATTTGCAGATCACGAAGGGGCTGTGGGATTCATGGGAGGATGATGCCTTTGTCCGCGATAAGGAATCAGGTCAATTTATAGATCCTTCTAAAATGCACCGTTTAAACCATAAAGGAGAGTTTTATTCGGTACAGGGGCCGCTCAATATTGCCCGATCGAAGCAGGGGCAGCCTTTAGTCTTTCAAGCGGGGTCGTCGGAGCCAGGCAAAGACTTAGCAGCCAAAGAGGCCGATGCCGTGTTTACCGGACATGAAACGATAGAAGAAGCCAAACGCTTTTATCAGGATGTGAAAAGAAGAGCCGTGAAATTCGGACGTTCGGCTGGCGATGTATTGATATTTCCGGGAATTACTCCAATTGTAGGGTTTACTGAGGAAGAAGCCCAAGCGAAGTACGAGCAAATCGCCAATCTTGTTGATATTGATGTTGCATTAAATTATTTAGGCCGTTTTTTTGACCACTTTGATTTCAAGCAGTTCCCTCTGGATGAACCGTTGCCGGATCTTGGAGATTTGGGTAGTGAGGGCTTTAAGAGCACAAGCGATCGCATAAAAAAAATGGCAAAAGAAGAAAACTTAACTTTACGGCAGCTGGCACTAAAAGTCACTTCACCGAGAAGCGGCTTTACAGGGACACCCGTACAAATTGCGGATACGATACAACGTTGGTTCGAAGAGGAAGCAGCTGACGGATTTATGATAGGAAGCGCCGTACTGCCTACAGGGTTAAATGATTTCATCGATCATGTCGTTCCTATCTTGCAAGAAAGAGGATTGTTCCGCACTGAATATGAACATGATACTTTGCGCGGAAATCTGGGGCTTCCGTTCCCGGAAAATCGGTATACCTCAGCAAGAAGGAACCAAGAGGCGACCGTTGAAGCAGTTGCTGATGCTGTAGGTAAATAAGCAGCTTAAGAGTCTACGAGTGAGTTGAACTCATATTAAACATAGATAGGAATGGGGGGCTTCAAATGACAGGGAATTTATTGAAAAGATTGACGATATTTACAACGTTAATGCTTGTTGCGTCAGGCTGCGCGGGCGATAAGGGCAATGTCGCTCCAGCTGCAACGGGGGCCAATCAACCGGAGGCTGTCACCAAGGGCGGTGAGCTGACATTTGGCGTGGCTGCATCGCCGGGCGGGTTGGACCCGAATGTGTATCCGGGAGCAGGGGACTATCGAATCATGCGGTCGATCTTTGACAGCCTAATCGTTCAAATGCCGGATCAAACGTTCAAGCCATGGCTGGCTACAGAATGGACCATATCACCGGATGCGAAAAGCTACACCTTTAAGCTGCGCAAGGATGTGAAATTCCATGATGGAACTCCGTTTAATGCGGCAGCTGTTAAATACAATTTCGACCGGATTGTGAATCCTGAGACCAAGTCGAGATTTGCTGTAACGTTAATCGGACCCTATGAATCTTCAGAAGTGATAGATGAATTTACGGTCAAAGTGAATTTGAAATCGCCGTACAGCGCCTTTTTGAGCAGCTTGAGCCAAGCGTTTCTTGGTATTGTTTCACCGGCGGCAGCTCAGAAATATGGGGAAAATCTGGCTAAGAACCCTGTCGGAACAGGCCCGTTTAAATTCGTTAGCTGGGTTGAAAATGCAGCGATTACGCTGGATAAAAACCCGGATTACAACTGGGGCCCGCCGACTGCTCAAAACAAGGGTGCTGCTTACATCGATAAGCTGATATTCAAAATTATTCCGGAGGAAGCAACCAGGATCGGTTCCGTACAGAGCGGACAAATTTCCGCAGTAGAAACTGTGCCTCCTCAGAATCTGATTTCACTCAAAAATGATCCGAACATTACTTTAATAGAAGCAGAATCGGCCGGTATCCCGTTCACCTTAATGCTCAATCAAGACCACGCGCCTTGGAATGAGCTAAAAGCCAGAAAAGCAGTTCAGCTGGCAATTGACGTTGACACTATCGTAAAAACACTCTATCTGGGTACTTATAAACGGGCATGGTCGCCTATTACACCGTCTGTTCTTGGTTATAATGCTTCACTTGAAAATTCAATTAAGCCGGATATCCCCAAAGCGAATCAGTTGCTTGACGAGCTGGGATGGGTGCGGGGAGCTGACGGTATACGGGCGAAGAACGGAAAGCCACTTAGCCTTTATTTCGTGACAAGCACGCCGAACCGAGAGAAACGTAATGATATCGCAGCGATGATCCAGCAGCAGCTTAAGCCAGTGGGCATCCAGGTCAATGTCGAGATCACCACCAGTACGAATGCTCAAACAATCGTCATGGACAAAGGGACTAATGATTTGTACGGAGTCAGCAATGTAACGGGGGACCCGGATATTCTGCGCAGCTTTTTCCATACCAATGCAATACCGAAGGAAGGCCGTTGGGGTCATAACCATACCCATCTCTCCGATCCGCAGCTCGATAAATGGTTGGAAGAAGGTTTGAAGGAGCAGGATACCCAAAAGCGGAGTGAAGTTTATAAGAAAATTCAAAGCTATGTAGTTGAAAATGCTATCGGATTTCCCATTTATATATTCCCTTACACAGTTGCCTCTTCGAAAACAGCCAAGGGCTTGAAATTCGATGCACTAGGCTATCCGCTGTTCTACGATGCTTACGTTGTTAAAAAATAAGCTTTGAAAGGAAGGACTGCTATGGCTTCAGCCATCATTCGTAGGGCTTTAACTTCCCTTCTGGTCATTATCGGGTCGCTGGTGCTTGTCTTCTTTATTCTGTACCTGCTTCCCGGTGACCCGGTCCTGGCAATGTTGGATGGAGTAAGCGCCAGTCCGGAGGCTGTGCAAAATCTGCGTCAGCAGTTGGGTTTAGATAAACCTTTGGGCATACAGTTCGCTCATTACTTTTGGGATATGATCCGGGGTGACTTCGGCAAGTCACTCGTAAACGGCGATCCGGTATTGCCGAAAATATGGGAGCAGCTTCCGGCGACCGTTGCATTAACTGCGGCCAGCTCCTTGGTGTCCATTGCGATTGGTGTTCTGTTGGGAGTGCTCTCAGCGGTTCATCATAATCGGTTTATAGACATTATCGCAAGGATCGTCAGCTTGTTCGGCATATCGACACCAACGTTCTGGTCTGGAATTCTGTTAATTCTCATTTTTTCCGTTCAGCTTCATTGGTTCCCAGCTATGGGATCGGATGGATTCAGTACGCTTATACTTCCTGCCTTGGCGCTTGGCTTTGTTACCTCTGGGTTTATCGTTCGGATGGTGAGAAATAGTATGCTTGATGTTATACACGAGCAATTCATTGTAACGCTGCGTTCCAAAGGACTGCCCGAGCGTATCATTATGTATCGTCACGCACTGCGTAATGCGCTGATTCCGGCTATTACGATGTTAGGCGTGCAGGTTGGGGAGCTATTAGCTGGAGCGGTTGTCATCGAAACTGTGTTTTCCCGGCAGGGTGTGGGCAGGCTTCTGGCGGATGCCATTACTGCCAAGGATTTGCCTGTCGTTCAGGGAATTATTTTGTTCACGGCTGTTATGTATGTGCTTGTAAATTTACTGGTGGATGTATCCTACTCAGCGATTGATCCCAGAGTAAGGCGTTCAGCATAGCAGCTTGTAGAGGAAAGGAGAATGGTTTGTGAAGCATGCCGCGTCTGCAGAAGTCGTGCTGCCTGGAAAAAGGCTGCAGTTATCCCTATTTAAAGTTGGCAATAAAAAGCTGTCCATTACGGATTCGTTAGTTTATATAGCGGGACTTATTATCCTGTTCATTGTTATCTGCGCTATCTTTCCACAGTGGATTGCGCCTTATGCCCCCACGCAAATGATGGCGGATGCCATTCTGAAGCCTCCGAGTGCGGCGCATTTGTTCGGTACGGATTATTATGGCAGGGACGTATTTTCCTTAGTCGTATTCGGCAGCCGTGATTCCTTGTTAATTGGAGTGGTCTCGGTGCTGATTGGCGGGATAACCGGGGGAACCATGGGAGCGTTGTCCGGTTATATTGGAGGTTGGATCGACGGGGTCCTGATGCGGATTGTCGATGTGCTTATGACCATTCCCGGTCTTCTGCTTGCACTTGCTATTGCTGCCGCTTTAGGCCCGAGCTTCTTCAATGTGGTGCTAGCTGTTAGTATTTCTGCTATTCCGGGCTATGCCAGAGTAATGAGGAGTCAAGCGATCTCGATGAAAGGGCGTCCTTTTATTACCGCGTCCTATTCGATAGGATCGAATCACTTGCATATATTTACGCGCCATATATTGCCGAATTCATTATCGCCTCTGCTTGTTATGGGAACGATTGGAGTAGGATCTTCCATTCTGATAGGGTCAGGGCTCAGCTTTCTGGGTTTAGGTGTATTCAGAGAAATTCCGGATTGGGGTACACTGCTTTCCCAAGGAAGAGGGTATTTAACCGTTGCTTGGTGGATGGCGAGCTTTCCAGGATTGGCCATAACTTTGTTTGTTCTTTCTGTTAATTTAATAGGAGATAAGTTCAGGGATCACTTGGATCCTAAGAAAAAAAGAATTTGATTTACACTAAAATTGCGTGTTCAAAAGGGGAGTTTTTGGAACAGCCTCTATAACGGTATCTTTTAAGGAGGGTTTGACTTGACACTTCTCGATATTCAACATTTGACCGTCGATTTTGCCACAAAACATGGGCTGCTCACTGCGATTACTGATGTTTCCCTTTCCATTAAAGCTGGCGAAACCGTATGCCTGGTTGGAGAATCGGGGAGCGGCAAGACGGTGGCTTCCAAGTCGATCATGAGATTGATTGATTATGAGAACGGCGTAATCTCGAAGGGGAACATCTTGCTGGATGGTGTTGACTTGACCGCTTTATCCCAAGAGCAAATACGACTGCTGCGTGGCAAAAAAATGGCTATGGTGTTCCAGGAGCCCATGGCGGCCTTTGACCCTGTTTTTACAATCGGCAGTCAAATTGTGGGTAATATTGTTCAGCATAAACGAGTGAGCAAACAGGCTGCGACCCAGCAGTCCATTCAACTACTTGAAAGGGTAGGTATACCGGAAGCGGAGCTGCGGATGCGCCAGTATCCGAACGAGCTATCCGGCGGTATGCTGCAGCGTGCGATGATCGCAATGGCATTGTCCTGTGAGCCCGAGCTGCTCATTGCTGATGAGCCAACAACTGCAATGGATGTGACCATTCAAGCCCAAATCTTGCAGCTGCTGCAAGAGCTGAAAGCCGAATATAAGATGTCGATTTTATTAATTACGCATGACATGGGGATTGCCGCACAGTTAGCGGATCGGATTGTTGTTATGTACGCAGGCAGAGTCATGGAGCAAGCATCAGCCGTTCAGCTCTTTGAACAGCCGTACCATCCGTATACGAAAGCTCTGCTTCAATCGATCCTTACGTTGGAGGGCAGCCGAGATAAAAGGCTATATTCGATCGAAGGCGCGATCCCAAGCCTGGCGGAGCTTCCGGAAGGCTGCCGGTTTCATCCCCGCTGCTCCTATGCCACGGAACAGTGCGTAAGATTCAATCCTCCGCTGCATGAGATCAATGGGCGGGAAGTAGCCTGCTGGCATGCCGAAGAGCTGGTAAAGACAGAATGGGGAGCTCAACGGCATCATCTATTATCTGTTTCCTCTGTACAAGCGGCTTTAACTGAAGAGGTTACAGCGGATAATTCCCTCAGTAAAGCTGCCCCACAGGATTTATTTGAGGTTAAAGGTTTGCAAAAGTTTTACAAGGCTAACAAAGGGATCTTCAATAAAAGCAATAAGTTCGTCCGCGCCGTGGATGATGTTTCCTTCTCGATTCGCCAAGGCGAGGTGTTCGGCCTTGTAGGGGAATCCGGCAGTGGGAAATCAACGTTAGGCCGGGTGCTTTTGCAGCTGGAGAAAGCTACGGCGGGCCAAGTGTTGTTCCAAGGCAGAGATTTAACTCTCCAAAATGGAGGTGAGCTTCGTCAAGCCCGGCGCGATATGCAAATGATATTTCAGGACCCTTACGGATCGCTTAGCCCGCGTTGGAGGGTTGGAGATATTATAGGCGAGCCGCTGGAAGTGCATAACCTTTTGAAAGGTAATGAGAGAAGAGCGCGTGTCGAGGAGCTGCTTGAGTGGGTAGGGTTAAGCCCCTCCTGGTATAACCGATATCCTCATGAATTTTCAGGAGGACAGCGGCAAAGAATTGGTATAGCGAGAGCCATTGCGCTTAATCCGAAGTTTATTTTGGCTGATGAAGCTGTATCTGCACTCGACGTATCCGTACAATCGCAAATCGTGAATCTACTTCAGGATTTGCAGAGCAGAATGGGGCTTACCTACTTGTTCATCGCTCACGGATTGCAGATTGTCCGCCATATTTCCAACCGCGTTGGAGTTATGTATCTAGGCAAGCTGGTTGAGATCGCCCCGAGCGAGGAGCTGTTCTTGCACCCGGCGCATCATTATACAAAGGCGCTAATTGCTTCGATTCCTCTGCCTGACCCGGCCCGTAAAAGCGAGCTTGTCGAACTGAAGGGGGAAATTCCTTCACCGGCAAACCCTCCGTCAGGCTGCCGGTTTCATACCCGCTGCCCTGCGGCCACGGCCCTATGCAGGGAAATTCAGCCTGAGCTTCAGGAGCTTCAGCAAGGTCATTGGGCTGCATGTCATTATCCGGTGTAGCCTGAACGAAAACCTTTTATATGAAAAATGGAGGAATGTATAATGAGCCAGATAACCATTGATATTCAGAGCTATAAGGACACGTATCTTAAGCTGAAGTCAGCTATAGAGGGACTAACGGAAGATCAGCTGAAATGGAAAGCGGCTCCTGATAAATGGAGTGTAACCGAGGTTCTGTCTCATTTGACGGATCACAGCATCGTATTTTCCTTTCGTATCCGCAAGCTTATTTCCGAGGAAGCTGCACAATTGCCACCGTTTCAGCAGGACCCGTGGGTTAGCGAGAGCAAGGCGAACGAGGGAGCGGCAAGAGACATTCTTGATGTATTCGGAATTCTTCTTACCTATAACAGTCTGCTGTTTGACAGGCTGCCTGCTGAGGCTTGGAGTAAAACAGGCATCAACTTTAAGGGAGAAGCTGTAACGCTTCTTCAGTCCTTCCAATCGTTTATCAAGCATGTGGACACTCATTTACTGCAAATTGAGAGGATTAAGAACGCTTATCAATAGTCTGAAGGGCACCCAATTCGATAGTAATAGAAGCAATCGCAGCTAATTCTACGGTGGCGGAAGCAATAGCTTTCCTGAACAGTCGCTGTAGGTGTAGGAGACAACTTGAAAGATTCTGAGGTATATAGAGGCGTTTATCAGGAGATCATTGTTAAGAGAGAAAAGAACGTTAATACTTCGGTTAACGTTCTTTTTTTGCAATAAGTCAGTAGTAGCGGTTTGAAAAAAAGTGTGATATAGTTATTTCTGTTAACTGTAATAAATAACATGACAGTTTGTCGTGAGACAGAGTCTATAGGGATATTAAATATAAACATTGGAGGTAATAAGGAATGAGTAATCAAGAGACACAATCAACACCAAAGGTGGAGCCGTTGTTTGAACCTTTTACAATAGGAAATTTGAAGGTGAAGAACCGCATCGTAATGGCTCCAATGACTAGAGCCTTCTCTCCTGAAGGGGTGCCTGGTCCAGATGTGGCTGCTTATTATCGCCGCCGTGCAGAGAATGGTGTAGGCCTCATTATTACGGAGGGTACTTTAATTAATGATCCGGCAGCAACGAATAACCCTAATATACCCAATTTTCATGGTACGGATGCATTGAATGGCTGGGCTAATGTCGTCTCGCAAGTTCACGAAGCGGGTGGGCTTATTATGCCGCAGCTGTGGCACATTGGAACGGATCGTAAGATTGGCGCCATTCCTAATCCAGAAGAACTGCCAATCGGGCCTTCAGGATTGGACATTGCTACAGGTGAGAAAGTAAATGAGCCGATGAGCGAAGCAAGAATTGCTTCCGTAATCGCAGCATACGCACAGGCAGCGGCAGATGCCAAGCGAATTGGTTTTGACGGCATCGAGCTTCATGGAGCACACGGTTATCTGATTGATCAGTTTTTCTGGGAGAAAACCAATCAACGCGATGACAACTACGGTGGTAATCTTGTGAAAAGAACCCGGTTTGCCGCAGACATTATCGAGGCATGCCGTCGTGCTGTAGGTCCGGATTTCCCAATTATCATACGAATTTCGCAATGGAAATCAAGTGATTACCAAGCCAAATTAGCAGAAAATCCTGAGCAGCTTTCCCAGTTTCTTTCACCTCTAGTGGAAGCAGGCGTTGACGTGTTTCATTGCTCTACCCGCCGCTTCTGGGAACCGGAGTTTGAAGGCTCAGACCTTAACTTTGCTGGCTGGGTCAAACAATTAACCGGAAAGCCTACCATCACAGTAGGCTCTGTAGGACTGGACAATGAATTTATAGCTTCTTTCAAAGGTGAAAGCGCAGGTACGGCCAATGTGGATGCATTGATTGAAAAGCTAAGCAAAAATGAATTTGACCTGGTTGCTGTCGGTCGTGCTTTGCTCGTAGATCCTGCTTGGGCTGCTAAAATTCGCGATGGCCGGACGGATGAGCTGGAAATATTTACTCCCCAGGCCTTAGGATCATTGTCTTGATGATGTAAGTATAGCTTTGTTGGCATGACCGGGATACCCTCGGATTCAAGGGGAATCCCGGTCGTTTTTATTTTGTCACATTATGAGAATTCCAAATCCAAACCCTCGCATAACAGATTAGTAGTGAATGCTATAACTGGAGTATCTGGAGCTAATTCGACCTTCTCATTCTCGGTAAGGAGTTTAGCTGCAAAACTCCATCAATATGTGGTCACTCATCGGAACATACCGTGAGGCATGGAATTATATGGGGTTCTCCCTGTTATTTGTTGCGGTGAACCCAATTGGCCTGCCATTAACTGGAGGTTTTCCCGCTAGTGATGTGGTGGCGGAAGTTCGGCTGTTTATATTCGCCAAGCACTGGCTTGGTTTGGGGCAATTTTAATTGTTAAAAACTAAATATTCATGTATGATCAATGTTGTTCAATCATAACTGTAAATTGTGGGAACAAGGTGCTCCAATTCAAAGGAGCGTAAAAGGGAAGTTCGGTTCAATGCCGACGCGGTCCCGCCACTGTATCGGAATAATCGCAGCAAGCATGCCACTGATCCTTCTTCAAGGATTGGGAAGGCTGCTGTGAGGTTTATTCCGGAGCCAGGAGACCTGCCTGTTCTGACAACACTGCTTAACCTACGGGAGATAGGGAAGTGTTAAAGACGGCCGTCGTATGCTCGCAGCAGCTATAGGCATCTTTACCTTTTCATGCATTTTTCTTGCTGAGGGGTAGAGATGTCTTTTTTAATTTTTATTTATTTATTTATTTATTTATTTATTTATTTATTTATTTATTTATTTATTGGAACTAGTGATTTAGGAAAGTGAGGCTTGATACATATATGACGACTTGGAATTTATCCAATGTAAAGCATCATGTGTTTATCTGTAATGGAGGAAGCTGCCTGCGACAGCAGGGGGAGGAAGTTACATCGGCAATTCGTGCAGAAATTGCTGCATTGCATGCGGACGGACGAATACATACAACAAGAACGAGATGCAATGGGCGCTGCGAGGATGCATGCGTAGTAATGGTATATCCAGAAGGAATCTGGTATAAAGACGTAACACCGGATGTTGGAAAGCGCATAGTCCGTGAGCATTTACTTGAGGGTAATCCGCTACAAGAGAACATGGTGTATTCTTACAGCGAGTGTTTTAGAGCGACGGGAGTAGGGAGCATGGGTAAGAATAAAGCAAAGGCTTAAGAGTATTAAGCTTGAGATCTGGGATCTGGGATCTGGGATCTGAGATCACAGATCAAGGGTTAAAAGGCGTCGGTATTTTTCTGAATTGTGATATTACTGAGCGGATATTAATTAGGTTTACAAGATAATGGACATCAAGTCGTCATCCCAGTATTGACCGTTGCTTTTCATAGCATTTCGTTCTGTTCCATATGTCGTAAAACCAACGGATTCATAAAGTCTTTTGGCAGCAAGGTTGTTGGAAACTACCGTTAAATTAATTTGCTCCAAGCCCGGTAATTGTTTGGCTCGTTGAAGTAATTCGGTAAGCAGGGCATAGCCTACTCGCATTCCACGGAATTCAGGGTTTACATACATGGCATAAATAGAACCTTTATGTGTAATTTTGGGATTACTCTCACGCACGAAGGTAACGATTCCCGCTAACTCATCAGCTTTTGTAAAGCAGCCCAGAGTAAATTTCATTGCAGTTTGTTGAAGATTTTGTTGGAATTCCTCAATCGGTTTTTCTAATTGTATTTCATAAGTGGTTAAAAAGGCTTCGGGATTTTCCTTAAGAGATGTGAATCGAATCTGGCGATAAATTTCAGCATCTGTCGGATTCAAACAGCGAATGTTCATTGGCGCAGCTCCTTCCTAACCGTATACAATCATGTGAATGGTAACCATTATACAGGGGCTGTTCCAATGAAACAAGGCTTCTAAATTCAAAGTTTTCAAGAAATGGATGTTGAAACAGATGAGTTGCATACAATGGATAATGCTGTTAAAATAAAAAAATGACTGATCAGTCAGTCATAAGCAAATATTTGGTAATGGGGGTAACGCATAAATGGGTGAGGATAAGAAAGAAAGCATCATAGAAGCTGCGTTAAAGCTCTTTGAGGAGCAGGGATATCATACTACGAAGGTCTCGGATATTGTACGCCAAGCAGGAGTAGCTCAGGGAACCTTTTACTTATATTTCAAAAGCAAGGAGGATTTGTTCCGCAGCATTGCCGAATCCTGCTTAGCTGAAGTTTCTGATGCTATTAAGCTGAATTGCACAGGAAGCGCTAAGGAAGAGGCACTTTACCGGATGATCCTTGAGTCGCTGCGCGTGTATTATAATAACAAAAGTATTTTGAAAATTTTAAACGGGCATGGGACTGCTTCCACGGAGATCGCGGATATTTCGGATGCTTTTTATCGGACTATTATGCTGGTTATCAAGCAATCTTTTATGGACTGGGGAGCCTTTCCTAATTACTCGGAGGAACAGCTTGAAATTGCGGCCTATTCCAAAATAGGAATGGTTGAGATGGTTGCGTACCAATGCTTTATCATTAAAAATTATGATGTCACCCATATCGATTCTATAGCTCAAGTGCTTGCGGGCGTAAATGCGCCGTGCAAGCTGGAGCCGACGGATGTAGGTGGCGAATGATCGCAAAATTGCTGAAGTACCGTAAAGTGACGCTGCTGTTTTTTTGCATGGCCATGCTGCTCGGTATAGTCAATGTATTTACATTGAAACAGCGTGAAAATCCGGAGATCGATGTGTCGATGGCTTTGGTAAAGACGATTTATCCAGGTGCTTCACCGGAAAAGGTAGAGCAGTTCGTAACGCGACCGCTGGAAAAGAAAATTAAGGAAATGAGCAATATTTCCATTATGAGTTCAACCTCGATGGCTAATGTATCAGTCATTAATGTGGAAATGAAGCCAGATACGGACATTAAACGCGCCTGGGATACGTTAAGACAAAAGGTTCAAGCTGCCGAAAGCGAGCTGCCCGATGAGGCTGAGAAGCCAGTTATCAATGATGATTTGAGCAAGATTGCGGAGCAAATCTTCCATTTTGTTGTGGATAAACAAGAGCAGCTGGAATCACTTAGGCCTACTATGGAAATTTGGAAAACTCAGCTCAGTACGGTTCCTGGGGTTAGCAATGTTGATATTGTGGGACTGCCGGAGCAGGAAGTGGCTATAGTTCTGGATACGGAGAAGCTGGACACGTTCAAGCTGCCTTGGGGCATCGTAGCTCAATCCCTTATGACCAAGCATGACAGGGTGCCATTGGGCACGATAGAAAAAGGGGCTAAATCTTACTTTGTCGATATGTCAGGGGAATGGAAAACGGCTGAACATATAGCAGATACAGAGCTTTTGGGGCTTCCAGCCGGCAGAGCATTGAAGGTACGCGATGTAGCGGATGTGAAGCTGCGGCCCAAGGAAACGGAAGTAAGCATTTTACATAACGGGAAGCCAGCGCTTGACCTGGTGATTAATGCAGAAAAAGGGGCAGACATTCCTACGCTGCAGAAGTTAATTGATGGGAAGGTATCTGTACTGCGTGAGCAGCTCCCAGCTAACTTGCAGGTCGTATCGTTGTTCTCGCAGAAGGAAAGCCTCGATCACTTGTTCAAGGAGCTAGGACAGGAGCTGTTGATCGGGATTGCAGCGGTTATTCTGGTCTGCTCCATGGGACTTACCTTCGGTACCTCTTGGATTGTAGCGTTGGCAATTCCTATCTCTATCACGGTAGGCTTGATTCCCGTTGAGTTGATGGGTATTGATCTTAACCAGATTACCGTTGTTGCGATTGTTATTGTGCTGGGCATCTTGGTCGATGATGCGATAGTAGTGAATGATAACATCCAACGGCGCTTACAGCTGGGGGACTCTCCAGCCGTCGCGTCATTTGAAGGGAGCAAGGATGTAGCCATTTCCATTCTTACGGCTACTATTGCAACGGCTGCTGCATTCCTGCCGTTGTTTTTCTTGAAAGGCAATATCGGCAGCTTCATTCGTCCGCTGCCTGTTGTCATCTCGCTAACACTGGCTGCTTCGATGGCGATGTCTTTGACGATCATCCCGATTTTTCGCCAATGGGTGGGTGAACGTGCGCTTCGTAGAATGAAGCCTGCGGCATCAGCAGCGGCTGCTGCAAAGCAGGAACAGGGGAGAGAGACAGCATCACATGGGGGAAGCTCAGACCATCTTGCAGAGCAATTGTCGCCCGGTTTGCTGGGCAAGCCGATCCATCGATTAAGTGTATTTTACGGTAAGCAGATTCACCGTATTCTGAAGCGCCCGCTGTTAATTGGAGTAGCGGCTTTGTTGATTGGAACGAGCAGCTTCGGCTTGCTTCCCTTGTTAGGCGTACAGTATTTCCCACCTGCGGAGAAAGCTGAGATGCTGATTGATTTCAAGCTGCCGACGGGGCGCACGCTAGCCGAAACGGAATATACACTGGAGAAAGCCGCTGATTGGATGCAGAAGCAGAAGGGTGTATTGTTCGTAACCAGCTATTCAGGTCGTACTACACCGCGTTTCTATTATTCGGAATCCGATCGGTCTGGAACAGAGATTGGACAGTTGTTTGTCAAAATTGATCCTAAGGTTATCCATACTCAGGAAGCTGTCAGTGCATGGAGGCAGCAGTTGAAGACGATTCTGCCGGAGGATGTGGAGGTTACGCCCCGCGAGCTGGAGCAGGGTCCGCCCGTTGGCGCTCCGATCGCCATTCGTATAAGCGGCAGTGAGCTGCAGCAATTGCGTCAGCTATCGGATGACGTGCAATCTGTTCTTAAACGGATTCCGGGGACTGTCAGCGTTTCCGATGATGTTGGGACAGATATGAACACATTTGAAATGCTGCCGGACCCAGCCAAGCTGCAGCTATATGGGGTCAGTGAAAAGGATTTGTCACAGACGATACGCATTGCAACCGAAGGACTTACAGTTACAAAAATGCAGAAGGGCGAGGATTTGCTCGATGTGACCTTGTATGCCAAGGAGCACAGCGCAGACATGCTGGAAACAATGAAAAAAATGTACGTCCCTATGCAAAAGGGAGGGACTGTGTCCGTACGTGAGCTGGGTGATGTCCGCAGTGGCCAGATGATCAAAGCTATCCATCACCGCAATCAGACGAGGACGATTATTGTTAAAAGCTATACAGAGAATCGTCTTCCAGATGATATCGTCAAAGAAGTCAAAGCGGAAATGAACCAACATCCCTTACCCAATGGCTACACCTTGGAGTACGGCGGGGAAAATGAAGAAAGAAACGACGCATTTGCTTCTATCGGCAAGCTTTCTATTATTGTAGTGCTATTAATTTATATTTTGATGGTTATGCAATTTTACTCTTTATCCATACCTATCTTGATCTTGTCCACCGTATATTTAGCTGCAGGAGGAGCGGTTATTGGGTTGTTCCTCACGAATTCTCCAATAGGCTTCATGGCTTTGATGGGGTTAGTCAGCTTAGCAGGGATTGTGGTGCGGAATGGGATTATTTTGATCGAATTTATCGAGCAGGCTAGAGAGCGTGGATTACCGCTGCATGATGCCGTGGCTGAGGCGGGGAAGGCCAGATTACGGCCGATACTGCTTACAATGGCAACCGCAATAGGTGGATTATTACCGATGACAATTATGGGCGGTAATTTATGGAGGCCAATGGGAATCACGATCATATCAGGTTTGATTTATTCGACCTTACTGACCTTAATTGTTGTTCCATCGCTATTCGTAATCCTGGAAACGTGGCGGGAAAAGCGAGCGGTAAAAAGAGGAGAGACTACAGTTCACGGTTAGTCCACAATTGGAGGGGATTCTCTTGAAATGTATGAGCATATACCCTTCCATAATTTGCTTAGATGGCGCTTTATCGGGTATACTGAACGTAAAATGTGTTTAAGAGACGGAGGTCCCCATGCATAACTTATTCGTTTATTTACATGTACTATCAGCTGTTTTAATGGGTGTATATTTGATGTTTCCTTTCTTATCTATGCGTATTGAGGCTCTGTCAGGAGCTGCGCAGGTAGGGTTCTTGAACGTCCTGTACGCAACAAATCGTTCAGGGCAGATGGCTCTCGTCATCGCGCTGCTTTCGGGCGGCTATCTGGTGAGCAAGAGCGGTTTCTCGGTGGCATGGATGATTGTAGCCGTTGTTCTGTTCTTGGCGCTTGGCGGATTGACAGGAGTGCTCGGAAGCGCAATGCGCAAAGCATTGGCTGATGATAATGGCTCCAGTGTTAAGGCTCACATAGGCAAAATCAAGAAAATAAGCGTCATCTCTGGTGTGATTTTCTTCCTGCTTGTAACGATGATGAAGTTCCCTTTTTAAGCTGGGATTAGCAAGGTGTGGATACAAAAGTCCGCTTGAGCGACAAGAAGCTCAAGCGGGCTTTTTGTCTTGATTTCATTTCAACCTATATTGAATGGATGTTTTGAGGTTTGGGTGAGCGAAGATTGTTCTGTATGTACTTCCTCCGAGAAACGTCTCCTTCTTTTCGTTCCTCTAAATGGACATAGGCTGCTTGCTGCTGGCGGAACTGTGATGCGCTAATTGGCTCTTCACACGTCATCATTCAAGCGAAACGGAACTACGATGCTTTATTTGGCTGAAAAGAGGGATTTTCCCCATTTAGAGACGCGATAACGCATCGTAGTTCCGCGAAACACGAATTGGATGGAATATGAGACAAATAAGGGAACGACGTTCCGTAAGAGCGGTATGGCCCCCACATCCTTACATCCAAATACGCGCAAAAAAAATAAATTGTATACTAACGAAGCCGCCACAAAGCGGCTTTCTTATTCACGTTGTGAGTTACGATACTGAATCGGGGTAATGTTCATGATTTTTTTGAAAACCGTACAAAAGTGAGAAGTATTAGGCATCCCTACACGATTCCCAATTTCTTTCAGAGGGTATGAAGTTGTTCTAAGCAAAAGGCAAGCTTCACGGATGCGCCGGTTAGTTAATGAGGTGGAGAAGCTGATGCCGGTTGTTTTACGAAACAACGAAGATAGATGATACATGGACAGAAATAGCTGTTGGGCCAGCTCACCTACGGTCAAATCCTCCATAAATCGTTCTTCAATGGCCTGCATAACTTTTTCAACATGATGAGGAAGAGCAATAGTTTCCTGCTGCCCGACACTGGATATATCCATATCACGATAAGCAATTTGCAATTGATTCAAAAACGATAAAATAAACAGCACAAAGGATTCCATACGTTTTTCCGATAAAGGAGGAATCTCTTGTTGGTCCATTTCTTGCTGTATTTGTCCGAACGAACGGCATAATTCCTCTAAAATGTTAAAATCCTTCATCGGTCCAATAACGTGAGATGCCGATTGGGAATCGAGAAAGAGTCTGACAAATGAACGTAACTGTGGAAAGGAATGAAGATAAGTTTCCAGTACGGAATAATCAAATAAGATCAGGGTACGGGTAAAAGGAATTTGGGGGTCCATTATTACTCGATGAAGCTGAAACGGATGGAAGATCATCAGCGTTGCTGGTTCAACGTCGTAAATGTCACTCTCTAGAAAAACGCGGCCTTTACCTGCATGAACAAACATAATTTCCATACTTTGATGTGCATGAAAAATAGGAGTAGGACCAACGGATTCTTTTGAATAATGATAAAAATAAGGTTTGAAATGCAAGAAACGATTGATCGATAAACGATTCATGATGTGTGTCCCTTCCTGATTCCAGGTTTCAAATTCATTTAGTTACAGTTCCATATAAAAAACCATTTTCCTTCTGAATACCGCAAAATTACGAAATGATACCGCAAATAATTAAAATAAGAATTTGTTAAGATTGTATTTGAAAGCGTTTTATAATATAAAGGGGTTGATATCAGTGAATCATTTACGACGATTAAAGAGTAAAATAAGTGGCCTTCTTTCCATTTTATTGGTATTGTCCGTTCTGGGACAAGCTGGAGGATTGTTGGTGCCGATTGCTAATGGGGCTTCGGATAATTTAGTGCTAGGATCAACTTTGGTGGGTTATAGCACGCAGGCAACAGCCGGAGTTGCTTCAAGTGTATACGATGGGCTGATTTCGACATATTGGCAGCCTAATTCTTCTGAGCGTGATCCTGCTAAGACCGGCGCCTGGGTGTCGATTAATTTGGGAGCTGTAAAATCATTTAACAAAGCCGTTTTCCAAATGGCAGTAAGTAATGGTGTGAGCAAGGTAAGAATTGAGTATTCCAATAATAACTCTTCCTGGACCAAAGCTTACGAAGAAACGGTAACAAATAGGGGCACTACAGCAAGGACGGAAACGGTGAAATTAAATAATACCGTAACTGCGCAATATGTAAGAATAACGTTCTTGTTTAGCGCACAATCTCCAAATTTTCAATTAAGTGAATTTGAACTTTACAATGACGGAGGTCCTACCGAGCCAGCTCCAGTCACCTCAGCATTCATATCCAGCGCAAATGGAACGGCGACAATCTTATGGACGGATCCTGTCCAAAGTGCGGTTTATTTGGATTTCGATAAGGTCAAGGTCTTTGACCTATCAGACGGAAGCAAGTCGGTCCTTGTTAACAAGGGACAGCAGTCAGCAACATTTACTAATTTGAATGTGAATAAGGCCTACACATTCGCTATTCAAACGGTAACCACTGACGATAAGATAAGTTCTAATGTACTCGTGTCAGTTAAACCGGATATATACCCAAACACCCAATTATTTAATTCCGGCCAGCTGAGAGCCGTTAAAAATAAGATTTTGACTCCCGGCAATACAGATTATTCGGGGGCTGTGAATCAATTGATCGTGGACGCAGAGTTAGCAATGACAAATGGTCCCTATTCGGTCATGTACAAGACGGGAACCCCTCCCAATAAGACCCCTTCGAACCCAGAAGGTGATAAACACGATTACTGGAGCGCGGCGCCTTATTGGTGGCCGGATCCGACTAAGCCTGACGGGTTGCCGTATATAAATAGAGACGGAGAGACTAATCCTGAGGGACTTACCGATAAGTATGACAAACAAAGCTACACATTGCTGCGAACAACAGTTTCTATACTTTCTCTTGCCTACTATTATACTAATGACAACAAATACGCTGATCGAGCGGCTTTGCTGCTCAAAACATGGTTTATCGACCCAGAAACGAAAATGAACCCGAATATGAATTATGCCCAAGGTGTAGGAGGTGCTGAAAACGGACGTAAGGAAGGTGTGCTGGAATCAGATAAGCTGCTCGAAATTATTGATTCTATCGAGCTCATTTCGAATTCAGGCAGCTGGTCGAGTTCGGATACGCTGAGCTTTAAAAAGTGGCTCATGCAATACACCGAATGGTTGCAAGCAAGTCCGCTCGCACAAGCAGAAAAAGCAACGATAAATAATCACGGTACATGGTATGATGCGCAATTCGTCAACTATTTGATGTATTTAGGCAAAAAGGAGGATGCTAAGGCTTATTTGCAAAAAACAGCAATTCCTCGCATTTCAGCCCAGATCATGGATGATGGGACCATGCCCGAAGAATTGAGAAGAACGCGACCTTTTCATTATTTTTTGTTTAATTTAATACCTTTCTCGATGTTATCGATTTTGGGAGATCAAGTTGGTGTTGATCTTTGGAATTCCGGAGACGGTATCCGTAAAGCCTATGGATTTATAGCACCTTATATTATTGATTTTGCGCAATGGCCGTATGATGAACTCCGAGATGAAGATGAGACTGCTTTTGCAAGGTATTTGCGGGAAGCAGCTGTAAGGTACGGAGACGATAGACTATGGAGTGCAGCAGAAATAATGCTTGGAGAACAATTACATACGCATCGTGTTAATTTGATTGCTCCAGGAAACACGGATCCTGCTCCGCGTAAAGAGTTGGTTGCCTTCAGTTTTCAAGGACTGTATGTGCCTGTTATAGGAACGATAAATAACGATGAAATAACGCTGGACGTGCCTAATGGAACAGATGTGACAAGTTTGATTGCTACATTTAAAACCTCCGGCCAAAGAGTTAAGATCGGTTCAATACTGCAGGAGAGCGGAGTTACGGCGAATGATTTCACGAATCCAGTTGTTTATTCTGTAGAATCGCCATCGGGTTCAAGCAGGAATTATACAATCAGAGTGAACGTTCTGCCAAACAGACTGCCGGTTACAATCTATGAAACGGGATTTAGCGATTACAGAAACGATCCTAGTATAGATAAAGACCTGTTGGTAGATAGCAGTAAAACAATATTTGACTTGATAAAGCCAATGCCTCAAGCATTATCTGAGATGAAACCACTCACGTGGTACAGCGGGTTAAATGATAATGGCATGGTAAAATCTTCTGCACGTATTTTTATCAAGGACGGGAATTCTCAACATACGAGATCCATGCCTGCAGCTTTAAGGCTGGTTAAGGATGCGGTATATGGCTCTACCGTAACTATCCCAATAAGCTTGAAAAACTATAATAATATTTCAGGCTCTTTCGCGGCCAGGACTCAGGATCAGTCGGTAACTTATAATCTTTATTCCGAATGGTCAGTAGACGGTGGTGCTACGTGGAACGTGGCAAATACACTCACTCGCGACGCGACTCGCACTACATTGACTGATTCTTATGGCAATTATCCGTTTAGCTTTTCGATTAATGATGTCAGAGCTAATAACAACCCTAACTTTTTATTCAGGCTAAGATTGGATAAAAGCAGTAGCGGATACATGAACATTGATGATTTTAAATTAACAGGCGAACCT
The DNA here is from genome assembly GCF_013141765.1 of Paenibacillus foliorum. Lineage (GTDB taxonomy): Bacteria > Bacillota > Bacilli > Paenibacillales > NBRC-103111 > Paenibacillus_S > Paenibacillus_S foliorum. The sequence goes on from NZ_WHOD01000013.1 coordinate 291,081, forward strand.
CTTTTCGATTTAAATCAAAAGGAATTAACGGAGTTCAGCTTCAAAGGTCTGAATCCGGATGTAAGCGGAACGATAGATGGAACGGAAATTAGGCTTACGGTTCCTTATGGTACGAATGTGACCCAGTTGGTTGCATCCTTCAATACCTCCGGCACCAAAGTGAGAGTGGGTTCGACGACTCAGGTGAGTGGAGTTACTGCTAATAGCTTTACGGATCCGGTTGTTTACATCGTAGAAGCAGGGAATGGTACTAGACAGAATTATACAGTAAAAGTGAACACAACGGCTGAGATTGACACAACACCGCCGGTATGGCCGGGTAATGCGGTGCTTTCCTATTCCAATGTCAATCAAACAGGAATGATACTAAGCTGGCCGAAGGCAACAGATAATGTAGGCATAAAAGAATACCGAGTATACAATGGTGACTCGTTAATGGGCACCGTAACTGGAACTACTTATTCGGTTTCGGGATTAACGGCAAGAACCAATTACACGTTTAAAATCGTTGCACTGGATCAAGCAGGAAATCAGAGAGTAGGATTAAGTGTAGCTGCTACAACACTAGGCTATAGCAATAGCTCCTCTTCATCAAGGCCGGGAGCTGGCAGCCCAAGCACGGAGAATGCTTCAAATGCTGAAATTGGAAAAATCGACAGCAGCTCCATAACCGTAAAAGAAGAAAAAACCGTCGATGGACGTACCATTCAACTTGTTACTGTAGATGTAGCTGGGTTGAGTAAGGCTATCGAAGCAATCAAAGGTAAAAACTCGAATGAACAGAAAATCACACTGGAGGTTAAAGGCAGTGGTTCGGTAGTAAAGGTGGACTTACCTGGCAGCGCTATTCAAAGCGGCAATCAATTTGCGCCTCAAACGGTCATTTCCATTAAGACCGATATGGCCACCTACAATTTGCCTATTAAAGTGATTGATGTAGGCGCTATTGCAAAAAGCCTTGGGGCAGATACAAAGGATGTACAAATCAGAGTCTCGATTGAAAAGGTTGCAGGAGCCATCGGGGAGCAAATCCTACAAAAAGCCAATGCTGCCGGACTCACTTTAATTGGCGGCGATCAAGCGAAGGTCTTGGATTTCAAAATTACAGCTGTAGCAAAAGGCAGTGTGGTATCCATTGACCATTTTAACAATACGTATGTTTCAAGAATAATCGTGATTCCGCAGAAGGTAGATCCGGCTAAAGCTACTGCCGTGCTTTACAACCCTGCTACAGGCGAAATGACGTTCGTACCAGCGGTATTCAATGTTGTGGACGGAAATACACAAGTCACGATTAAGAACCATTCAAATAGTATCTATATGGTCGTACAGTCTAGCAAAAGCTTTGCCGATCTGAACGGGCATTGGGCAAAAGCGGACGTGGAGCTGCTGGCATCCAAACTCTTAGTGAAGGGATTCACGGACACGGCATTTGAACCGGGAAATTCAATTACCCGCGCTGAATTTGCTGCTCTCCTTGTCCGTGCTTTAGGATTGAATGCAGATCCTTCATCGAAGTTCTCGGACGTAAATAGTAAGGATTGGTTTGCAAGCGCGATTGTAGCAGCAGCGCAATCGGGGATCGTAGCAGGCTTCGAGGATGGGACGTTTAGGCCTAACGCACCGATCACTCGTGAACAAATGGCGCTAATGATCACAAGATCCATGACTATCGCGGGTAAATCCAACGATACAAGTGGAAGAGTAAAGCAGCTGCTCACTAAATTTGCCGATCAAGGCACAATCAGTGCGTGGGCACAGGAGGCCGTAGCACAAGCAGTAGATGCCGCATTGATCAATGGACAAACCGATACGACGTTTGTACCTCAAGCCAATGCAACACGTGCAGAGGCTGCTGTAATGCTGAGACGCTTCCTACAATTCGAGGGATTCATAAACTAAGTTTTGCCGCGGCGGACCTAAACTATATTATTTAACTGGGGGGATGGGGAAGTCGCTGGAACTGCATTTAATTCAAAAAAAGAAAAAGCGCAAGAGCCGCGTGCTCTTGCGCTTTTTCTTATTCTTACCCTTTATCTTATTCCTCCGATAATTCATCCAAAGTCTTCTCCAAGCTGGGTGCCAGGTTATCGAGGAAATATTGCATTTCGGGCATGTTCATCATTTGGATCGATTGCTCAATCTGCTTCTTGGCGCTGCCGAATTCTTTATTACCAGCCGATAGCTCTGTTACACATTTCAAGTAAGCATCGAGCAAATCGGCTGCTTTTACATATTTTTTTAACTCGTTGTTTTCACCTGTCTTCGTATCGATCAACGGCTCGTACACCGGGCGCAGCTTATCAGGAATCATATCGAGCATACGCTCAGCGGCTAATTGCTCAATATCGCGAAAGTTTGCTAATATTTTCGGATTGTGATGCTTTACAGGAGTAGGTATATCCCCCGTAAATACTTCCGTTGCATCATGGAACAACGCCATACTGACAATTCGGTCTGTCGGGATATTTCTTCCGTACACTTCGTTGGCAATTGTGCATAGCACATGGGTTAAGATGGCTACATGAAAAGAGTGCTCGGCTACGTTCTCCTTCACTACATTACGCATGAGGCTCCAGCGTTCAATATAGCGCAATCTGTACATGTATGCGAAAAAATGACTATCCATCAGGTCTCATCCTATCTAATTTTTTAACATCAGAGTTATGGCTTAACCGCCGGTGTTTGGCGGACGGAGAAGCTCTGTACGGTTGGATTATACACAATTTGCACACCGATAGCATTTTCCAAATCTTTAATTCCGATATACACGACATTATTTTTCATATAAAGCGGCTTTTGCAGGTTGAGGGTCTTGCCTCCGGTAAGTGAAGTTAGCTTTTGACTGTTAATCGTACCTATCCAACTTGTGTTCTGGAACTGAATTTGAACTTGGCTTTTGCTATTCATTGTTGCTTTACCGCCTAATTGACCCATTGTCTCCATTAAAGGCACTTCATTAAATGGATGATTAGTGGCAACAACTCTGCGCTTGATGGAAGCTTCTAATCCTTCTGGTGAAATAGCGCTGTTACCTGCATTGATCCTAGGGATTTGCAAAGGCTCAAGGTCTCTTGTAGCCATTTCCGGTACAATGGTAAAAGCGAATTTCATCCCGGCCTGTTGAATGTATTGGGAGGACAGCTTGTCGTAAATGCCAAATGGATAAGCGTAGGAATCAATAGGCTCAGGATACAACTCACTCAGCTTAGAGATACATTGTCCCGTATCGGTAAGGACACGCTGCTTATATTCATCTTCGGTTTCTTTCGTGCCGTTCGTGATGATACGTCCTATTAGCATGGCGCTATCGTCAGGCAATTTTTGATGCATGCTGTTGGTGTGGCATTGGAGATCTATAAAATTAGTGTCGCTGGTCATCTCGACAATTTCATCGCGGGACATGGACGGAATGTAACTGGCTAATGGATCTTCCAAGTCTCCGGTAATAACAAAATTGACCGCAGGGATTCGCATGCTTTTGAGAATGGGATATGCATTTGTATAGAAGCTCTCATAGCCGTCATCAAAGGTTACAAGCACAGCATTGTGCGGAACCGAAGCGCCTTGCATAAACTCTTTGAACTGCTGGAGCGTAATAAATTGATAGCCTTTATTTTTTAAAAGAGACAGCTGATCCTTAAAAAGCTGAGTGGTGACTGTCCCGGAGCTCTTCGCTTCGTCATCTACATGATGATACATAATAACAGCAACTTGATCTTTAAAAATAGTGTTAGAATTGGCTGCATATAGAGACGGTAGGATGATGCTAAGGCCGATAATACTAAGGGCCGCTGCTTTTAGAATGAGTTTGTTCATATGCAATCGAAACTCCTTATCTGGTAGTCGAAATTTCCTAGGGGGTAAGAAAACATATTCTAGGTCCAAGGTAAGGATTCCTTCTGAGAAGGCAGTAGAATATTGAAATGTTTGTGTAATTCATTGGTATAACGACTGATGTCAAATAAAGCCGCAAAACCTCCCTATTTTCACGGTTTTTGAACATGTCGGATTATGCTATTATATACCTATGCATAATTTATCCGGTGTGGAAGCCGGGCTTATCATTTTGAGAGGAGATTTTATTCATGCAGCAATTCCAACAAAGTGTCTATAAACTGATTGTAGAAACATCCACCAACCTTCCGGCCGATGTCCGCGAAGCCATTCAAGCAGCTAAAGCCCAGGAGGACGCTGGAACGCGTTCCGCGCTGTCTTTGTCAACTATTGCTAATAACATTCATATGGCGGAGTGCAACGTCTCACCGATCTGTCAAGACACGGGGATGCCGACCTTTATTATACATTGTCCAGTAGGCGCTAACCAAATTGTGATGAAGAAACAAATATTGGCAGCGGTAGCTCAGGCGACTAAGGATAGCAAGCTGCGTACCAATTCCGTCGATTCCTTAACAGGAGCCAATACGGGAGATAACTTAGGTCCCGGAACTCCGGTTGTTCATTTTGAGCAATGGGAAAAAGACGATGTTGAAGTGAAGCTGATTTTAAAAGGCGGAGGCTGTGAGAATAAAAACATTCAATACAGTTTGCCGATGGAGATTGAAGGCTTAGGCAAAGCAGGCCGTGATCTAGATGGGATCCGTAAGTGTATTCTGCATTCGATCTATCAGGCTCAAGGTCAAGGCTGTAGTGCGGGATTCATCGGGGTTGGCATAGGCGGTGATCGGACGACAGGTTATGAACTAGCCAAACATCAGCTGTTTCGCCATGTAGACGATGTGAATCCCATTGAAGAGCTGCGTCAGCTTGAGGACTACATTATGGGCAATGCGAATTCGCTTGGTATCGGGACCATGGGCTTTGGTGGGCAAGTGACGCTGCTTGGGTGTAAAGTGGGTGTTATGAACCGTCTTCCAGCGAGCTTCTTCGTCTCCGTTGCTTATAATTGCTGGGCTTACCGCAGACAAGGCGTGCTGCTTGATTCGAACAGCGGTGATATTAAAGAGTGGGTGTACAGAACCGGAGAAACGGTTCCTATGAATCAACAGGCAGAAGCAGCAGCGTCTACTGAGAAAGCGGAACGTCGAGAAGTAGTGCTGCAAACGCCAATTTCTGAGGAGCAAATTCGTGAGCTGCGTGTTGGAGATGTAGTTATTATCAACGGTATCATGCATACAGGTCGCGATGCTCTTCATAAATATTTGATGGATCACGATGCTCCATTGGACTTGAACGGCGCAGCGATTTACCACTGTGGCCCTGTTATGGCCAAGGATGCTAACGGAGAGTGGCATGTTAAGGCAGCCGGCCCTACCACCAGTATCCGCGAGGAGCCTTATCAAGGCGATATCATTAAAAAATTCGGTATCCGTGCAGTTATCGGTAAAGGCGGCATGGGCGCCAAAACGTTAGCCGCTCTCAAGGAGCATGGCGGAGTTTATTTGAATGCTATTGGTGGAGCGGCTCAATATTATGCCGAATGCTTCAAAAAGGTAGAAGGCGTAGATTTCATGGAGTTCGGTATTCCAGAGGCAATGTGGCATTTGCAAACCGAAGGCTTCGCCGCGATCGTAACAATGGACTCACATGGTAACAGCTTGCATGCGGAAGTGGAGAAGGATTCTTTTGCGAAGCTTGCACAATTGAAGGAAACGGTTTTTTCCTAAGATTGAATGTACAACGGAGATAGCGGAGAAGCTGCTGCTATGAGCTCTGTAGGATTTGAACGGAACCGAGAATTCCGTTATTTCATTTACGGCCTCCGATTTAAGGCGTTAGCGGAAGTTGGAGTTCCGTTATTTGGTAGAATGTGAGCACAAATGTAGAAAAACAGAGGGATAACGGAAAAGCTAGTTCCGTTATCCCTCTGTTTATTGTGCTTTTCAAGTAATAGAGGAACAAAAGCTTCCTCTATTGTTTCCTTATTCCGTGGGAGCAAGCAGCACTGAGTAGAACAAAAGAGGGGATCGTTGTGTGCGGGGAGAAGCGTCCGCTATCGCTACGACATCGCCTTTGTAGTCACCTTTTGGTGCCTGCTCGGGTATGCAACCTACTATTGAAGCTCATGTTCCAACTGCAACAAGCGTCTTAAAATTTCCTTTACAAAAAAAAAACTAGCCATCTATCTACTGAACAGCTACGATAATGTGTAAACTATTTATTCATAAACCTCAAGTGAAGGGACAAATGAACGATGCATAAATTTCGTGCCCGGCTTACATTGATTTTTATTGCGCTGATCGGTTCTTCGGTTCTTCTAGCGGGTCTATTTATGGCTCAGATGCTGAAGGAATCCCACATAGAAGCCTTGAAAGCTAATATGCAGCGGGAGCTTAAAATTATTCTGGTTACTCTGGATTGGAATAAAGGCGGATCGGATGAAGAACAAATTCGATATTACACCGAACAGGCTAACCGTTTGAGACAATCGGCTGATGCGCGTATTACCTATATCCGCGCAGATGGTAAAGTACTGGGGGATTCCGATCATGCTGCGGCTGATATGGAGAATCATTCAGAACGTAAAGAGATAGTTGAAGCGCGTACAAATGGTACGGTGGGCTCAGATTCGCGCTTTTCGGCCACAGTTGGGCGCAATACCTTGTATGTAGCAGTACCAATTAAGGATAACAATCAAATCAAGGGCTATGTTCGTCTCGCAATGAGCTTGGAAGAGGTAGAAGCATCGATTAAGAAGTTATGGTTTGGATTGCTAATTGGCCTTCTAGTCGTATTTGTGCTTGCAGTATTAATTAGCTTTCGCGTTGCTTATAGCATTACAAAGCCGATCGAAATGATTACGAAGGTAGCCCATCAAATTACTAATTTGAATTATAAAGCTCGCGTCCATGGACGTAAGAAAGATGAGGTTGGACAGCTAGGGCATGCCATCAATCGAATGGCGGATAGTCTACAGCTGCAGATGAATCGAATTATTGAGGATGAAAGCCGCTTGAAAAGCGTGCTGGAGAATATGATCAGCGGCGTTATGATGATTGACCGTGAAGGTAAGATCGTGCTGTTGAATCGGTCGGCAGAGGATATATTAGGCTTCTCTTCTCAGGAGCTGTTGGGTAAAAAATTTGACGAAGCGAAGCAGCAGTTTGATTTTACACAATTGATCCAGGAATGTTTTGATGTTCACGAGCATATCAGGGATGAAATGATTTTCTATTATCCATCTGAACGCATATTGGAAATTAACTTAAGCCCTATGTCATTAGGTGATGAGGAATGGGTAGGAGTATTGATCGTGCTTCATGATATTACTGCCGTACGGCGCTTGGAGCGGATGCGGAGTGAATTCGTTGCCAATGTGTCCCATGAATTAAAAACACCAATCGCTGCAGTTAAAGGCTTTGCTGAGACGCTTCTTGCCGGTGCTCTAAACGATAAAGAAACCGCAAAGTCGTTTTTGCAGATAATTTTTGACGAGAGTGAGCGTTTAAATCGGCTCATCGGTGACATTCTGGAGTTATCAAAAATCGAGTCAAAGCGGATTCCTATGCAGTTTTCACCCATTTATATGCAGACCTTTGTAGGCAACTGTCTTAATGTGATGAATTCAGAGGCAGCTAAGAAGTCGATAGAACTCGAAATGCTGGTAGACGAGAATTTGTATATTGAAGCGGATGAGGATCGGCTGCGGCAAATAATGATCAATTTGTTATCCAATGGTATTAATTACACCCCCGAGGGTGGTAAAGTGAAAGTGAAGGTAGAGTCTTTTCTTAGAGCGGGGGACGGGCCTGAAAATGAGCGGATTCGTTTGACGATTTCAGATACCGGCATTGGTATCCCTAAGAAAGATCTGCCGCGTATATTCGAACGTTTCTATCGGGTGGACAAAGCGCGTTCAAGAGTTTCAGGCGGTACCGGCTTGGGCTTATCAATCGTTAAGCACTTGGTCGAGCTGCATAAAGGATCAATCCGGGTAGATAGCGAAGTCGGTATGGGTTCGAAATTCATAATCGAATTGCCGATTATTCATTAATCATGCTATGATTGGTTTATATAGAAATTAAAGCGGGGGATTCCCATGCCACAAACTATTTTAGTTATTGAAGACGAGCCTACATTAGCAAGGCTGCTTTCTTATAATTTATCGCAGGACGGTTATGAGACGAAAGTAGTAGATAACGGAAGCGACGGGCTTCAGATTGCACTTCAACAGTCGTTTGATTTAATTATTCTCGATATTATGCTTCCAGGAATGAATGGTTTCGAAATATTATCCAAGCTGCGACAAAAAGGCAATAAGACACCGGTTGTTATTTTAACCGCACGTAATGCAGAAGAAGAGGTCGTGCAAGGCCTTAAGTACGGTGCAGATGATTATATCACTAAACCTTTTGGTGTTGCTGAGCTGCTCGCACGTGTATCTGCTGTATTGCGGAGAACGATGTCAGATGAGCAATTGCAGGAGAAGAATACGGCTGGAGAGAAAGTCATCACGGTAGGGGAATTGCACATTTATCCGGAGAAATATGAGGTTATGCTGAATGGCGAATCGATTTCTCTTAGGCCCAAGGAATTTGAAGTGATGTTATATCTCGTTCAGCGCCCGGGAGTTGTTGTAACAAGGGACGACTTGATGAATATCGTTTGGGGCTTTGACTACATCGGCGGTCAGCGTACGGTTGATGTTCATGTAAGCTCACTAAGAAAGAAGCTCGAAATGAATCAGCAAAGCGTGCAGATTGAATCGATTCGTGGTGTTGGCTATAAGCTGGTCAGTACAAATACGAATACGAAGAAAAATTAATAGCTGGCACAAACAGCCCTCTGAATGAATGATTCAGGGGGTTTGCTCGTGTTTGTGGTTAATTTTGAAATCCAGGGGCCATTTCCCGGGAAATGGGGCATAAGACAAAATCGTATACAAGATTAGCAGGATTCGAAATATATTTTAAGGTGTTTCTTGTCTATACTAGGACTAGGTTATTTAGATCATTATGATAATAACAATTTTGCTTTTAATATTGAAGGAGGGGCAAGGGTCATGTCGAAAACGTTTAGAATTGGAATTATCGGGTGCGGAGGTATTGCAAACGGAAAACATATGCCCGCATTAAAAAATCAACCAAATGCTGAAATGGTCGCTTTTTGCGATGTTGATGTCAACAAAGCTCATGATGCAGCGAATAAGTTTGGCGTAGAAGGGGCGAAAGTGTACGAAAATTATCGGGATTTGTTAAATGACGGCTCCATTGATATTGTACACGTTTGTACACCGAACGATTCCCATGCGGAAATTTCCATTGCAGCATTGGAGTCGGACAAGCATGTAATGTGCGAGAAGCCGATGGCCAAAACAGCCGCTGATGCTAGAAGTATGGTGGAAGCAGCGAAACGTACTGGTAAAAAACTGACGATTGGTTACCAAAACAGATTTCGTTCGGACAGCCAATATTTGAAAACGATTTGCTCTGAAGGCGATCTTGGAGAGGTTTATTATGCGAAAGCACACGCAATCCGCCGCCGCGCAGTACCGACTTGGGGCGTGTTTCTGGATGAGGAGAAGCAAGGCGGGGGGCCGTTGATCGATATTGGTACACATGCTCTGGATTTGACGTTATGGATGATGGATAATTACAAGCCTAAGGCCGTACTGGGAACAGCCTTTCACAAGCTGTCTCATAAGCAAAATGCAGCAAACGCTTGGGGATCATGGGATCCGGAAAAGTTTACAGTCGAGGATTCAGCATTCGGGATGATCACTATGGAGAACGGCGCTACCATAGTATTGGAATCCAGCTGGGCGATTAATATGCTGCAAACAGGCGAAGCCAAAACAACCTTGTGCGGAACAGAGGGCGGCGCCGATATGCAGGATGGTCTGCGTATTAACGGTGAAAAGCATAGTCGCTTGTTCATGAATCAAATCCAACTGGATGCTAAAGGCGTAGATTTCTACGATGGAAAGAAAGAAAGTCCTGCTGATCTGGAAGCTCGTTTATGGCTAGAAGCTGTTGAGCAGGATAAGGATCCAGTCGTAACACCTGAGCAAGCATGCGTTGTGTCGGAAATTCTTGAAGCTATTTATGAATCGTCCAAGACAGGTAAGGCCGTATATTTTGAGCGATAAGAAAAAGAAATAGCTTGAAGTGATTTTTTGAATGTAGAAACAACTGAAGTAAAAATAAAGAGGACATCTCTCAAGTATGATAACTTGGAGGTGGCCTCTTTTTGTTTGGATGGATTCCTGATTAGGATTACGCTATTTGCCTATTTTCCGTGTTTACCTTGTACATAATTAGCGTCAAACAAGAACAGCCGCATCAACAAGAATAAGGAAGGGATTAGCAGCAATAACCCGGCTATAAAAGCGATTATCAGCGCAATACCCATACTAGGGCTCGTAATACTCTCATGAATGGATATCATGGGGTATAAGATATAAGGCAGATGCGAAGCTCCATATCCGAAGAATGCTAAGGCGAATTGCAGCATCACCAGCAGGAATGCCAGCCCGAGACGCTTGCGGATCCAAATCAGATAAGCAGCGACCATGAAGCACAGTAATGACAGCACGAACATCCAGGATAGCTCAATCATCCGGTTAAAATGCCAGGGATTATGTTGTTGGATTGAGAAAAATACGAGCAAGCTGCTGAGAATTGTAGGTATGCTCCATGCGATTGCGAAACCGCGCAGTACCTCCATCGCTTTGTAGTCCTTTGCTTTCTGAGCATAGTAAGTTAAGAACGCCGCGGATATAAACAAAACACTGACAAGTGACAAGATAACGACAGACCAGGCATAGGGGCTTGTAAAAAGCTTGCTGTAGAGCAAGGTTACTTGATTACCCTTTTCCTCGATGTATCCTCCCTCTGAGATGGTCAGCACTATGGATAAAGAGGCAGGAATAAGCAGTCCGCTAGCACCATACAGCAGCAAGTAGATCTTATTATCCTTGGAGCCGTAAGTGCTGAAGGCATAGTACGAACCCCGAATGGCTAATAGCACGATAGCGATACTGCCTGGAATTAACAGCGTAGTACCCAAGTAATAAGCCGTATCTGGAAAGAAACCGACCATTCCGACCATAAAAAAGATCAAGAACACGTTGGTAACTTCCCACACAGGGGAGAGATAGCGTTCGATAATGCCGTGCACCAAATGTTTTCTTCCCGTAAGCATACTGTAGTAGCTGAAAAAACCGGCGCCAAAATCAATGGAGGCAACGATCAAATATCCGTACAGAAAAATCCAGAGAACGGTAATTCCGATCAGCTCGATATTCATTAGTGTTTGCCTCCTTCAATGCCGTTCAATTCCAATTCCTGCTCGGGGGTATTACTGCGGAACATACGGCGAAGTATCATCCAAACGCTGAAGCCGAGCACGATATATAATAAGGAAAAAAGCAGCAGCATCCAATCGACATTAGCTGAGGTTGTGGCACCGTGCACTGTTTTCATATAGCCGCGCAGAATCCATGGCTGTCGTCCAGCCTCTGCGAATATCCAACCGCATTCAATGGCAAGCATTGCGAGTGGGCCGGACCACACAACACAACGCAGCAGCCAGCTCGGAAGCGGCTTCCCCTGACCTTGAGATCTGCGCTCAATCCATAAGTAAGCGATGCAAAGGACAATCGTTAAGCTACCAATGGTAACCATAATATCGAAGAAATAGTGAATATAGAGGGGCGGTCGAAGCTCTTTAGGTGTTTCATTCAGCCCTTGAACTACAGCATTCGGGTTGCCATGTGCGAGTACACTTAGTGCATAAGGCAGCTTTAAGGCATAACGAATCTCATTGTTTTCACCTAATATCCCACCTACTACTAATGGAGCTTTGTCTGTAGTCTCAAAATGCCATTCAGCTGCAGCAAGCTTTTCCGGTTGATACTCGGCTAGAAATTTTCCGGATAAGTCACCAATAAATGCAGTAGAAATAGAGAAGATCAGTCCGCAAACCATCGTCAGCTTCAGTGCTTTTTGATAGTAAACGTGACGTTTACCTGCTAGTAGAGCAACAGCGGCTATAGCTGCAAGCACGAATGCACTAGTCATATAGGCAGATGAGATTACGTGAGCTGTTTTGGTAGGAGTGGCAGGATTGAACATAGCAACTAGTGGATCAATATCGATTATCGTGCGACCGGACAGCTTAAAGCCCTGGGGCGTGTTCATGAACGCATTAACAATTGTGATAAAAAAAGCGGATGCGCTCGATCCAATAATAACTGGAATCGATATTATAAAATGTGTCCAAGGATTACGGAACCTATCCCATGTATACAAATAAATACCGAGAAAGATCGCTTCGAAGAAGAAAGCAAAGGTTTCCAAAAATAACGGAAGCGCAATCGCTTGACCGGCAATCTGCATGAAGCTTGGCCATAACAAATTTAGCTGCAATCCGATGGATGTACCAGTAACAACACCAACGGCTACAGTTATAACGAAGCCCCGAGCCCAACGCCGCGCTAGCAGTGTATAATGGGGGTCTTTACGTTTGATCCCCAGAAATTCAGCGATGGCTATCATAACTGGAACCCCGACACCAATGGTGGCAAAAATAATATGAAAGCCCAGCGTTAGGCCTGTAAGTATACGACTGTACACAGCTGGATCATATGACATCATAGTACATCAGCTCCTTAATATGTAGTACATGTTATTGTATTACTAAAACGTGTATATTATTTATTATAAATGAAGCATGTGATTTATTTCACAGCACAATTGAACGAGAATTGACTAAATGGTTACGAAATGATGAATGTCGAAAACAAACAACAAACAGAATTAGTATCTGATGCTTACCTAGCTTATCTGAAAAATCTAGTTATATCATATATATTCGGTGGAAAAGAAAGTTTAAGTTTTAATGTAGTAGTAGAAAAGCTAAAAAATTTATTTTCAATTGATGAATTAATACTAGAAGGTGGAGGCTTATTAAATGGCTCCTTTTTGAATGAAGTATGTAACAGATGCGTTTCGGATAAATAATAGGTAGACGGCCAGGAATTGATCGTCGGTTACCTTTTCCATGCTAACTGGCAGGATAGTTTAAAGTTTTCTTTTTTCTAAGACTAATTTACCTCCGCTGAACTGTGTGGAAATGACTCCGGAGTGGCGCAGCAAGCGAAAATCGCTTGACTTGGAGTTAACTCCAAGTGATAAGCTGAATATCAAGAAGGCGATCGTTATCACCGTAATCCCGAAACTACAGCATGATCTGGGCTTCTCGGCTACAGGGCTCTCCTGGGTACAGAACGCCTATACGCTCGCCTTTGGCGGTTTACTCTTGACTTGGAGTTAACTCCAAGTGCAATAATATTGGATATTAGGAGGTGAGGCTGAATGATGATAGCAGAAGTAAGTGCAAAATTTGAGATTCCGCCGGATACACACTTCGCTATTATGAACGCATCGGACTGATTCCGCGTGTGAACCGGAATAAAAGCGGAATCAGGGATTATACGGAAGAAGACTGTAGATGGGTCGAATTTATCAAATGTATGCGGTATGCGGGTCTTTCGATTGAAATATTGATTGAGTATGTCGGTCTGTTTCAAAAAGGTGATAAAACCCTTGAGGCAAGAAAAGAACTCTTGATAGAGGAGCGTAAGCAGCTCATAGCAAGAATGGAAGTTATGAAGAAAACGCTAGAACGTCTGGACTATAAAGTTGAAAGATATGAACAGGCAGTAGTTGTAAAAGAAATGCGTGAGCGGCAATTCGGGTAATAAACGGTTAGCATTGAATCTTTCACCCGAGGAGGAAGAGAAGTGGAACGCTTATGGACGAAAACATTTATTCTCATGACTGTAGGGAACTTTTTCCTATTTACTGCATTTTACTTTCTGCTTCCTACGCTGCCGTTGTTCATCAAACAGATGGGCGGCAGCGAAGTGCAAATTGGTCTATCGACGGGTGCTTTTATGCTGTGTGCCGTTATTTTTCGCCCTATCGTTGGCGGACTTCTTGACCGTTATGGCAGGCGTCCTTTTATCATATGGGGGCTGCTTCTCTTCGCCTTGGCGATGTATATGTATGACTGGGTCGGTGGAATCGTCGTTTTAATAGGGATCAGATTATTGCACGGGATGAGCTGGGCTGTATCCACAACCGCCGTTTACACGACGATTACGGATATAATCCCGTCCGCCCGCCGCGGGGAAGGCATGGGATGGTTTAGCACAGCCACGACCTTGGCTATGGCGGTCGGTCCGATTTTCGCTATCTGGGTAATACAGAACCTATCGTACCACGCTCTGTTTCTTTTCGCCGTCGGCCTCTCTGCCGCAGCGCTGCTTCTGATGTTTGGTGCAAAAGTACCTCACCAACCGCAATCGGGCGCAAGGACAATTGAACTTTTCGAAAAATCGGTCTTGCCCGTTACGGTATCAGTCTTTTTTATGTATATCGCTTATGGAGGTATTACCGCTTTCATCCCAATGTTTACCAACTCGATCGAGGTCAATTCAGGCGCGTTTTTTCTGGCCTTTGCCGCAGCACTTGCTTTGAGCCGTCCTATTTCGGGGACAGTTTCGGACCGGTACGGCCAGACGTTTGTCATTGTACCGGCTCTTTTGATTACGATTTCGGCTTTAATTGTCTTGAGCTTCTCGACCGGATTGTTCGGCGTGCTCGCATCTGCGGTGCTGTACGGTATCGGTTTCGGTTCCGCCCAGCCGGCTCTTCAAGCGGCAACGATACGTCTTGCACATCCGGACCGCAAAGGGGTTGCAAATGCTTCTTTATTGACTGCTAACGACCTGGGTATCGGGTTAGGTGCGATTATGCTAGGCTGGATTTCTCAATACACGAACTATCAGGTAGTGTTCACGGTCAGCGCCGTATCGGTCACGCTCTCCTTATTATTGTTTACTTTATTTGTGAAACGCTTGTTGAAAAACAAAGAGCCTAGCCATCTGAACACCGGTTCTCTTCCCTCCAAAACAAGTTGACACAGCAGCTTGCGTGGATACTCCAAAAGGAGCCGGTAACGGCACCAATTATTAATGTACCTCATCCAGCTGTAGGCATTTAAAGCTAGTAGAACAGATCACTGAGAGTCCAGTACCACCACTTTACCAAGACTAAGGAGTAGTGAGAAACCATGTGTAAAGCCCATGTTCTAAGTGTTGCAAGTGCAAAAGCGCCATTTGAAAAGACCACAATTGAGCGGAGAAATTTACGACCGGACGATGTCTTAATCGATATTAAGTATTGTGGTATTTGCCACTCCGACATTCACAATGCTTACGATGAATGGGGAGGCGGAATGTTCCCGATGGTTCCAGGTCATGAAATGGCTGGAGTCGTTACAGCGGTAGGACCAGAAGTTACGAAATTTGGCGTTGGCGATCACGTTGGTGCAGGTTGCTTTGTTGACTCCTGCGGACTATGCGAATACTGCCTCAGCGGAGAAGAGCAATTTTGTACGAAAGGTGTTATCAACTCATATAATTCATTAGATTACGATGGCAATCCAACATACGGCGGTTATAGCCAAAAAATCGTTGTAAGGGAAGATTTCGTAGTCCGTATTCCAGATGCTTTGGAATTGGATGTTGCAAGCCCTTTATTGTGCGCAGGAATCACCACGTATTCTCCGTTGAAACACTGGAACGTCAGCCCAGGCAAAAAGGTTGCCATTGTGGGGCTAGGAGGCCTTGGCCACCTTGCTGTCCAATATGCGCATGCTTTGGGTGCTGAAGTAACGGTATTAAGTCAGTCCTTGAATAAGAAAGATGAGGCCCTGAGTTTGGGCGCAGATCACTACTTTGCAACCAGCGATCCCGCTACATTTTCCGAGTTGACTGGTCGTTTTGACCTCATTTTAAACACAGTGTCTGCAAATCTCGACGTTAATGCCTATTTATCCCTGCTTCGAGTAGATGGAACGCTAGTAAATGTTGGTGCGCCAGGCCAACCAGATAAATACCATGTATTTTCGCTAATCATGAAACGTCGCAGCATTGCAGGTTCACTCGTAGGCGGAATCCGTGAAACGCAAGAAATGCTCGATTTCTCCGCTCAACACGGCATTGCCCCTAAAATTGAGGTGATTTGTGCTGACCAAGTGGACGAAGCGTTCGAACGTATTCTCCGTAGCGATGTGCGTTATCGATTCGTCATTGACATGTCCACATTGTAACTTGCAAAAAAATCATAATGATTCTGTTCTTATGAAAGATGGGTTAGTCATTATATAGGGTATACGAAAACAATCCATTAGAAACTAGCTCCTCACTCTAATGGATTGTTCGCTTTTATCCACTAAGCATGCACCATACCGGGATATTTAAGCAGCACCCTCCTCACTGGTCAGGATGAACTCTTACAACTTCCTTTAATTAATTGCACTTCCTGTTATTGACATTATGCCAAGACTTAGAGTATAGTAAGTAATGTAAGCAAGTACTTGCATTAAAGAAAGGTGACTAAATGAGTAACAATCAAAGTACAAGTGAGAAACTTCTCACAGCGGCAATCGATCTCATGTCACAGAAGGGGTACGATGGAACGACAACCAAGGAAATCGCTTTTGCTGCCGGAGTGAATGAAGTTACGTTATTTCGCCATTTCGGAACGAAGCAGAAGCTTATTGAGACCGCATTTAATCGCTACCATTATGCGGAAGAGATGACAAAGCTATTTAACGAAGGGCTGATAGGGGAACTTCATACGGATCTGCTTACAATCAGCCGAACGTATCATAAGATTATGTATCGGAACAGAAAATTATTTTTAGTTACTCATAAAGGAAGCAGCAATCTCCCCGATGAAGTTCTGGATGAGGCCGCACGTCACCCTCAACATCTAAAAAAACTGTTAACGAAATATTTGACCGACATGTCGGAACAAAATAAGGTGATAACATCGAATTTTGAACTTCAGGCACAGTCTTTCATGTGGATGAATTATGGCGCATTCATCAGTAAAATAAATGCAAAAGTGGCTGTTCCAGAAGATTCGTTGGACGAATTTATCGAGGAAAGTGTGCGGATATTCGCTAGGGCATTAACTCCCTAGCTCTTTTATAAAGCGTATGCAAGTATGTACTTGCATACAAAACGCATGGTTCATCTGTTAATTGGAATCCGATAAATGTCGATCCGAACAGCTACCTATTCAGCAATATTTATATCGTTCTTGCAGCAATGCGTGTGGGATCTTGTTGTTCTACTACCTGCAATCCGAACCAAGAATTCAAGAATAGGAAGAATCGTTATGCCAGAGTAAGCCAAATAAGGTAGCTAACAAAAAAAATGAGAGAAAGAGGCTGATTAATATGGAATATTCAAAACCTTTTGATTCGAGTAACACTGAACTCATTGATTTATCGGTCCGGCCATTTCGCATCGCAATCCCTCAGAGTGATATTGATGATCTTCAAAGTCGCCTAAGCCGTACCCGCTGGCCTGACGAACTGCCAGGCGTAGGTAGAAACTACGGCGCAGAGCTTGGGCTTATAAAGGAGTTAGCGGAGTACTGGCGTACCGCGTATGACTGGCGTAAGCAAGAGGATCGGTTGAATGAGATTCCTCAATTTACCACAACTATTGATGGTGCAAATATTCATTTTATGCATGTTCGTTCACCTGAACCGGGTGCAGTTCCCCTCATTCTAAACCATGGATGGCCTGGTTCTATCATAGAGTTCCTGGACGTAATCGGTCCGCTCACCAACCCGCGAGCCTATGGTGGCAACCCGGCCGATGCTTTTCATCTAGTGATTCCGTCTATGCCTGGTTATGGCTTCTCTGGTCCCACCAAGGAAACCGGTTGGAATGTTCAACGAGTCTCTCAAGCTTGTGTCGAGTTGATGAACCGTTTGGGCTATGTCAAATATGGTGTACAGGGAGGAGACTTTGGTTCTGTGGTTTCTCTAGGCATGGGTCAACTCGCACCTGAGCATATTTTGGGCATTCATCTGAACTTTCTGCCAATGGCACCAACTAGAGATTTAAGCGACCTATCCGAGGAAGAGGAATCTAGGATTGCAAAATTGGAGGGCTATCTAGCCAATCCTGCCGGTCACAAGGTAGTCTTGTCTACGCGACCACAAACGCTAGCTTACGGACTCACCGACTCACCGGTGGGGCAGCTGTCCTGGATAGCTGAGAAGTTCAGCGAGTGGTCCGATCCAGCTTGTCCGATTGATGTGGATCACCTGCTCACCAATGTTATGTTCTACTGGATCACAGGAACGGCTGCCTCCTCTTCTAGGCTTCACTATGAGTCCGCTTCAGTTAAAAAACAGAAAAAGCCATGTCCTGTACCACTAGGAATAGCCGTTTTTCCATATGACTTGTTCCAACCTGTACGCCGCCTCGCTGAGAGACAGTACACGATCGTTCACTGGTCCGAGTTTGAGCGTGGCGGTCACTTCGCGGCGATGGAGGCTCCCGATTTGTTAACTGAAGATCTACAGGTATTCTTCCGACGTTTCCGTTAGGAACAAACACGACCGGGGGCTCGGTCGTGTCTTTTGTGTTATGGCTTCCATACCTTATGTTCAATTAATTCATAATTGCGGATCAAAGCCTCTGACAACCATTTCAGCCGTTGCCAACGCATAAGCCTGCCAATCACGACCGCGATGAGGCCTCCTATAATCGCTCCCCCGACGATATCTATCGGATAGTGAATGCCCGACCAAATACGGGAGAAACCGATGAGAGCAGCAAGTACGATCCAAACCGTTCCGCCCTTTCGTCGCCATAGCCAGATAGAGACTGCAACGGCAAAAGCGGCGGCAGCGTGATTGCTTGGAAAAGAAGCCGATGTCTCGTGATTAACTAATTGAATGACTTGATGAGCCACGAATGGACGATCCCGATGATAGATTGCGCCGATAATACTGTTAGTTCCTAGCGCCACTGCTGCGGATATAAGTGTATTCACTACCATACGGCGATTATCAGGGCTTCGTACCATCCAATAAACAGCAACGCCAAGGTAAAACAGGTAATCCAAATTCACGGCAAAAAAAGCCATCAAAGGATTCATAGCGGGAAATCTTTCAGCAAGTTGATTGATCGTTTGAAACCATTGATAGTCTAATTGAGATAAATGCATTGCATTACTGGCTCCTTTAATAGTCAGATTACCATCGGAAAGTAATCATACAATACCTAGATTAAAATCTCATGAGAGAATACTGTCGGGCCTGTTTTTTTCTCGCACAATAAAAACCCACTATTTTACGTGGGTTAAGATTTTTATCTTACCGGAAAGGAGAGATTTTAAATAAGAATTTCTTAACTTCTTAATTTCTCTATACATTGTTTTATCTGTAAGTTTGTCAAACAGGCTGTGAGATGGAAAATCAAAATTGACTTCAATGATCCATATCTTTTGATGTTGATCTACAGCGAAATCTATGCCAATTTGAGAAGAATACTTGTAATAATTAAATCGTTTACAAATGCAATAGCTTAAACGGATAAGTTCTTGAATTATTTTTTGTTGCTTGTTCTTGGATAAACAAAGTGATTCGCTCAAAGCTTTCTCAATCGGAAGTGCGTAACCACCTCCCCTATTTACATTCGTAATAACGCTAGAACGTCCAGATACTTTGGCTAACATCCCCGCATACTGCCAATGATTCTGTGAGTTACGCATCATCATGACTCTTATATCAAAGGGTCTATTATTAATTTTTGCTAAATTAATCGTTTTTTGAACGATATGGAGACTTGCTGATGTTTGTGCTTGTATAGCGTTAAAAGTAGTTTCGAGGGTTCTATAGGATTGGGTTTTCCCTTTGACTTTGATCAATTGATATTTTTTGTTTTCCGACCAAGCTTTAATAATGCCTTTACCCATGTGAGACATATTCGGTTTAATATAAACGGAATGATATCGCCTCATAAAGCGATAAAATGATGTCCTATTCAATACAGATGTCGGTGGTAAATAAGTTCGGATATGAGCATCCTTAAAGTAAAATTTGTGAAGCCCCAACTTACCAGGCACGTTCTATCCCCTCCTTGTTATAACAACAATCTATTCTTAGGCAAGGATTTGTTTACGGCATACGCCAAAATTGTTGCAGGTATAGACCAAGGGTGAGCTGTTGATTTGATGTACTAAAAGGAGCAAGCACTAAGAGGTTTTATGTCATAGCTAGAGATTTAATGAAATCTATGAATTGGGAAAAGCCCCGAATTCGGGGCTTTTCTAAGTTTCTTCTCTTAGTCGGATTAATGTTCTCCTTGCTGATTCCCACCTTCAGAGGATCTATTTGAAGACACCCGTTTTGGCTGAGAGGAATGCTTGGAGGCTGGCTTTGCCGGTTTATACGAATGTTGAGGAGCAGGTTGTGGAGCAGGAACAGCCACAGCTTGTCCGCCACCTGCGATTACGCGACGGGCGGTTACGAAAGTTCTGTCCCAAGTGCTGCCCGCAAAATTGGAAATCGTAACGCCTATTCCTACTCTGTAGGTATGGAGGATTTGTCCGTTCCCCATGTAAATGCCTACGTGATTAATAGTTCCGTCACGATTTGTATCGGAGAATATTAAATCACCCGCTTGCAATTGACTTTTAGATACAGCGGTACCGACTCCGGCTTGCTGTCTTGACGAGCGGGGAATGCTGATACCATTTTGCTTAAAAACATATTGGGTGAATGATGAACAATCAAAAGCATCCGTTCTTCCCGATGAAGCCCCAAATTGATAGCGGACTCCTAGAAAGTGTTTTCCTGTTGATATAACATTGTTTGCCACAGATGAACTTGATACGGTGGCCGCATGAGCAGATTGAGGTGTTAGCAGCATACTTCCTGAAAAAGCAACCGAGAGGCTGAGACTGATTCCCACTAGTGTTTTACCAAAATGGTTTTTCTTCGTGTTATTCATAGCTTCCTCCTAAGGGTTTGTCTGGTTTAGGCGTTTGCCCAAGAACACCATACCACAAGAATAATTTCTATAAATTTCCATATCGGAAGAAAACCCTTGTGCAGATTGACATATAAGGCTTTTATTAGAAACTCATTAGAAAAACTTAATATACATAAGTCTTGACAAGGAGATGCATTACAGGAAATAAAACCAAATACATTTCTCATCAAATTCTAATGATCCTTTTATGAGGATCTCATGCGGAAAGCTTATGATTAGTTTGTCGAATTACAGCAATTAGAGCAGCAGGCCAAGATTACAAAAGTACAAGCAGGCGAGATCGCGCTACAAAAAGTGAATGGAACTATTATTAAAGCTCAACTGGAAGATGAAGATGGAACGGCCGTATACAGCGTTATCATTAAAGACAGTAAAAATGAAACCATGGAAGTCAAGGTGGATGCAAGCACAGGTACTGTTGTAAAGGTCGAACAAGATAATCAATACTACTATTAACATCCTTTTGTAGAAGTTTGCATAAGGATGTTTTTCTTTTATTCGTTTTCAAATGAACTTATGGAAATATTAATATTTCTATATATAAATGAGGCATACTTATATAGAAATTAACTGCATAAACCATGAATTTGAGGGTTTTCGTATGATAAAAATTCTTGTCGTAGAAGATGATGAAAGCTTTGCACGTTTTATTGAGCTCGAGCTTGAGCATGAATCCTATTCAGTAACGATCGCTGATGATGGAAGAAAAGGATTGGAGCTCGCTATAGCGGAAGAATGGAACATTATCTTATTAGATGTCATGCTGCCAGAATTAAATGGATTTGAAGTATGCCGAAGGATTCGAAATGTAAAGAAAACACCTATCATAATGCTGACTGCAAGAGATAGTGTAATGGACCGGGTTTCAGGCCTGGATAGTGGTGCAGATGACTATATTTCAAAGCCTTTTGCGATTGAGGAGTTACTTGCGCGAATTCGTGCCATGCTTAGACGCTTCGATAATAGTGAAGTTACGGAATCTTCTAATCTCCACTTTCGCGATCTGAGTATAAATAATGAATCGAGAATTGTGAAAAGGGGATCAGACATTATTGATCTGACCAAACGTGAATATGATCTTCTTCTTGTATTTATGGAAAACGTCAATCGCGTACTTACGCGTGAAATCCTTTTGGATAAAGTCTGGGGATACGATGCAGAGGTTGAAACCAATGTGGTGGATGTTTATGTGCGCTATCTAAGAACTAAATTGGGGCATTCGGAAGAAAACTATATACATACATTGCGTGGTATAGGATATGTGATGAGATGATAATAAGATGATGAAGTTTACTGGAATTCCGATCAAATGGAAATTGATGATAGGGTCATTTATTTTCTTAATTGTTCTATTCTTTGCTTATAACGCGGCACAATATATCGTCATTAACCATTGGCTCTTGAACCAAACAGAAGAAGAAATACGCAAGGATATGGATGAAATACAAGGTTATTTTATTGAAAAACAGTCCGATGCAAAAGATATTGCAAATGCTAACGCTTTTATCGAAAAATTAGTTAAAAACAATCAATTAATTCGTATTCTAAACAATGAAGGAATCCCGATTTTAACGGTGAGCAATGAATTGCCGGAAGATTGGGTTGATCCGAAGACGGTATTAAAGCCAGAGTTATCACGCATATGGCACTTTGATGATCACTTGATTATAATGCGCAGCCCATTTAAGACAAGTAATTTTGTCGGAACCGTAGAGATCATTAACAATCTAGAAGCATTAGATAAGTTGAATGATAATCTGAATATTGTTATGCTTTCTGGAGGAATGCTAGCTATCCTATTGAGTGGTTTAGGAGGGTTACTCTTAACCCGTCAGCTACTTAAGCCCATACAGT
The DNA here is from genome assembly GCF_013141765.1 of Paenibacillus foliorum. Taxonomy (GTDB): domain Bacteria; phylum Bacillota; class Bacilli; order Paenibacillales; family NBRC-103111; genus Paenibacillus_S; species Paenibacillus_S foliorum. The sequence continues at coordinate 313,771 of NZ_WHOD01000013.1, forward strand.
CTATAATAGTTACGATGAAAAAGATAATGAAAAACGGCCTACAAGAGCGTGTAGTCTTTCACGATAATAGAGATGAATTGTCCTATTTAGCCATACTTTTCAACGAGATGATGGGGCAGCTTGAAAAATCTTTTCGACAGCAAAAGCAGTTTGTAGAGGATGCATCACATGAGCTTCGAACTCCAATTTCGATTATTGAAGGCTATCTATCCTTGCTAAATCGATGGGGAAAAGAAGATCCTAAGATATTAGATGAATCGCTGTCTGCGGCAATGAAGGAGACCACTCGATTAAGAAAGCTTGTTCAAGAATTGTTAGAGCTTTCTCAAGTTGATTCCATTAAAGGTAACGAAATAAAGGAATATACAGATCCAAGGCCCATAATTCAACAGCTCGTGAATGACCTTTCTATTCTTCATCCGGATTTCAAATTTATCCTTCATATGAACAAATTCCTTGAAGGTCACCTGATTATACCTTCACATCATTTGAAGCAAATTGTATTGATCGTTTTGGATAATGCCGTTAAATATTCACTTCACGATAAAACTATTGAAATCAATGTTAGTACATTACAAAATAATACGGTAAATATACAAATTGTTGACCAGGGGATAGGCATTCCTGAAGAGGATCTACCGTTTGTGTTTGACCGGTTTTATAGAGTAGATAAGGCGCGCAGCCGTAAACAGGGAGGAAGCGGTCTGGGACTTGCTATTGCTAAACGTATTGCTCATACATATCACGGGGATATAATAATCAGAAATAACGAAAATAAGGGTATAAGTGTAACCATTTCGCTGCCTTTTATTTCTGAAATATAGAACCATCCTATAATATAACGCTCAAATCACTAAAGATATACTGTTGTTATTTAGAAACAAAAAATCCAGAGGTGGATAAAGTGCAACTGTGTGAGGGAGATAAGATGTCATGAAGAGGAAATCATTGATATACTCGTTGCTGGTGGTTCTTGCAGTCACTTTTGTTATATGTTCCTGCGAATCCTCGGAGGTGTCACCTAGCCCATCACTATCACCTACGCCAGTAACTTCCACGTCTCCTTCGCTTTCAAAGGAAACCGAGCTTCTTGGACAAATATTGGATTCAGCCCGAGAAGGAAGGGTTTGGATTAACGAATTTGTCGTAGGCCAAAGTACGATCGATCAAGTTGAAAGTCAATGGGGAAAATCAGATACCAATGATGAAGCTGGATTAGGTATGTACGCTTCTTTTACCGGACGAAAAGCCTCCTTTGGGTATAACAAATTAAATCGACTTGTATTTGACAGCCGTTCTTACGATCAAAGCCTTCAAAATTTGACACTCGATATTATTGTCCAATCATTAGGGCCCTCAGACAGTAAAACAGAAATCGGTACTGATGATATCTATATCTATAAGGTTTCTCCCAAAAATCAATTGAAATTCATTATCCCCAAAGGGACATCCAAGGTTGATCATATCTCGGTCTTTTCTGAAGGAAGCGTACTAAAAGAGGCGGAAATGCAGCCCGTGTCCAAGGGAAATTACTTTTTGAGCATTGAAGGGAAATCCAATCAATTAACACAAACAGCTTGGGCAAAAATGCTGGATTGGCGCAAAACGATCGTTGATTTTGCCAAATCCCATCAAGGAGATCTATATATTAATGGTGCCGATGAAAAAAAGGTTGCCTTAACTTTTGATGATGGCCCAGATGATCAAACAACGCCAGCTGTTCTGGATATTTTGAATACATATAAGGTTAAGGGAAGCTTCTTTTTTATCGGAAAACAAGTAAATCCATACATGGATGTAGTCAAAAGGGTGTATGACAACGGGCATTTGGTGCTAAACCACAGTTTTAATCACGATGACTATACCAAATTGGACGCCAATCAAATTCATGCCGACATGAAAAAAACAGAAGACGCTATCCGAGCTGTAATTGGTAAAACTCCAGCAATTATGCGTACGCCATACGGCGCAACGAATCATAAAGTATTAACCGCCGTGAAACAAGAGGGAGTCACCGTTGTACTTTGGTCTATTGACACACTGGATTGGTCCCAAAAGGAAAGTGACAATATCGTAAATAATGTGATTTCCAACGTAAGAAACGGTGATATTATTCTAATGCACACCAGCAAAAAGCAAACGGTAAACATCGAAGCATTACCAAAAATCATTGAGCAACTTCAGAAAAAAGGATTTTCCATCGTCGACTTGGAGACCTTGTTAGGCGTTCATGCTTATAAATAATCAAAGAACCCTCTATCGCTGCAATGGATAATATGAGTTAACCAATTCGTTGAAAGCCCATTTTTTGAACCGTCCACTCTAATGACGGAAGACTTTCATAAACTGGTGAAGTGACATGGAGGGAGGAAGACTAAATGGGGTTTGACGGAGGACTTGGTGGCGGTATCGGAATTGGAATGACTGCCGCAGGCGTAATTCTTGTTTTATTCATACTTCTTGTGATTACGGGTGGCGGCATCTAGTGCTAGTATTTTGAAAAGCGGATGCTTAGGCAGCCGCTTTTTTCGTTTTCATTTTAGACTACAAATTGAAGTAATTGGGGCGATGTTAGCAATCGGAGGAAGCATGCCGGAGAAATACCGTGCAACCGCAAAGGGGGGACTCGCCGCCACACCGACTGGTAAATTATGAACGGACGTGAATGATAATCCTTTCATTTACAAATAGTAACTGTAGAAATTTTACAACTATTTATATAAGAGTCATGGGAGGGAGATATTATAAATTACAAGAAACTTATGATGCTGCGTAATAAGAAAACTTGGAATGATGATCAAATCCCCAATTCCATGCAAACGGGACGGTTTTACCGAAACCTTACGGATTAATACGAGTTTAGTAAGGAGAAGAATCCGAAGCGCTCGATTAAAATTAGAACCTTTGGTCATTGGAGAGCTGTCTCAGACCGACGTTGTGATCCTTTATATTGAGGGAATTGCTAAAAGTACTATGATCGAGGAAGTACGCAAAAGATTAAGCTGCAATCAAATTGATGCCGAAATTGGGGAAATCTCTGCAATTGAAAAAGAATGAGATTCAATAAGCCGTTGCATTCAAATTAGAATAAGCTGTAATCCCACCCCCTTCCATTAACCCTGTCCAACAAGGACAGGGTTATTTATTATTTTTGTCAAAACATAAAAAAGGGGATTTACAAAAGATGGAGTACAGCATATAGTTATTCATATAAGTTTCCTTAGGGAAACAAAATGGCGTTAAACTAAAATTTTTGGTGTTGGCATAAAAACGTTTGCGTTTGAATAGGCTGTTCAATTTTGGAAGGAGGTTTAATTATGAAGGACAGTAAAAAATGGTCCAGAAGGGCCATTGTGAAAGCAGGAGTGACCGGGGCTGCGGCTTTTATAGGGAGTACGTGGCTTTCACCCAATTTTTGGGGCACAAAAACGGCATTGGCAACGGGTACACATGAGAATCACTCGTCAAGCAATCCGTCGAATTCACAGCTTCACCAAGGAATGAAGCATGGGTACGATCCTGGTACAGAAGTTACAGAAGGTCTGAAAGCTGCCAGACATGCACTTACCTCATTTGATTATGGCAAGGTGAGTACTAATGCCGACGGAAGAACGATTCGCGAATACGATATGATAGCAGTTGAACAAGAAGTAGAAATTGCTAAAGGCATCAAGTTTCCGGGGTGGACATATAACGGAACGATTCCGGGTCCAACGCTGCGTTGTACGGAAGGAGATATTATTCGCGTTAAATTTTATAACAACTCTACTCATCCGCACTCTATACATTTTCATGGTATCCACCCTACAAATATGGACGGTTTAGAAGCAGTGCTACCGGGTCAGACATTTGTATATGAGTTTGCTGCGAAACCGGCTGGCATGCAGGTATATCATTGCCATGTAGCACCCCTGCGCAGGCATATTCATAAAGGGCTTTACGGCAACTTCATTATTGATCCCAAGAAACCGCGAGCTGCAGCTAAAGAGTTCAACATGGTTATGAATGGTTATGATTTGGATTTGGATGGCGAGAACGAGATCTATACAGTAAACGGATATGCTTTTGCCTATCAGCAGGAGCCAATCAAGGTGAAAACAGGGGAATTGGTTCGGATTTATTTAAGCAATCTTACGGAATTTGATTTGATCAATTCATTTCATTTACATGCGAACTACTTCAATTATTATGCTACCGGTGCAGATCCTGAAGCTCGGCCAAGTTTTACGGACACCATCATGCAATGTCAAGGGGAACGCGGTATTTTAGAAATTACATTCCCAGAGCCAGGTCGTTATATGTTTCATGCGCATCAAAGTGAATTCGCTGAGCTTGGTTGGATGGGCTTTTTCTTAGCGGAATAAGGAGGGGATATAATGAATCCTATTGAAAATCATACACAAAGTGCTCGCATGGGTGGTGGATGGAATGTTAAAACCGTATTGTGGGGACTATTACCGCTTCTTCTGTTAGCTGCAATTATTGGTTTTATTGCCAAAGTCGGTACAGGAATAGACGGAGAAGCAGCAGCTCCGATTGAACAATTGAATGTCGAACGCATTATAATGAATCCTGACGGATTCGTCGTTACTCTGCTTAACTCAGGGCCGGAAGCCCTCACCATTGCTCAGACTATCGTTGATGACTCTTTTTGGAATGCTTCGTATGTACCAGGCCCTACCCTGAATCGTTTCGAAAGGGGGACCGTAACTATTCCATATCCATGGGTTCATGGTGACCCCCACCAAATAAAGTTTATTACATCCAATGGATTAATTTTTACCGGAGAAGTTGCTGTAGCTGCACTGACACCCCAGCCTGACTCGCAGCGCTTCTTTCAATACGCTTTAATCGGCTTCTATGTAGGGATTATACCGGTTGGATTAGGGCTGCTGTGGTACCCTTTCATGAGGAGATTTTCAATTCGAGGAACACAGGCTGTATTAGCCTTCACGGTTGGTCTGTTAATATTTCTTGCCGTGGACACATTCGAAGAAGGGTTTGAACTTGCTGCAAAGGCTCCAGGGGTGTTCCAAGGAACCGGCCTTGTCTGGTTTGGGGCATTGCTAAGCTTATTCTTTTTACTTGCTGTTGATCAAATGAACGAAAGGCGAATGGATCATGTTCTGCGGGAAGGACGCGGTGTTTCCTATAAGCTGGCATCCGGCATTGGATTGCATAATTTGGGTGAAGGTTTAGCTATAGGGGCTGCTTTTGCTGCGGGAGAAGCTGCATTGGGTACATTTCTGATAATTGGATTTACCCTTCATAATATTACGGAAGGGGTTGGTATTGCAGCTCCATTACTCAAGGATAAGCCGACTGCGAAAACATTCATATTACTCGCTTTAATTGCAGGGGGACCAGCGATTCTGGGGACATGGACAGGTGGGTTTTTGTTTAATGAAACACTTGCAGCCTTATTTTTCGGTATCGGAGCGGGTGCCATTTTACAAGTTATTATGGTGATCTCACGGATGATATGGAAGGAATCTATCGAGCATCGTATAGCATCTGTTTCATGGAGCAACTTCGTTGGATTAACTTTGGGTATATTGTTTATGTATGTCACAGCAATGCTCGTTAAATTCTAAGATTAGCTGAAAAGGAGGATGAGTGAAATGATTGGAAATTTAGGAGCCGGGGGCGTTTTGCTAATAGTTGTTACTGCACTGGTTATGTTTGGTCCATCCAAGCTTCCCCAGTTAGGTAGGGCTGTAGGCACAACGATAAAAGAATTTCGTCAAGGAACCAAGGATCTTTTGGAAGATAAAGCAAATGAAGAGAACAAGAAACAATAAAGAAGTTAAAAGAAGGCGACCAAGAAGAATCTTGATCGCCTTCTTATTAGTGACTTAACTCGTGTTTCCAAGTTAGTTGTTCTACAATCCATTCAGAGTCTATTCCAACGCCTCCAATGAGTGCTGATCCTCTTCGGTGCTGCCAAGGCAAACCGACAAAGTACAGTCCAAGTATAGGGCTGACTCCTCTCTTATGAATCGGACGGCCCGCAACGTCCACAACACCTGGGATGGATATCCAGGAATAATCACAACGAAACCCTGTTGCCCAAATAATATTGCGGACCGGGAGGTGTGAGCCGTCCTCGAAATAAACCTCTTCAGGTCCGAATCGCACCGTTGCAGGCTTCACCCTGACACTTCCATTAAGTAGGTATGGCTTCAGCTCGGTTCCTATGATCGGTTCATTCTGCCGCAATCTCCTTCCTATAAAGCTGTCAGAAGTGGCTTGGGATAGTCCTAGAATATCGAACCAGCTGAATATACTTTTGCCTAGCAGACGGTTTGGAATAAAACGCAGAGGCTTTGAAACAGATAAGATCACTTGACGGCTTAAGGAGCATTCGGCAGCGATTTGAGTACCGGAGTTGCCGCCCCCGACCACTAAGACCGGTCCTTCTTGGAGCTGAAGAGGATTTTTGTACTGAGAAGAATGGACTTGATAAATATCTGCATGAAGAGCTTTTGCGGTTTCAGGAATAAATGGAGTTTGAAAAGGCCCGGCTGCTATAATAATATTTTTGGCTGTATAGGTGTCGCGATTAGTATGGATTCGGAAGCCGTTGTATATTTTTGATAATCCCGTTACAAGGGTCTTAGTTCTAATAGGAAGAGAGAAGGCCATGGCATAGCTCTCCAAGTAATCAGCAACCTCGTCTTTATTGGGATAACCCTCGGCCTCGCCAGGCATCGGCATCCCCTGTAGTGAACTGTATGCTCGGGGAGAAAATAGAGTAAGTGAATCGTACCGATTCCTCCATGAGTCACCAATTTGATTATTTGCATCTAAAATCATGAATTCAGTATTGTACTTTCTAAGGAAGTATCCGGTAGAAAGACCGGATTGTCCGCCTCCAATAATAATAACCTCGTAGTCCATAGTAGCTAGCATATTGATCAACTCCATTGAAAATCTGCAAATGTCTATACTATTAATTCTGCGTCGCCCAAGAGCTTAAACAGTATAATAACAGATGTAAAAAGTAACGAGATGTGTAATCCCGTTATATTAATAGGCGTATGCGAGTGTCCATGACTAGGATTGTGACGATCATGTTCAGACATCAGTCTCATAATCCTTGTTACATATGAGCAATTGTTCATATGTAGTATATGGAAGTTTTTCTTAGAAAGCAACTCCAAATTCTTAAATGAATCTCTTTCTGTTATAATGTGTAACGTGGACTAGACTTAGTGGCAAACAAAGAAGGCGGTGCTTGTTTTGGAAAAAGTGCTTCAAGAACGATGCGATGAATCTTGCGAAGGGACTTCCAATGTTGTCACTTTAAAACAAAATTTGATAAATGAACATACAGCGGCGGGCTTGGCCGAGGTTTTTAAAGCGCTCGGGGACCCTACACGCGTGAAAATCATATACACGTTAGTACAAAATGAACTTTGTGTGCATGATCTCACCCTAGTTTTGGAGATGAGCCAATCTGCTGTCTCTCACCAACTACGGTATTTACGTAACCTACGAATCGTTAAACGCCGTAAAGTAGGAAAGACGGTGTTTTATTCTTTAGACGATGAACATATAGAACAAATATTTGTCCAAATGCTGCAGCATATCAAGCACGGATAACTTGTTTTAAGAGAGAGAGCCTGATTGTTATTTTTCAGTGAGTTTAAAGCAGGGGTGAGCCTCTGCTTTTTTTGTTTTATAACACTTTAAATGAATTAGGCTTTGTATGATTGACACATGGATAAGAAAGGCATAATATATAATCAATACATGAGCAACTAATCATATGTTAATAAGGAGCCTGATTCCTATGTCTGACAAGTCTTCATGTTGCAGTCAGGATGCAAAGCACAGCCATATCCAGGAAGAAAAGGATCGGGACCACGAATCGTGTGCATGTGATCAGCACGAGCATCATCATCATGATTCTGATGACAAGCATGATCACGAGCATGATCACGAGCATGAGCATGATGATAAGCATGATCACAAGCATGATCACGATCATAACCACAAGCATGATCATAACCACAAGTATGATCACAACCACGATCACAACCACGAGCATGGGGATTTATGCGGCGGAAATCATAGTGCGAATACGGTAAACCAGACGGTTACTCTTGAAGGAATGCACTGTGGCGATTGTGCCCTGAAGTTGGAAAAATCGATCTCACGTTTAGATGGAGTTGCACAAGTTCAAGTGAATTTTGCTACGGCTAAAATGAGTCTTGGTTATGACCAATCCCAATTAGACTTCACTTCTATTAAAAAGCATATTCAAAACCTCGGATACGGGGTACAAGAGCAGGCTGCCGCCAGGCAATCCAGCGTTTTTCGTATTGAAGGCATGGACTGCGCAGATTGTGCACAAAAGTTAGAAAAACGTGTGGGGGCTCTTAATTCTGTAAATCAAGTCATGGTAAATTACGGCGCGGCTAAGATGACTGTTGAACATGATGGCAGTGCTGAGCAATCGGTGATTCTGACTGTAAAGCAAGCTGGTTATACGGCTACGCCTGATACTGGCGGAAAGACTCTTTTAGCAGAAGAGCGTAGCTTTTGGAGACGTAATAATAAAGTAATACCAACTGCAGCATCAGGATTGATATTTACTTTAACTTGGGGTCTTGAGCTCGGGAACTTAATACCAGAATTAATATCAACGATCTTATACGCATTAGCTATGATCATAGGCGGTTATCGCATTGCACGAACAGGCATTTATGGTCTGAAATCCAGAACCATCGGTATGGATCTTCTTATGACCGTTGCCGCTCTCGGTGCTGGACTCATTGGACAATGGGAAGAAGGCGCTGCTGTCGTATTCCTGTTCTCACTAGGGGAAACATTAGAAGCCTACACTATGGATCGTACAAGAAAGTCAATACGTGGTCTTATGGATTTATCACCAAGGGAAGCACTTGTCCGCAGAAACGGTGAAGAAATGATGATTGCGATAGAGGCCATTCAAATTGGCGATACGGTCATCGTTAAGCCGGGCGAACGAATAGCAATGGATGGTCTAATTAGAAAAGGAGCTTCAGCCATAAATCAAGCTCCTATTACCGGTGAATCCATCCCTGTAGAGAAAGGCGAAGGGGATGAAGTGTTCGCGGGTACGGTCAATCAGCAGGGAGCTTTGGAAGTAAAGGTAACTAAGCTGTCTAAGGACAATACCTTATCACGTATCATCAGTCTTGTGGAGGATGCCCAAGCTCAAAAAGCTCCTTCCCAGCGGTTTGTAGATGTTTTTGCCAAATATTATACGCCTGCCGTTCTTGTGATTGCCTTACTTATTGCCACTATTCCTCCTTTGTTTATGGGGGAGTCCCTTCAAGTATGGTTCTACAGAGCTCTTATGATGCTAGTCGTTTCGTGTCCGTGTGCCCTAGTTATATCAACACCGGTGTCCATTGTTTCTGCTATTGGCAATGCAGCCAAAAACGGAGTCTTAATTAAAGGCGGGGCTCATCTTGAACGGTTAGGCGCCGTATCTGTTGTTGCTTTTGATAAAACAGGTACGCTAACAGCCGGTATTCCGCAAGTAACAGAGATTATTCCTCTTGATTCCAGGATAGAAGAAGAGGTATTATCGATTGCGGCAGCAGTGGAGTCTGCGTCGGAGCATCCGGTTGCAAATGCTATTGTAAGAAGAGCCAAGCAAGCTAATATTCAGATGAAATCCAGTTCCTTGTTTACTTCGGTGACTGGGAGAGGGGCTCAGGCGAATGTCGAGGGAACGTTATTCTACATCGGAAGCCCTCGTTGGTTTATGAACGAATTGAATATATCCTTGGAACATGTTCAGGATATTATTCAGAGGCTCGAAAAGCAGGGGCAAACCGTTATGATAATGGGTACCAGCAAGAATGTATGGGCTATATTTGCTGTCGCGGACGAAATTAGATCAAATAGCAAGTCCACTCTTGAACACCTTAAGGCAATTGGCATTGAAAAAACAGTCATGTTAACAGGAGATAACCAAGGTACAGCTCAAGCTGTAGCGGCGAAGCTCGGTAACATAGACTACCGGAGCGAGCTGTTACCAGAAGATAAAGTGAGCTCTATTAAAGAGCTGATGAACAAACATGGGTATGTTGCCATGATCGGGGACGGAATTAATGATGCGCCGGCATTAGCAACAGCAACCGTAGGGATTGCAATGGGGGCTGCCGGAACGGATACCGCATTGGAAACAGCAGATGTTGCACTGATGGCGGATGATCTTTCTAAGCTGCCATTCGCTATTGGATTAAGCCGACGGGCCTTACGGATTATTAAACAAAATATTGCTTTTTCGTTGCTAGTCAAGGTCGTATTTCTTATCATGATCTTCCTGGGCACATCAACCCTTTGGATGGCTGTTCTAGCTGATACGGGAAGCTCGCTTATCGTAATCGCGAATGGGATGAGGCTTCTGCGTACAAGAGTAGGATCAACCAGTGCTTAAAAAAAATCGCATAATGTTTATAATAGCTCCTGCTGACTATTTGCAGGAGTTGTTTATTTTTAAATGAGTCTGCTTCATTATAGGTATTCCCAATTAAATTGCCTGCCTCCTACTATTAGAATAATTTAACCCATGAATGGGGACATTATTTTTACTTAGAAGAAGGTGGGTGGCATAATGAATCACTTATCGCAGAAACAAAAGGTAACTGTTATGATCGCTCTTATGGGGGCGATGTTTTTTGCTGCTATTAACCAGACGATCGTGAGCTCGGCGATGCCACGGATTATTGCCTTATTAGGGGGCATGGAATATTACTCTTGGGTAGTGACGATATTCATGCTGGCTTCTACGATTTCTACGGTGCTGGTCGGAAAATTATCCGATATTTATGGCAGGAAGCTTTTCTTGATCACTGGAATCATCGTCTTTATGATTGGCTCCTTTTTAACGGGTCTGTCCACTGACATATTCCAGATGATTATTTATCGAGCGATCCAAGGCGTTGGCGCCGGCATTTTAATGTCAACGACAGTTACAGCCGTAGGTGATTTATTCGCTCCTCGCGAAAGAGCCAAATGGACAGGAGTTATGATGGCCATCTTTGGCTTTTCGAGCATTCTTGGTCCAACGGTCGGCGGCGTCATGATTGATCATATGCCATGGAAGTGGCTATTCTGGATCTTCCTTCCGTTAGGTATTATTGTTCTAGCTATGATCTGGTCTATGTTTCCCAAAGCGACGCGGGTTGAAGCTGAATCGGTTGATTACTGGGGTTCTCTTGTTCTTTCAGTATCAATTGTCGCTCTGCTTCTAGGCTTCTCGTGGGCGGGAGGTAAATACGCTTGGGGTTCAGTTGAAATACTGGGACTCTTTGCCCTCACCCTTATAGGTATTGTAGTTTTAATACTTATCGAAAGGAAAGCGAAAAGTCCAGTGATGCCGCTATCCTTATTTAAAAACAGTATTGTCAACATTTCCAACTCTGTGGGCTTTTTGATGAACGCAGGTATGATGGGGGCCATGATCTATTTGCCCTTCTTCGTGCAAGGCGTTGAAGGCTTAACTCCTACGCAATCCGGGTTTGTGAATATGCCGATGTCGGTAATGATGATCATTCTTAGTACATTGACAGGACGATGGATATCCAAATCAGGGAAATATAAACGTTTCGCAATCATTGGAGTAGCTGTAATGGTTGTTAGCATGATCATGATGGCCTATATGAACACGGTGGCATTCGCTGTTGCAAGCATGACTATCTTTGGAGTCGGACTAGGACTTAGCATGCCCGTGTTCACCTTGACTGTGCAAAATGCGGTACCCGCATCTCAGCTTGGCGTTGCTACCGCGACTGCAACGCTATTCCGAAACCTCGGAGGAACAATAGGGATCGCCATATTGGGCTCGGTCATGAACTCTACAATGACAAACAAGCTGCATAATGCAATGAACTCCGGCGCGGGGGTAGATTTATCTAAAGTCAGCCCAGAAATAGCTGCACAATTGACTGCTCTCATGTCCCCCCAGCTGCTGCTAGATCAGCCTTTGTTGAAGCAATTGCAATTGACACTGCCAGCGCAAGTTCAACCATTGTTCGCGCAAATGGTCGCTATGCTGCGTGCTGTATTAAGCGAAACTCTGTCCATGGTCTTTATAATTGGAGCTGTTTTAGTAACCATTGGATTGGTGTTCACCTTCTTCTTGAAGGAAATACCGTTACGTACCTCTAATGACAAGCCGCCAAGGAAAGCAGAAGAAGAAGAAAGTATTATTAAGGCTAAAAAGCCTAAAAAGGCTACTGCACATTAAATAATACAAAAGGCGTACCGGATTCCATTCTGGCACGCCTTTCTTGTGTGCTGACAATAAGATTATCTCCAACAGCAGTCGGACTGTTCAAGTTGGAGTTGAAAATTAACAATTTCTTCGTATGTAGTTGACAGGCTGTTAACAAAGCTCCTCCATAATAAGGAATAAGGATGTCTAGACATCTTAATCATTCTAAAGGGTGGAGAAATATGAAGAAAATGAGGAACGTGCTGTGTGCTCTGACGTTTACGATGGTCGTATCGGCGGGATGCGGAAATACTACTGCGCCAAACATTGCTTCCACTAGTGGGACGAATGCAGCAGCTACTGCTCCGGTAGCACCCAAGAAGTATGAACTCAATCTGGTAACAGCCGGAGATACGAACATGACCGATCTGCAGGAGAAAACTGTAGTCGGCGAGTTCCAGAAGAAGTATGCAGGCTCTCAAATTCGCGTCGTCAATTCAGGCGCAGGTGATGGCGGAACACAAAAAATATTTGAGAAACTAAAAGCGCAAAAAGATGCAGGCAAATCAGAGTGGGATATCGATCTTGCGATTGTGCATCAAAGCGGTATGCAGCAGCTGATTGAGAATGATCTTCTGGACAAATGGGTGCCGCAATCAGCTAACAAGCAGCACGTAGTTTCCCCTGACAGCAAAAACAGCTTGGGCACCAATGTGGAAGGCTATGTTATTCCTCTGTTCCACAGTCAGGTAGCTTTTGCTTATAACCCCGATAAAGTGAAGAAATTCCCTGCTAATTTTGAAGAGCTTACGGATTGGATCAAAGCTAATCCCAAACGATTCGGATATAACGGCATCCAAAACGGTGCAAGCGGAGTTGCTTTTGCCACTGCCTATACCTACTGGAAATCAGGCGATTACAAAACGATGAGCCAAGGTCCATTTGATGCAGCATTGGAGCAAAAATGGCCAGCTATCCTTAAAGAGCTCAAAGCACTGCCAGTTACCTACACCAATGGTAATAATGGTACGCTGGATATGCTGAACCGCGGCGAAATCGACATGGGACCTGTATGGGTCGATATGTTTAACTTATGGGTAGATGAAGGTCGTATGAATCCCAACTTTGGACTAAAAATCTTGGATCCCGGCATGCCTGGTCAACCGATGTACGTGGTTATTCCCAAAAATGCAAAAAATAAAGATGCTGCCTTACAGTATGCTGATTTGCTGACCTCTCCTGAAATTCAAGCTAAAGTGATCGTGGAGAAAAACAGCTGGTATCCAGGTATAGATGCAACTGTCGTTCTTCCAAAGGTCAGTGAAGCGGGTAAGAAAAAGTTATTCAAGGATATTACTGCGGAAGACCTAAATAAAAGGGGTCAGTCATTCCCGATTAATACCTATTTTGATCATCTGAAAACGGCCTATGAAAAAAACTAATTCATCTTCCATCGTCTTCTGGCAAAAAACAGCAGGAGTGGGACTTGCCACTCCTGCTATTACCGTTGTCGCGCTGCTTTTTATGTATCCATTTGCTCTTTCCTTTATATCAAGCCTTCGCTCACAGGAGGGCATCTGGACGTTTGCTAATTATGTCGAAGCTTTTTCTTTATACGGCGGGGATGTGGTGTTTACACTTTGGGTTTGTTTAGCCAGCCTCGCACTGCTCATCGGATTCACCGTGACGATTGGTGGCTTTCTGCGGCTAGGCGCATACCCTGTGCTGGAATTTATATTTAAAATTCCGTTGTTTGTCCCGTTTGTCGTTGTAGGTCATGCCATGCGGGTATTTCTGGCTCCGCATGGTACGCTCAATTCGGCGATTGCCATAACAGGCTGGTTTAATCCGGATATGCTGCCATCCTTTGCGTTCACTACGTTTGGACTCATTGCAGCTTTGGTCTGGAAAAATCTCGGTTTAGCTTTGCTTTTGGTGCTTGGCGGCTTTCGATCCGTAAATGAAGGCATGCTGGAAGCAGCGCGAGGCATGGGAGCGGGGAAGCTAAGGTTGATCTGGCATTTCCTTGTTCCTATGAACAAAAGCAGCATCGGGGTTATGGCGGTGCTGACCTTCACGTCGATGCTTGGATGCTTCTCCATACCCGCAATGCTGGGCAACGCCGGCGGTTCGCAAATGCTAATGATGGATTTGTACCATCAAAGCGTCTATCAGCATAATTACGGATTATCGAACGCAATTGGCGTCATTACTTACATTGCTTCTATGGGAGCTGCCATTTATTACTTAAAGGGGTTGGCGAAGAAATGAACAAAGTCATTCCGGCAACTGCATCTAACGGTTCGCTTGATCTGACCCATAGAAAAGCGCCTTTCGCCCGCATGACGCGCCGTTTGTTGATTTATGTGGGATCCATATTTTTCATTTTTGGCCCGCTGTCCAGCCTTATTCTATGGTCCGTAGCGGAGAAATGGTTCTGGCCTAGCCCATTTCCGAGCTCTTGGGGCTTCAAATATTGGACTCAGGTATTTGAAGGTAAAATGCTGACTTCTCTCGGGCTGAGCTTCGTTATTGCCATTGTGGTTACGCTGCTATGTCTGGTGTTAACCGTACCTTTATCCTATCTCATTGCTCGTAACCGGCTTCCACTCAAGCATTTCATATTGCTGCTGTTTTTACTGCCTCAGGCATTTCCACAGCTTCCGGTATTCACGAATGCGATGGTCTTTCTCTACCGTTTTGATCTTGTAGGTACACTGACGGGGCTGACGCTGATCCATCTGGTGGGCGCCATCGTATTTTCTGTCTGGACGTTGGTATCAGTCTTCCAATCTGTCGCGGAATCGATGGAAGAGGCCTCCTATATGCTGGGTGGCGGGAAAGTGTACACCTTCTTTCATGTGGTGCTGCCGATGGCAGCTCCGGGAATTATCGCGGGCTCCTTGTTAGTCTTTCTATATTCGTTGGATGAATTTACGGGCAGCTTATTAATTGGAGCGCCTTTTCATATTACAATGCCGGTCTTTATGTATAATGCTGCGAATGGCTATGAGATGCAGGTCGCATCGGTAACGTCTGTGCTGCTGATGATACCGGGAATCGTATTGCTGTTTTTCTTACAGCGGTTTATGCGTTCAGAATATTTGGCTGCATTCGGGAGGGTATAAGATGGGCATCACCATTCAAGGCTTGAACAAGCGTTACGGTAAAAAGAGAGGGATTACGGACATCAACCTGCGGCTGCCTGTAGGCGGGTTAACGGCTATCGTTGGGCCGAGCGGCTGCGGGAAAACGACGCTGTTAAGGACACTTGCCGGATTTTTGACGGCAGACGAGGGCAGTATCCTATTCGGGAGCCGCGATGTAACCCATACATCGCCCCAGCAGCGGAAGGCGGCTATGGTATTCCAGCATTATGCGCTCTGGCCGCATATGAGTGTGTTCGATAATGTGGCTTATGGTCTTAAGCTGCAAAAGGTTTCCAAGCAGGAACGTGAAACACGGGTGCATGAAGTGCTGGAGAGGGTAGAGATCGATACGTCGGATGTGGCGACTCGGTATCCCCAGCAATATTCAGGTGGACAGCAGCAGCGGATTGCCTTAGCCCGGGCTTTAGTCGTACAGCCTGATGTGCTGCTGCTCGATGAACCGTTATCGAATCTGGATGCGAAGGTGCGTCAGAGATTGCGGGTTGGCATTCGGAGTATTCAGCAATCCTTTGGAATCACGGCCGTCTATGTCACTCATGACCAGGAAGAAGCATTATCGATGGCGGATTACGTTATTGTGATGAATGAAGGCCGCGTAGAACAGGCAGGAACACCGGAAGAGATTTACCGGCAGCCCTCCACCTATTTCACAGCCCATTTTCTGGGGGAAAGCCATACACTTAATCTTTATCGCAAGGGTACGCTGCAAAGACTTGTCATACGCTCAGGTGACTCCAAGATAGAGCCAATTGTTGAAGGTGAACTGCCTGATCGTGCAGCTCGACAAGTAAAACAGGCAGGAGAAGGCAAGCAGCAGGTGCTGGAAGAGGAGGGGCATATTATGCTGGAGGGTAAGATTTGCCATCACTTATTTATGGGATCGTACTACCGCTATATGGTAGAAATCGAAGGCCAACAAATATTTGTTGATGATGATGCGTTCCTTGAAACAGGTCCTTGTATCGTGAAGATTCCTCAAGCCAGAGCATATTGGTTCGACTTATAGAATGAGATTTGCCGAATGCTGCTAGTAAACTTGTGCAGTTCTCCTTCTCACTGCTTTTTCATTATGGAGATCAATGGTTGAGGTTTTCTATATACCCCAAACGGATAAGCTATATCAGTATGTCATAAGCGACTGCTGGGATAGTTTATTTTTTTGTTATGAAGAAGCTCGTCTCTCTATATACAATTGCCGAGATTAGGATTATAATTAACACAAAAGTTGCTCAAGGTAAACTTTTGTGTACGAAGCTAACTTTTCGCAAATGGGGAGGGAACAGTCATGACGGAGAAAAGTTACAGTTACACTGGGATCCAAAAACAAAGAAAATCACACGTTTCAGCTGATGTTGCGCTAAGAGGAGATGTCAAAGGCTTAAAAAGACTGCTTCCTTTTCTAGGTCCAGCATTTATTGCATCGGTTGCCTATTTAGACCCGGGTAACTTTGCAACGAATATTACAGCTGGATCCAAATATGGATATCTCTTATTATGGGTTATTGCCGTATCCAACCTAATGGCCGTACTTATTCAAACATTATCCGCCAAGCTTGGAATTGCAACAGGGATGAATCTGCCTGAGGTAGCAAGAGAACGATTTCCTAGGGCTGTGTCTATAATATTGTGGATTCAAAGTGAGCTGGTTATCATTGCAACCGATTTGGCCGAATTTATTGGAGCGGCGCTTGGTCTTTATCTGCTTTTCGGTATTCCAATGCTTCCTGCTGCACTTATAACAACGGCTGGTTCTTTTGCCATATTGGAATTGCAGCGTCGTGGCTTTCGAGCGCTAGAGGCGGGAATTGCATCGATGATTTTGATTGTAGTGTTAGCTTTCACCTTTCAGGTTATTGTGGCTCAGCCGGATATGGGTGCTGTAGTCACAGGTATTTTTACGCCAAACTTTCAAGGTGTAGATAGTATTCTTCTGGCAGCGGGGATTCTTGGAGCTACGGTAATGCCGCATGCGATTTATCTTCATTCATCCCTAACTCAAAACCGAATAGTTGGAAAAAATGATACGGAGAAGAAACAAATATTTAAATTAGAATTGATGGATATTATTATTGCTATGGTTATTGCAGGTGCAGTTAACATGGCAATGGTTATTATCTCGGCAGCCCTGTTTTTTAAAAACGGTCTAGTTATTGAAGATCTGGAGACGGCTTTTCAGCAGTTTGGTCAGTTGGCTGGTCCTTCATTTGCTATCTCATTTGGTCTGGGCCTGTTAATTGCCGGTTTGTCGAGTTCTTCCGTAGGTACAATGGCCGGAGACGTTGTTATGCAAGGTTTCATTAAGAGACGAATCAATCTGTACTTGCGCCGGGCAATTACGACTATTCCACCACTGGCAATCATTATGCTTGGTATTGATGCAACGAAAGCTTTGATTACGAGTCAGGTCATTTTATCGTTTGGCATTGCTTTTGCGCTGATTCCGCTTATTATTTTTACAAGTAACAAAACCATCATGGGTGGGCTGGTCAATCATCGAATCACTGCCACTTTAGGTTGGATTATTGCGGCGATTGTTGTTTCATTGAACTTGTTTCTTATTGTTGAAATGTTGTTCTAAGGTAGTATTTCAGTAGAGAAGCTATTAGGAAAAGCCTTTAGAACCGTAGAACCGTGCGAAGCACGGTTTTTTTGTTTTATGGGAGCAGGTACATGATCTTGTTGCACCCTAGTATGGACAATTCCGCGAACAATGATCAATGAACAACTAAACCTTTTATTCTTATAATCCATTATAATAAGCAATACTATACAGTAAATTAACAGGGTTGATAAACCAATAAGCTGATTCTATAGAATACATAAAGGATGTGGATGGATAGTGCTGGTTGCTATCATTGTTTTATTAATAATAATAATATTCATCACTTCAGCTAGCTTTTATTTCTATCATGTTGCTATAGCACGTACCGATAAGAGCTTTTTAAAGGGCAACCCGGATTTAAAGACTGGCGTGACCGTCAAGCGCGCATCCAACAGCAGCGAAGAATGGTGGGAGGAACAAGCTTTTGGGGAATGGAGCATGATATCCAATGACGGAATAAAGCTACATGCTTATTATTTATCTGCTGATCAGCCAACGAACAAGACGGTTATTCTTGCACATGGGTATTCTGGACATGCCGAGCAAATGCGTGATCTGGGACGTATGTATAGAGATTCGCTTGGTTTTAATATTTTGATACCCAATGCCCGCGGTCATGGGAGAAGCGAAGGAAACTATATCGGCTTCGGCTGGTCGGAACGCATGGATTACGTCAAGTGGATTGACAAGGTCATCGAACATACGGGCAGCCACGCACAAATTGTTCTTCACGGCGTATCCATGGGAGGAGCAACCGTAATAATGACCAGCGGCGAAGATTTGCCTCCTAACGTCAAAGTGATTGTGGAGGATTGCGGATATACATCAGTTAAAGAACAGCTGTCCTATCAACTTAAACGTATGTACCATCTCCCTTCATTTCCGCTTGTTCGATCAACCAGTATGGTGGCTAAAATTCGGGCTGGATACTTTTTTGGAGAAGCTTCGGCCCTGGAGCAGGTGAAAAAATCCAAAACACCAACGCTGTTCATACATGGTGACGCAGACTTGTTTGTGCCGACCGAAATGGTATATCAATTGTACGAGAACAGTCCAACGCAGAAGAAATTGTTCATAGTAGCCGGTGCGGGGCACGGTATGGCAAGGCAGACCGATCCGGAGGGATATGACCGAGAGGTAGCCCAGTTTATTGGGCGTTATGTGAGGTAGGTAGGAGAGTGCGCAAGGAGAGTGCGCATGCGAATACATCGAGAACATCGAAAACGAACTAATTTAAGGAAGTAGCTTATATAAAAATCACCGCAAATGTTGTGTCATTTGGGTGATTTTTTTGTTTTGGGAATTTGGGTGTGCCAAGCTTACCCCCAATTGCCGCGAACCGTTTCCCTAAGTCTTTGACGTTCCGTAAGAGAAAGAGGAAGAACGTTCCGTTAACGAAAAGGAGCGCTCCCTATGAAGCAGCGAGATTGATACAGGTATAGTTTGTTCCTTTTCCAAGGTAGCAACAAGACACGCTTAACGACAAGGTGGGGTTCGACCGACCACTATGCAACGCCACAATGCGCGCTAAGGATCCACGCGCGTTTGTATAAGACAGAAAGAAATAAGATTAATGATCTGCGATTCGTAATGCCTGAAATGAGGTAATACCATATAAAGGATAGTGTTGAAGGTGCAGAGAGGAGCGGGCCGCAAGTACGATTACAAAAGAAAGAGGTTGCAAAAAAAATGAAAAACTCGACAGCAATCTATGTTATATAGCATAACAAAAATATAACAACATACATTATAAATATATCAAAACCATTATCTATAGTTATATTTTTGGTATAGCTTGGGGGGAGGATGGAGGTTACGTATGATTGAATTTCGCAATGTTAATAAGCACTTTGGACAATTTCATGTACTTAAACAGATCAATCTATCCATCCGGCAAGGGGAAGTGGTTGTTGTTATTGGACCTTCAGGCTCAGGGAAGAGTACCTTGCTTCGCTGTATCAACCGGCTTGAAACTATCACTGATGGGGAATTGACCGTAAATGATTCACAGCTGCATAGCAAGAAGATGGACGTTAATAAGCTGCGGCGCAACATTGGAATGGTGTTCCAGCATTTTAATCTGTATCCGCATATGTCGGTATTGGATAATATCACATTAGCCCCAACCAAAGTATCTGGAGTACCTAAGCAGGAAGCAAAACAAATTGCCATGCAGTACTTGGAGAAGGTCGGAATACCTGAGAAAGCGGACGCGTTTCCCGCCCAGCTCTCAGGAGGACAGCAGCAGCGAGTCGCAATAGCCCGTGGGCTAGCAATGAAGCCGCAGATAATGCTGTTCGATGAACCAACCTCCGCTCTCGATCCCGAGATGATTGGAGAGGTACTGGATGTTATGAAAAGTCTCGTACACGATGGGATGACAATGGTTGTAGTAACACATGAGATGGGATTCGCCCGCGAGGTTGCAGATCGCGTTGTCTTTATGGATCAAGGGGTAATTGTTGAGGAAGCGGCACCAGCCGAATTTTTTAACAATCCCAAGGAAGAGCGAGCCAGACTATTCCTCGGCCGCTTACTGCAGCATTAACAAAACCAATAGGAGAGGGGTTTGTTCAATGAGTAACAAGAAAATAGGAATGGCTTTCACATTGATTTTTATTATGGTAGCGATGGCTTTAAGCGCTTGCGGCAGCACAACTCCCGCACCCGGTGCAGCAGGGGGCGCTAGTACAGATGCTGGAAAAACAACGGCCAGTACTTTGGATGCCATCAAAAAACGGGGGAAGCTGGTAGCTGGCGTTAAGTTTGACACCAAGCTGTTCGGATTGAAAGATCCTGGCACTGGCAAAGTCGAAGGCTTTGATATTGACTTAGCCAAGGCATTGGCCAAACAAATTCTAGGCGATGAAACTAAGCTGGAATTAAAGGAGGTTACCTCCAAAACGCGCATTCCGATGCTCAACAATGGTGATATTGACATGATCATAGCTACAATGACGATTACCGAGGAACGTAAGAAGGAAGTTGAGTTCTCGGATGTATATTTTAAAGCAGGTCAGTCCTTATTGGTGAAAAAAGGGAGTGCTATCAAATCAGTAGCAGATGTGAAAAAAGGAGTTAAGGCATTGGCGGTAAAAGGCTCAACCTCCACAACCAATATTCGTGCTAAGGCGCCGGAGGCAACCGTACTTGAGTTTGAAAATTATCAAGAAGCATTCACCGCTCTGAAAGCGGGTCAAGGCGACACACTCACTACGGATAATGCTATTTTGTACGGTATGGTGAAGCAGGATCCGAATTATGAGGTGGTAGGTGGAACTTTCACAGATGAGCCTTATGGTATGGCCATTCGAAAAGGCGACACAGCTTATACCGCATATGTTAATGAATTTCTGAAATCAATTAAGACTAGCGGTCAATATGACAAATTGTATGAGCAATGGATTGGGGAAAAGCCGAGCAAATAATACGCCGGATCGCACCGAGAGATGAGCTAGCTTCCATGCTGCTCATCTTGTTCCATTAGCGGAAGGAGGCGCCGCAAGGGTATGGATAAGCTTAAATTTGATATTTTGTTCAAGTATTGGGATATGTACCTGGAGGGTTTCTGGAATACACTTCAGGTTAGTCTTATTGCGTTGGTCGGTAGTTTTATTCTGGGGACAATTGTCGCAGTAATGCGTATTGCGCCTTTTAAACCATTGAATTGGATGGGCACCGTCTTTGTTGAATTTATCCGAAATATTCCTCTAATTTTGATTGTCTTTTTCTTTTTTCTTGCTCCTTCCGTACTCGGTCTACCGTTGAGCGGCTTTGTTGCGGGAACAGTGGCGTTGACTATTTACACGGCTGCCTTTATAGCTGAATCGGTTCGGGCGGGAATCCAAGCCGTGCCTAAGGGACAAACCGAAGCCGCACGCGCATCGGGGTTAACTTATAACCAAGCCATGTGTTATGTTGTACTGCCTCAAGCTATCAAAATCGTTATCCCTCCTATCGGCAACCAGTTTTTAAATCTTGTCAAAAACTCATCGATATTAAGTGTCGTAGCAGGGTTGGACTTAATGTATTATGCCGATCTCATTTCTACGAAATCATTTGTCACGTTTAGTGTCTATATTTTTGTAGCCTTATTTTATCTGGTTATTACCATTCCGTTAAGCATCGGGCTTTCCTATCTGGAACGACGAATGGCAGGAGTGCGTTAAGCAGGCATAGGTTTGTTTTGGAGGTGAGACTTTATGGATTTTGCAGGCGCGTATACTTGGGATCATATATGGTTCATGATAGAAGGTTTGGGAGTAACTTTGAAAGTAGCTGCAATTGCTATCGTGTTCAGCTTTTTGATTGGATGTGTACTGGGAACGATCCGGTATACGAAATTTCCTGTAATTTCACAGCTTACAGCTTTGATGGTGGAGACGATTCGGAACCTCCCCCTGCTGCTGATTATTTTCTTTACGTTTTTTGCTCTTCCCGAAATAGGAATCAAGCTTAGTGTTGTGAATGCGGCGATTGTTGCGTTGACCATCTTTGAAGCAGCCATGATTTCTGAAATTGTGCGGAGCGGATTAAAATCTATTGATAAAGGCCAGATAGAAGCGGCCCGATCATCAGGTCTGTCCTACCTGCAGACGCTTTGGCATATTGTGCTGCCGCAAGCGCTCCGCCGCATGGTGCCGCCAATGGTAAGCCAATTTATTTCGCTGCTAAAGGACACGTCGCTTGCAGTTGTTATTTCCTTGGGAGAACTGATGCACAACGCACAAATTATTAACGGGCAGAATGTTAATTTCGTAATCCCAATCTTATTGCTCACTGCTGTTATGTACTTTATCGTTAATTATTCGTTATCCATAGTGGCTCGTCGACTGGAAGCGCGGCAGGTGTAGATGATGAGCTGAGAGCATTCATATCTCCATCAAGCAAAGAGGTAGCTGTCTGTCCCAAGGGTAGACTCATTTGAATAATTTCATGTTCGGTCTGAAGAAACCTTAAAAACACCGTGATGGTGGAGTTTAAGGTTTCTTTTTCATCCTGAATCCTCTTATTTACATTATTATAGAACTATGTTATATTAACCAATAAACCAATCATCCTACAAATTTGAGGTGCATGAATGGATATCTCGAAAACAAATCGGTTATCGCTTGTCGAGCAAGTCATAGTACAAATTGAGTCATTAATTGAATCTGGGACATGGTCGGTTGGAACTCGTTTACCACCAGAACTAGAGCTGATGCAGCAGTTCGATGTGAGTCGCAATACATTAAGAGAGGCAATACGGGCTCTTGTTCATGCGGGACTCTTGAAAACAAGGCAAGGGAGTGGTTCCTTTGTCAGTTCATCCAGTGTTCTGGGGGCGGTTCTTCACCGACGCATCCAGAAGTCCAATATATTAGAAACATTAGAGGTACGGCATGCTCTTGAGCGGGAGGCTGCACAATTAGCAGCTATAAGACGCAATGAGGAAGATATAGCTAGGTTACGTATGTACATCTCCGATTGCCAGGCTGCTGCAGTTGCGAAAAATCGTCAGGCCTACGCAGAATCTGATATTAAGCTGCACAAAGCAATTGTAGAAGCAGCTCATAACAGTGTTCTGATTGACTTGTATGAGCACATGACAGAATCCATGCAAACCTCTGTTCATAACCTCGTTGAAATAACATCGCATTCAGATTTTCATCAGAACATTCATAGTAAACTTGTAACTGCAATTATTGAACAAAATATAGATCAGGCTATAGAAGCTGTAAATGAATATATAGATCAATTTAAGGACGCTTTATTAGAAGACATTGGGGGATCATCATGAGTTTTCATCAAGTACAAAGCCAAGCAGAACATGAATCTAAAGCAGCCCCAAAGGCAGGGATAGGGTTACTTATCATAGGAATCATTTTTATTGGAGCCACTCTCAGAGCACCTTTAACATCTATAGGGCCTCTGATAGCCTCCATTCGTGACAGTCTGGGAATATCTAACACAATAGCAGGCACCCTAACAACCGTGCCCTTACTAGCTTTTGCAGTGCTTTCACCCTTCGCACCTAAATTATCCCGACGCTTTGGCATGGAGCTTGTGTTATTGGCTTCGTTATTCTTATTAACACTCGGAATCGTATTACGGTCTTTGGCTGGAGTGGGAGCACTATTTACTGGAACCATCTTGCTTGGGTTATCTATCGCTGTTTGCAATGTACTGTTACCCAGTTTTATTAAAAATAAATTCCCCACAAGAATTGGAGTCATGACAGGGCTTTATGCGGTCTCGATGAACTTATGCGGAGGGATTGCATCTGGAGTTAGTGCTCCAATTTCTTCTGTAATGGGTTTAGGATGGAAGGGAGCTCTTGGCAGCTGGGGAATCTTGTCCTTTATTGCTCTATTACTTTGGATTCCACAAATGCGCTCCCATCGCAAACCAGCAAATACTATAAGCTTAGAGAAGCAAACAGAGTCTATTAGTATATGGCGTTCCAGGTTGGCTTGGAAAGTGACCTTTTATATGGGGTTACAATCACTTATTTTCTATACCGTCATTGCTTGGTTGCCTGTGATTCTCCAAGAACAAGGGTTAAGTTCGAGTTCAGCCGGATGGATGCTTTCCTTGATGCAATTTGCAGTCCTACCCTTTACGTTTATTGTTCCAATTATAGCTGGATATATGAAGAATCAGCGGTTATTAGTGGTTATAACTGCTTTATTATTTACGGGTGGAATTAGTGGTGTCCTGTATGGAAGTACGGCACTAATCCCATTATGGGTCATTATGATTGGGATTGCTGCTGGAATGGCCTTTAGTTTAGCTATGATGTTTTTTAGCTTACGTACACATAATACGCAACAAGCGGCTGAGCTATCAGGAATGGCACAATCATTTGGTTATCTGCTTGCTGCGGTAGGTCCTACATTGTTTGGATTAATACATGATGCAGCAAATAGCTGGACGATCCCATTATTGATGCTGATTGTTGCCTCAGTACTTATTTTTATTTTTGGTATGGGTGCAGGAAAAAACGAGTACGTGACTAAGGAATAGTTGAAAAAGATATAAAGAAAGTACCGAGAAATCGGCGCTCTCTTTATATCTTTTTTAGCATTCAAGAATTACATAGAATAGGGGCCTATTAAAAATCAAAGTTGTCCGGGTCTGGACCAACACGATGATTCTGATTCAAACCATCAATCCGAGCCATATCTTCTTTTGAAAGCTCAAAATCAAATACTGCTGAGTTTTCTAGGATTCGATGTTCTTTAGTAGACTTTGGAATCGTTACAATCCCATGCTGTAAGTCCCAACGCAGAATTACTTGGGCAATAGATTTCTCATGTTTATCTGCGATTTCTTTTAAGATCGGATGATCTAATAGCTGACCTTGCATTAACGGGGACCAGGCTTCGATTTGAATGCCTTGCTCCTTGCAGAATCTAATAAGCTCTTTTTGAGTTAATTGCGGATGGAGTTCCACTTGATTTACCATGGGTTTAATTGTAGCTTCCTTCATTAGTTCCTCAATATGATGGACTTGGAAATTGCTTACTCCAATTGCTTTTACACGCCCATCTTTATATAGGGTTTCCAAAGCCCTCCACGCATCTTTAAATTTACCTTCTACAGGCCAATGGATAAGGTACAAATCGAGATAGTCCAAGCCTAGTTTATTTAAACTTGTTTCGTAGGCCGCTAGTGTGGATTCGTATCCCAGATCGGCATTCCAAACCTTTGATGTAACAAAAAGATCTTCTCTAGAGATTTGATTCTCAAGAATAGCTTCGTGAATTCCTTGTCCGACACTTGTTTCATTGTCATAAATAGCTGCCGTATCGATACTGCGATAACCATGCTTAATGGCCGATTTTACAGCAAGGACCAGCTCAGCACCTTCTTCAACTTTAAATACTCCCAGCCCAAACCAAGGCATTTTAATACCATTGTGTAAAGTTGTTGTATCTTGTAAATGTTTCGCGATCATAGAATAAACCTCCTGAGTTTTATTGGTCAAGCTGCCTTGTGTTTGAGTTTTGCTTCATCTTTTCTTTCCAAGGCACGTGCCCAACCGGTTAGGAATACGGCTCCGAGAACCATCAATGCTCCGACCCAAGCTGTATGAATAAGTCCAATCGAGTCGGTAACTACACCACCCAAATACGCTCCAATCGCAATCCCAGCGTTAAAGGCGGCGATATTAACAGCAGAAGCTACATCTTTCAGCCAACATAACAACATAAACCTGCAATCCCGGTACATTCATAAAAGCTAACAATCCCATAAAGAAAATCGTAATCAATCCAGCAATTTTGAATGGAACGGTAAACGTGAGAATGAGTAGAACAATGGATTGTAAAGCAAACATATAGAACAAGGCGGAAACGGGCTTGCGATTGGCAGCCTTTCCTCCGATGACGTTGCCAATGGCTATGGCAATTCCGTATAAAAGAAGAATGAGTGCTACCGTTGTTTCCTTAAATCCGGTTATATCGTGAAGCAAAGGGGATAAATAAGTAAAGACAACAAAGGTGCCTCCGTACCCTATGGCAGTAATGGAGAATGCAAGGAGCAAACGCCCATTAGTAACAAGTTTAAGCTGCGTGCGAAGCGGAGTTTTGGTTCCTCTGCGTAGGTCAGAGGGAATCAAAACCATATTGGCTATGAAGGCTATTATGCCGATTACAACGATCCCGACAAAGGCGGCTCTCCAACCCCAGTGTTGTCCAATCAAGGTACCCAAGGGTACTCCTGTAACAGTGGCCACCGTGAGCCCGGAGAACATAATAGCTATGGCGCTAGCTCTCCGATTTTCGGGTACAAGGTCGGCTGCAATGGTAGAGCCAATCGACATAAATACTCCGTGTGACAAGGCCGAGATGACGCGTGCTGCCAGTAGTAGGCCTATTCCACTTGCCGCTGCGGCAAGGCTATTGCCCACAATAAACACAATCATGATCCAGCCCAATAACGTTTTGCGCGGAATATTAGAGGTTAAGGATGTTAGGATAGGGGCTCCAAAAGTCACCCCTAAAGCATATAAAGTAACCGTTAATGCAGATGTGGTAACCGATATATTTAAGTCCTCAGAGATTAGGGGCAGCAGGCCCACACTGATGAACTCTGTTGTTCCAATCGCAAAGGCGCTTATGGCTAATGCAAGGAGCGCGAACGTACTTCTTTTTGAATTCATTGACATTTGTTTCACAACTCCTACAG
Source organism: Paenibacillus foliorum (assembly GCF_013141765.1). Classification (GTDB taxonomy): domain Bacteria; phylum Bacillota; class Bacilli; order Paenibacillales; family NBRC-103111; genus Paenibacillus_S; species Paenibacillus_S foliorum. The sequence continues at coordinate 340,931 of NZ_WHOD01000013.1, forward strand.
TATGGTATTACCGGCCGGTAGATGCTATTATGAATTATTTGAATAGAAAAGAATAGTACGTACTTTTAAGTGATATAGGTACTAAAAAGTTCCTATAAACGTGCTCTGGGAGGAATAGATTGTGATCAAAAAGAAATATAACATTTCAGTGGAAGCGACACTCGAGGTGATCGGGGGAAAATGGAAATGTGTAATCCTCTGTCATTTAACACATGGGAAGAAGCGAACAAGTGATTTGAAGCGTATTATGCCCGCAATTACACAAAAGATGTTAACTCAGCAACTGAGAGAACTTGAACAAGATGGCATAGTGAATCGAATTAGCTACAACCAGGTGCCTCCAAAGGTCGAATACGAGCTTAGCGAATATGGTTGGAGCTTGAAATCAATATTAGATTCCCTATGCGCATGGGGTGAAAACCATATTGTTAAGGAGTACGGGGATAAGTTTGCTGTATTAGAGGATAATATACTTAATAATAATGAGACTGACCGGATTGCACTTTATGCAGAAATGGATAACTCCATAGATAAGTAGTATAAATAAAAGACTATTTCTGTTAATTTTTTTAATTAAAATTATTTCAAAAAGCAGGAATTGGATTCTTTATAAAGAACATATAATAAAAAAATGTTCTTTAGGAGGAATCTTTGTGGTTGACTTTGTCAAATATAATTCGATTTTAAGGGAACAAGAACGACCTATTAGATTTATTATCGGCAGAATATTAATGCTTACTGGGCTTAGTAAATTCATAATAATAAACAGAGACCAATTTAAAATTTATTTTAACCCAACGGCAGTAACCGCCAATTATTGGATGAATCCAGAAAAGGTATACAGTGAAGAAAGTTTTTTCACTCACTTCTTAGAATCAGGTGATACAGTAGTTGATGTGGGGGCAAATATCGGTGCACTGACACTAACTGCTGCTCATAAAGTGGGGGATAGCGGAAAGGTAATTTCAGTTGAAGCCCACCCAAGGACATTTAGGTTCCTGAAAAATAACATAAATCTAAATAACTTCAAAAATATAGATTGTTACAATGTAGCTGTTGGGGAGAACGAAGGGTATATTAATTTCTCTGACAACATTAGTTCGGATGATGAAAATGGAGTTACATTAGATTCCAAAGGCATCATGATTAAGGTGGAAAAATTGGACAATATATTAAAAAATGTTGGTTCAACTATCACTTTATTAAAGATAGATGTTGAGGGATTTGAACTCTTTGTACTGAAAGGCTCTACTAAAGTCCTCCAAAATGTGAAGCACATCTATCTCGAGTCGTGGGAGGATCACTTTAAAAAATATGGCTATTCGACACCAGAACTCATTAGATTTATAACATCGCAAGGGTTTAAACTATTTAAACTTCATAATCATCATCTAAGTGCTGTAGAGGGTAACTATGTATCAAGATTATGTGAAAACTTAATTGCAACAAAAGATGAATCTGAATTAAGACAACGATTGGAAAATTATAGGTAAACCACAATCTAATAGGAAAAGTTAAGTACAAAGATAGAGTGAATTAGGGAAATCCTAGTTCACTTTTTATTTGCATTTATTACTTGGTTAATCACAGAGCTTAATGAGTTGTGTAAAATAGGTCAATCCATCCCTATCGATTTTACTTCGTCCATAAGCATCTAAGAATATATCTTTATAGTTATCAGTCTTTAAATTATAGTTAAGCGTCCAAATTCCCCAATAAATATCGTAATGTCTATCACCGATCCCGCCGTACCCTAAATCAATAAACCCTTTGAACGAAAAGTTGTCCATTATGATATTAGGTAAGCAGTAGTCTCCATGTATTATTACATCGTCGATGGCTGAATAATTTATCTCAGTTAAGATATTAAGGCTTGCTTCCTTGTTAGTTAGTTCATTTAACTCTTCTGCAGTCCTATTCTTATAGGGACAACCCTCGGTAGGCAGTGAGTGTAACATGCTGAGATATTCACCGAAAACACTAGCCAATTTATTCGGGTTTTCAATATATAATTCTGACGTTCCGTCTTCACCACTTACGGCTTCTGATAATAAATAATCATTTTCCAAATCGGATTCATAGGCAAAAACCTTCGGTGCAACCTTGTGGGTACTTAAAAAGTTTGACATTCTGTATTCGCGTTCAAGACTACCTTTTTTACTTATCTTTAGAAAAGCCCCATCCGCTCCCTTTACAAAAACAGTTTTAGCATTATCGGAGCAGCTACTATCATAAAATGTAGCATTTTTTAAATAGTACCTAATTGTCGAGGGTACCGTTTCAATATCAAAGGAAACTTCTGTCATCTTCATCCTCTCACCTACCTTGTAACTATTTACATGTAAATGCTACCAGATTCTTCTGAATAGGATAGGGGGAAATTGATTTCAATCACCCCTGCTACTCCATTCACAATGATTTATTGGAATAAAACACTTTAGAGTGCAGTACATCCAGAGCTCGGTCGATTTCTTCCAGATCTTCTGTGGATGCATCATTTATCCGTTGAAGGAAACGGGCTAGAATGCGCTTAAAGACTTCATTCATCATGGCTTGTCCTTCTTCGGAAAGACGGATATATTGCTTGCGTCGGTCCTCGGCAACGGTAACTTTCTCGCATAGATTTTTGTCGACTAGTTTCTTCAATTCACGGCTCGTGTTCGGCATGGACATATGATGACAATCGCTAATTTCGCTAAGGGTAACGGGCTGACTAACCGCAATATATTCAAGAATATTATATTGAAGGGGAGTAATGTCGTCAGGTTTAACATCTTTTGTAAATTCATGCTTTACTTGATGAACCGCAGTGGTAAATGTTACGAATTTATGATAAAAAGCTTTTTGATCCACAGAAATCACCTCTTAGGAATACCATATCAAATTGATTGTCAAAAAACAATTATCATTTGACAACAAAATAAAGGTGTGCTACTATTTGCTTATCAAATGATAAGTAATGAGGTGGTACAAATGAAAACGCTGGTTATTTATACGCATCCTAATCATCAGAGCCTAAGTTATGCATTTTTGAAAAAAGTTATCCAAGGAAGTAATGAAAACCCCCATATCACAGAGATCAAGGTGCTGGATTTGTATGAGGAGGAGTTTAATCCTGTCCTTGTGTTCAATGAGAAGAAACGCAGAAGGGATATGAAATCCGAACCCCAGCTTGCTAAGTATCGAGAGCAGATTATTTGGGCTGATAAAATCGTATTCGTGTACCCAATCTGGTGGGGACGGCCACCTGCTATGCTCTTGGGGTATATCGACCAAATGTTTGCTTCAGGTTTTGCTTACAAAGACACGGGAGGACTTCTGCCAGAGGGGCTTTTAAAGGGAAAGTCAGTTGTTTGTATTTCCACAATGAAGGGGCCCGCACTGTATCCTTTGTTCTGGTTGAATAATGCGCACAAAGTATTAATGAGAAAAGCCTTATTTAACTACGTGGGTATAAAGAAAGTGAAGTTCTTTGAATTTGGCAATATGGAAAGCCCGAAGGGGAAACAGGACGAGAAATTAAATCGTATCTATCGTTATTTTAAAAGTATAAATCTTCAGTATTCGTAAATTTTCACATACAAAAGTACGGCCTTTACATGAGAGGGTAAGCCCACAGCACTACTATTAGATTACCCTGACACACTGTTGTCAGGGTAATTGTGTTATTATTTGTTATAAGTCAAATAATTGGCAAATGAAGTTAAAAATAGGAGGTTATTTCATATGGCACATGCCTCAATAGAAATGTATGATTACCACGTATGGGCTAATAAAACTATGCTTGAACGATTAAAGGAAATTCCGCAGGACATTTACTATAAGGAAATTCAAAGCGTTTTTACTTCAATTTCGAAGGCGATGCCTCATATTTACATAACCGATACCTGTTGGTTGAACATCCTTTTGGGTAAAAGTATGAACGAAGCCATGGGATTTGCTAATCAAATGAAAGAGAATACCGAGGCGAAGAGTATTGAAGAACTGGAAACGTTGTTTAGCGAATCATCCGAGCAGTATAAAGCGTTTTTCAACCAACAGGAAAATATGGAAAAGACGATAGTGATAGATAACCCATATGCAGGAATACGGGAAACTAGTTATTCAGAAATAGTCTTGCAAATTGTGAATCATGGAACGTATCACCGCGGCAATATTACGGCTATGTTACGCCAATTGGGCCACGCCTCTATTATGACGGAATATGCTCTTTTCTGGTATTCCAAATAGAATTAGTTCCAAATAGAATTAGTATCTCATTCTACCCTAATTGCCATATCGAGTGTTGAGGAGCTTGCCATTTAGGCGGCTCTTTTTTTATAACTATTTGAATTTGAATGGATCGATAGGAATTAGTCATAAATCTACTAGATTCGTAATAGTAGTTTATAGAGGGAAAAAAGGGGGACTGCTTGTATGATCACTTTCAAAAAATGGACTGGCATTTTCAATGGGAGGTCATCTGAGTCCTACCAAACGGTTCAGGTTCGTGCGCCTCGTGATTATTTTAATCGTGCCGATGCATTTATAGAGGATGTCAAATACATGACGGATGAAGAACTGACCGGATTAAATAAAGCTTTTCTTGTGAAGCTATTATTTGATAATTTTCTCGAAAGTGTCCGGCAAGGCAAGGATTTGTACGAATACCTAGCCTCTTTGAGCAGGATATACGGAAGCGTCCTCACGATACCCAATAACATTAGTAAAAAAGTATCCGCTACAAGTGAACCGCCCGAATTTCATTGGCGCCTAACTAACAAAAACGGCAATAAGGAGGAACGAGAGTTCCTGACTCTTCCCATAAGGCTGCATTCAAGGGAGGTCAAACGGGTGGAAGTTTTTTTCGAAGATATGCGTTGGAAGCACCAGGAGCTTGATATAAAACTGGATGAGCTGGTATCTCTTCTTTTTATTGAATTTATTACAGCAGTTCGAAATGGTCTTACCGAGGAGACAAGCGAGGAAATTATGGATTTCATTCTAAGTAAATGGGAAGATCGTTAAGCATAAAGAATCAACCACTTCATTGATTTTTGATCAAACAAGGAGGGGGAGCCCGATTTAATCGTCGACCAATGATCAGGCATTGTACCGGGTTGATTGTAAGCCGCAGTATGAAAAAAAGCGAGAGAAGCTGACGGCTTAAGGTTTTACGAATACCCACTCCTCTTTCTAAACAATCTCGTCAATCATTCCTAGCTCTAGTGCTTCCTCTGGACTAATAAACCAATCACGCTGGTGCTCCTGAGCACTTTTAAGATCTTCCAGACGGAGATTAGATTTCGATAATAAATATTGATCGTAGATATGCTGTAATCTTTGTCCTTCATCCAACCGATTTTTCAAATGTTCCAAACGACCTCCAATTGTATTGGAAATAGAATGATACATAAGCGTACTCAATCTGCCAAGAAACCTTTTGTGACCACTAACGGCGACAAGTAAGCTCATACTAGCTGCAAGACCATACACATGTGTATGGATCGGTGTCTTGCTGTTATCAATCACATTAATCAGACCGAACCCGTCGTAAACATTCCCACCGTTGCTATTGATAATTAAATCGATGGGAACATGCTTGTAATCCTTCTCTTTCTTATCCTTTTCATCGTCTAATTGATTAATCCTTAGTATATTCTCAACTATAGCTTTAACTGAGTTCTTATTAATTCCATCAAATAAATACAAGGTTCTTTCGTTCATTTATATAACTCTCCAGTCTCAACGGCTTAATGATACCATTAATGTATTCCTCACTTTAAGACTTCGTAACCCATAAGTTATTGTTTTTTCTAATCTGGGCAATCAGTAGGTATCGTAAGCACAAAAAAGGATAGTCTCGTTGCCATAGGCAGTCGAGCTATCCTTTTTTCTTTTATTAATCTGTCAGTGGGACAATTCCAATTAATCTGAACTTTACCTTGTAAAATAGTCAGTAAGATCATATGGTTAACGATATGAAGACTTGGGGAATTTGAAGGAGAATTAGTAATGTCAATAGAACCAGATGTTAAACCTATTATTAAAATGCTTCAACATGAAGGTATTATTACCCTTGTCGATCCGAATATTGGAAGAATGAGTGGATCTACGGATGGACTCGTTTATACGCTTTTAGAAGATAATGAGCCGAAATACGTTATAAAACTGGACAGTCCACAACAAATAACCTATGTTGAACAATTTTTTCATGCTTATCCGCAGGTTGCCCTGTTGCCTAAACTTCTCTATACCGATCGTTCACATAAGTATATTGTGTATTCCTACCTAGCAGGTACAACCCATTACAACCGCGGATCCAAAATCGATTGGATGACTGTATTGGTCGAAGAACTGTTCAATCATTACAAAAAGTCTAATCCCTCGGCGAAATGGGGCAGGCTGGGACTACCTCGACAATCCTGGCGTGAATTCAATAGGTATAGTGTGGAAGCAGCGCGTATTAATTTGGGCAGTCTGCTGCCAGAAGAGGATTATTCCCAAGTTAACTTACTCGTTGACCGCATGTGGGAAGAGCCAGATGAGAAATATTTGCTTCACGGCGACACGGGTGTCCACAATTTCGTGTTTAAAGATTCAACATTAACTGGAATTATCGATCCCTCGCCGATGGTTGGTCCTCTGATCTATGACTTTACTTACGCTTTTTGTTCCTCACCGGACGATATGGATCTAGAAACATTATTTGGAGCTTTTTCATCCCTTAATTATGGATCCATGGAGAGATCAAGACTTATAGAAGAAGTGATCGTTCAACTATATAACCGAATGGGAATCTGTGCAAAAGTCCATCCACATGATTGGGAGGATTACCTTAAAGCTTGGGAGTACTGGAGAATCCTTATTAAGTGAAACAGAGAATCATCATAAGGTCTTCTTCTGTCAAGACTAGTAGCCCGCTATCAGATCGTTTAAAGAAGTAGCCAGTCCTTTCGATTTTATGGAGAAGATTAATTAACCGAGACTCATTGATTCCAAGTAATGAAGCTGTTTCATTTACGCTAAATAATTTTTCTTCTACTATAAGTTCAATCATTGAACACCTACCATATGTTAGTTAGTTGATTTCGTATGGATTACTTTATCAAATACCTAGTAAAAAGTAACTCGAACCCTGTCGGGGAAAAAATGTTCTTCTAAAGGGTTCATTTTTTGTTCAAATATTTGCATAATAAAAAACGCTTGACCCTGACACTACTGTCAGACTTTATACTAGTAATAAGCCATTCTCATACCCGGGGGATTGTAATGAAGATAGGTGAACTTTCGCGATTGACAGGTGTCAGCATCCGCTCGCTGCGGTATTACGAAAAACAGGGATTAATTGCATCGGTACGCCTAACCAATGGATACCGCGATTTCAGCCCACTCACCGAGGAAACGGTGAAGACGATCAAATTATATTTAAATCTAGGATTGACTACAGAACAGATTGCGGGATTTTTGAATTGCGTGCTTCAGAATAAAGAGGCGTTCTGTACAGAGGTCATGCCGATTTATAATCAGAAACTCGAAGAGATCGAACGGCAAATCATCGAGTTGAATCAAATCAGAGCCAATCTCCTGGATCGCATGGCTTACGTGCGGCTTGAAGGGGGAGCAAATAACAGATAGGAAGGTGAGGGAAAATGGCTCTAACCATTGCGCAAAATGACGCCATGCTGAAGTCAATACTTCGTGAAGGTGTAGTTCTTGTCGACTATGGCGCACCATGGTGTCCGCCCTGTAAGACTTTACTCCCCATATTGGAAGAGATAGATCTGGAAATGACTGGAAAAGTCCGAATAGTGAAAGTGAACTGCGAGGACTTACCTGTATCCGCCGCTGAAGCCGGCGTCATGGGCATGCCAACGGTTATTGTTTATAAAGAAGGGCAGCCTTTAGAAAAAGTCGTGGGGCTCCGACCCAAAGCGCAGTATCGAAATATGCTTGAAAAGCATTTGTGAAACCGAGTGGACTAGGTAAGATGTGAAACAGTGATTAGATTGGAAGGAAAAGGAAGAAGAGCGAGGGGCTGCATTGCTGGGCTCTCGCTCTTCTTATTGGTTGCGATGAACATCATCAGGGTGTAACAGTCACAGGCAATACGACATCAATTGTCGTTCCTACACCCATACAGCTGTTGATATACAGATTTCCTTGATGGGCCTCAATAATTTTATAACACATCATCAAACCTAAGCCTGTCCCTTTTTCTTTGGTTGTATAGAAGGGTTCTCCCAGCCGTTGGATCAAGTCCTCAGGAATGCCGTCCCCCTGATCAATTAAGCGAATGAGGAGATGATCTTCATTTTGCATATGGGCAACGATATGGATTTCTCCACCCTCAGGCATGGCTTCAATGGCATTTTTCAAGAGGTTAATGAACACCTGTTTAATTTGTATTTCGGAACATGGAAGAAGGGGAAGATGATCTTCTATCTCCACTTTTATTTGGACGTTATACAAGATAGCTTGGGAGTCTAACAAGGTAATTACGTTTTGAATCATAGTTGTAATATTATTACTTTGGAAATTCGTAACCTGTGGCTTTGCAATAATCAAAAACTCGCTAACAATACAGCTGATTCGGTCTATTTCAGGTATCATGATGTCATAGTAGTCATTTTTAGAGCCTGATTGCATTAATTGTAAAAATCCGCGTAATGAGGTCAAAGGATTGCGAATTTCGTGGGCCAGCCCCGCCGCTAATTGGCCGACAACATTTAGCTTATCGGACTTTCGCAGAAATTCCTCCGTCCTTTTACGCTCGCTAATATCTCGGGTTGTACCAGCTAATGCAATGACATTGCCCGCTTTATCCTTAATAGGGGATACGGTTACACACACATGGATTATTTCTCCGTCTTTTCGCTGCCTAATAGTTTCACGATTCGTAATCTTCTCTCCGGCTTGTAATTGCTTACATATAACTTCAAGGTCGTTCTTCATATGTTCGGGGAATATCGGTACTGTTTTTCCGACAAGCTCTTTCTCAATCCAGCCGAATATTTGTTGAAAAGCACGGTTCACCCGAATTACTTTACCTTCCGTATCTGTGATACATATGCCATCGGCAGAATTTTCAATTAAAGATTCCAACAATTCCTTGGTTGCTCTAAGTTCTTCCTCTGCTCTCTTTCGTTCGGTAATATCCACGCAGGATGCAATCACTTCGACTACCTTGCCAGATTTCCGGATCGGTCTTAACGAAGCCAGATAGTAAACCCCTTCAATCTCACCTTCATAGGTAATATTCTCTTCACCATGCCATGCGCGATTATAAAATGATTCTTTGTACGCCGCGATTTCAATAGAAAGAATATCCTTAAGCTCCCTCCCTACAATGTCTTGAGGGGTCAGTTTCATTTTTGACAATAAATTTCCTGTGCAGAACGTATGTATAAATCGACCCTTTACTTGTTTAACCTTAAAAGTCATCCCTTGCTGTTCTCGTAAAGTTTCCTCAAGTTCTAGTTGTGCAAATTGTAAGAGCTTACTCGTCGTCCATTTATCCATATGTTCTCTCCCATGGTAGCATTGTTTAAATATTACATTCGACGACTCAGACACAATTCCTTTCGCCTTGTTGGGGTTGTTTCAAAGCATGCACAAGCTTATGATATATTCATATCAATCCGACACAGGTGATAAGAAACTTAGTAAAGTAGGTTCTAATGGATGACACATACCGATCAACAAATTTACCGCTTCAGTGAAGCACCGATATGGGAGCTTCAGCGATCCTATTATGAAGAGCAGGGGATCAATGCTTGGCAGAGCGAAGAAGTGCCGCAGTACATTACGAATAATCCAATTATTGCGTTGGCTTATGCGGAAATTATATTTGGATTTCTTCAAGATAGAGCCAGGTTAGGCGATACGTCTGCACCCGTTACGATTCTGGAGCTTGGAGCGGGTTCAGGGCGATTAGCGTTTCATATCCTCAAAGAGCTATGTGAGTTAAGGGATTATGCGGGCATTCTGATTCCTTCTTTTCGTTATGTAATGAGTGATTTAGCTGGCTCCAATATCTCCTATTGGCAGCAGCATCGGAGCTTGTACCCTTTTGTTCAGAAAGGGATTTTGGATTTCGCACAATTCGATGCCGTGCAGGATACGGAGCTCAGCTTGACGCAATCTAACGTCTTCATAAGACCTGGTGATTTGGAGCAGCCTCTGCTGATTATCGGCAATTACTTTTTTGACAGTATCCCTCAAGAACTGCTGTATGTGGATGAAGGCAAGGTTTATGAGTGTGACGTTTCCCTGCAGTTTCCGGATGGGGCCGCCGATATTAGCACATCGGATAAACTGAAGCAAGTCCTCCCCGAGTATCATTATCGCAGGGCAAGCATATACGAGCAGGACTCCTATCCGTACCACGACGTTATAGAGCTGTATAGGCAAAAGCTGGAGGATTCCCATGTTCTCTTTCCAGCCGTAGGACTGGCATGTTTAGAACGACTTAGTCAATTGTCGCAAGAAGGCTTTCTGCTGCTTACAGCCGATAAAGGCGACCATCGACTAGAGAGCTGGGAATATGTCGAGGCGCCTAAGCTGATCCATCACGGAAGCTTCTCCTTGGAGGCTAACTACCATGCCATTCAACATGTTTATGAACAAAAGGGTGCGGAGACTTTATTCACGACGCATCAGTATAACAACTTAAATGTAGGCTGTATTTTCATGCTTCAAGACCCTAGAAGCTATGCCCATTCCCGTCTCGCTTATCGACGGTTTGTAGATCGTTTTGGACCGGATGATTTTTTTAATATGAAAGAATGGTTTGATGAGCATTTGGAACAAATGGAGCTATCCCAGCTTCATTCTTATTGGAAATTGGGCAGCTATGATGCTCAATTATTCCTTCAGAGCGCCAAGCGCATTTCGAAGCTGCTTCCAACTAGTAATGAGAAAGAAATGAACGACATTCGCAACGGGATCCATCTGATGTGGAAGGGTTACTACCCTATGGAGGAGAAGCATGATTTAGCTTTAGACTGTGGTATGCTTTTGTATCAGATGGACTTATATGAGGATGCGTTAGCCTTCTTTGAACGTTCATCAAGTGAGTCTAAGGCGGAATCCTCTGTACTTTATAGTATGGCCATATGCTGCTATGAGGCTGGTATTCATGATGATGCAAGGGAGTATGCTCATAGAGCTTTAGCCATGGAGCCTGAGCATGAAGAGGCTTTGGAGCTATTGATGCTATTGAATGTAAAATAAAGGTTGAGTTAAGAATAAAATCTAATAATTGAAGTGACTTCTGTGCATCATAACAGACGAGGTGGTTATGATGAATCAAGGTCCAACGAATGAAAATCAAAATTACGAACAAATTTATCAAGAGTATAGACAACAGGGTGAAATGCAAGCAGAGCAAGATCAAATGCAGACCGCGACTACAGACGGCAAAGAGCATATCGTAGCCGTACGTAAAAACAATGACGGCGACATTATTGCGATTCAAACGTCGGCAGGGCGTGAACTCGATTATGTAACTGCTTTGAGCGAGGCGAAAGCAGGTGCTCTGGCCAATGTGGATGTGTACCATCGCTATGGCCGCGATATTCTGCGAAGCGAACCTGACGGTGTTAAAGAGAACAATCTGGATAATCTGCCTACGTTTTAGCGAACATTCTAGTGTAAACCCTAATGAGCCTGAGATTCTTGGGCTCTCTTTTCTAGTTGCGGTTGACCGAACGGAACCTAAGGAGGTATGAGAGGGCGGGAGTTAAATACTCCCTCCTACTCGATTTTTATTAAACAGATTGGATTGGAATTTATTGGAATATCAAAATTGGGAAATATCGAAATATATTTAAAAGTTGTTATACGAATAAGGTGCAAAGATACGAGTCCGAATAAGTGGATAAGAACGCTTGTACGTGAAGGGAAATAAAGGTAAAATATAAATACAATTGAATCTTTGGTGGGCATGGTTTCTCCTCAAAATGAGGCGAAGTCATAGGAGCGAGGGAAGTTTGGATTGTTTACTAGTGATCTTTTAATATACATTAACTAAAACAATAAAAGAGAGTAAAAACCCACCCGAAGATTATGAGCCGAAGGTGGGTTTTCGTTTTCTTAAAGCTTAAATTTTAGGGTGGAAATGAGGTTCAGAACCGAAATCAGCGCTTGACGAAATCATTCGATTTCGGCTCCATACCCAACTCAGCGTTTGACAAGACCTTACGAACGGCAATGACAGCACACAAGACATTATTCGAGAAGCTGTTGCCTACCCTCAAATCCTGCATTTATACAGCCTTTTAGCCGCTATATCGGCAGTCTTGGTGAATTCATGCAAATGTACGGTTTTTTTCCATTCTTAGCTGAAACCGGACCGCTTTTCATTAAATTACTGTACTTTCGCAGTTCTTCCCCCTTACAAGCAAATTTCAGTAAATAATAACTGCATGTTTGCAGGATTGTGCAGGCAGAGATCATCGGAAGAAGGAAGGTCAAATCCTGATTTTGAGATTGAACCGGATATGATTGAAAAAAACTAATTTTGTATCAGCAATTTCAGAATGAGTGATAGAAGCAGCAGTCAGGGAACATCTCCAGGATTAGATGGATGTAATAACACGGATATACCACATGACAAGAGGCAACTATCATCAATTATAAGGGGGGATATCATGGAGTATGTAAGAGATTATGCGATGTATACAGCTATTTTCGGCATATTTAGTTTTAGTTGGTTTGGTTGGGCTCAGGAGAATCCTAGAAAAAGCTGGCGTAAGTATATTGGGATTGCATCTGCAACTGCATATTAATAGGTATAGTCGGTATTTATTTAAGTATTACACATTGGCATGATCGCACAGCACTGTCGGATTCGGATGTATTCAAAAATTATATCATTTTCGTAATTATTGAGTTTTTATTAGCAGCAATAGGTGCTTTCATCTTGATAAAATTTAAACGTACTGATTATGTTGCTCCATGGATTGCTTTTATTGTAGGCGTTCATTTTTTCTGGTTAAAAAGTGTTTTTAATGATTCGAGTTTATATATTTTAGGCATACTCCTCGTTGGAGTTGCATTAATTTCATTTTTTATATCCAAAAAATTAAACGTTGCTAATAGTGCTATCACAGGTATTGGCGCTGGCACAGTGCTGTTCTGTTTTGCCATATTAGGATGGACTCGGTTCTTAATAAGCTCTTAGAAGAGGCCGGCAATTTGGACCTGATGAAGTTTTCATTAATAAGGGACCCCATTCCAGTCTAGATTGATCTAGACAAGAATGGGGTCCCTTCTCTGAGAGAGGCCATTCTAAAATAAGCTTCCAATGTTACGCGTACTATTTCATTGCTCGGAAAGAAACCTTGGTTCCGACATCCGGACTGCTGTCTATCTGAAGCCCACAGCCATACAGCTGCTTCAGCCTCCGTTCTGTATTAAGCAAGCCGATTCCACGGCTACTCGGTGATTGCTGATCCAGCAAAGTCCACAGCTTCTCTTCTTTTATACCCACACCATCATCGGCTATTGTAATTACGATATATTCCTCATGGTCCATGATGAGGATTTGTACCGTTCCACCACGGGAGCGCTTAGTAATGCCATGTCTGACGGCATTCTCGACAAGAGGCTGGATCGACAGCGGGGGAACGTCAATCTGGATATTCGGGTCGACTTCCCAAATGACATTAAGACGTTCCTCGAAACGCTCGCTCTCAATGAACAGATAGGAGCGATCAAGATCCAATTCGTGGTTAAGAGGTACCAGCAGCTTCTCGGTATTAGCAAATTGAAAGCTTGTTCTTAAGTAATTTCCGAACGCTTCCAGCAAGAGACGCATCCTTGTTGTGTCAAACTCACTTAAGGCGGCTATGGAATTTAACGTATTAAATAGAAAATGCGGTTGTATCTGCGCCTGCAGCCACGCCGCTTCGATGCGAAGCCGCGCTCTTATAGAGGCTTTGAGCTCAGTTAAAGCTTTCACGCGCGACTTTAATTCAGCGGCTTCCACGGGCTTCATGACATAATCATTGGCTCCAGACTGAAAGCCGGCCTGTATATCCTCCGAACGACTGCGTGCAGTCAATAGTAGAATCGGAAGCTCGGAGATAGAAAAACGTTCCCGAATGGTCCTCGTAAGTTCATATCCGGACATCTGTGGCATCATCACGTCTGATATGATTAAGTCCAAGACTTGCGTATCCAGAATGGATAGCGCCTCCTTGCCGCTTGATGCGGTGACGACATCATAGTTATCGGAAGATAGCAGGCTGCTGAGAATACTTAAATTTATCGCATCATCATCTATTGCCAATATCCGTGGGCGATCAGTTCTATTTAACACATTCGGAGGCTTAACCGCTGTAAGTTCTGCTGCGGGCAGGTAAGATGAGACGGCTGTCTCTGCATAGACAAGCGGTACCGCAATCGTTTCCTCCACTAAGGAAGGTTCCGCCAGCTCCAGAGCAAAGGTAAATACCGATCCTTGACTTGGGATGGAACTGACCTCAAGCTTGCTGCCATGCAGCTCAACCAAATGCCTTGCTATACTTAAACCGAGCCCATTCCGCCTCCGATAGCCGTAATTCTGGAATCCCCCTGCTCATAGGGCTGGAAAATGATTTGAAGCGTCTCTTCGTCCATTCCGATGCCGGTATCCTCAACAAAGATGCGCACATGCCCAGTCGCGACTGCTGCCCGGATGGTCACTCTTCCTTCATTCGTAAATTTCACAGCATTGTGCAACAGGTTGAATAGAATCTGGATCATTCTATTCTCATCTGCAATCACGTAAGGAAAAGTATCCGGAATGTTATTAATCAACTGTAACGGCTTTCCTTGTGTCATAAAACGCAACATATCGATTACCCCCGAGGCTATGCCTTGAAGCCGGAGATTACGCTTATAGAGAATGATTCCACTCTCACGTAGTCGGTTCATATCTAATAGATCGTTTAGCATGTAGGACATGCGTCGACCCACCATGCGTATTCCGGTTAGGATGAGTACGTATAGTCCAAGAATGAGAATAATTTTACGTTTTGTCATCATAATAAATAATTCTATAAATAACGAGATGCTCCTTCAAAATACGGAACTTCCATTAAATGTTAGGGAAGGATTTTCATGCTCTTAAGGGTAATATAATTAATCAGGCATTTTTATAAGTTGGAGAAACGCCAATTACTACTAGAAATGAGTGAAGACCATGGCGGTGAACTATCAAACGACTGCAGAGTGGGATGAAGCATTGTGGCTTAAAGCTGAGCGGGTGTACGAGGAGGCGTTTCCTGAACACGGGAGGAAAAATCGATCGATCATCCAACGCATGTTCAAAAGAGAACTCTGTACGCTGCATACTTGGAGTGAGTGTACAGAAGTGGTTGCTATGGCCCTCACAGCGATCAATAGAAATGCAAAGGTACTTATCATCGACTATATTGCAGTTCGTCAAGACCAGCGCGGCAAGGGCTTAGGCCGAAAATGTATAGAAGACATTCGAGCTTGGGCAAAAAGCACCGCAGATTGCCGAGGTATCGTGATAGAGGTTGAAGCTGAACCGACTAAGGAAAATGCGGAACGTATCCAGTTTTGGGAAAAAGTCGGATTTCATTTGACGGAATATGTGCATCCCTATATTTGGGTTCCTGAGACCTATCGAGCCATGTACTTGGGCTTTGATGCTGATGCTGCGCTACAGGATGACGGTAAAATTCTGTTCAATTACATTACCGAATACCATGAAAAGGCGTATCGTGGGAAAAAGTAGCAGGCTTAATCAGAATCAGAATCAGAATCAACGTCATCATCTAAAGCTAAAGCCATTCAGTTAAGGCTTCGCCAATGTAAAACAGCCAAAAGCACGATATTCATGCTCCTGGCTGCCGCGATAAGGTTGATAGGATTTAGGAAGGTTGAATCAAGATTGACCTGTTTTAGGCTCGGTGGTGATCATCCACAATACGCCGAATTTATCTTCGATTTGCCCGAACAGCGCACCCCAGAATGCCTCTCCCAACGGATGCTTCACGTTGCCGCCTTCCGCAAGCTTGCCGAAGGCTTCATAGGCTTCTTCTTCTGTTGAGAATTCCAGACACAAATGGATAGCATTGCCGTGTTGAATAGGCTCGAATACGGAATCACACATCAGGATGTTAACCCCCGCAGCCATCAGACTCAAGTGCAAGATTCTGTCCTTGTTCGTTTCATTTGCATCCGGAAGTTGTCCAAACGTCATAATGGATTGGATCTCTCCGCCAAGAGCATTCGTGTAGAACTCAGCTTGAGATCTTGCGTCCTCGGAAAAAATATAAGGCGTGTGTTTTGCCATAATTAGAACATCCTTTCATCCTTTGATTTCATCCTTATTATACCCTATGCCTAATGTTAGAATTTCTTATGGATTGCTATAAAGCATTTCTTAATGTTTCATATTGGAAGATAGAATACTAATTTGAGGTGAGTGTACAGATGATTAGTCATGTGATAAATGAAGAAATCAAATCTATTGGAGAACCACTAGACGAGCTTGCGGCTCTTCTAATACAAGTAGTTGAAAATGGTGCATCGATTGGCTTCTTGCCTCCTTTAACGCTATCAGAGGCTAAACAATATTGGGAACATGTATTGAATCCTGATGTTATTCTATTTGTCGCAAAAATAAATAACCAGATAGTCGGAAGTGTCCAGCTGCATTTAAGTACGAAGCAGAATGGCGGTCATAGAGCTGAGATTGCCAAATTAATGACACACCCGAATTATCGTCGTAAAGGTATCGGCCGTTCACTTATGGAAATGGCTGAAGAAAGAGCGAAGCAGGAAGGCAGAACGTTATTAGTTCTTGATACCAGAGAAGGAGACCCTTCTAATGATCTTTATATTTCCATAGGTTATATTCCAGCTGGACGTATTCCAAATTATGCGAAATCTGCTAGCGGCGAGCTACATGCAACTATTTATTACTATAAAAATATTCAATAGAATCTTAGTTTAGAGCAAGCATAGGATGGAACAATGGTGTAATGAGGTGGTTTAAATGCTTTTTACACGAATCAAGCCAATGGCTCTAAGCGTAGGTAAGGAGCCATTCGATGATGATCATTTCATCTATGAGCCCAAATGGGATGGATGGCGTATTCTTTTGCATAAGCAGGGTGAACGCGTTGAAGCTTATACGTACAATGGGAAGATTGTAACAGAGAAGTTTCCTGAGTTGAAGGAAGCTTCAAATGCAATCAAAGCGCACACAGCTATTTTGGATAGTGAGGGAATTGTATTGCGGAGTGGCAGGCCTGTTTTTGATGATTTTACCTATCGGGGGCGGCTGAGTAATTCCATGCGGATTAAGCAGGCTGTTCATACACATCCTGTATCGTTTGTTGTTTTTGATGTTTTGTATACGGATAGGGAGCACATGAAAGAACCATTAATGGAGAGGAAGCAGCGGTTAAGTGAAATGGTTGTTAACTCACCTTCAATAATGCCTACGATGTATTTAGCGGGTCAGGGCAAGGCTTTGTTTGAATTGACTAAAGAACATAACATGGAAGGGATTGTAGCAAAGAGGATAGATTCCAGGTATTTACCGGATACAAGAAGTAGTGATTGGCTGAAGATCAATCATGTCAAAACTGTGGATGTGCTTATTCTGGGCTATAGAACAAATCCATTTGGACTTGTTATTGGTTTGAATTTTAGAACAGTGAGGAACAAGCCGGTTGGTGTTGTGGAAGATGGGTTTGAGCAGCAGGATAAACAACAGTTCTTAGAGCTTGCACAACAGCTTCATTCGTCTCAGGATCAGAAGACACAATGGATTCAACCAGGTTTATGCTGCCGAATAGAGTATCTCGAGCGAACGGACATGCATCAGTTGAAAGCTACGGTGTTTAAGGGATTATTGTTTGATAAAAGGCCAGAGGATTGCATATGGATATCATAGTTGTTTTGTACAAGGGATGTTGAGAAGTGGGGGAGACCGTAGATGCCGTAGAGACCGTAGGTTGCAGGCAGACAGTCTCCCCTTTTAATTCTGATGAGAAATAAAGATTTAAGCTAGCTTTAACTTAATGTAAAATACTAACTCGCCATCTTGCTGCTCGACCCCTATGGAGCCTTCGTGCGCCTCAACAATGCTTTTGGCAATGGCGAGCCCTAGACCAGAACCGCCAGTCTGTGAGGAGCGGGAAGCATCCACTCGGAAAAACCGGTCGAACAACTCTTCAAGCTCCTGCTCGGTCAGCTCTTCAGCCATGTTGCCGATTCGGACGATACCATATCGTTGCTCCTTGACCATACTAATCGAGATGACGCCTGGCTTTGGACTGTATTTTAATGCATTGCCCAGCAGGTTCTCGAAAACTCGGATCATCTGATCGACATCAATGTTTACGAATATTTTCTCCTTTGGGATATTACGTGACAGAATAATTTGCTGTTCTTCAGCTGGTGTTACGAACTCCTCCAGAAGCTGCTCAAGTAAATCATTGAGGGCAATGCCTGTTTTATTCAATGGAACATCCTGATGAGTCAGTTTCGTATAAATAAATAAGTCATCGATTAGTGAATTAAGCTTTTCTGATTTATTGTAGGCGATGTTAAGGTATGTTTGAGCTTGCTGTTCGTTTTCGTAATTCTTATCATTAAGCAGACGCAGGTAGCCAATGATCAGCGTTAACGGTGTACGAAGATCATGCGAAACGTTGGTAACCAGCTCATTTTTTAGACGTTCGGCTCTCCGCTCTTCTTCGATTTTCATCTGCAGCTGTTCCGCCATCAAATTCATATTTTTAGCTAGGGAGCCTAGCTCATCA
This sequence comes from Paenibacillus foliorum, assembly GCF_013141765.1. Lineage (GTDB taxonomy): Bacteria > Bacillota > Bacilli > Paenibacillales > NBRC-103111 > Paenibacillus_S > Paenibacillus_S foliorum. Next base: position 359,704 of record NZ_WHOD01000013.1, read on the forward strand.
TCACTGCGTTCCGCGACCCTGGAATTCAGATTTCCGGTTGAAATGGTAATTAGCCCTCCAGCCAATTCTTCAATATAGCGCATTTTCTGCTGGGTCAAAAAGTAGAAAAGGACAATAAAAAAGATAATGGAGCTGACCGTTGTAAAAGGACTTTGTCCTCGTGTGTAGTTAATGTTCGGTTCCGGAATGCCGCTGACGATCAAATAAGAGGGCTGCCCCTTATAAGTAACAGGATACAGGCTCGATGTCTCTTGCCGTAATTTCTTCTCCCGTTGGGTGTCAATCGAATTGCGAATCGATTTATGAATGTCTACGCTGGTTTCAGTTGAATTGGAGCTTTGGAATAAAACCTTGCCTGTGAGATCGGTGACCTTAATTTTGTATCGATTCATGGAGCTTTCACGTTTGACTTGCTCAGTAAAGTTGTGATCCCGCTCCTTTTCCCCATTCATTTGTGATTCAGGCGTCTCTGCTTCATCATGACTACGATATTCATGGCTCAGTACCTCACCCAGACTCTTCGCTGTATTATCGATACGCTGTACACCAGATTCGTAATCAATGACAGGTTCTTTCTGGATTCCGCCAAATACAGCGGAGCTTAGGGAGTAGAAAATGAGCGATGCAGCCAGGCAAAAGGCAAAAGCGACCATTAGCTGCAGGCGCAGGCTTTTTGCAACCTGCTTTTTGAGTATGTGGTATAAGTCCATGGCTAGTAGGATCAAGGCACGCAATAAGTTAAACGGAAACCAGGTGAAAGGGAATCGATTTAAACGGGATGTTGGATGTAAGTACGGATGTTTACTCAACTTTGTAGCCAACCCCCCAGATTGTTTTGATGTATTTAGGCTTCCGGGGATTGGCTTCTATTTTCTCGCGTATTTTACGGATATGGACCATGACGGTATTGTTGGAATCGAAGTAAGCTTCCTGCCAGACCGTTTCGTAAATCTTCTCAATGCTCCACACGACACCGCGATGGCGAGCTAAAAGCTCCAGTATGGCAAATTCGCGCGGCGTTAGCTTAATAATGCGGCTGTCCAGCTTCACTTCGTGGGTCTGGGTATTGATGAGCAGCTCGTCCACCTCGATTTCATGCTCTTTGCTGGCTTGTGTGATGTTGAGGCGGGTGTATCGGCGCAGCTGCGACTTAATGCGGGCAATCAACTCTAACGGATTGAATGGTTTGGCCAGATAGTCATCGGCACCGCTGCTTAAACCCATGATTTTATCCATATCCTGACCTTTGGCTGAGAGCATGATAATAGGCATATTTTTGTGCTCACGGATTTTGAGGCAGGCTTCAATCCCATCCATTCGCGGCATCATAATATCCAGCACGATCAAATCGACCTCCTCTTTTTGTAAAATGTTCAAAGCGGCTTCCCCATCAAATGCGCGCAGAAGCAGATAGCCTTCATTTTTTAAATAAATTTCCAACAGATCGATAATTTCCTTCTCATCGTCGACAAGAAGTATGGTTTTTTGAGCTGCGATACGGGTTTCCTCCTCAATGCTTCATATGTATAGCTTTAATATAGACGCAAGTTCTTAAACAATTCTCAGGGTATACCTTAATAATTTCTTAAGTGCATAAAAAAAGATGGAGATGAAGGTACAAACAGTAGCAATACTGATATTATGAATTTGGAATAAAAACCATTTTCAAAGGTAAACCTGTTCAATGAGGTGAGTCAATCATGCAAGAAAGTATGGATATTTTTTGGAGAACGATTTTAGCATTTGTAGCTTTATTGTTAATAGCAAGAGTTTTAGGAAAACAGACGGTCTCCAATATGACCTTCCATGATTTTGCGACGGGTATTACCCTTGGAGCAATTGCTGCTAATCTGGCGTTCAATGAGAAGATGCAAGCTTGGTATTTCATTCTGTCTCTGGCTGTGTTTACCCTTATTTCCTTCATCTTGTCTAAAGTAGCGCTTAAATTTCCGCACACAAGAAAATGGGTATCTGGGGGGCCCACAGTAATCATTGAGAAAGGAAAAATACTAGAGGATAACATGAGAAAATTACATTACACGTTGGATTCCCTCAATCAATCTTTGAGAGAGAAGGATGTATTTAATCTCGAAGAGGTTGACTATGCGATCTTAGAGACTAATGGGAAGCTATCGGTAAAGAAGAAGGATAAATATTTGGCTTTAATTAGAAAAGACATAAATCTAGTTAACTCAGGAGCTACAAGCTTTCCGATTGAAGTCATTATGGATGGTAAAATTATTAAGCCAAACTTAGCGGAAAATAATCTTTCTGAGCAATGGTTGATGTCACAAATCGAACAGAAAGGCAAGAAGCTTTCTGATATTTTCTATGCGGTAAAAACGACCAACGGAAATCTTGTACTGGATTATTATATAGATAATTTACAGCATCCTGTAGATAAAGAATAGGAGAATTGATAAAAAATTTTATCAATAACTGATAAAATTATAAATTATACATTCAATAAGTCGGGTGCTATACTTTTTACATAGAGTTTACAAACAGTATCTTGCCAATCTTTAGACGGAGGGGATCGGGAGAAAGAAGACTGTCCAAGACATACTTCTTCTAAGAAATACAGAGATGAGGACACATATGGAACTCGTATACCGCTATATCGAAGAGCATCAAGACATGTACGTGAAATGGTTGCAGGATTTATGTCAAATTCCAAGCGTCTCTACTCAAAACAGAGGGATTCAAGAAGCCTCTCAGATGGTAGCAGATTTCTTGAAGCAGCAGGGTGGTTGCACAGAAATTATCGCAACTACAGGCCACCCGGTTGTGTATGGTCATTTTTTTTCGGGCGATAAGAAAACGATTTCATTTTACAATCATTATGATGTCCAGCCGGAAGATCCAATCGAATCCTGGCATTGTGATCCATTCGCAGCCGAAATTCATGGAGACGTATTGACCGCCAGAGGCTCCGCAGATAATAAGGGCGCCCTTATGGCACGCATTTGCGCGATTCATGCTTACCAGCAGGTGTATGGAGAACTCCCCATTAATGTGAAATTCATTGTGGAAGGGGAGGAGGAGAAGGGAAGCCTTAACCTGCCTGATTTTATCGAGAAGCATCCAGATAAGGTGCAGGCTGATCTGTGTATCTGGGAGAATGGTATTATTTATTCGGATAAAAGCATCGAGCTCAAAATGGGAACAAAGGGAATTTTGTATATTGAACTGGCAGCAAAGGGAGCCAATTCGGATATGCACTCCTTGAATGCTGCAATTGTTGAGAATCCCGCTTGGCGATTGGTATGGGCATTAAGTACCTTGAAAGATCAAGAAGAGAAAGTTCTAATAGACAAATTCTATGATCGTGTCTTGCTAATATCGGACGATGAGAGAAAAATTCTTGAATCGATGGATTACCCGGAAGAAGAAACCTTGCAAAGGTACGGACTAAATCAATTTTTATTGAACTTAACTGGAACCCCATTAAAAGAGAAGCTCATCTTCCAGCCAACCTGCAATATTTGCGGTATTTACTCGGGCTATTCCGGGGAAGGCTCCAAAACAGTTCTACCTTCCGAAGCGAGAGCCAAGCTAGACTTCCGTTTGGTTCCGGATCAAGATCCTGAAGAAATTGTACAGCTGCTCAGAGAGCATCTGGATCGTCATGGCTTTGAGGATATTGAAATATTCGCCAGAAAGGGAACACGTGCCGCCAAAACGGATCCTGGTCATCCGCTTGTTGTTAAAGTGATGCAGGCTGCGGAAAAAGTAAGCGGGAAACCCCCGCAGAAGGTTCTAATGAACCCTGGCTCAGGGCCGATGTACCGGCTTTGTCAGCAGTTCGGTATCCCGACGGTTGGTTTCGGTGTTGGCAACAGCGATTCAAGGAAACATGCGCCTAATGAAAATATTTACGTGAGTGATTACATTTATGGTATCAAGATGGTAGCTGCGGTGATCCGCGAGTTTGCTTAAACCGGTCTTTTCATTTTTAATATAAATACATGTTAACGAGGGGGAAATTGTTTTGAAAAAGACTTCATTATTACTGGTTTTAGCATTTGTTCTTCTCCTATCTGCCTGTAGCAGCGGTTCGTCTGGAGGCGATAGCGCCGGTGTTTCTAAGGATTTAGTAGTTGCCCTTGGTTCTGAGCCGGTTACCTTGGATCCACAGGATACTAGCGACGGCATATCCAATAATGCGAACGAGCTGTTATTCGACAAGCTGGTTACCTTGGATAAAAACAATACGATTGTTCCTCAATTGGCTAAAGAATGGACCACATCTCCAGATGGAAAAAAGATCACTTTTAAACTTCGTGAAGGAGCAAAATTTCAAGACGGCACACCTGTTAATGCAGAAGCCGTAAAATTCACCTTTGACCGAGTTATTAACAAGGATAATAAGCTGAATCGCTATTCTTTATATGCGGAGTTTATTGATAAAGTTAATGTCGATAGCGAGTATCAAGTGAGCTTTGATCTGAAATTTCCTTTCGGCCCTGCATTGATTACCTTTGCACACACAAACGGCGGTATCCATAGCCCTAAGAACGTAAAAGAGAAGGGCAAAGAAGTTGGTAAATCCCCAGTTGGAGCCGGTCCTTACAAATTAAAGGAATGGGTTCCTGGCAACAAGGTTGTGTTTGAGGCTAATCCCGATTATTGGGGAGATAAACCAAAAATGAAAACCATTACGTTCAAAACGGTAGCTGAAAATTCCGCACGCTCCATCATGCTTGAAACCGGTGAAGCGGATATCATCGTTCCCGTTGTTACTTCCGATGTAGACCGTCTTAAAACAAATGACAAAATTAAAATCAATGTGGAGCCAAGCTCCAGAAACCTATACATGTCCATTAATACAACAAGAGCGCCATTCGATAATGTGAAGGCTCGCCAAGCGATCAACTATGCAGTAGATAAAGAAACGATTGTTAAGAAAATCATGTCCGGCCAAGCCAAAGTGGCTGAAGCGGCAATTGGTGATATGGTGTGGGGTTATTCCTCGGTAGGCGCATACCCGTACGATCCTGAGAAAGCGAAGCAATTGCTGGCAGAAGCAGGAGTTGCGCCAGGAACAACGTTAAAATTATGGACGCCGGACGGCCGTTATTTGATGGACCGCCAAATCGCCGAATATATTCAAGGCAACCTGCAGGCTGTAGGGTTTAAAGTCGAATACCGCAAATGGGAATTCGGTGCATTCCAAGAAGCAACTCGCGATCCGAAGGCTGAATTCAATTTGGCTTTGAACAGCTGGGGCACTTCCACGAATGACGCAGACTGGGGCTTGAGACCGATCTTGATGACCAAGGGCGCGAGTAACTATTCCAAGCTGTCTAATCCTGATTTGGATGTTCTAATTGATAAAGGGATGAAAACCGCTAACCCGGATGATCGTAAAAAGGTTTACGGCGATGCTCTTAAGCTGATCAAAGACCAAGCTCCTTGGATTTTCCTGCTCGATTACAAACAAACCTCAGGATATAAGAGCAATCTTGACAATGTATACAATTGGAATAACGAGCGACTTATCCTTCGTGATGTTGTGAAAAAATAACAAAAAGCTTTAGTAGAATAGGGGGAACTTGCATCCCCCTATTCTATTCTTGTAAAGGAGGCGCCAGGTTGTTTAGCTATATTATAAAGCGTGTACTGCAAATGATTCCTACTTTGATAGGTGTATCCATTCTCGTATTTATTCTGATCCACTCTGTTCCAGGAGATCCAGCCCGGCTAGTTGCCGGAAATGACGCCACCGAAGAAGACGTTGCAATGGTTCGAGAACGCTTAGGATTAAATCAGCCTTTGCATGTGCAATACGGAACGTATGTGGTCAACCTGGCAAAAGGTGATCTTGGAACATCGCTGCGCTCTGATCGGCCCGTGCTGACAGAAATTCTTACGAGATTCCCAACAACGATCATGCTTACCGTTATGGCCATTATCATTATGATTATTGTAGGTCTGTTTGCCGGGATTTTCTCTGCGACTAAGCCTAACAGTATAAGGGATAATGCAACGATGATGTTTTCTTTATTCGGTATTTCCATGCCGGTATTTTGGTTAGGACTCATGTTAATCTTAATTTTTTCCTATTATCTTCGTATACTGCCTTCCGGTGGCAGCGATGGGTTTAAGTATTTTATACTTCCTGCGTTTGCGATTGGATTGTCCTCATCTGCTATTTTGGCCCGTCTTACTCGCTCTTCCGTATTGGAAGTCATTCATCAAGACTTTGTTCGTACGGCTAGAGCCAAAGGGGTTAAGGAAAAAGTGGTTATCTACAAGCATACTTTGAAAAACGCACTAATTCCGATAATTACGATCATTGGTTTGGAATTTGGTCATTTATTGGGAGGAGCGGTACTAGCTGAGACGGTTTTCTCAATGAATGGGCTTGGACGTTATGTGATTCAATCGATTCAATTCCGTGATTATCCGGCGATTCAAGGCACAGTTCTTTTTATCGCAACCATATTTGTCATTGTAAACCTGATCGTCGATCTATGTTACAGCCTAGTCGATCCTAGGGTTAGATACGATTAAGAAAGGAGCAAATTCATGAGTCAGTCAGCATCGGCAGCACAAGTAGCACAAGTTGAAAGCAATCCATTTGAACAATCCTATACGCCGCGTTCGCCAATGCAAATGATGGTGAGCCGCTTCAAAAAAAATAAACGGGCTATGGTCGGACTATGGATGGTCACTATCTTTGTAATCGTCGCTCTGCTTGCGCGTTGGATTGCTCCTTACGATCCATTCGTTCAAAACATGGAGATCATGCTTGAATCTCCTACATGGAGCCATCCGTTCGGCACGGATGAATTCGGCCGGGATATTTTTTCGAGGGTCATATATGGAGCCCAGATTTCATTAATGATCGGGATTGTCGGTGTATTAATCTCCGTCATTCTCGGAGTAGCATTAGGTACAATATCCGGTTACTTCGGCGGATATATTGATTCTTTAATTATGCGTATCATGGACATATTCATGGCATTTCCTAGCTTTTTGTTGGCATTAGCCATCGTGAGCGTACTGGGACCAAGCATGATCAATGTGATGATAGCCATCGGTATTTTTTCAGTGCCGACCTTTTCCCGAATTTCTAGAAGCGCGGTCATTTCCGTGAAAAATAAAGAATATATTGAAGCCGCAAAAGCGATGGGCGCTACTAATGCACTCATTATATTTAAGCATGTGGTTCCAAACAGCATTGCGCCTATTATTGTTCTTTCCACACTGCGAATAGCTACAGCGATTTTGACAGCATCCGGTCTAAGCTTTCTGGGTATGGGTGCACAGCCTCCTACACCAGAATGGGGAGCCATGCTGAGCACCGGACGGGAATATCTGCGGACAGCTCCGCATGTAAGCACAATTCCTGGCTTGGCTATTATGTTCATGGTATTAGCCTTTAACATGCTGGGAGACGGTCTGCGGGATGCCTTGGATCCTAAGATGAAGCTGTAATTTTAGTTAAACGGAATAACTCTGTTATACGGGAGGGTAAACACATTGAAGAAGAAGCTGTTGGAAATTAAAGAGCTCAAAACGTATTTTTATTCTGATGAAGGTGTTGTTCCGGCAGTTGACGGGGTGGACATCACGATATATGAGGGCGAAACGGTTGGTATAGTCGGGGAGTCCGGCTGTGGCAAAAGTGTAACCTCTTTAACTACAATGCGGCTAACTCCTGGGAAAGTAGTCGGAGGGTCGATTGAGTTTAACGGTAAAGACATTTTATCTATTCCGGAAGCTAAGATGCGAGAAATTCGGGGCAATGAAATGGCCATGATCTTTCAGGAGCCGATGACTTCCTTAAATCCGGTGTTCACTATAGGGCAGCAGATCGGTGAATCGGTGGAAATTCATTTAAACTACAGCAAGTCAAAAGCAAGGGCGCATGCGATAGAAATGCTCAAGCTAGTCGGCATTCCAAGACCGGAGCAAATTGTAGATGAGTATCCGCATCAGCTTTCTGGCGGCATGAGGCAGCGTGTCATGATTGCTATGGCGATGTCCTGTCAACCCAAGCTGCTAATCGCTGATGAACCGACAACGGCCTTGGATGTAACCATTCAGGCTCAGATTCTGGATTTGATGAGAAAATTAAGGGTGGAGCAAAATACGTCGATTATGATGATCACCCATGATTTAGGCGTTGTAGCTGAGATGTGTGACCGTGTTGTAGTTATGTATAGCGGGAAGGTTGTGGAAGAAGGGGATGTCATCACAATCTTTACCAATCCCAAGCATCCTTACACACAAGGCTTAATGAAATCGATCCCTACTTTGGATTCGCAAGAAAAAAGGCTGCATTCCATCAAAGGAAATGTGCCGATCCCAGGCAGCTTGCGCAAAGGCTGCTCGTTTGCCCCAAGATGCGAATTTGCTATGGACAAATGTCAGCAGGATGCACCGCAGCTGGAAGAAGTCGAAGCCGGACATTACAGCCGTTGCTGGCTTCATTCAATTCATCAGGGGGAGACCCGCAATGACAAAACCGCTAATTGAAGTAAAAAATCTAAAGAAATACTTCCCCATCAAAAAGGGGATTTTCAGTCAAACAGTAAATTATGTTAAAGCGGTGGATGGACTCGATTTTAACATTTATAGAGGAGAAACGCTTGGTTTAGTTGGAGAAAGTGGATGTGGTAAATCCACGACCGGACGGACGCTACTTCAGCTGCTTGAGCCTACAGAGGGTGAAGTGCTCTATGAGGGGAAAAACCTCGTTGGCATGAATCCAACAGAACTAAGAAAGCTGCGTAGAGACTTGCAAATCATTTTTCAAGATCCATACGCATCTCTTGATCCACGTCTGACTGTTGGGGACATCATAGCGGAGCCGTTAAAAATTCACCGCCTTGCCCATGGCAAAGAAGTGGACCGGCAGGTTGAAGAATTGCTAAATGTCGTTGGCTTAAGCAGTTATCATGCCAAACGGTATGCACATGAGTTCAGCGGTGGTCAGCGTCAGCGAATCGGGATTGCGCGCGCTTTGGCTTTGAAGCCTAAGCTGATTGTAGCCGATGAACCGGTATCTGCCTTGGATGTATCCATTCAATCTCAGGTTATTAATTTGCTGCAAGATCTGCAGGAGCAGTTTCAACTAACCTATTTATTCATTGCCCATGATTTGAGCGTTGTTAAGCATATCAGTGATCGGATAGGCGTGATGTATTTAGGCCGAATCGTCGAGCTTTCGGATAAGAATGAACTTTTCAATAATCCGAAGCATCCTTATACCAAAGCTTTACTGTCCGCAGTGCCTGTTCCTAATCCTTTAATTAAAAAGGAAAGAATCGTACTGCAAGGAGATGTGCCTAGCCCAGCGAATCCGCCTTCTGGTTGTACATTCCACCCGCGGTGCAGCGAATGCATGGCCATTTGCAAGACGGAGAAGCCTGCGTTAAAAGAAGTAGACGGTCAATTAGTTGCCTGTCATTTGTATAATTAACAAGAATGATTTTTTGGAGGTAGTGCATGTGAGTAAGTCAAAACATCAAATATATGCTTCAGTTGACAATCTTCGTGATTCGATAATCGATATCAATGATTTCATTCATGATCATCCTGAATTAGGGAATAATGAGTTTCAAGCAGTAGAACTATTAACTCGTACCTTATCCGATCATCATTTCCATGTCGAGCAGGGCGTGGCGGATTTACCGACGGCCTTTATAGCGACTTATACCCATAATGGAGGCGGACCGCGAATTGGTTTGCTCTGTGAATACGATGCTTTGCCAGGATTAGGCCATGGATGCGGGCATAACCTGCAAGCCTCTTCTATTGTAGGAGCAGCGATTGCACTCTCGCAAAATTTGGGAGATTTGCCTGCTACGATCCTCGTATACGGGACTCCGGCAGAAGAAACGACTAGCGGCAAATTGCCTATGATCCGAGCGGGTTTGTTTGACGACCTGGATGTTGCCTTAATGATGCATGGGGGCGACCGCACAACGGTGGACGGCAAATCGCTTGCGATGAACTTAATCGATTTCGTTTTTGAAGGCAAGGCTGCGCATGCAGCAGTAGCCCCGGAGAAAGGGATTAGCGCTCTGGACGGTATTCTTATGACCTTTAACGCTATTGAATACTTGCGTGAGCATGTTCGTCCTGACGTGAAAATGCATGGCGTGATCACGAACGGTGGAGTTGCTGCCAATATCGTCCCTGATCTGGCTGTAGCCCAGTTTTATGTACGGGCCGCTGACCGCCCGTATTTGGATACGGTGTTGGAGCGGGTGTACAATGCAGCACGTGGTGCAGCTCTATCGACCGGCAGCAAGCTAACAATTAACCAAGTGAAAAAGTGCGAGAACAAAGTCAATGTCGATAAGTTGAACCAACTCTTGTTGAAAAATGCGGAAGAGGCCGGTATTAAAGAAATATCTCCTCCGCGTTCAAGTACAGGCTCCACTGATTTCGGCAATGTAACCTATCTTGTTCCCGGTGCTTGTCTTCGTGTCGCTTTTGTTCCATTCGGCACCTCCAGCCATTCCACGGAATGGGTAGAAGCTGGAATAAGTGAGGCAGGTCATAATGCTGTAATATCAGCGGCCAAATCTATTGCCGGCACTGCTTATGATTTAATCGAGAATCCTAGCCTGCTTCAAGAAGTTAAGGAAGAGTTTCATAATGCTAAGGAAGCTTTTCTCAAGAACCTGTAATCATGGAAAAAGACTGAAGAATTTTATTATTCTTCAGTCTTTTTTAATATATAAGTTTTGGTATAAGCACGTACAGTGTACCCATTAGTTGTTGCTGCTGCTGATAACCGTTTCTCAGTGTTCCTTTAAATGGATAGGGGCTAAATCGGTTGGAGGAACGTGTGCAGGTTTAACGATTTAATATGATTCACAAATTCATTCACCAAATGTAACTCCAATGAGGATTCTTTGTATATAAGCCATGTTTTTCTTACCAAGGGCTGCCCATTCTGAAATATCATCGGGTATTTATAGAAGGAATCCTCTGCATTCAAGCAGATTTGGGGAACAATAGAATAACCTAGTCCGTGCTTCACCAGCTGTTTGCATGTTTCATAATTGTTCACGTTCATTGTAATCAGCGGTGGAATGTTAAACCGATCCTTCCACCATCCGTCGATTACTTCCATGAGAAAGGTATCAGGCTTATAGCCGAATTTGTTCAGAGGGAGTACACTGGAGCGGTAATTAATTCGATGCAGTACAGGTAAATGATCCAGCTCGATTTCTTTTTTTGAAATAATATAAAAAGGATCTTCACTGATCAAATATTTTTGATCGATCCAGTTGAATTCTCCTCTTACTATTCCGACATGAACACTGCCGTTTTCCAATGCTTGAAAGATCTCTTGATTTGTAGTGGTGTTAAGAACGATTTGTATTTTCGGATGCTGCTCCAGAAACTGTTGTAGGATCGGCGCTAGCTTATATTGCGTAAAGTGGCCGGATGCTCCAAGTCTCAGCGTTCCCTGAATTTCGCTTTTTAAATTGATAATTAATTCTTTAAACCGCTGCTCTTCCTGCAATGATTTCCTGGCATAGTCGACAAGCTGCTTTCCTTCAGAGGTGAATTTGATATTCTTTCCTGACTTTTGAACAATTTGCAATTGAAATTGCTTCTCCAGCTGTCTGATTCTATAGGTTAAGGCAGGTTGAGTTATGTAGAGGCGTTCCGCTGCCTTGGATAAATTCTGTTCTTCAAATATAATGAGCAGCACTTTACAGTCTTTTTCATCCATATTGTTGCGATCCCTCTAATTCATTGGTCTGATTGTAGCCCGGAAGCTTGAACGTATTAGTATTATTATACTGTTGTTTTTAAAGCTTTCATACAAAATATTAACATCAAAAAGGCATTCAACATGAATAAAACAACACCTTTACTTAGGAGGCTGCAGTTTTACCATATATATTGAAACTCCATGAAGTATGCTTCCTGATTAAAAAGCAAAATATAAGAAAGTGGAAAACAAAAATATTGATAATTTTAGACAAATTTTTGAACAAACGGCTTGTTGCAAGCGGCATTTGGGTATACAATAGAGTCTCAAAGTATTACTCGTTCGCAGCAGCTTAGTTAGGACAAACTCTAATATCTATGTGAAGAATTTCACGAAGGCCAAATATAATAAATGATAGTTTATTTATATTTTATACAGATAGGGACTGTCAATTTTACGCTGCGAGCTGGTACAAAGCACATGAATTAAGGAGGAGAATGTAGAAATGTCACAAACAACTGCTCAGAGATCTGTTGAAGAAGCTTCCGCGGTACAAGGAGTCATGAAGCCAGATGTGTTGGATCAATTGTTAAAACCAGAGGTGCAGGAAGCGTTGACTGTGTTGGTTGATCAACTTCCAAAGCTTGCTGAAATGATGGCTCTGCTTACAAAGACGTATGATTTGGCACAAAAGGTAGCAACAGACCGAGTGCTTATTCAGGATATGGTAGGCGGCATCCAAGAAGTGGTGAAGCCTATTGAGGAAAAAGTTAGAGGTTATGCGTCTGCAGCTATAGAAGCCAATGACCGCGCGGAGCAAAGCGAAGCAACGATTGGTTTATTTGGCATGATGAAGCTGTTAAAGGATCCAGAATTGCAACGGATGCTTCGTTTTAGCCAAGCGTACCTGGATATTTTGGGCGAGAGAAAGAAACAAGACTAAACTAACCTGTTAAAGGACGGAGGATAAACGTGAGTAAACAAATTTTAATATTAGGTGGCGGCTATGGCGGCTTGTTAAGTGCTCTTTCCGCTCGTGCAAACTTAACTGTAGAAGAAGCAACGATTACAGTAATTAACCGCGTTGGATCGCACCAGATTATTACTGAGCTGCACCGTCTTGCTGCTGGTAATGTTGACGAGAAGGCAGTTGCTCTGCCACTAGAAAAATTGTTAAAAGGCAAAAATATCGATTTGAAAGTCGGTACTGTTGAGAATATTGATGTTGAAGGTCACAAAGTGTTGCTGGCAGACGGCAGAACGTTTGGTTATGATACATTGGTTCTAGCTCTGGGTAGTGAAACTAATTATTTTGGCATTCCTGGTCTTCAAGAGAATAGCTTTACTCTGAAATCCGTAATTGATGCGAATCGGATTTACAAGCATGTAGAAGAAAGAATCAGCCAATACAGCAAAACAAAAAATAAAGCAGACGCTACATTCGTTATCGGTGGCGGTGGCCTGACAGGCGTTGAGCTTGTTGGTGAGCTTGCTGATGAGCTTCCAGCTATTTGCCGTAAGAATGGTGTGGATTTTGCTGATGTATCTCTTTATTTAGTAGAAGCAATGCCAAGCATCCTGCCGATTTTCTCAGCTGACTTGATTGAGCGCGCGACTACAAGCTTAGAGAAACGCGGCGTAGAGTTCTTGACTGGTTTGGCCATTACTGAAGTAAACGGTCCAACAGTAAGCCTTAAGGACGGCAGAACGATTGACACTAGTACATTGGTTTGGACGGGTGGCGTACAAGGAAGCACGCTTGTTGCTAACTGCGGCATTGAAGTTAATAGAGGACGTGCAACGGTTAACGAGTTCATGCAATCCGTTTCCCACCCTGATGTATTCCTTGCTGGTGACTGTGCAGTCGTATTCGGAGCTGAAGGCCGCCCTTACCCTCCTACTGCACAACTTGCATGGCAGATGGGTGAGCTTACTGGAGCCAACATCGCAGCTAACTACAAAGGCAGCCAAATGGAAGGCTTTAATCCGGTATTCTCGGGAACCTTGGCTAGCTTAGGCCGTAAAGATGGCATTGGTTCTGTCGGTGGAAGTGGTATCGAGTTGAAAGGTATGCCTGCTTCTTTGATGAAAAAAGCAAGTAATGCGCGCTACCTAAGCCATATTAATGGTTTGTTTGCTCTTGCTTACTAATATTGATTAGTAAATCTTGGCTTTTATGATAAAACGGCGTTAATCTCCCGATAAGAGATCAGCGCCGTTTTTTTGTTGTTCAACTTTTAGGATTGACTCTCCCGTTACGTTATACTTTATAGTGAGTATTGAAAGGAGGTCGAGCTTGTATAATGAAAGTGAAAGAGGTTGCTGATTTAGTAGGTGTTAGTGTGCGTACCTTGCATCATTATGATGATATTGGATTATTAGTCCCAGAGGAGACAACAGATTCAGGTTATCGGCTTTACTCGGATGATAGTCTCGAAATTTTACAACAAATCTTATTTTTTAGAGAACTTGGCTTTCCTTTAAAAAAGATCAAAGAAATCATCAACAGCCCTTCATTCGATCGAAAAGAGGCGCTGGAGCTTCATCACAGGATGCTGCTTGAGAAACGCAGTCAGCTCGATACCATGATTGGAACCATTGAAAAGACCATACAACATATTAAAGGAGAGATTCGAATGACGAACAAAGAAAAATTCGAAGGATTTGATTTTAGCCATAATCCCTATGAGCAGGAAGCACGTGAACAATGGGGAGATGAAGCTGTCGACAAGGCGAACCACAAAGTGGGGAATCTATCTAAAGCTGAACAAAAAGCTATACCTGAAACAATGAATGCAATCTACAAAAAACTTGCTCCCCTTCGCAATGGTTTGCCTGATTCCGTAGAGTCACAAGCAGCAATAGAAGAATGGTATGTTCTGTTAAACCAAATGGGCAGCTACTCACTGGATGCATTCAGGGGTTTAGGTCAATTGTATGTTGATGATGAACGTTTTACCCAAAACATCGACGCTTTTGGTGAGGGATTAGCGAAATTTATGCGAGATGCAATGGCCGTGTATGCGGATAAAAATCAAAAGTAATGGGGGCTTAATTTGTGTTAGAGACCTAGAGCCCCCAATAAACCAGTAAGCTAAGTCAACTCAACGAAGGTTGTGTCGACTTAGCTTATTTTGTGTCGGTTAAGCAGGCTCTGTCTCTGCCTCAGGATGGTTTATTTTATCCTCTTCATTGTCACGGATTGTTTTTTGCAATACCAAACATGAGACTATCAAGAATGCTGCTCCGATGGCGTAATAGCCTTTGACATACAGAGGCTCCTCCAGATTGTACAGCCCCACATATTCGAACAGAATGGCTAGAATGAAGCCACCCCAAGCCATGAAGGTAAACGCGGGCGTGTTTCTCATACGATGGTTGTAATCATGTTCTCTAATGAAATGATCTTCGTCATTGTCGCGGATCACCTTCTGCAGTACGAAAGCACTGATAATGATCAATACCCCGCACACGGCATAGTAACCTTTTACAGATAAAATCTGATCCAGTGTCCAAATCCCAATAAAGTAGAACATCGCGGCAATGGTGAAGGCACCCCAAGCCATGAATGTATAAGCGGGTGTATTTCTTCTTTTATAGAAGTTCTTTTTCATATCACTTGCACTCCTTTTGGGTTGTGGAAAATATTTCTTGATTTCATATTACGTGTCTTGGAGTGTTTTCAGAAGTACTATCTTTTTCTAGTACCGCCGTGGTGAATATTAGGAAGGGTCTTGACTCTTTATCGAAATTACATGATAGCTGGAGTCGTGGGTTCAATGAGAAGGGATTTAAGGATGAAGAAGTCCTATGTGAAGTAATGAAGCCATTGAGGTGTACAACGCGCACTGATTGAGTATCAGTGCACGTTAGCAGCAGCTTTTATCGGTCTACTTGATAGAGGATGATCGATTTTCTGTATCTATTGATGGAGCTTTATTACATAAACAATCGTTCTATAAGCCAAAATCCGCCTAGCAGTGAAATTGCTATTGATCCGTAGGTCACTGATTGACGTGAAAAGTGTACTTGATGAAGCATCTTAAGCAGTGGGAATAGCAGCAGTACGAGTAGCAGCTGAACGACTTCAATTCCAACATTAAAGCTGATCAAGGAAAAAGCGAGGTTGCTTTTTGGAAGCTCCATCTCCTGAAGCACGGTTGCAAAGCCTAAACCGTGAATCAAGCCGAATATGAATGTTAAAATCCAGCGATAACGGACATCTTTACGGAAAATGTTCTCGACGGCTACATAGCATATACTCAACGCGATTACCGATTCGACCAGCCGTGAAGGCAGGCTGACCCATCCAAGTACGGCGAGAGTTAAGGTAATGCTATGCGCTACGGTAAATGCGCTTATGATAGCTGCATATTGCTTAAACGTTTGTTTTCGTAGCAGCAATGCGAACAGAAATAGCAGATGGTCGTAGCCAGTCAGAATATGATGCATACCGAGAAAGAAAAATGAGAACCTTCCGGAGTTCGTATCTGTTGACTGTGAAGCGGGTTGGGAGGGGGAGGGACTTTCCTCCAGCGATGCTCCAGGCGCTTTAGGAGCTGTGCTTGAAGGGCTCGTTGGTGTGCTTTGACCTCCATTTCCTGTAGGATCAGCCTGTTGTTGCACTTGTTGTTCTGTCAGAAGGATGGTCCACGTACGGTTTTTCCCTTGGAGAACCGCTTGACTCACCTCGCTGCCATGCTTTGAAGTAATAAGATTTACATAGTTGGTTCCCCCAGTAGATTGAGTATAAAGCCCGTCATTTAGACTGATAGTCTGACCGTGTGTAAACGCCGGAAAATGGAACGTCCAGGTCACGACATCCTTGTCCCCTTTTTTTCCAAGCGTAAGGCTCTCCAAATTGCCTTCCTGTTGTTTTTGATTCATTTCTACTATTACACAATCATCAATCCACTCTTCCAGTCGCCTATGCAGGGCTTCCAGCTCTTTTTCATTCAACACTCCATTATTGTCGGTATCCCCTCCCATGCTTTCGATAACGGAGAGCACATCCAGGGAAAATGTCATTTTCGTTTCACTAGGGTTAAATTCGATTTGAGTAAAGGAGGCACTAAGGGCGTGAGCTGAGACATTAGGGTTCATGAAGAAGGAAGAAAGAAAGAGAAAGACGGCCAGTAAGGACATCCATTGTAAGGTCAGATGTTGGTAAGAACGTGGTCTCTTATTTTTTGACAAAATGGGTAGGTACTTCATTTAAGCTCCTCCTAAAGTTGCGAATTATTCGATGGTTAGCGTTAAGCTCAACCGAATTATATAGGACGAGATTCAACTAAGTATTAAATGTACGTCAACTGTAAGTAAAATTAAAAAATTAACAATAACTTAGTATCGGCCAAACATCACTTTTACAAATGGTTGCTATGATTACTAGGTGTGAGCGGGAGGTTCTACCTTTGTTAAGGTCAGCTAGTGAACTAACAGAAGTTTCAAATTTAGGAAGGCGGGGTTTAATAAAATATGTTGAATTGGTTGGTAAGGAAAAAGAAGTGGACGAGCTTGGCGCTTGCAGTACTGATGCTGTTGGGCTCATTATTGCCACAGAGTGTGTTGCCTACAGTTAAGGCTGCTGCTGCACATGTAGTAATTAATCAGATTTATGGAGCAGGTGGAAATAGCGGAGCGAGTTATAAGAACGATTTTATTGAGTTATATAATCCTACTGGAATTGAAGTTGATCTGAATGGCTGGTCTGTTCAGTATGCATCCTCTGCTGGTACAACATGGGCGGTTACCAATTTAACGAAAAAAATACCGGCCTATGGTTACTATCTGGTCTCAGAGGCAGGCGGTACAAATGGAACGGCACTACCATCGCCCGATGATTCAGGAACAATTCCAATGGCGGCAAACAACGGAAAGGTTGTATTGGTAAGCAGCACGGATGCTATTACAGGAGGAGCACTCCCAGCGGATTATTCAGCTTCTCACATTATTGATTATGTAGGTTACGGCACTGCTACTGCATTCGAAGGTACGGGTCCAACACCGGCTCCTGACACCTTAAATAGTGTGCAGCGCAAAGGCTACGGCCAAGATACCAATTATAATAATAATGATTTTACCAAGGTGGCTGTAAATCCACGGAATACATCCAGCCCCATTGCTATTCCTGATTTAAGCAGTGATCCTATACCGCAAAACATTTTATTCACCAACCAAAGCGGAACAGGTGCAGTAACTGGTTATGCAGGAACAGTTACAGGGAGCACTTACATCTCGCTATACACCACCAATCCAAGTTTAGGTGGAACAGTAGTCAAAGCCGTGTATGCTGGATCGGATGGGGATTTTACACTAAGCTTCCCCAATCCCCAAAATAATACAACGGTTTATGTTACCTCTACAGAGACCGGTAAAGAAGAAAGCAATGGTGTAACTATTGTTGCTGCAACTGCTTCGGCTGTGGTCAATACAAACGCCATCGGCTTTTTGATAGATGGTTCCGGGAAAGGATCGATCACGGGTTCCGCGGGTGCAGCGGCAGCCAATGCGAGAGTATATTTTTACAAAAGCGCTGATACAAGTGTGGGAAATCGATTCCTTTCATCAACTGACGGAAAAGATTATGTAAGGTCCGATGGCAATGGAGCGTTTGCTTTTAATATGGACAACGCAACAAGTGATGTTTACATATCACAAGTATCCACAAGTGCAAATGGTGAGAAATTGGAAGGGAATGCTGAGAAGGTCACAAAAGCGGACACAAGCGTTATTACTCCTATCTCCAGCTTGCACACGAATGATTCTAATGGTAAGTCTGATAAAATCGGTCAAATATTCACTATAAAAGGTGTAGTTACGGTAGACAACAATGTAGTGGGCTCAAATAGTTTTTATGTGCAGGATGCTACAGGGGGCATTAATGTTTTCGGGGCAATGCCAGGAGGTGTAACTGTCGCCAAGGGCGATTTGATTACAGTTACTGGGGCAGTCGCTTTTTATAATGGATTAACGGAAATTGTTCCGAGCAATGTTGTGAAGAGCGGCACGGCTGCAATGCCTCCCGCAGTAGATACAACGATTGCTGATTTGAATGTTTTCGCTAGAGCTGAGCTGCTTGAAGGCAAACTCGCTAAGATAACAGGGAAAATTACCAATATTCCCGCTGCCTCCGGCGGTGGTTATAACATAACCTTTGCTGATGAAGCGGGCAAAACAACGACTTTAAGGGTAATGACTGTTACAGAGATTGATGTAGTGACTTTTTTGCAAAAAGACCACACCTATACGGTTACAGGAATTTTGAGCCAGTATGATTCCAGTTCGCCTTATACAAGTGGTTATCAAATCTTCCCAAGAAACGCAGCTGATATTCAAGAAATCAAACTGGTAATTTTGAATCACGATGCAATGACACAGGCGTACACGTCAACAGACATCAAATTTAAAGCAACCGCACAAAATGCAGATTCAGTTATTGTTCATTATCGTGCGACAGGTGGAAGCACATTCCTGCCACTGCCTATGACAACGACTGATCAAATGGCATACAGTGCAGTCCTTACAGCAGCTAATGTTCCGGCTGGCTCCTCTTTCGAATATTACATTGAAGCCAAAACAGGTACGGATACGAAGCAAGCGGGCAGTCCGAGCGCTCCTTACAGTGTGCAGGTTGTTGCGGATACATTTGCTCCTAAGTTTTACGGAGAGCTGCCGATCAATGGAATAATGACGGAAGACATTCGACCTAATATTTCCGTACAATTTGATGAGCCGAGCGGATTGGATATTTCTACATTGAAGGTGTTGTTAGACGGCAACGATGTAACGGGCCAAGTAACGCCTTCAGCCGATAACCTTCAGCTTCAACTTAACGCAGATCTAGCAGTCACGGATCATACTATTAGTATCAGCGTGAAGGATTTGAAAGGAAATGCCGCTACTTATTCCTGGACTTTTAAAATTATACCTGTGTTTACAGGCGGCAACCATTATCGTGGAACTACGCACAACCACACCAATATTTCTCATGATGGAGCGGGTAGCCCGGAGGCTGCATTACAGGCTGCCAAAAAGTATAAGTACGACTACTTTGCTTTTACAGACCACTCTCATGACATCGATGCTGCTCAAGTCGGACAAGATACAGTAGACCATAAGGGCCAGCCAGAGCGAACAGGTGGTTCGGATTGGGCGCTGACGAAGCAATTGGCAAATCAATATACCAAAAACAATGAATTCGTTGTATTTCCAGCTTTTGAAATGACGGCAACGACTTGGGGTCATTCCAACGTGTTTGGGACTAACAATTTTATTGACCGCAAACAGAACAGTGGTCAATACCAAGATTTGAACAAGTATTATGCTTGGGTCATGACTTATGATGACGTTGTAGCCCAGTTTAATCATCCAGATATGTCGGCAAATGCTTTTAATAATTTTATGCCTTACGATGCTAATGTCGATAAGCTGTTTACAATGCTTGAGGTTGGTAATGGTTCAGGACATTACGCTTATTACAATGCTGAGAAGAAGTTTTACAGTGCGCTTGATCTCGGATGGCATGTTACCCCTACTTTTGGGGAAGACAATCATGATGGCACATGGGGCCAGACGATGAGACGCACAGTCATCGTGTCCAGCGATCTTTCCCAAGAATCACTGCTGCATTCGATGCGTAATAGACGTGTGTATATGACCGAAGATCCTAATTTTACTTTGGATGTTTTGGCAAACGGACAATACATGGGCGCAACGGTCAAAGGGAAAACATTAAATTTCTCGATTTCCGGTAAGGACGATGTAACAGAAGTAAATACATTACCTGAATACAACTATCTGCCATCCAATTACAAATCGGATGACCGGGTTGCGAAGGTGGAGCTGCTTACCAACGGTGGGAAGGTGGTAGATTCCTATTCACCAATGACCACAAGCTTTACTTGGAACCCTACCTATACGGTACCCGGCGGCCAGCAGTGGTTCGTTGTTAAAGTTACACAAAAAGATGGGGAACAAATTTACTCGGCCCCTATTTGGTCAGAGGTAGCTAGTACTGATGTGAAAATTAGCGGTGTGAACGTGGCTGGAGACAGCTTGACTGCGACAATTCCTGCTGTATTGCAAGCCGGTATTTCCAACCTAGGTACACAGGATGTAGCAAATCTGAATGTACGATTCTATTATGATGTGGCAGATGCAGATCATTTGATTGGACAAACGGTTGTACCTTCTATCGTTTCGAAAGGAACGGCAACTGCGAGCGTAACGTGGAATAATCCGGTTAGCGGCAATCATACTCTAATTGCTGTTATTGATGGACCGATTGGAGATTCAACTGGCGATAACACGTTTAGTATTCCTGTAGTTATCAAAAATCCATTGGGCATCAAGATTATGCTGGATGCATCGCACCAAAATGAAAATACAACCAAAGATACCGGTACTTATAAGGATAGTCTGAAGGCTATCACCAAACAGTTACAGCAAGAGGGATATACCGTTGTGGAAAACACCTCTTCTTTAGCTACACCTTCTACATTGGCTGGTGTCAACGTTCTAGTATTAACTTATCCGACTATCTCGTTGACAGATGATGAAAACACGGCAGTAGATACTTTCATAAAAGGTGGGGGTTCGTTACTACTTACCGGAAAAAGCAATAACAGTGCAAATCCTGCAAAAAACAACGATTTACTGACAAAGATCGGTTCCTCCATACAAATAAATAATGACGGCATATTTGATTTGAGTGCTGATGGAAACTTCTGGAGCACTCCTGCAACTTCGCCTTTTGCCGTTAGACTCCATCCGGGCTTGGTTCGCAACTACATGACGGATCGTGTACTTACGGTTGAATATTACAGCGGAGCCAGTCTTGAGAAGGCAGGTCATCAACCATTAGTAGACACAGATACAATTACTGTGCTTGCCAAAGGTAATGAAACAACCTATCAGAACAATATTACAGCTGGTGGATATATTTATGATAATGTCAGTGATAACACAGGGGGTTCGGCGATTCCAGCGATTGCTTCCGAACAGCTCGGAAATGGCAGAATTGTCGTATCCGGAATGAACTTTTTTAATGACAAGCAAATGGACGAAGCGTTTAATCCAAAAGGCAACAATGAGCTTGCATTGAATATAATCAATTGGCTTGCGCATCGTGATACGGTTGTGTCATCGATAGATGCGGCGCGCACTAAAGAAGACGGTACTTCAGTTGTTGTTGAAGGTACGGTTACTACAGCAGCTGGCGTATTCTTCGATGCCTTCTATATTCAGGATGAGACTGGCGGAATCATGGCATATAAGGAAGCGCCGGAAGGCAGCTTGAAGCTCGGTGATAAAGTCCGGGTATACGGGCAAATGAAAACATTTGAAAACAATAAAGAGCTGGATTTTGGATCTTTTGAGTTGGATGTTATCAAGACAGGCCAATCCGATCCTATACAGCCGAAGCAGCTAACCACAGGCCAAGCGAGTTCTGAAAGTAATCAGGGATTTCTGGTAAAAGTAAAAGGAACCATTATATCAAAACCTGATGAAAATTCGTTCGTAGTGAATGATGGCAGCGGACCTATTCTGATATTCACGGACGGATATATTGCGAACCAAAGCGGGCCAGTTCCTGACTTGAAGATCGGTGATACCCTTGAGGCAACAGGAATGGCAGGTAAATACTCCGAAGGTATTCGAATTCGTGTGCGTAATACGAAGGAATTAATCGGAAATCCGTCGACTGGCAACGGCAACATCAAAGTCCAAATCCTCGGAGTCAATGACTTGCACGGCAATATTGACAGCAAGTTTAACGAGAAGGATTCCGGGATTAACCGTGACCTTGACGGAGACGGAAAGAAAGATAAAGACTTAGGCGGTATGCAGTTCCTTGCAACACATATTAAAGCGAAGAGAGAGAGCAATCCGAATACGCTAGTCGTTCATTCCGGCGACATGGTCGGAGCGAGTCCTCCATTGTCGGCTCTCTTCTATGATGAACCAACGATTAAAGTACTGAATGAAATTCGCTTCGATGTAGGCGCAGTGGGTAACCATGAGTTTGACGATGGAACGAACGAATTGATTCGTCTTGCCCATGGCGGAGTTAATCCAGGCGGTAAAGAATATGAAGGTATGAATTTCCCGATTCTTGGTGCAAACGTACGGTATAAGGCTAATAACAAGCATGTGTTTGACCCTTATGTTGTGAAGGAAATCGGGGGCGCTAAGATCGGATTTATCGGTGTTGTTACTGAAGAAACGCCATCGATCGTAATTCCGACAGGCATTCAAGATCTTAAGTTCACAAATGCTGTTGAGGAAGTAAACGCGGCGGTTAAAGAGTTGAAGGCGCAGGGTGTTAGAGCAATCGTCGTGCTGGCGCATATGAGCGCAGATCTTAATGCAAACGGACAGCTTGTTGGCGAGGCGGTAAATCTTGCTAACGGAATCGATGATGAAGTGGACGCTATTTTTGCAGCGCATAACCACAAAGAAGTTAAAGGTACAGTTAACAACAAGCTAGTCATTTCGGCATGGGAGTACAGTAAAGCATTAATGGATGTAGATTTGGAAATCAGCCGCGAAACAGGTGATGTTGTATCCAAATCAGCTGAAATTCTTTACAACCTTCGTACCGTGGATGCTGATGCGAAAGTACAGAGCATCATTGACGAGTACAAAGCACTTGCAGGTCCGAAATTGCAAGAAGTCGTAGGTCAGAACCTAAATGAAATGACCAAAGACTACCCAGGTAAAGGTATTGGTAAAAATTCCGACTTTGCGTTGGGTAATATGATTGCTGATGCAATGAAGGCTGAGATGAAAGCTGATTTCGCTATGATGAATGGCGGAGGCGTACGAGATAATCTCAATGTGGGTGAGATTACTTGGGAAGAGCTTTTCAAAATCCAGCCGTTTAATAACACGTTAATGAAAGTGGAAGTAACCGGAGCAGAAATGAAAGGAATCGTTGAAGCTCAGCTTGGCACAGGCTCGACATTCGGACCGGATTCTCACGTTGGAGGCTTCCGCTATTCATGG
The DNA here is from genome assembly GCF_013141765.1 of Paenibacillus foliorum. Lineage (GTDB taxonomy): Bacteria > Bacillota > Bacilli > Paenibacillales > NBRC-103111 > Paenibacillus_S > Paenibacillus_S foliorum. Next base: position 383,402 of record NZ_WHOD01000013.1, read on the forward strand.
GCGCAAGTAGGTTCAACGAGAAAGGTCATTGCTATTACACTGCCGGATGGCACGCCCCTAGATCCGAGCAAGATGTATAGCCTTGTTGTAAACAGCTTTATGTATACCAGCAATGATGCCAGATACATCCAAATGCATACGCTTGGCAAGAATCCGGTACAGGGTCCGGAAGATTTGCCAGCAACGGTTAACTTTGTGAAAAATCACGTAGGTCCGATCAATTATGTATCTGAAGGACGTATCCGTGAAATCGCAGCACCGGATGCAGTCTTACCGGTGTGGCCGAGCGGTAAGTCGTTAACGGAAGCAGGAAGAACGACAAACAGTATTGCATTAGCATGGACGCAAGCAACAGATAATGTTGCTGTTACTGGCTACAAAGTGTACAACGGAAGTAATCTCGTTACAACGGTCACTGGATCAACTTACAGCTTCACAGTAGGCGGTCTTACACCTAGAACGAATTATGTGTTCAAAGTAGAAGCCATTGATGCAGCAGGGAATGCTACAATAGATGGTCCGTCCTTAGAAGTTAACACTTTGGCAACATCTAATAGCGGACACGGATCCAGCCCAAGTCCAGGTGCAGGAACGGGTACTGGCAGTCCAAGTCAGGCAGGAACTGCAGATCCAGTTTCGACGCCAAATGGAGTAGTATTAAAACCTAATGAAGCGGAACTGAAAAAAGAAATTGCAGCAGATGGCAAAACAGTAACGAAATTTATAGTCAATCCGGAATCCTTTGCTAACACACTGAAGTTGAGCAGCGGCAACGATACCGTAAAAACGATTATAATCAATATGTCTAATGTCCAAGGCACGGTAAAAGTGGAATTGCCGTTTAACGCTCTTAAAGAGGCGGCAGGTGATGCTAAAAACACGATTATCCGCGTTGAGACTGAGAACAAATCCTACAACCTGCCGCTTAGCATTATTAATGCAGGGGCGCTTGCAACAGCTTTAGGAACAAGTGCTGATAAAATTAACATTACCGTTACAATTGAAGCGGTGACAGGTGCAGAAGCGCAACAAATCAACACGGCAGCATCCCAGCCTGGTATGAAATTGTTATCCGATGGAGTCAGCTTCACAATCACTGCAGAGGCCAACGGAAAAACGACGGAAGTGAACGATTTTGGTACCACTTATGTAGTAAGAACGATTACGATTAATGAGCCGATAAACAGTAATGAAGCAACTGCAGTTGTTTTCGATCCGGCTACAAAAGAAATGACCTTTGTACCTGCCGTATTCGAAAAAGCTGACGGGAAAACGGTAGTTCAAATAAAACGTAATTCCAACAGCACTTATACGGTTGTAAAATTGGAGAAAACTTTTGCAGACTTGAAGGGACACTGGTCACAAAAAGACGTCGAGCTTCTCGCTTCCAAGTTGGTTGTGAAAGGGCAGACTGATACTCAGTTTGGTCCGGATAGCGATATCACTCGTGCAGAATTTGCAGCACTTCTTGTACGCGCGCTTGGTTTGAAGGTGGATGGTTCGGCAAAAGCAAGCATTAAAGACATCAAAGATGGCGAGTGGTACGTAGGAGTGTTAGGAACTGCAATGAAAGCAAGCTTGATGGAAGGCTTTGAGGACGGAACATTCCGTCCGAATGCCAAGATTACACGTGAGCAGATGGCCGTAATGATAAGCAGGGCGATGGCGGCAGCAGGTAAAGTCGGGGATAGTAAGAAAACCGATGTTACTGCAAAATTTGCTGACGGAACCCAAATTCATGATTGGGCAACGGATGCTGTTGCTAAAAACACAGCTGCAGGTATCATTCAAGGTACCTCGGAGAATAAGTTCATGCCTGCGCAATTTGCTACAAGAGCAGAAGCTACAGTAATGTTGAAGCGACTGCTGGAGTTTACGGAATTCATTAACAAATAACAGAGTTTTTTCCATAAAGGCAGGCTGCTGGGAAATCCCGGCAGCCTTTTGTATGATTCCATGCTTCGAGCATGGAATTGAATGTACATGAATACACATAAATGTACTAATTTTAATTGGAAAATTGTCAAGGGAATTGATGTGAAAATAAATATATTGACAAACAGATGCTCAAGTCTTATTCTATGATTTATCCAAGTAACTTTATAGGAATTAAAGGGGGCTGTACGAGAATGAAAAATAACTTACTTCTAGCATTTCAAAGCAACTGGGTCAGCTTGCTAGTTTCGATTGTCATCATCGGAATTCTAGTTTTTTTGGCCAAGAAACGCGTCGGATTTGGCGCTCGCGTATTTATAGCGCTAGGACTGGGACTCCTGGCAGGAATTGTGTTCAACACTTTCAAATTGGATTATAAGAGTGTCAGTACTATTGGTACGATCTATGTCAATTTGATTAAAATGATGGTTATGCCATTGGTTTTCGTTCTTGTAATCAATAGTATTTCGTCCTTGGCAAGTATGACGCATCTGCGCAAGCTAGGTGTTAAGACGATCCTTTGGTTTCTTTCCACTACTGGCGTCGCAGCATTGATCGGTTTGATTGTTGCGCTGGTCGTAGACCCAGGTAATGGAATCAAAGCAGTAGTACCTAAGGACTTCAAAGTGAGAGAGGTTCCAACCTTCTCCCAAGTTATTCTAGACCTGGTGCCGTCCAATCCTATCAGTGATATGGCTGCAGGCAAAGTAGTACCCGTGTTGATATTTGCGATTTTCATTGCTGTAGCGATCGTTCATATTAGCTCGAGAAAGCCGGAGAGCGTAGAGCCTGTAAAGCAATTCATGAAATCGGCGACTGATGTGCTTCATCAAGTAATCAAATACGTGATTCGCTTAACTCCTTACGGCGTTTACGCGTTGATAGGGGCAATGGCTGCAAAGTACGGATTGGAAACTTTAGCTCCATTGGTGAAAATTATTATTGCTTCTTATATCGCTCTCATACTACATTTCGTATTCGTGTTCGGTGGGTTGGTTTCATTTGTGGCTAAGGTTAATCCAATCAAGTTTTTCCGGAAAGCCTACCCGACAATTGCTGTTGCCTTTACAACCCGCAGCAGCTATGCAACACTTCCGGTGAATCTGGAAGTTATTACGAAACGCCTGCGTGTTTCACCGCGAATTGCAAGCTTTGTGGCGCCTCTAGGGGCTACAATGAACTTTAACGGATGCGGCGGTGTGTGGCCAGCCGTTGTCGCTATCTTCGTCGCACGTGTTTATAATGTACCGTTGGAGATTACCGATTATATCGTGTTGATATTGGTGAGCGTTATATCTTCTGTAGGCGTTGCAGGTGTACCCGGTCCGGCTGCGATTTCCACAACCGTAGTATTAACTGCAATGGGATTGCCGCTGGAAGGCATGGGCTTAGTGCTTGGTGTCGAAGCGGTCATCGACATGGGGCGTACTGCAGTTAACGCGACAGGAACGACGGTTACTGCACTGCTGGTGGCGGATTCGGAAGGCGAATTCGACCGTGCTGCGTTTGATCGTGATGAAGAAGACGAGCTTGAACTCGCATCCGCATAAATCAATAAATCTTAAACCAAGAGGGAACTCAATCCTCATATACTCATCATAGTTTGAAGAAGATTATAGGAGTAAACCAAGTAAGCATAGTCAGCCAGCCATTGTGCGGCTATGCATACGGGTTTACTCCTTTTCATTAATGATATTGCTATATAATATTGCATAAAGTCGCTCGTTTAATGCTAATATTAAGCAAAGTGGAAGCTTAGAGCTTAAGTATTTAGGAAAGTTTAATTTGCGTATTTTACAAAACTGTATTACTCTTAGATTAGAATCATTCTAAATAATAAACACTTTATATAGAAAACAATTCAACCTAACATAGCTCAAGGAGTAAGTAAGCAGTAATCAGGGAGGTGCCTCGCTAATGATGAACATCATGGAGGAAATCGACAAGATAAACCAACAATTAAGAGTAAAAGGTTACAAGATGACCCCGCAGCGCGAAGTCACTTTAAAAGTCTTGCTTGAAAATGAAAAGGATCACTTGAGTGCTGAAGATGTGTTCATGCTTGTAAAAGAAAGGCTGCCTGAAATCGGTATTGCAACGGTTTATCGAACCTTAGAAATGTTGTCTGAGCTTCATGTCGTAGAGAAGATGAATTTCGGAGACGGGGTAGCCCGCTTTGATCTTCGCAGCGAAGACAGTGCTCATATGCATCACCATTTGATTTGCAATATATGTGGTGCATTGAAAGAAATTAAGGAAGATTGGCTGACCGATCTGGAGGAGCGCCTTAAACGGGAATACGGGTTCCAAGTGACCGATCATCGTCTTGATTTTATGGGATTTTACCAAACCTGCAGCAGCGGGGAATGTAAAAGAGAAGGCAAGTCAGATGGCAAAGCAGTATCCTAAACAGCTGATGGCTAAGCTTGAGCATCTTACTTTTATAATCTTAAATCATAGGTTAAACAGCCACTGGGGACTTTCCAGCGGCTGTTTTTATGTAAGCAATCAAAACTGTATAAGTCTGGAAACCTTTTAGCATCCTGAGCGTCTGAATGTATATCAAACCATTTAGAGGGAGGAAATAAATGAAACATAAACTGTTCATATGGATGCTGCTTATGCTGCTTTTCGGAAGTGGGTCTTTCACAGCCATGAACAATGCTTTAGCAGCAGTATCGGATTCGACAGGAATGCGGCTTCCCGAAGAAATTAGCTTAACGGCTAATAGTACACCTATTTATGATGAGATGGACGGCGATCAGCTATATGATGCTGCCCCGCAGACGGTACAAGTAGCAGGAGCTGAAAATAACTGGGACAGGAAGCTCTTGGGCGGAAGCAAGGTATGGTTTCAAATTAAAACTTCTAATGAGGTTAAATGGGTGCTTTTGCAAAATCCTCAATTTGAGGAGACGTATTACAACTATGTAGTGCTGATGCAAGAGGAAAGCTTCTATTCTTCTCGCTCCACTAGAGGACTTAGTTTGGGAACCATTTCTCCGCAGGTCGTTCGAGTCGTTTATACCGATGGGGAATACTATCTGATTGAAACATGGCTTGGTTATAAATGGATTCATCCCAAACCTCCAAATATCCAACAAGCCCAATATTATGGTCGGAATAGCAGTGGCTTGTCGGCATATCTGCGGACGATAACCCCAATGTTTCGTGTGCCGGATGCAGGAAGTGAAGTTGCAGGGGTGCTGTCTCCTCAAGATGTGCAGGCTAAGGTAACCCTGAACAACAATGAGTGGTTATATATCGATACTTGGGAGGGAAAGCGCTGGGTCAACACTCGTATTAGCTATCCGCCGGATCTTAGGTCAGAAGAAAGAAGTCTGACGTTGACTGATTCTGCGATTGCATATGAGCATCCGGATAAACAAGCTCGGGAACTTGGCAGATTAACTCCCCAGAAGGTAACAGTGTTCGAGCATGGTGGAGGCTGGCATCATATTCACAGTGACTGGCTAGGCGATTGTTGGATTTATCAATTAAACCCGGAAGATGATCCTGCTGCTTATACACCTCCGACAGTAGTCATCTCAAAGGTAATTACAGGCGTTAAGAAGAGTCATCAATATGAACTGGGTGCTGGATGGAGAAATTCTCCCTTTGATTTAAGGATGGTTGTATTGAATGGGGAAAGGATCAACCCGGAAGGGTTCTTTACTATAGGTCAAGAAGTAGGTTTACGTTTTTCCATTCAAAATGTAAGCAAAGACGAGCTGGAATTGAATCCATTAACGTCGTTCGAAGTTGAGATTAACCGTCAGCTGGATAGCGGCGATGGCAGTATTAAACCAGAACTAGTCTGGTCAGGCAAAATACTTGCTTCGAAATCCGTATTTAAAAGCGGGGAAAGCGAGGAGTTAACATTTATTTGGGATCAAAAGGATTCTGACGGTAAGCAGGTTCCTTTCGGGAATTATAGTGTTCAAATCAAGCTGCCTATGACAATCGATTACACAAAAGCAGGAGCAAGTGAGCAGGGGCAGGCACAGACAGCGATGTTGACACATTTTCCACTGCGCATTAGCGCTCCATAAATCTCTACTTGAAGCAAATGAGTGAATTGGGGCACCTATTCGATGGTTTCGGCGCATGTGATTGGTTAAAGACATCCATTATAATAAGAAAAGCTCATCCTCTTTTTACAGAGTTGATATCCATTAACTTTGTAGAAAGAGGTTGTTTTTATGGAAGGAGGGGGAAAGTTATCATGACCGATTTTCTTAAGAATCTGTCCTTTAAGTCAAGAATATGGATAGCCTGCACGTTGTTAGTAACAGCGGCTATTGTTGTGAATGGATACATGAATTATCGAATTGCGTCACAAATCGTAGAGCGCAACGCCATTCAATACAATATCGATGCTATCAGGAAATCGTCGCAAATTTTTGATGAAAAGCTTAAAAAGATGCTGGCAGTCGTCACTTCCCTCATGATTACGGAAGAATTGGTGACCCGAAGTGGTCAACCAATGAAGCTAACCGGGAACAATTGCCCCTCTATTTACCTTTGAATGGGTAGGTAGAGGAACAACGGTGCGCTATTTTGTTTTGCACACGTGATCATTCAAGCGAAACGGAACTACGATCACTTATTTGCTGGAAAAATGTCAATTCAGCCTCGTGGTGACGAATTAGCGCATCGTAGTTCCGTGGGTTTATGAATTCGATGGTGTGCAAGACAAATAACGAACTGACGTTCCGTAAGCGAGTGGGGGCGGTCCCCAATTTAGCAGCTCGATCGATGGAAGGGCTGTTGATGTTCCTGCCGCTATGGGGAAAGCATCAACCTATCCCGAACGGTGATTCCCTAACGGCCATCCTTAACGGTCATCCCTAACGAATAGCGAATGGCGCGCAATATATCGATTCCAATACACTTGTATAAGCATGCACGGTATCCATTGAGGTCAGGCAGACAAGCCCGCTTTCGATGGCCTCGCGCCGTAATTGAAAGCCGCTGCTTGAAGCCATTTTTCCTGTTGTCACCGTATTGATTAACACATCCGCCTTGAGGCTCCTCAGCGATTGGATAAGCTCTTCCATGTTATAGCTGGCTGCTGGAATATGGTTCGCTTGAAGCAGCTGGGCGGTCCCGGGGGTTGCGATAATCCGATAACCGAGGCGGAACAGCTTTCTTAGCGGCTCGACAGCCTCTGCTTTATCCTTGTCAGCTATGGAGGCAATGACGGTTCCTTGGGCGGGCAGCTTCATTCCTGCGGCAAGAAAGCCTTTAAACAATGCTTTAGCATAAAGGGGGTCTCTCCCGATAACTTCGCCTGTGGACTTCATTTCAGGGCTTAGTGCTATTTCCACGCCACTTAACTTATGAAGTGAAAATACCGGAACTTTAACTGAAATTTCATCTGCTTCCTTAAGCAGACCCTCTGGATATCCGAATGAAGAGAGACTTTGCCCCAAGGATACCTTTGTTGCGATATTAGCCATCGATACATTCGTGATTTTGCTCATAAAAGGAACCGTTCTTGAGGCGCGAGGATTGACTTCGATGACATAAACTTGCTCCTGCACCACTAAAAACTGAATGTTAACCAGTCCAATAACGTTCAGATGCTTGGACAGCTTCGTTGTTATATCAACGATTTGATCCTTGACGCCGCGTGACAAGCTTTGTGGAGGGTATACAGCTATGGAATCCCCTGAATGCACTCCTGTTCGTTCAATTTGCTCCATAATGCCAGGAATCAAGATGGTTGTTCCATCATAAATAGCGTCAACCTCCGCTTCGATTCCATGCATGTATCGATCAATTAAGACAGGATGCAAGGGATTTACCTGCACCGCGCGTTCCATGTAAGTGACAAGCTCTGAAGCGGAATGCACAATTTCCATCGCGCGTCCTCCAAGAACATAGGAGGGACGCACTAAAACCGGATAGCCGATTCGGTCAGCGGCCGCCACAGCCTCCTTGATCGAATGGGCAGTGTCTCCCAACGGCTGAGGAATTTGCAGCTCCCTAAGAAGGAGCTCGAATTTCTTCCGATCCTCGGCGGTATCAATTCCAGCAAAGCTTGTGCCAAAAATGCGAATGCCCCGCTCGGCTAAAGCGGCAGCTAGTTTAATAGCCGTTTGCCCGCCGAATTGTACGATAACTCCTTCAGGCTGTTCATGATTAATAACATGCATGACGTCCTCAAGATGGAGGGGTTCAAAGTATAAGCGATCCGAAATATTGAAATCTGTAGATACGGTCTCCGGATTATTATTGATAATAACCGCTTCATACCCCGCCTCTTGAATAGCCTTGACCGCATGAACCGTGGAGTAATCAAATTCAATACCTTGCCCGATACGTATGGGACCCGAACCTAGTACTACGATTTTGGGTTTTGTGGATTCAGGCGTCTCATTCTCCACTTCGTAGGTCGAATAATAATAAGATGATGTCGCTTCGAATTCAGCGGAACAGCTGTCCACCATTTTAAATACCGGAATCATACCTAAAGTATATCTGTGCTCTTCAATGTCAGTAACTGTTGTAAATGGGAAGGAGGGATTTGCAGAGTGGCGAATTTCTGCAATGGCCTGATCGCTAAAGCCTAATTTCTTGGCTTCCAGAAGTCGTGCATCCAGTAGGTCTTCTTCTGACAGCAGCTGTTCGAATAGAATCAACTGTTCAATCTTCTGTAAGAACCAGTGATCTACCTGGGTCAGGCGATGAATTTCATCCACGGTATAGCCGCGTTGAAAAGACTCAGCTATCAGAAATAGCCTTTCATCATCAGCCTTCTGCAGCCGCATTTGCAGCTCTGCCTGAGTAAGCTGCTTCGTCTCAGGGAGATTCAGCCGCGAAGTACCTATTTCAAGGGAACGAACGGCCTTCTGAAGCGATTCCTCGAAGCTGCGGCCAATGGCCATGACTTCTCCGGTAGCCTTCATTTGGGTACCAAGCGTGCGGTTAGCTGCTGGGAATTTGTCGAAGGGCCAACGAGGGATCTTAGTAACTACATAATCCAGTGCAGGTTCGAAGAAGGCATAGGTTTTACCTGTGACCGGATTGATAACCTCATCAAGCGTATAACCCATTGCAATTTTTGCAGCCATCTTGGCAATCGGATAGCCAGTCGCTTTGGATGCCAGTGCAGATGAACGGCTGACACGCGGATTTACTTCGATAACGTAATATTGGTAACTGTCCGGGTCCAGCGCGAATTGCACGTTACAGCCGCCTTCGATGCCAAGAGCCTGAACTATTTGTATGGATGCCGTGCGCAGCATCTGATATTCACGGTCTGATAACGTTTGACTAGGAGCAACGACAATGCTATCACCTGTATGAACGCCTACCGGATCGAAATTTTCCATATTGCAAATAACCATACAATTGTCATTGGCATCGCGCATGACTTCATACTCTATTTCCTTCATGCCGGCAATGCTTTTCTCTACCAGACATTGGCCGATGGGGCTGCAGTGCAGACCGGAACGAACTATTTCGAACAGTTCTCCAGCATCCTTGGCGATCCCTCCTCCAGTTCCGCCTAACGTATAAGCGGGGCGGACGATGACTGGATACCCGATCTGAGCCGCAAATTGAAGCGCAGCGTTAGTTTCTGTAACTATGATGCTCTGAGGCACAGGCTGCCGCAGTTCCTTCATCAGATCTCGGAACAGCTCACGGTCCTCCGCTTTGCGGATAGAATCCAACTGGGTTCCTAGTAGCTGTACATTTTCACTCTTTAGGATACCGTCTTGATCAAGTTCCATAGCCATGTTGAGTCCCGTTTGTCCGCCGAGAGTGGCAAGTAAACCGTCTGGACGCTCTTTTCGAATGATCTGCTTGACGAATTCCAGAGTGATAGGCTCCATATAAACCTTGTCGGCAAACGTAGAGTCAGTCATAATAGTGGCTGGATTACTGTTAATGAGCACAACCTCCACGCCTTCTTCTTTTAGCGCTTCGCAGGCTTGTGTGCCGGCATAATCGAATTCTGCTGCTTGCCCAATCACGATAGGGCCTGATCCAATAATGAGAATTTTTTGATAAGCGTTATTTTTCGGCATATACCAATTGGGCTCCTTTATGTGATGAAATTTCAGTCGATGCTGTATGAGCTTCACTAATACTTGCAGAGTTTTCTAAGAGGCGTCCTAAAGTACGTTCCCGCTGAAAACGGTGAATCAATTCCAGAAAATGATCGAATAGTGTATTACTGTCATAAGGCCCAGGAGCCGCTTCAGGATGAAACTGTACGGAAAATGCAGGGTGACAATTATGCTTAAGACCTTCAATAGTGCCATCATTATTATTAATATGAGTGATGATTAGGTCGGTTGAAGCTACTGTAGCATCAATTACGGTATAACCGTGGTTTTGTGATGTGATGAGACAGCGTCCCGTTGCCACATCCTTAACAGGATGATTGGAGCCGCGGTGGCCAAAGGCTAGCTTCCCGGTATCGGCACCGCAGGCGAGTGCGAATAGCTGATGCCCAAGACAAATTCCGAACAGTGGAATCTCACCAAGAAGCTCGCGAATCACGGGCAAGGCATGAGCCGAATCCTTAGGATCTCCCGGACCGTTGGAAAGCAAGACGCCGTCCGGATGGAAGTTGCGGATTTGCGCGGCCGTTGTATCATGAGGAACGATAATCACGTCGCATCCCCGGCTTGTGAGCTCGCGAAGAATACCTAATTTGCAGCCAAAATCTATAAGCACGATGCGCTCTTTGGTTCCTGGACTGCGGTATGGCTGCGGTGTCGAAACAATTGCAACTTGATTACGCAGCGGCAGCATGGCATGAAGCTGTTCTTGCAGTGCTGCGATCGGCTTGCTGCTGGTCGTCATCAGTCCTTTCATCGTACCGTGCTGCCGAATAATACGTGTCAGCATCCGTGTATCAATACCGCTAATCCCAGGTATGCCATATTGCTTCAACACAGTACTAAGGTTCATGGAGGATCGCCAATTGCTGGGTGAAAGCTCATGATTCCGTACGATAAAGCCTTGAACCCATGGCCGAATAGCTTCGAAATCATCGCGGTTTATTCCGTAGTTTCCGATTAACGGGTAGGTCATGGCAATCATCTGCCCGCAATAAGAAGGGTCGGATAGTATTTCCTGATAACCGGTCATACCGGTGTGGAATACAACCTCTCCCGACGATTCTCCTTCACTGCCAAAAGCTTTTCCTTCAAATACGGTTCCATCCTCCAACAACAATCTGGCATTCATGATGATTCACTCCTAAAAAAATATTTATATGAAATATGAGGGATACTAGCTCGAGTAAGTCAATTTGTGATTAAATATACATTAAAATGAATATATATACAACCCCCGATTGGCCTTGTTTCTTGCTATTGACTCGAAAAAGCACAATAATATCCATATATTCAGTTATCTGTTTTTCTCATAATTATTGAAGCAGACATAAATAGTGTATAATCGATTTCATTTAGTTATAATATCGTTCATTGTACATATGGGGAATTTTAACTGAAAGATAGAGGAGGGTGGACAAATGGGAGTCAGCGTAAAGGAAGCCATGCAGATTGGTGGACTGGTTAATTGTAAAGTGGTTGCCGGAGAGAAGGGACTTCATAGAACGATTGACTATATTACAGTCATGGAGGTCCCAGACGTTATTCGGTGGTTAAAAGGGAATGACTTACTGTTGACCAGCCTATATCCTATCAAAGACGATCCGGAGGCCATCGGGAAGTTGGTTCAGCAGCTGCATGATGTCGGTAGCTCCGCGTTAGCCATTAAGACGGAACGTTATGTGAAACAAATTCCAGAGGTGATTATTGAAGCTGGGAATCGTCTCGGGTTTCCGATAATAGAAATAGAAGATGAAGTCTCCTATTTAGATATTATGACTCCTTTGATGGAGCTTCGGTTGAATAAGTCGGACCTGGGAAAAGAGCAGCTGGAAAAGTTTTTTCAGTGGATTACAGAGCTTGCAATGGGCGGGAAGGGTATTCCTGCTCTGATTGAAGCTGTGCAGCAAATGACCGAAAATATTATCACGGTTGGCTCGGAAGTTCCGGCATTGGAAGGGATCTCGTGGCGGAAAGTGGTCTCTCCTCTGACGCGGGCGCAAAAAAACGAGCTGAGAATTGCTAAGCGTTCCATAAGAATGGATCGAGTACTTGATGATCAGATTACTCCATGCATAGTAACTCCGCTGCTGTTGAACGATGAATTGTACGGTGATGTTACCTGCTGGCAAACAAAAAGAGAATTTGTTGAACGTGATTTTCTTGTGTTGGATCGAACGGTGCTGTTGATGGCGCTTGAGTTTTTAAAAGTGATAACGAGGACAGACGTGGAGCAGACCTTTAAGGATGATTTTCTATCTGAAGTTCTGACAGGAAATGTTGTGGATAAAGCGGAAATCATTGAGAAGGGCAAGATGTTCAATTGGAATTTATCCAAGGACTATCAAGTGTTTGTTATTGCGTATTCCAATTCTGCCCAGCCAATAGTAAAACACGAGAACGAAGCGCTATGGTTTCAGGAGCGCAAACGAAAGCTGCTCTTGAAAGTGAATGATATTTTTCGATTTGATGTTCAAAAAGCTATTATTACGGTTAGGAAAGAACTTATCGTTGTACTTTATCATCGGGAGCTGGCAGCTGAAGCGGGGATGCTTCCCTATACCACAGATCCGAATAACGGTGCCATTATGGATTTAGCGGAATCCGCGCGCCGGCAGCTTTCGCAGGAATTCGAGGAATTATCTTTTACTGTTGGTGTCGGGCGATTCTATCAGGGGTTGGAGGGAATTCATCAGGGGTACAAGGAAGCGGTCAAGGCCATTCAGTTGGGAAAGCCGATCAGCGGTAAAACAGGCTGTGTACATTACGAGGATTTGGGAATTTTTCGTGTATTGGGTCAAGTTAATGATTGGAAGGAAATGGAGGAGCTATATTCGGAGACGATCGGTAAGCTGGTGGAGTACGATTGGAGCAACAATGCCAGTCTTATGGTCACTTTGAGGGAGTATTTCGCAAACAATTGCTCATTGGCTGAAACCGCGGAAAAGCTGTTCGTACACGTAAATACAATGAAATATCGGATGCAAAAAATAGAGCAAGTAACCGGCTGCAGTGTCCATGATGCGGAAAAGCGATTATTACTTCATATGGGATTGAAAATTGATCAAATTCTGCAATCGGGGAATGTATAAGAGGTCTATTTTTTTTCGTGAGGGCAAGCAAAGTTCATCTGAAAATAACTCTTGGCTAAACCGACAAAAGTCGGTTTATTTTTTTGTCCTGCTCTACATATTCGCTGCCTCATTTTCTTGATAACATTTCTAGTATCAGAAGTTCAAGGAGTGACATCTTATGAGAACGCTTATCAAAAATGGAACGGTCATAAATCCGGAAACTCATTTTATGGAAATCACTAACGTAATCATTGAAGATGAAAAAATTGTTCATATTGGACCTATAACGAACGTGACTGTTGATGATCATATCATAGATGCTTCTGGATTGCTTGTTGTTCCTGGTCTTGTCGATATTCATGTCCACTTCCGGGATCCAGGCTTCCCACAAAAGGAAACGATTTCATCAGGAGCTCTATCTGCAGCAGCCGGCGGATTTACATCGGTAGTTTGTATGCCTAACACGAAGCCTAGCATCGATACCGTAGAAACATTGGAGTATGTGCTGCGAACTGGACTTGAGCAAGCGGTTGTTAAGGTTTATTCCTCGGCTGCGCTAACCTACGGGATTGAAGGGAAAGTGCTGACGGAGATGGAGAGCCTGAAGCAAGCCGGTGCGGTTACGTTTACTGATGATGGGAGAACCGTTATGGATCCCAAGCTTGTGTACACAGCTTTTCGCAAAGCTGCGGAACTGGATGTTCCGATTAGCTCGCATTGCGAGGATCATCATTTGGTAAGTGGTGGTTCCCTGAATCAAGGCGAGGTAAGCAATCAGCTTGGGGATCCTGGGATTCCTAGGCTTGGTGAAGAATTGATTATAGCTCGCGACATTTTATTCGCGGAAGAAACCGGTGCCCAGCTTCACATTCAGCATGTTTCAACAGCCAGAGGGGTGCAGCTTATACGTGAAGCCAAGGCCAGAGGAGTGCGAGTTACGGGGGAAGGAGCCCCGCATCATTTCTCCATTACTGATGAACAGGCGTTACTATGCGGCACTTTGGCTAAAGTCAATCCTCCGCTGAGAACTAAGGAAGATGTAGAAGCTGTCATTGCAGGTCTTGCAGACGGAACCCTCGAGGCAATTGCAACGGATCACGCTCCTCATACGGCAGAGGAGAAAGCGCGTCCATTGGGAGAAGCTCCATTTGGATTGGTAGGGCTAGAGACAGCTGTTGGTTTAACCTTTACGTTCCTGGTTCATTCCGGAAGACTGTCCCTTATGGATGCCCTTGCTAAATTAACGGTCAACCCGTCCGAAATTATGGGACTACCCTCAGGAAGACTGACGAAGGGCTCCGACGCAGACATTACGATATTGGATCCGCAGAAAGAATGGACGGTAGATCCGGAACAATTTAAATCTCAATCGCGAAACAGTCCATTCGCCGGTATGAAGCTCAAGGGGAAAGCCGTTTTAACTATGGTTAATGGAACCGTTGTTTACGACGAGATGCTTAATTAATTTGTTTGAATGAATAATCCTTGCAGCATAGGAATAGGTAAAGGGGCTAAAAACTAATGACTATTCGATTTTCAAGGGTTTTCCTCATCGTTCTGGACAGCGTTGGGATAGGGGAGCTGCCGGATGCTTCCCATTATGGCGATCTAGGTTCCAATACACTTGGACATATTGCGGAGGCTGTCGGAGAATTGCGTCTGCCTCACTTGGAACAATTGGGACTTGGTCGTATCGGTGCTATTCAAGGCGTAGCTGCTGTTGAGCATGCGAAGGCTCATTATGGGAAGATGGCCGAGCTTTCGGCGGGAAAGGATACGCTGACAGGACACTGGGAGATCATGGGCGTGAGGAACGACGTTCCGTTTCAAACGTATCCTCAAGGTTTTCCGGAAGCATTCATACAAGCATTGGAATCGGAGTCAGGCCGTTCTGTTATCGGCAACAAGGTGGCATCCGGCACGGAAATCATGGATGAGCTGGGGCTTGAACATATGCAGAATGGAGCTCTTATTGTATATACCTCAGCCGACAGTGTGCTCCAAATTGCGGCGCACGAAGACATAGTTCCCTTAGCAGAGCTGTACGAGATTTGCAGTAAAGCCAGGGAAATGACCCTTAATGCGGACAACTTTGTGGGGAGGGTTATTGCCCGTCCTTTTACAGGTGAGCCTGGTCAATTCGTTAGAACTCCAAATCGACGGGATTACGCAGTGACGCCACCAACTTCCACGGTTATGGACCATTTGGTTGCGGCTGGGTTTGATAGCATTGGGATTGGTAAGATATCCGATATATTCGCAGGCTTAGGTATTACCGAAAGCTTAAAAACCAAATCCAATCAGGATGGAGTAGACCAGCTGTTGACGGTCATGAAACAGGATTTTAACGGCTTGTGTTTCTTGAATCTTGTTGATTTTGACGCTAATTATGGACATCGCCGTGATCCGCAAGGCTACGCAGCAGCGCTGAAGGAGTTCGATGCTCGTTTACCTGAAATAATGGAAGGCTTAAGCTCCGATGACTTGTTGATTATCACTGCCGATCATGGCAACGACCCGACCCATACAGGTACCGATCATACAAGGGAATATGTGCCGCTCCTCGTATCGAAGCAGGGTCAGGACAAGGGAAACAACCTCGGAATCCGCTCGACCTTTGCTGACATTGGAGCCACTATTGCTGACAATTTCCACGTAAAACTCCCGTCGCAGGGGGAAAGCTTTCTTTCTTGTATTCAAGAGCAGAAGCCGTATAGTCCGTAAGAACAGAGGGCATGAATAATGTAGGGAAATGCTGCAAGCTTAGCCAGTATGCGCTAAACCGTAAGGTACCCAGCCTCAGTTCAAATGGGATACAGCCTGTGAAAATAGGTCAAACTTTCATGTAGTTGACATCCATTATTATCAAATTAGCTCTGAATCATAAAAATGGAAATGTATATGTCGCAATGGACAAATGTAAATCTCGTTTTTTGTCCATCTGGACATATCGTATTACATTTTAAACGGATAAAATATATTTCATACAATCGATAGATGCTTTTAGAGGTAATTCAAAAAAAGTGTTATCGTACAAGATGAACGTAAAGGGGTGTTATCTAGCGTGTCTACAACAGCGATTCGCATCGAAGATGTAAACAAGATATACAAGGCTAGCGATGGTCGAGAGGTACAGGCTTTAACACATATTGATTTGAATGTGAAAAAAAGTGAGTTTATTTCCATCATAGGTCCATCCGGCTGTGGGAAATCAACATTATTGCGAATTCTTGCCAATTTGGATACACCATCGTCAGGTTCGATAACATGGGAGAAATCGGCTGACAATATCGGCTTTGTGTTTCAGGACGCTACTCTTCTTCCGTGGAAAACCGTTTATCAGAATGCTAAGTTCCCGCTTGAAGTGAAAAAAATAGAAACCAAAGAAAATATGGAAAACCTGGATAAGCTATTGGAGCTTGCAGGATTAAAAGGCTTTGAAAAAGCATATCCACGTGAGCTGTCCGGAGGGATGAGACAAAGGGTTGCGATAGTGAGAGCGTTGTCTTATAACCCTGATGTTCTATTGATGGATGAGCCGTTCGGTGCGTTGGATGCGCTGACTCGCGACAAAATGGGGATCGAGCTGCTTCGTATTTGGACGGAAACGAAAAAGACCATTCTGTTTGTAACTCACAGCATATCGGAAGCTGCATTTCTATCCGATCGTGTTATCGTCATGTCCCCACGTCCTGGAAAAATTGATGAGATTATTGATATTAACCTGCCTCATCCAAGAACGGTGGAAATGAAGGAAACGATTGAGTTCGTGAATTATGTTAAAAAGCTAAGGGAAGTGTTAGGCTAATGCAAAGATTGAGGCAGGTCGGAGAGTATTTCGCAGCTATCCTTTTTCTTGTAATCCTTTGGTACGCGTATGTTGTCATTTTCGATGTGCCTGCATTTATAGTACCGCTTCCTGCGGATGTCGGTAAAGCTCTTATAGAGATGTTTTCGACCCAAGATCTGATGCATCATTTTTTCGTTACCTCAGGAGAAGTTCTGGCAGGCTTCGTATTGGGAATAGTTTTCGGTTATGTAATCGGCTATCTAATCGGCAAATTCAAATTTCTTGAGGATGCTTTGATGCCCTACATTCTTCTCGCTCAGACGGCGCCTAAGATAGCGCTTGCTCCTCTATTTGTTATTTGGTTCGGACTAGGGTTCACCTCCAAGCTTATGTTGATTATTTCTATGGTGTTTTTTCCCGTTATGCTAGGTGCGATATTCGGATTGAAAAGTGTCACCTATAACCTGAAATGCTTAATGCAAATTACAGGCCTAAACTGGTGGCAAAAAATTATTCAAGTCGAGCTACCCCATTCTTTGCCGCAAATTTTTGCAGGCTTGAAGGTCGGGATGGTACAGGCCGTTATTGCTGCCATCGTTGCTGAGTGGATATCCGGTGAAAGCGGGCTAGGCTATTTGTTGGTATTTAACAGTACCACTTATAATTCTCCCATGCTTTTTGCCAGTATTATATACACCATTGTCGTTGGGATCATTTTCTACGCTTTAATTAGTTTTTTAGAGAATCGGTTTCTTTTCTGGCATGATTCCAAGCAAATGAAATAATTCGAGAGGAAGTGGGGGCAGGCCATGACCAGGTTTATTCAAGCGGATTTTCCCTTATACGAAGGCACCAAGGTACCGCATCTTCGTATCTCCGAAGGAGAAACAGCGCCCTATGTGCTGTTGCCGGGTGATCCAGGGCGTGTAGAGTTGATTCGAGATTTGTTCAGCAATTATAAGATCATCAGCTCCAATCGTGAATTTAAAGTAGGGACAGGCGAATTCAATGGCAATCCCGTATCGGTATGTTCGACAGGCATAGGGGGCCCTTCTACAGAAATAGCTGTTCTGGAATTGCTCCGATTAAAGGCCAAATGCTTGCTCAGAATCGGTGGAACTGCTGCTATTCAAGAAGGAATTGATTGTGGAGATATGATCATCAACACGGGCAGCGTTCGGTTGGGAGGGACTACGAATCATTATGCACGTCCTGAATTTCCAGCGCTAGCCAATCATTATGTCGTGCAAGCCCTAATTGAAGCCTGTGAGGATTTAGGTTACCGCTATCATCTCGGAATAGGTGCAACCACCTCTTCGTTCTACCATGGTCAGGGGAGAGACGTAAGCCCTTATAATTACTCAGCTAACATCATTGAGGAAATGAAGGCGCTTGGAGTGCTCAATCTTGAGATGGAATCGGAGACGCTGTTAACCATTGCTTCGGTTATGGGGGCTTATGCGGGCACATTGCTTGTGGTCCACGCTAACCGAATCACCAATCAATGGCTGGTGGATTATGAGGAAAGTCAAATGAAATTATGCAAGGTCGCCTTACACGCAGTAGACAAATTAATAACAAGGGGTGTTGTTTCATGATGAAGAAGAAATCACTTAGCCTTTTACTTAGTTTTACACTTGTAGCCAGCTTATTGGCTGCATGCGGGGCCAAACCCGAAACTTCACCAACACCTGCTGCCGGCGGAGAGAAGCCAAAGGAAATTCAAAAGGTTACGGTTCAAATGGACGGAGCAGCTGTTCCTTACTATGCACCGATGTATGTAGCCAAAGAGCAAGGTTTCTTTAAGGAGCAAGGTTTGGATGTAGATTTCGTGTATGCAGATGCTGCCAGTATCGTGAAAAACGTAGCTGCTGACAATGTCCAATTCGGATTCCCGAATGCGGATGCAGTTATTACAGCGAAATCACAAGGGATTCCAGTAAAAGTTGTGCACACGACTTATCAGCGCGGTTTGGGAGCAACTATTTTCAAAAAAGGTAAAGGCATTACAAGCCCTAAAGATTTGAAAGGTAAAACGGTTGCCGTAACTAGCTTCGGAAGCCCGAACTATATTCAATTGCAGGTGCTGCTTGAGAAGAATGGCATGAATATCAAGGATGTTAATGCCAAAATCGTAGGTACTGGCGCTATTGTAAATGCATTGGTGTCTGATGAAGTTGATGCTATCACCTTCTCCATGCTAAGAACAGTTGAGCTTAAAAACAGTGGTGTGGATGTGGACGAAATTCGTTCCGATGATTTCCTGCCTTCCTTTGGTAATGTTGTTGTAACTTCGGATAAATACTTGTCCACGAATAAGAACACGGTTATCGCATTCAACAAAGCTTTGAACCAGTCGTTGGATTATATTATTAAAGGCAATGTGAAAGCAGCTGTCGATATGTCCATCAAGAAGTATGCTACGTCCTCTGAAGGAAAACAGGAAATTACTGAGAAAATCTTCAATGATGTGTTCATCCCTTATCTGTGGCAGAGCGACTTGACCAAGAAAGACGGCTATGGAGCTGCTGATATGGCTAGATGGCAAACGTCGATCGATACGCAAAAAACATTTGACATTATTAAGACAACCGTTAAAGCGGAAGATTTAGTTGTCCCAAATCTAAAGTAACGCAGGTGAATGCACTATGAATTATTTTGGACGAAAAGGCTTTCTCGTTATTCTAACGTTACTTGTGTTCATTGGTTTGTGGCAGGCTTATGTATCTCTTTTCCATATACCGGTACAAATTCTTCCGGGACCTGCATTGTTCGTATCCAAATTTCTCAAAATTTTGACTATGGGTGATATGGGAACGCACATTGGGATTACGCTATATGAGATATTCATTGGATTCCTGATTGGGTGTGTAACTGGATTAGGCTTCGGTTATTTGCTGGCGAAAAGTGTACTGTTAGAACGTCTGTTCAATCCGTATATTGTTTTGATTCAAATAGCACCGAAAATTTCTATTGCCCCCCTATTTCTCTTATGGTTTGGCTTGGGGGCAACCTCAAAGATTGCTCTGGTGATACTGGTTGTCTTCTTTCCCATTATGGTTAACACGATTGTCGGGATCCGTTCTGTAGAAAAGAATATGCAGGATTTACTGCAAATTCTGAAGGCTAACCGGTGGCAGCGTTTCTGGACCGTAGAGATTCCATTTTCATTGCCCTCTATTATGTCTGGGGTCAAAGTATCTACAACGTATGCCATAACTGGTGCGGTCATTGGTGAAATGATCGGAGCGAAGGCTGGTTTAGGGTATCTTGTTATCCTGGGCAGCGAAACCTATGACATTAATATGATTTTAACGGCGGTTTTATTGTTAAGTGTAATAGGCTTGCTGCTATACATGTTGTCGGATAGGTTGGAGAAAAGGCTTCTTCGTTGGCATGAGTCTCAAGAGCTTATTATGTAAATAGATTTCTGCTTAAACCCACCCCGACGTTAAGTCATCTGTCTGACAGATCTCAAGCGTTGGGGTGTTTCTTTTAATACCGGAATTCTGAGTTTTTTGCGGCAAGCGTATCTTATCTAAACGGACAAAAGAAACCGACATCTTTCGGCTTTATACACAATGACTGTTCTTTTTCTCTTACGTATACTGAGGAAAAAGCTTAAGTATAATGAGGTGAATGCTCGTGAATATAAATCGTTTGGAAGCTGCATTGAAGGAAGTTAATGAGATCGGTGCTTCAAAGGGACAGGGAATAACCAGACTCGCCTATTCCAGTGAACATTGGGCGGCGAACGAATATTTTATCGGGAAATGCAAGGAAGAAGGCATGACCGTCCGAATTGATGCATGTGGAAATGTAATTGCACGGCGTGAAGGCAGCGAGCCTCAGCTTCCAGCAGTAACATGCGGATCGCACCTCGATACGGTACAGCATGGTGGCGGGTACGATGGAACTCTTGGCGTTATTGCAGGCTTGGAAATGATAAGAAGCTTGAATGAGAAAGGCGTCGTTACTCGCAATTCTATCGAACTTATCTCATTTGCTTGTGAAGAATCAGCGCGCTTTGGAGTATCTACAATAGGAAGCAAAGCAATGGCTGGCAAGCTAAACAAAGAGTCGCTCCAGAAGCTGCGGGACAATGAGGGTGTTTCTTTTCCGGAAGCATTAGCTGCTGTTGGTTTGGACTTTACCCATATTGAAACTGCGCGGAGAAGCGAGAAAGAAATTAAAGCTTTTTTTGAGCTTCACATTGAGCAAGGCCCGTTGCTGGAGAACAGTGGTAGAGAAGTTGGCATTGCAACGGGAATCGCTGCTCCGATCCGTCTGGAAGTAACGATCCAAGGCAAGGCGTCCCATTCGGGGACGACTCCAATGAACATGCGTCAGGACGCACTGATCGGAGCGGCCGAGATCATTACTGAGCTGGAAAAGGCAGCTTTAGAGGAAGCCGAGCATGGTACAGTTGCTACTGCAGGAGTATGTGATGTTCATCCGGGAGCGATGAACGTCGTTCCGGACTGGGTAAGCTTAAAGATCGATATTCGTGGAACCGTAATTACGTCTAGACAAATCATCATCGAACGTCTGTTCAAATTATTCCGTGGGTTGCAAAAAAGACGCGGACTTCAGATTGAAGCTAGAATTTTAAGTGATGAGAAGCCCGTCGTTCTGGATAAATATACGGTACGGTTGTTATCTTCTTTATGTGAAGCTCAAGGTATCGCTTATCTGAATATGATGAGCGGTGCCGGACATGATGCAATGAATATGGCAAGTATTTGTCCGACTGGTTTGATCTTTATTCCATCACGGGACGGGGTAAGCCATCATAAGGATGAATACAGCTCGATTGCCCAAATAGCTAAAGGCGCCGCCTTGTTGGAAGAAGTCGTTCTCCGGTGTGCGGAAGAAGTACAGATTAAGCCGTCCGGGACATTTAAAAACAACATGGATAGGAGCAAACATCATGAGAGCAGAAAAACGAAAAGTATTATCTAATCAGCAAGTTAGCGAACGATATTGGCATATGATTGTAGATGCATCGGACCTGCATATTTCAGCGAGACCAGGACAATTTTTTAATGTTCTGTGTGGAGAGGATAATTTCCCTCTGCTGCGTCGGCCATTTAGCATATATAGAATTAATAAGGATTCTAACACACTTGAATTTCTCTATTTGGTCAAAGGGATTGGTACGCAGCGTTTGGCTGGAATCAAGGCAGGAGAGACTGTCGATATTTTTGGCCCGCTCGGAACAGGCTTTACATTACGGGAAAACGAAGGGACCATTCTTATGCTTGCACGCGGAGTAGGCATAGCCACTTTGGCAGCACTTGCACAGGAAGCGGCAGAGCAGGGGATTCGCAGCGTGGCGATTCTTAGTGCGAGAACACGCAATGATCTGCTCGCTGCAGAGGCGCTTCAAGGCTTTGGAGCGAAGGTATATAAAGTGACCGATGAAGATGGAACTAGCGGTGTTGAACAGGTACGACAGCTGATTGAGCAAATTATGATCGAGGATGAGATCAGCGCTGCTTACACTTGCGGCTCGCAACGGCTCTCGATGCTTTTGCAGGAGATTGCTGCGGAACAGGACATTTTCGCCGAAATCGCTTTGGAAGAAAATATGGGCTGTGCAATGGGCGTTTGTTTTGCGTGTGTATGCGATATTCAAGAGGCGGACGGTTCAACCCGAACCGTAAGGGTTTGCAAAGAAGGTCCTGTGTTTTCCTTAGAACAGGTGGTGCTGGCATGATGAAAGTAGATCAGGAAACATTGAAGCTGGAAGTCAATATTGGGAGTCTCCGGTTGCAGAATCCGATAATGCCTGCCTCCGGCGCCTTTGGAGAAGAGATGGATCAGGTGATTGACTTCAATAAAATCGCGGCCATCGTTCCCAAAAGCATTACGAAGTATCCACGCAAAGGTAATTTGACCCCGAGAGTATGCGAAGTTCCAGCAGGAATGATTAACTCCATTGGGATTCAAAGTAAAGGAATTGAATATTACCTGGAAAAGACCATTCCTTATTATAAGCAATATGAGGTTCCTCTAATCTCCAGTATTTCGGCTGATTCGATTGGCGAATTTACGGAGATGGCCGAGATTATCGGGAAGCTGGAGGCAGTTAGCGCATTAGAGCTGAATATCTCATGCCCTAATCTAAAAGGAAATGGGCTTGCGTTCGGGATGGACCCGGAAGCAACGCGAGAATTGGTTCGTCACGTAAAGGAAGTGACGGATAAGCCGATCATCGCTAAGCTGTCGCCTAATGTAACCAGCATTCAGGAAATTGCTCTTGCAGCGGAACAAGGCGGGGCAGATGGATTGAATGTAGCTAACACGATACTGGCTATGGCTATCGATATTCATACGCGCAAGCCCAAGATTGGCAATAACATGGGCGGACTCTCTGGTCCTGCCGTCAAGCCAATTATTGTTCGAATGATCTACCAGGTCCGTCAAGTTACCGAACTCCCGATTATCGGCTGTGGCGGTGTTATGAATGGGGAAGACGCGATCGAAATGATCTTGGCTGGGGCTACCGCCGTACAAGTGGGAACGGCCAGCTTTGTCCAACCAACGGCTATGCTCGATATTTTACAAGAAATGAAGGACTATATGGTTCAGTATCAAATTCAGGATATTAAACAATTAATTGGGAAAGTTATGGTAAACAATACTTATATTGCGGATTAACTATCCGCTTCTTCTACATAGGAAATTCGGCGCGATCAGAACGTAAATCAGCAGTATGCCCCAATAGGATGCGCATAACTGTATGGAGGTTTATCTTGAGTATGGATGTGCTCCGTAATCTAAGGTTTCGATATAAAATTCTTATATTGAATGTAACGGCCATTATTTCTATCCTTGTTATTGCTTTCGTAGGTTATCACTATATGACCGGTATGGCTGTAAATACGAAGGACATGTACACAAACCGCTTATTGCCGGTTAAAGGTATCAATGCAATTCAAACGGCTACACGTATGAACGAAGCGAGTATGCTTGAGTTTGTGTTAACCAAGGATGAATTGTTGAAAAGCAAAATTAGCAAGCAAGATCAATTCATCGATACTACTATTGAAGAATACGGGAAGCTTGCTAAGAGTTCGACAGAGCAGGAGCTGCTTCAAAAGTATAAGGCTGTGCTCCCTGCCTATCGTGCTGCATCAGTCAAAGTAATTGAGCTTGCTGCTGGCAATAACGAAGCGAAGGCATATGATGCTTTTGTGAGTGAAGCCAGCATTTTAGGCAATCAGGTTAATCAGATTCTTTCTGATTTATCAGCACACAATGAACAAATTGCCGAGCAATTGTATGAACAAACCGAGAAAGAATCGGCATCGGCACAACTCTTTACACTGATAGCAACCTTGTTGGCAGTCAGTGTATTTATAGTTGTAGGACTTCTCATCAACTATGTAATTACGAAGCCCATTCTCTCCCTGCAGTCTCTAATGAACCGAGCTGAAGCTGGAGATCTTTCCGTTGTCGGGGATTACCCATACAAGGATGAGGTGGGCAATTTAACTAATTCCTTCAATAATATGCTTCAGGGCTTGCGTGGTTTGGTCGTTCAGGTATCAGAGAATGCACTTATTATTTCTGCGAGCTCTCAACAGCTTCTTGCCGGTACCGAACAAGGGGCTTCCGCCTCTGAACAAATCGCAACTTCAAGTGAACATTTGGAGCAGGAGCTGGACAAGCAAGTGCAGAGTATAGAAGCTGCAACCACGGCTATTTATCAAATCAGAGGGAATGTCGTAACTATTGGTGATAACAGTGAACATGTTTATTTGTCTGCAGCCAAAGCAGCGGGCCTTTCGAAAGAAGGAGCATCGAACGTATCGTCCGTATCCGAGCAAATGAAGTCCATTTATACAACGGTAAAAGACCTCGACACCACGGTTGAACTGCTGACTGGACATATTCAGGAAATAGGAAAGTTTGTCGCTGTCATTCATGAGATTGCCGCACAAACCAACCTGCTTTCCTTGAATGCAGCTATTGAAGCAGCACGCGCAGGGGAAGCGGGAAAAGGCTTTACCGTAGTAGCTGCAGAGGTGCGAAAGCTTGCTGATGAATCAGCCGATTCGTCTCATCACATTGAGAAGCTGATTGGTATGATTCAAGCGGAGATGAAGCGGATTGGCAGCACGATGCAGCACGGCTTAGGTGAAGTGGAGCTAGGGATTGAAAAAACGAAGCATACCCAAATCGTTTTTCATCATATTGATGAGGCGGTTGATCATGTATATGTGGGAGTTACCAGTGTTAAAAATACCATTGATCAGCTTATCTCAGGCAGCGAAAGGATCGTGTCTGTAATGGATGTGGTTAATGAGGTGGCCAAGGAAGGGATGACTGTCAGTCGTCAAAGCACAGCATCCAGTCAGGAGCAGCTTTCAAGCATGGAGGAGATTAGGAGTGCGGCGGATTCGCTTGCCAAGCTTTCTGAGGAGTTGCAGCTGACCTTGCAGCATTTCCGATTGTAAATATAGGGTTAAACAAAAAAACAATGATTATTTATGCGTTTTATTGTATAATTATAAGGAATCATTACAATTTTTATTAGAGATAGAAGGGATGATTTAAATGGATAAAGTGGAGAGAGTTAAAGTAGTATCTGAGCTGTATGAACTAATTAACATGTACTATGTGGAACGCGATCAGCCAAGTGAGGAAAACAACTTTTTTGCAAAAGTGGAAATATGCTGCAAGCAATTAGATTTAGATTTTGATGAGCTCAAAAAAGTATTTGAACTTAATTCAATTTGATTTTAAATGATAGCTAATTTTTATAAAAGCAGCACCTCTTTTGGGAGGTAGCTGCTTTTTTTAGCAACCAGACCTCCGGTGTACTGCCCTTCATTACCGTTTTTTGATCGGCTGTTGCATGAAGATCGCTATTCACTTTATCCTGCCGACATGACATTTGTCATGTGTATGACTTGACACTTATGACTAACATTACTTGTTTTCTTTTATTACAATAAAGGTGGAGCTAAATGTCATGAGTCATGTCTAGCTTAAGCGTACATTTCAAGGAGGAACCCATGTCTAGTTCTAATCATCAAGCTCAGTTGAGAAAAAACGTCGCCCCTTATGAAAAATCAATCACGAAATCGAGTGTAAGACAAATTCTCAACACCATACCTCCTTTAATCCTGTTGTGGGTAGCTGCGTATTTAAGCTTATCTGTTTCTTACTGGCTTTCGCTCGCTTTCTCCATCATTGCATCTGGATTTGTGATACGTACTTTTATCATTTTCCATGACTGTTGTCATCAATCCTTTTTCAAAAATCGGTTAGCTAATGAAATTCTTGGTACAGTTACGGGAGTCATTACAATGTTTCCTTATCACCAATGGAAAAATGCTCACTCGATTCATCATGCAACAAGCAGCAATTTAGATAAACGGGGCATTGGAGATATATGGATGCTCACCGTAGATGAATATATAGCTTTGCCTTTATGGAGCCGGATTGCCTATCGGTTATATCGCAACCCATTGAGCATGATCATCGTTGGACCTATCTACACCTTCCTTATTGCGCAACGCTTTAACGTAAAAGGCGCTCGCCGTCCGGAACGTATCAACACATGGATCACTAATATATGTATTGTTGCTTTATACAGCCTTCTTTGCTGGGCCATCGGATGGCAAACGTTTTTATTGATACAAGGTCCGATTTTCTGGATTTCGGGTGCACTCGGGATTTGGCTATTTTATGTACAGCATCAGTTTGAAGACTCCTACTTTGAGAATGAAGAGGAATGGAGTTATGTTAAAGCTGCTGTTGAAGGAAGCTCTTATTACAAGCTCCCCAAAGTATTGCAATGGATAACAGGAAACATTGGCTTCCATCATGTGCATCATTTAAATCCAAGAGTGCCGAACTATCATCTGGAGGAAGCCCATAACGCGGTGCCGCCCTTGCAGCAAGTTACAACCATCACCATTGCTACTAGTCTTAAATCACTACAATTCCGTCTATGGGATGAGGAGAACAAAGCATTTGTTGGATTTAAGGAAATTCGTCATCTGCTTCTAAAGCCAAAACCATTAACGGCTGGCACAAAAAAGTCTGCATAACTGGGAATACTAAGTGGGCACATATGACACTACATTCCTTGCAATGCTTATCCAAACTTTGATTTATATATGCTAAAATAGAAGTAACGAATGTACGTCAATTAGGAGAATTTGCCATGCAGCTGAAGAAATACCAACTTTTTCCCAAAAGCACTGGACTAAGCCCCTATGTGTGGCTCGTGTTTGGTATTCTTCCGTTCTATTTTATCTTCCGTTCTTCATCTAATTTGGAGATTACATCGGGAATTTTGATGATTATTGCCTTTTTTTTCTGCTACCGGTTGACCTTTTATTATAAAGGCTGGCCGGTATATGTGGGCATAAGCTTACAAATTGCTATATCTATTGCGATGACGATTCTTTTTAATTACGCCTACTTTTCCTTCTTCCTAGCATTCTTTATTGGGAATATTCAGAATAAGGCCGGGTTTATTACGCTTTACACCGTTCATATAGTAACGAGCATCATAACCGTAAATATTGGCTTTATTTTGCAAAATAAGTTTTTCCTATCGCAAGCTCCTTTTATATTAATCTGTCTTATCGGCGTCGTTCTACTTCCATTAGGCAGTTACAACCGCAATAAGCGTGGAGAGCTTCAGGAGCAGCTTAAGGATGCCAATATGAGGATTTCTGAGCTGGTCAAGATCGAGGAGCGTCAGCGTATAGCTCGAGATTTACATGATACACTGGGTCAAAAGCTATCGCTTATAGGGTTGAAGAGTGATTTAGCCAGTAAACTAATAACTAAAGATCCAGATAGAGCACGTGCGGAAATAAAGGATGTCCAGCAAACGGCCAGAACGGCATTGAAGGAAGTTAGACATATTGTTTCGCAAATGAGGGGAACAAGGATCGAAGAGGAAATTTCTCATGTTCAGCAAATTCTGAAGGCCGCTCAAATTGAATTCTGTTTGGAAGGTAACGACGCCATTGCTAACGTCTCTTTATTGTCAGAAAATGTGCTAAGCATGTGTCTGAAGGAAGCCGTAACCAATGTTGTCAAACATAGCGGCGCCTCGGCTTGCTCCCTCACTTTTGAGCGAACCCAATCGGAGCTTTTGATGAAAGTTCATGATAATGGAATAGGCTTGACAGAGCAATTCAATATTAAAAGGGGAAATGGATTGCAGGGGATAAAAGAGAGACTGGAATTCGTTAACGGAAGCCTTGAGTTTGTACTGTCTGAAGGAACAACAATCATCATGAGAATCCCCCAAATGATAAACCAATCGGATAAGGGTGAGCGTACATGATAAGAATTGTGATTGCTGAAGATCAACGAATGTTACTGGGAGCTCTCGGTTCCCTGCTTGATTTGGAAGAGGACATGGAGGTTGTAGGTAAAGCAGCAGATGGCGAAAAAGCTTTAGAGCTTGTACGTCTTCATCAACCTGATGTTTGTATCATGGATATTGAAATGCCAGTGAAAACCGGGCTTGAGGTTGCCGAACAATTAAAAGGGGACAGGTGCAAGGTCATCATTCTAACAACCTTTGCGCGTGCAGGCTATTTTGATCGTGCAATCAAGGCAGGTGTAAGCGCGTATTTGTTGAAGGATAGTCCAAGCGAGGAGCTAGCTAACACCATTCGGAGTGTATTGAGCGGCCGCCGGGTTTATGCCTCGGAATTGGTCGATGAGGCGTATAGCGATGACAATCCATTGACTGAACGGGAGAAGCAGGTTCTATCCTTGATAGCCGATGGAAAGAACACTAAGGAAATTGCGAGCCAGCTCTACCTGACTACAGGAACCATTCGAAATTATATTTCAGTCATCCTCGATAAGCTTGATGTCAGTAACCGGATCGAAGCTATCAAGCATTTCAATGAAAAAGGATGGTTCAAATGACGTCAGAATTTAGCTTTAAATGTTAAGCCGTGGGAGGTAACTTGCTCCCTGCGGCTTTTTTGTTTTTTACAAAGTTAATAAGCCATAGGAATGTTAATCCTATAGTTAGACAATACTGATAGGTAAGAAGGAGGTGAATGTACATGGCCAAGGATGTTCTATGTGACGTCAATTCCTGTAAGTATTGGGCAACAGGCAATAAATGCAATGCTTCCTCTATTTATGTAGTTAGCCATCGCGGTAAACAGGCTGCTAACTCGGAGGAAACCGATTGTAAAACTTTTGAACCCCAAATTTAATGAGTGAACACGAAGGCAACTGTTACAGCAGTTGTCTTTTTCTTTTATAGTTTAACCGACAATGATAATCGTTATCACAATTTAATGAATTTATTTTCATTTTATTTATTTATCCATAAGTCCAAACGATGAACTTTATTCATTATTTAATCAGATTAACCCGTTCGAATGGGAGTATAATGTGCTTCGACATTGTCAAATTCTTAGAAATACTGTTAAACTAATAAAATGCTTACGAAGAGATGTATAAATTAGAACAGGAGAGAGAAAATGAATACTACTATATTAAATAAATATTGTATTGATACAGTTGGATTTGCTGTTACGAAAATTGGAAAGATCACTAAAGTCGCCAACAGAACCATTCATGTGGATTGGGGTTTTAAAAGCATGATCTATATTAATAAGGATTTTCGCTGGATTCCTCTAACTCAGGAAGAAATTGAAAAGAAGTATAAGAAGAATAAGTTTTCCCCAGATGCCCTTAAGAGAGCACAGCAATTAGGTTTTGAGATCCAGTAGAAATAAGCTTACGCTCACAGCAGTTCGAAATAGGAATAAATAATAAATAACACTTGCAATGGGTGGGCTATACGTGGTATATTGTCAATCTTGCTGTTGCGAAGCGATGGAATAGC
>NZ_WHOD01000130.1 GCF_013141765.1 Paenibacillus foliorum
TGTCTGTTTGACGTCCAAGTGATAATATGAGTTTAAATACATGTCATATGAGTTGGTGGATTTATGAAAGAGCTGGCAAGCACGAGGGTTTTGAACGAGCTAACAAAGCGGATAGAACAGGAGGATTGGAAGCCGGGACAGAAGCTGCCTTCATTAGCCGGGCTAGCCAAAGAATATGAAGTAGGGGTTTCTACGGTAAGGGAAGCGCTTCGAATTTTGGAAAACAGAGGCTACCTGATTATTGAGCATGGTCGTGGAATGTATGTGCGCAGCCGGAATTATTGGAGCCATGATTCGGCTGTCGAGCTGACAATGCTCCCAGTGGGTGATTTATTTTCACTATTGGAGTTTCGTGGAGTACTTGAGCCTGAGATGGCGGCTATGGCAGCTGAACGGGGGTCACCGGGTCAAATTAACGATATCAAAAGGGCAGCTGCTGTCATGATCGATGATTTGGAGAAAGGCAGTGATTATTTTTCAGCTGATATTGCTTTCCATGAGTATATTGCTGAGGCTTGTTCCAATGCAGTGATGGCAAAGGTTATGAAGGGCATTTCGGACCTGCTGCTGGAGAGCCGCAGACAAACTAGTCGAATCCCAGGCAGTGCAGAGAAAGCGTCCCATTTCCACATGCTTATTGCACTGGCGATTGAACAGCGGAACGCTTCGCTTGCCAAGGAGATGATGAAGGCTCATCTGGAAGATGTGAAGCAGGACAGTATGATGCTGAAGGAAACTTGAAGGAAGCTTGAAGGAAGCTTGAAGGAAGCTTGAAGGAAAACTTAAAGGAAGCGCTAAGGAAGAACTTAGGAAGTATTAGCTGGAGGGTAGTAGTGAAACCGAATGTCCAATGATTGTGCAGAGGAATGCAGCGGAATTATTCTGGACATACCGTATGGAGAGGGTGAGCTGACACTATGGCAACGATCAATAATCCAATCAATTCCTATCGTGGAAATGTGCAAGGCAAGGCGAATGAACCGATCACTGTTGCAGGCTTGCTGGACAGAGCATGGCGCGAGCTTGGCGGTCAGTATGAAGGAGGGGGCCCCGATTGGACCCTGGATCAGATCTATGACCGGCTGGAGCTTAACGCGCCCAGGATTGCTATTATTGGAGGTTCAACGGATCACCCTGCACATATTCTGGATCATGAAACGGTATTTAAAGCTGCGTTGAAAATTTGGCTGGAAGGCGGTGTACCGTTCTATTTCAGTACACCCGTGCTCTGTGATGGAACCGCCCAGAATAATATGGGCATGTCCTATTCCCTGCAGAGCCGCAATGCCATAGCGGAGATTGTTGTCAATCAAATGGAAGCGCATTCATATCATGGGGCATTCGTTATCCAGGGCTGTGACAAGCAGCCGCTTGGGGTGCTGAGCGGTCTGGCGCATCTTGACCGAGTTCGGAGATATCGCGGTGAGCATCCGGTGTTTGCGACCTTCAGTCCTTCCCATGTGCTTAAGGGCGGAACGATTCCTGATGATCTGAAGCAAGAGTTGATACTTTTGGCTAGTCAAGCCAGCACCCAAGGGCTCCATGATATTGCCGCAGATATTGAAGAGGCGGTCAGCTACATTCTGCAATGCTCCTCCAACACAGCGTTTCAAGGTGTGTTTCAGAGGGCGGTAGAATGCGGCTTGCTTAATGAGGAGCAGCATAAATATTTGGAGAAAAGGCTGGCAGTAAACACCTGTGACTCCAAAGGCGGAATATGTGCTTTTCATGGCACAGGGAACAGCTCGCGGGATGTAACAGCCGGATTTGGCGTTGTTTGCCCAGAGCTGGAGCTGCTTACGGAGCCTCCAACTCAGGAGCAGGTCAATAAGGCTATTGAAGGTTTGTTCGCTATTATATCTAGACCTGAATGCAGTGTTAGTGAGCTTGTTAGAGCTAATATCGCTAATACCATTCGAATTCACAGTGCGGGCGGCGGTTCTACCAATCTGATGATGCACATCGTCGGAGCTATGCTTTATGCAGGCTATGATTTTTCATTAGAGGATTTGGAGCAAATCGCAAACAAATATCCGATTCCTGATTTGTTTGATTACAGCCTGACAGAGGGCAGAGATATCTATGTGCTAGCGCAGCAGTGCTGTTCCGGGGACATACGCGGTATGGAAACATTAATGTATGAGCTGAATCGTAATGGAGTGCCGATGGATCTCGATGCGCCCACGGTGACAGGCCAGACTTGGAGGGAACGGTTGTCGGATACCAGAGGACTTAGCGCGGACGGTGTGAAAGACAATCCGATTATATTGAGCAAGCCGAGACGCAGCTTTAGTGGTGTGGATGTACTGAGGGGCAATTTTTTCAACAATGCGGTTGTCAAAATCAGCGGTATGCCAACCAAGCAGCTGGACCAGTTCGATGATAAGGTTGCATTCGTGCTTTATTACGAGAATGAAGAAGAAGCCAATCATCAGCTGTTGGATGTCGGCCTGTTGGAGGGCTTAAAGGCAAGAAAGCTATTTAAGCTGGAGCAGATGAAACAGATGGCTGTATATAACGCCTCCATATCCTTGGATGAGCTGGCAGGATTGAGCTATGAGGAGCTGTTCGACCGGATGATCTCGGAAGAATGGATAAGGCTGGCGTTAATTATTGCGGGGCAAGGGCCAGAATCGTTCGGGATGCCGGAGATGTTTACGCCGATGCAGCATATTAATGCTCACCGCCAGCTGAAACGTCTCACGACTCTAATAAGCGATGGCCGCTATTCAGGTGTGACCTATGGGGCGGCTGTGGGCCATGTGACGCCGGAAGCTTTTCACGAAGGAGGCCTCCTATATATTGAGGAAGGTGACCTGCTGCTTTTGCAGTTCCGCAATAAGCGCATCGATATACTGGACGCTGTGCAGTTCGAATCCGGCATAGTGCTTCCTTATGCCGGTGATCTTCGGGCGCAGCGCAGCGAGCTGGGCGCGCTTCGGCTGCAGAAGCTGCGCAATCGGCAAAGGCAGGTTGCCGCATCGAATCGGTTGCGCGATTGTACGGATGCTGCGCGAGGTGTTGTGCCAATGGCTGTCGCCTTGGAAGCAGACTTGCCATGGCGTATGCAGCGAGATCAGCAGGGGCAAGAGCAAGCGTCTGTTGAATGGTCCTAAGCTTGTCCAATGGGTTGTTTCCTGTAAGTTCGGCAGGAGACGATCCTTTAGTATACACAGTTGAGCATTGCATGGATTAACTATCAAAGTAATATTGGAAAAAGGAGCTGCAGCATGGATAAATCGAAAGCTTTGTTAAAATCATTAGGTTTCTTGGACAGGGAGGCCTATGATTTGCCGGATTCCCCAAAGCGGTTTCCGGATGGCGCACAGTATCGCTTGGAAATTCCAAGTGTGGAAGGACCAGGAGCGTTAAAAGCCGTATTTGAGGAAGCAGACAAATATGGACTTACTATTCATCGCGTTTCACAAGGCAGCGGCATCATGCTGCTGACCGATGAGGAGATAACAGAAATGGTAGAGCTCTGCGCAGCCCGCGGGGTTGAGCTGAGCTTATTTGTCGGGCCGCGAGGCACTTGGGACATCAGTGCCTTGCCGTTGACACCTGCTGGCAAGGTTGTCGCTTTGCGCCATGAGGGCATCGATCAGCTCGTTTATGCTATGGAGGATTTGCAGCGGGCCAACCGGCTTGGTGTCCGCGGAGCTCTGGTTGCGGATGAAGGGCTGCTGCTGTTGACCAAGGAAATGAAGAAGCAAGGATTGATTGCGCCTGAGTTTGTTATCAAAGTGTCTGTACAAATGATGGCGGCAAACCCGGTATCGATTAAGCTGATGGAGGATATTGGTGCGGATACGTATAATGTACCTACAGCATTAACGCTGCCTAAGCTTGCTTCGATCCGTCCGGCAATTGATATTCCGATTGATTTGTACGTGGAAGTACCTGACGGTCTCGGCGGATTTATCCGGCACTATGAAATTCCTGAATTTATTCGGATATTGTCTCCGGTATATATTAAGTTTGGCTTACGCAATCACCCGGATGTATATCCTAGCGGCATTCATCTGGAGCAGGTTAACATTAATTTGTGCCGGGAGCGTGTAAGAAGGGCCTATATGGGGATGCAGCTGCTGAAGCAATATGCTCCTGAGATGATAACCTCCGAGCTTGGAGCGCCGGGCTTAGGAGTTCCTGTACCGCAGAAATAGCCGGATTTCCGCTTTGATAGACTTCACCAACGCCCTTACTGCCTCAAGTATATCAGAGGAAGAAGGGCGTTGGTTTGTAATACGGATATATATTAGTTAACGCAGGTATCCGATAGAGTGAGCGTATTGGAAGCTGTACACGGCTCATGTTATAGTTTCTGAATATTCAAAAAAATTAATTTAGTAAGAAGGAATATCCAGTTTTTTCTAGAATAGTTATTTCACATATGAACTTAGTTTTTCGATTGGAAAAAGTAAGCAGTGAATGGGGTTTATCAAATTGTCGAGAAGAAAAGATGCCGCACGAACCGGAAGCCAACAGCTTATTAAAGAAATCAATCAGGTGCTGATCTTTAGGGCAATCCGCGAGAGAGGACCCATCTCCCGTTCTCAATTGGCGAAGGAGCTTAGATTAAGCCCCACTACCGTTACCGTGATTATAGATTATTTTATGGAAAATGGATTTCTGATTGAAACCGGCAAAGGGGACTCAAGCGGGGGAAGGAAGCCGATTTTGGTAAAGCTTGCCCCTAACGCAGGGGTTGTCATCGCTGTGGATCTGGAGCAAAACAGAGTAGCGGTATTGAATATGGAAGCCGATATTTTACAAGAGAAGAAGCTGGTGATATTTGATAATAAGGAATTGCTAACTTCGCTCATTGCGGTCATAAATGAGTTGATTGCTGAATACCGGGATCGCCACAAAATGCGCCCTCTCGGGATCGGCATAGCCGTTCCAGGTATTATCGATTTGCAGAAGGGTACGGTGTTCACAGCCTCCAAACTGAACTTTAATCATTTGTCGCTGAAGGAGGAACTGCAGGAACACTTTCAAGTACCGGTCCTACTTGAAAACGATGCGAATGCGGCCGCTTATGGGGAATTTCTTTATGGGCGTGCCCAGCAGGTACCGAACTTTCTCTATCTTCATATAGGCAGAGCGGTAGGAGCCGGATTTTTCCTGTCAGGAAACCTATTCACCGGTGGAGCCGGCGGGGCTGGGGAATTTGGCCATATTTCGGTGGATGAATCGGGCCCCCTGTGTCATTGCGGTAACATAGGGTGCCTCGAGAAGCTGATCAGCGAACATTCTCTATTGGAGAAATGGCGTGAGTGGGCTGGGGCTGAGGAAGCGACAGGGATTCCTGCCCTGGCGGAAATGGTTGAATTAAGTAACAATGGGGGGGGGACTGCCGGGCGGTTGATGGATTATGCTGGTGAGATGCTCGGAAAAGGAGTTGTCACATTAGTGCATTTATTCAATCCTACCTTAATTTTGTTAGGAGGTGAGCTGGCTCTAAACAACTTGCGCTTGCTGGATCAAGTAAAGAAGCAAGTCGACCGGAGAAGCATGCCGGTATTCTTGAAGCATGTGAAGATTGAAGAAAGCTTGACGAAGCTGAACGCTGGTATTATTGGGGCGGGATCGCTTGCCTTGCACCATTTTTTTGAAAACTTACATATTGATGCGGTAACCAACCGTTAGGAGGGCTTGAGATGTTTACGATTGGATTGATCGGCGCTGGAACCATGGGAAATACTCACAGCC
This sequence comes from Paenibacillus foliorum, assembly GCF_013141765.1. GTDB lineage: Bacteria > Bacillota > Bacilli > Paenibacillales > NBRC-103111 > Paenibacillus_S > Paenibacillus_S foliorum. Next base: position 5,716 of record NZ_WHOD01000130.1, read on the forward strand.
GGTCGTACCGGCAAATAGCAGGTGCCCGGATTGTGGCGGTCTGCGACATCGACGGGGAAAAGGCGAATCAGCTTGCTTCCGCGTGGGGTGCGACTATATTCACATCAATGGAAGATATGCTTAAGAGTGAACAGTTCGATGCGGTGGATATTTGTTTGCCGACAGACTTGCACAGGCAAGCTGTGGAACTTGCAGCCTCCTATGGCAAACATGTTTTTTGCGAAAAACCGATTGCACTGACCGTTGAGGATTCTGAAGCTATGATCGAGGCCTGTAAAAAGGCGGGAGTGACTCTGATGGTGGGGCATGTTGTTCGATTCTTTCCGGAATATCGCGCAGCAAGGGAGCAATTGCTTTCCGGGAGATTGGGAGATCCGGCCGTTGTACGGACTATCCGGTCTGGAGCCTTTCCGTCATGGTCCGGCTGGTTTAAGGACGATAGCCGAAGCGGCGGCCCGCTGCTTGATTTGGCCATCCACGATTTCGACTATTTACGTTGGTGCTTTGGCCCGGTTCGGCGTGTATTCAGCCGCACCTTAACAACTAAACGGGAAGGAATGGAACATACGCTCACACTTCTAAGATTTGAAAGCGGTGTCATGGCTCACGTTGAGGCCAGTTGGGCTTATCCGCAGGGAGCGCCATTTCAGACCTCGCTTGAAATTACCGGAACCAAAGGGCTTGCCCTGTTTGAGAAAGACAAATCCAACTCGATCGTCAAATTCGGTGGGCCGCTGAATCAACAGGGAGTGCCGGACAGCCCTCTCTCTAAAAGCCCATACGCGTTGGAATTGGAACATTTTATCGAATGTGTTAAGCATAAGAAAGAGCCGATAACCTCGGGTGAAGAAGCTTTAGCTTCCCTGAAAATCGGCATCGCTGCTTTTCGGTCAGCTCAAACCAATCTGCCAGTTGAAATGGAGGGGATTCTGCAGTGAAACCGATACGAATCGGAATGATCAGCCTTGCCCATAAGTCGCATGCCTATAGCTATGCAAAAGGTTTGTCGGAGCTGCCCGGGGTCATCATTACCGGCATTTTTGATGAGGAAGAAGAGAGAGGGCGAACGGCTGCAGAACGGTTTCAAACTCAATTGTATGCCGACTTGAATCCACTATTGGACGATGTAGACGGCGTGGTCATCTCCTCGGATAACCAAAAGCATTTTCTGTATGCCAAGGCCGCCGCAGAAGCGAAGGTGCATATCCTGGTGGAAAAACCGATTACCACAGTAGGTGAAGAGGCCCGCGAGCTAATCGAGTTATGTGAAAGAAACCATGTAGTGCTTCAAACCGCTTTCCCAGTAAGATTTAATTCCTCTGTGCAAAAAGTCAAACAGCAGATCGATAATGGTGAAGTCGGCGAAATTATAGCCATCGCTGCTACAAATCACGGTAAAATGCCCGGAGGGTGGTTTATAGATCCTACATTATCAGGTGGAGGCGCCGTTCTGGATCACACTGTCCATGTGGTGGACATCATGAGATGGTTCTTAAACAGTGAAGTGAAGGAAGTGTATGCCGAAGTCGACACATTGCTGCATGACATAGAAGTGGATGATTGCGGCTTGCTGTCCATGCAGTTTGAAAATGGGGTTATTGCCACACTGGACACAAGCTGGTCAAGACCGCGCTCCTTCTCCACTTGGGGGGACGTTACACTCCGCATCGTGGGCACCGAAGGTGTAATTCATCTGGATGCCTTCGCGCAGGCCGGAAACTTGTGGGAGAACAACGCTGAACTTTCCCATCGGATGCTTCCTTGGGCGGATAACTCCAACGAAGCGCTGGTTGCGGAGTTTGTGGCTAGTATTCGGGAAGAACGCCCAAGCGCCATTACCGGATTGGACGGCTTGAGGGCTGCTGAAGCGGCTTGGGCTGCTTACGAGTCGGCAGCCCTGATTAAACCGATTCAAGTGAAGCATTACTAACATTCATTCGGTATACATTCATGCAACTTCAGAGAGGAGGTGAAAACCTTTGGAGCAAGTATCCGTTCAGAAACAAGCTAAAATGAAAATGTATGCTGTACGGCGCCGAAGTTTTTTGAAATCCTTCCTTAAAAACTGGGAGCTATACGTGATCATTTCCCCTGTTATTGCCTTCTATATTATTTTTGAGTACATTCCAATGTACGGTGTGCAGATTGCGTTTAAAAACTTCGTTGCTACAAAGGGCATCTGGGGAAGCTCATGGGTAGGTTTCGATCATTTTGAACGTTTCTTCAACAGTTATTTCTTCTGGCGGTTAATTAAAAATACGTTAGGTCTAAGCTTGCTGCAGTTGGCTTTTGGCTTCCCTATCCCGATTCTTCTAGCACTTATGATAAACGAGGTCAGGCTGAAGTTATTTAAAAGATTTGTGCAAACGGTTACATACGCGCCGCATTTTCTTTCCACTGTTGTGCTCGTAGGGATGATCGTGATTTTCGTTTCACCGCAAAGCGGTATTGTGAACCAGATCATCGTTCTCTTCGGAGGTGAACCGATCTCGTTTATGACACAGCCGGAATGGTTTAAATCGATGTATGTCGCCTCAGGTGTCTGGCAGCAAATGGGGTGGAGCTCCATCATTTACCTGGCGGCTCTTGCCGGAATCGACCCCCAATTGCATGAAGCGGCGAAAGTCGATGGCGCCAGCCGGTTGCAGCGCATCTGGAATGTCAACCTGCCCGGCATTATGCCGACGATTGTGATTCTACTGATTCTGAACATGGGATCTATAATGAGCATCGGCTTTGAGAAAGTTTATCTTATGCAGAATGACCTTAACATGGACAGCTCCGACGTCATTTCAACGTATGTATACCGTACCGGTATTATTCAAGCCCAGTACAGCTTCTCCGCAGCTGTAGGCCTGTTCAATTCGGTGATCAATATGATTCTGTTGGTAGTGGTTAACTTAATAGCCAAACGCTTAAACGAAACCAGTCTATGGTAAGGAGGGGGTTCCCAAGATGACCCGGAGTTTCGAGGATAAAATATTTGATTCTATCAACATGCTGCTGCTCGTTTTGATTACGATCATTGTCTTATATCCACTTGTGTTCGTAATTAGTGCTTCGGTTAGCGACCCCTCCATCGTAGTCAGGGGCGGTCTGTGGCTTTGGCCCAAAGGACTTAATTTTACAGCCTACGAGAGGGTTTTTGCGAACAAAGAGATCTTGAGCGGTTATGGCAATACGATTATGTATACAGTGGTTGGTACCGCAATTAATTTGGTTATGACCATTTGTGCCGCTTACCCGCTATCCCGGAAAGATTTCCGGGGAAGGCACATCATCACCGCGCTAATCGTGTTTACCCTATTTTTCAGTGGAGGGCTGATCCCTACTTATTTACTGGTGAAAAAACTGGGAATGCTCGGTACCATTTGGGCGCTTGTGATACCGAATGCTGTTGCTGTATGGAATATCATCATCATGCGAACTTTTTTTCAGAACAGCATCCCTTTCGAAATCCAGGAATCCGCTGCCATAGACGGGTGCAACAATTTCCGGATCTTGTATTCGATAATTCTCCCTTTATCCATGCCGATTGTCGCCGTTATGATACTGCTTTATGCGGTTGGACATTGGAATGCATTCTTTAACGCACTGATTTACTTGTCGGATCGGAGCCAATACCCGCTGCAGCTGATTTTGAGAGAAATCCTGATACAAGGTCAGATGCAGTCTATGTTGGATATGGCGGATGATTCGCTTGCCAAAAAACTGATGGAGGTGGAAGGAATCAAGTACGCGGTCGTGGTTATCGCGAATTTGCCGGTACTGATGCTTTATCCGTTCTTGCAGAAGTATTTCGTACAGGGAATCATGATTGGGGCTTTGAAAGGATAAAAGTGACAATCCAAGGGAGGTTCAACGAATGAATAATTCTAAGAAATGGGCATCCGTAATACTCACTGCAGCAATGACCACCACTATGATCGCAGGGTGCAGCGGCGGAGAGAAAGCCCCGGCAGCCGGAGGCAAGGAAAGCTCGAAAGGTGCGGAAGCTAAGGTGAATGCGACTGGCTTTCCGATCGTGAATGAACCCGTTAACTTGACCTTTTTAGCTGCAAAAGCACCCACAACCGCCAACAATTGGAATGAAACAATGATCTGGCAGGAATATGCCAAGATGACGAATATTAAAGTTAACTTTCAGCTGATTGGATTTGATGCATTTACGGAAAAACGTAACTTGGCACTGACGAGCGGCGACTACCCGGATGCCATCTATTTGGCTCGAATGTCCACTGATGATCTAATGAAATACGGGAGTCAGGGGGTGCTGATTAAGCTGAACGATCTGATTGATAAGCATGCTCCTAATTTCAAAAAGCTGATGGAGCAGTATCCCGAGGTCAAAAAGGCGATCACGATGGCGGACGGTAACATCTACAGCTTCCCGAATATGCTGTCTCCTGACTTCACCTCCGTCCGAATGGGAGGCAAGCTGTGGATCAAAAAGGAATGGCTTGAGGCTCTGAAGATGGAGGAACCTAAAACAACCGAGGATTTTTACAACTATTTGAAGGCCGTTAAATCTACGGACTTGAACAAGAATGGCAAAGCGGATGAAATTCCGCTTGGCGCCACCAAATTGAAGGATTTGGTCAGTCATTTCAAAGGCTTCTTTGGGCTTGGTACCCGCGGTTCGTCCCATCAGATGGTTGACATGGATCCTAACACAAACGGGCTTCGTTTCGTTCCGACTGACGAGCGATACAAAGAACTGCTCACGTATTTCAATAAGCTTTACTCCGAAGGGCTGATCGACAAGGATATCCTCCCTAACGAGAAAGACCAGAATAAGTTTTTTGCCAAAGGCGCCGAAGGGGTATATGGTGCGGTTAGAATGACCAGTCCCTTTACTCTTATGAAACAAACGGGCTTTATTGGTACCAATGCATTGCAAGGACCGAAAGGCGATAAGCTTTATTCCGAGTACCGTCCGGCCGTATCAGGTCCGGGTGCTTTCGTTATCACCAACAAGAACAAGAATCCGGAAGCGACCGTCCGTTGGATGGATTATTTCTTTAGTGAAGAAGGCAACAAGATGTTCTTTATGGGCTTCAAGGACAAGAGCTATGTCGAGAAGCCGGACGGCAACGTAGATTATACGGATGAGATTCTTAAAAACCCGCAAGGATTGACGATGGAGCAAGCTGTCGTTAAGTATGTCACCTGGCCGGGCGGAGGTTATCCGGGTATTGTAAGACAAAAATATTTCAAGGGCGCAGAGAGCATGCAGGAGTCACTTGACACGGCTAAGAAGGTCGAAGCGAACCTGCCGAAAGAAATTTGGCCGGCGTTCAGCTTTACGGAAAAGGAAAACGAAAGGTATCTCGCACTTAATAATGACTTCACGACCTATATGGATGAAATGACGGCCAAGTTCATTACCGGCGCAGCGCCGCTTTCTGATTGGGATAAATATGTTGCGACGATCAAGAAGATGGGTCTCGATGAGTACATGAAAATTTATCAAGCCGCCTACGAACGATATAAAAAGTAAATGTATCCGGGTATGGCGATTGGTTGATAATGCTACGATTTCAACCTTTAGATAATAAGACGGCGTTTTGGGATCGAATTTGAATATCAACGTGACTGACATGAATAGATTAGCCAAACATTAGGCCTCTCGAAAGTATGGGGGGCTTTTTGCCAATTTCACATGATAACAATAAAGCTAAAAAAGTCATATCAAAGTAATTTAGCGTAATGTCTGATCGATTGATATATTGTATGATGTATACAGTCTTACCTGAGAGGTGATGTTGTTGTACAAAGTATTAGTTGTAGATGATGAGAAAATTGAACGTGAGGGCATCAAATTTTTGATCCGTCATTACGCGTTTCCTATTGAAATATTCGAAGCAGAGAATGGCCTTAAAGCATTGGAGGTTTTGAAAACTCAGAAGGTCGATATTCTATTTACCGACATTCGAATGCCGTTCATGGATGGACTGCAGCTGATAGCGGAGGCAAGGCCTGTTCAGCCTGACTTGAGAACGATTATTTTAAGTGCTTATGGAGAGTTTGAATTTGCCAAAGAAGCGATTCGGCTTCAAGTTACTCATTACTTGCTTAAACCTGTTGAAACCGATGAGTTTCATACGGTGTTTTCCAGCGCCCTTGGTTTAAAAGGAACACCTGATGTGGAGCAGCTATTGGATGTGTTGCCTAACAGTAATAATGGAAGCGCTTCCCGCAGGGTGATCGAGGAAGTGCAGCAGCTGATACATAATCATTATCAGGGTTCTATTGGGTTGGACTGGATTGCAGAGCAGGTTTATTTAACCCCCAGTTATTTGAGCTATTTATTTAAGAAGGAGATGGGCGTTACTATAGTTAAATATATTGTTTCTTACCGGTTTGAGAAGGCGGCTAGTCTCCTTTGCGGAACTAATATGAAAATTATCGATATTTCAGTCGAGGTGGGTTACGAAAACTATCCCTATTTTTGCTCTCAATTCAAAAGTTATTTCGGAACAACGCCAGCGAAATACCGGGAAGGACAACGGAAATGAAGCCGTGGAAGCACTCTTTTAAAAATTTGCGATTTAGGCAAAAGCTCATCTTATCTTATATGGTGGTTGTGTTGGTTCCACTGCTGCTGCTTGGCCTTTACTCCTATTATCAATCTCTAGAGCTATTGCAGAAGCAGGCAATTCAGGGAGCTAGAGAAACGGCTGCCACTGTAGCGGGCGGAATTAATGACAATATGGTCCGTTATGAAAGGATCTTCGATTCCATTGTGTTAAACCCGGAGGTTCAGCGTTTTTTTGGGAGAAGCTATACCGATCTAACTGAGCTATCGAGTGATTTGAAAAAAAATGTGGATCCTTTTTTTACAATGGTTACCCATTTAAACAAAGACGTAAGTCAGGTTACCGTTTTCACTAAGAGTGGGATTCCGGAGTATGGGAATACGATCCAATCCTTCGATAAAGCGCTACAAGCCGTATGGTATGAGCAAGCAAGCAGGCAAAAGAAAACATTCTGGTATTATCGCCAGGGGGAATTTGCTGCGGTAAAAAAGTTTCCTAATATTTATGTTCATGAGGATACAGCTTTACTATATTTGAAATTAGATCCTTCGCATTTGCTGGATACGACAACCATAGGAAACGCGGAACATTATGGGTTCGTTCTGTCAGACCATAATCAAAACATGATATTGGAAAAAGCGATGCCAAACGCAGCCCAAAGTGGAATTACCCCTCAAGAATTGATTCGGCAAAAGGATGGTTTTTTTAGTAAAGACGGGGTTTCATACATTGTGCTCACGCAAAATATCCCCATTCCGGACTGGACTCTCCATTACTACATACCGGCGAAGCAGCTCTCCGTTGACGCTACAAGCATCATTAAGGCAACGATCGTAGTGGTGGCTGTCTGTACCTTTATTTTATTCGTGCTGATTTGGCTATTCTCTCGAACACTTCTTTATCGGATTCAATTATTACATAGATGGGCTAAGCAGGTGGAGCTCGGAGACCTTCGTGTCTCTGCAGTAAGTGATGACCATAGGGATGAAATTGGGGAATTGACTCGACGTTTTGGTAAAATGCTTCAGCGGATCAATGAACTCATCGATGAAACCTACAAAAGCAAAATTACTCAGAAGGAATTGCAGCTGAAAGCCTTGCAGTCTCAAATTAACCCGCATTTTTTATACAACTCTTTGTCCATTATCAATTGGAAATCTGTGGAAATCGGAGCGCGGGACATTAGCCATTTTGTAACTACGTTATCCAAATTTTATAGAACTGCACTGAATAGAGGAGAAAGTCTGACTTCAATCCGCGATGAAATCACGAATACACAATCCTATATACAGATTCAATCCGTTATGCATGACTATGAGTTCGATATTATTTATGAGATCGATGAAACCATACTGCCTTATTCTACGGTTAATTTAACGCTGCAGCCTCTTGTGGAGAATGCCATTATACATGGAATTGATATGAAGACGGAGGGAAAGGCAGAGCTTATCATCCGTGGGAAAAGGAACAATGGGGATATCGAATTTTCGGTCGAAGATAATGGGCCGGGAATTGATGAGGAGTTGCAGAAAGAGCTGTTATCAAGGCCTTCTAAAGGCTACGGCTTGAAAAATGTACATGAACGTATTCAAATTACATTCGGTGAGCAGTATGGAATACAAATATTTAGCGAGAAGGGTAGAGGAACCGTTATGAAGCTAGTTATTCCAATCAGAGCGTACGAATAGAGGAATCTTGAGGTTGTTCGCAAGACTGCCTTTCGATCACGAGGTCTGACAGGGAGCATATTGCATAAAAAAACGAAATATTTCCAAAAAAACTGAAGATTTAGTTTGAGTTAGGCTGTGCTATAGTGAATCTAATGAAATGAATGCGCATTCATTTTGGTTTCATAGAGGGAGGGTATGGGCTTTGAATACCTCGCTAGCTGGTAAAATAGCCACTTCAGCTAAGCTGCGGCTTAGAAGAAAAAAGTTTTATGAATACAAGGCATTATATTGGATGATGCTTCCGGGAATTTTGTATTTTATAGTTTTTCACTACATTCCGATGTACGGCGTAGTCTTGGCATTCAAAAATTTCTTTATATTGAAAGGAATAATGGCCAGCCCATGGGTCGGATTGGATCATTTCCGCAAAGCGTTTGCTGATCCCTATTTCTTTAATGTCTTAAAGAACACACTTGTTATCAGCTTCTACAAGCTGCTGTTCGGCTTTCCGATTCCCATTGTGTTTGCTTTACTCTTAAGTGAAGTCACTCACATGCGCTTTAAGAAGCTGGTACAGACGGTATCTTATTTACCTCACTTCATATCATGGGTTGTATTGTCAGGAATTTTCATCAGCCTGTTTTCGATGGAAGGGCCGGTCAATTTGCTTATGAATCTGTTTGGGATGGAGCCTACCGTTTATATGGCAGATCGAAGGTATTTCAGAATTATTTTGATCGTAACGGATATTTTCCAAAGCTTTGGATGGGGCTCGATTATTTATTTTGCCGCCATCGCTGGCATAGATCCTCAGCTTTACGAAGCAGCCATAATAGACGGCGCGGGCAGGTTCAAGCGGATCTTGCATATTACTATTCCAATGCTGGTTCCCGTCATTTCCATCCTGCTCATTCTGAAGATGGCTCATATTCTTGACGCTGGCTTTGATCAAGTATTCAATATGTACAATCCGATGGTTTACGAAGTGTCAGATATTATCGATACCTATGTATATCGGAAAGGGCTAGTCGAAGCCAATTACAGCTACTCTACGGCGGTAGGATTATTCAAATCTGTTATAGCACTTATTCTGATAGTGGTTGTTAACAAAGCAGTTAAAACGATGGGCGGTAAAGAGCACACTTTATGGTAAAGCTTCAAGCAGTTGGAGGTTAACGGACATGAATCATATTAAGGCATCCATGGGTGAGAAAGGGGCACAAGCAGCACTATACTTACTTATGGGCTCCATTGTGCTAGTTACAGTTTTTCCCTTCTGGAATCAATTGGTCGTATCATTAAGCACGAGTTCTTCTCACGCTGTTTACTCCACGGGGACCTTGCTTTTTCCATCCGGGTTTACATTAGACAGCTACAAGTTCGCCTTTCATTATGACAGCCTATGGAAGGGCTACGGGAATACACTGCTCAGAGTGATCCTCGGTGTTGTATTAAGCCTTATATTTACCTCATTGCTGGCGTATCCGCTGTCCAAAGCTGATCTGCCTGGCAATCGAATCGTTACAGCGCTGATCCTATTTACGATGCTGTTCAGCGGTGGATTGATTCCTAATTATTTGCTGATCAAAAAGCTGGGTCTGTTTAACAGTGTGTGGGCGCTCGTTCTTCCCAACATGATTGGAGCCTTTAATGTGCTGATCATGAGGAATTTTTTCAAGTCCATTCCCGATAGCTTGCAAGAGTCGGCTAAGGTAGATGGCGCAGGTTACTTTCTTATTTTTCGCAAGATTGTGATACCGCTTTCAAAGCCTGTGTTGGCTACGGTTGCCTTGTGGGTGGCAGTAGGTCATTGGAACGCTTGGTTCGATAGTCTGATCTATATTACGGATTCGAACAAGCAGGTACTGCAGGTCGTGTTGAGGAAAATAATTGTCGATAACAATATGGATGAAATCAATGCCATGCTCTATCAAAGTAAACAATTTGATGCATTCTCCAGCCGACAGCTGCAGTCCACCATGATTATGCTCTCTGTCATTCCGATGCTGGTAGCTTATCCGTTTGCGCAAAAATATTTTGTGAAGGGCATCATGCTTGGAGCCGTCAAAGAATGACAGATTACTTAAAAGAGAGTAGGGGAAACAATGAGCAAAAAAAAGCGAGTGGTATCGGTTGTATTAGGCTCGGCGCTTTTAACAGGTATTGCGTCAGGCTGCGGCCAAGGCAGCAGTGAGGGCGATTCTTCGAGTGGGCCTAAGGAACAACGTACATACAAAATGACTTATTTGAACCAGAACTATGATAAAACGGTTAAAGACAGCTATGCGATAAAAGTTGTAGAGGACAAATTTCATGTTAAAATCGAACAAGTTCCGCGTTCTAAGGATAATTTCAAGGAAGAACTCTTAGTCAAGGTTGCATCGGGCGAAATCCCTGACGTATGGGTGGACCTGCCATTTCCAGAATACGATAAGCTTGTAGAACAAGGGGCGGTTGCTGAAATACCGAAGGATTTACTGGAAAAATATGCTCCTAAATATATGTCTTGGCTGAAGAAACATTTGGGCGACAACCCTCTGCAATTTACGATGAGAAACGGGAAAAATTATTCGATGCCTATTATCTGGACTCTAGGACCTACATCCAAGGTTGTTGGAATCCGTGAAGACTGGCTGCAAAAGGCGGGCATTAATAAAATGCCGGAAACACTGGAAGAGCTGGAAGCTGCCATGAGAAAATTCCGGAATGACGACCCAGACGGTAATGGAAAGAAGGATACCTACGGTTGGACGGGAACCGGAGGGAAAACAGAAGAAATGTTCTCTCCTGTATTCGGAGCTTTCGGTGTGTTCCCTGGGATTTTTACCGAGGACAAAGGAAATATCGTAAGGGGTGAAATATTGCCAGGCGCTAAGGACGCGCTTACTGTGTTAAACCGTTGGTATAAGGATGAATTAATTGATCCCGAATTTATAGTTAATAAAAGTAAAAACGTTGACGACAAAGTTATTTCCGAGAAGTCTGGGGTTGTTGTTGCCTCATGGTGGAAATTTATACCGAAAGAGGCGTTTATCGGCGGAGAGTATTATGCGATGAAGAACAAAAATCCTGATGTTAAGTGGGCGAGCTTCGCGGGTCCCAAGGGTCCTGAAGGGAAGCAGGGAACCATCCAAGGGAGTCCGATTCCAAGCTCTGGCGCACAATTCGGTCTTCATATGGAAAAAGACCGCGATAAGATGATCAAATATATCGAAATCGCAGAATCTACTGCTTTTGATCGGGATGTGTTCGAAAAAATCGTATACGGGGAACTTGGCAAGACCTATCGTAAAACGGATGACGGCGGCTTCGAGTATCTTCCTCCATATGACAAGGAAGAGGAGCAAATCAAATTTGGAATCGGCCAACAGTATACCTTTGTCGGCAAATCCTTTAATGATTACGAATTTCAAACGCCATATATGACCAAAAACAGTCTCGTCTCGGTACGTCAAAAAGCGGAAACGACTGGAAAAGGCAAGTATGATGTAATGAAGACGATTCAGCTTCCCCAATATAACCAGATTAGTGACAAGCTGGAGCAGCTGACGATCAAAAATTATGTCGACTTTATAACGGGCCGCAGGCCGCTCAGCGAGTTCGATAAATTCGTAGATGAATGGAAGAAGACAGGCGGAGAGCAAGCGATTCAGGAAGCCCAAAAGAAATACGATGAAAATTTTAAAAAGAAGTAATGTGACAAAAGGTAGGAGTTCAAAAGGTGCTTTTTGACAACCTCTAAGAGGAGTGGGTTAAGCTGAAGGCTATTATAGTTGGACTAGGAAACAAAGGTTACTCGTGGTACAAGCGGATTCGTCGGGATCACCCTGATATTCAATTAGCGGTAGTCGAAGTAAATTTAGAGCTGCAAGCACGGTTAGCCGGGGAACTGGTTCCGTTCTATACGTCCGTGGCGGAGGCCGTTGTTAAGGAACAGCCGGACATTCTTATTAATGTGACGCCGCCCGCGTTTCATTCCGTCGTGAATGAACTGGCGTTTGAGCATCGTATTCCCGTGTTTTGTGAGAAGCCGATTTCAAATAACTACATGGAATCGCTTCGAATCGTAGAACTGGCAAGGCTAGGGAACATCCCCTTTATGGTGGCGGAAAATTATCGTTGCTTTCCATTCATTCGTCATATGAAAATGCTGCTTGATCAAGGTGTAATAGGAAATATCGCAACCATTCAAATTGATTTTTGCCGCTACCATCCAACAGATATTCCTTATTTCCTTGCTCTTGAGAATCCGCTGCTGGAGGATGTGACCATACATCATTTTGATCTTATTCGATATTTGACCGGGCGGGAGGGGAAAAGCATATATGCTTTCAATTATTGCCCGGTAGGAAGCTGGCTGAAGGCTAATGTTAATCTGAATTTCTGCCTTGAAATGGAGGACAGCATTGTTGTCAATTACATAGGCAGTATGACAGAGAAAGGACGCCAAACAGGCTGGAGCGGCGACTGGCGTATAGAAGGTACCGAAGGTGCATTGCTGCTAATCGACGATCAGTTGTTTCTTAATAAAGGGGAAGGAAACATTCCGATCGATAGTAGTGGGATTGCTGATCTGTCTTGCTTCCATCATTTTCTGGTAGCCTTAAAAGAAGGCAGAGATGCGGAAACCTGCGGGGAGGACTACATCAAATCAGAAGCTCTTGTTTATTTTGCCAACCAATCGCATAATCTTCAGCAAAGAGTGCCAATTATTTCGTGAACCAGTGAACTATGATACAGCAGATGGTCATATAAAAAGGAGGGAATGTACATGTTCATTCGTAATTTTTTGGAGGCAGAATTAGTCACGGAGCAGTGCCATCGAGGGATAGGCACAATCAACCACACGAGTATTTATAAGAAAGAAGACTTTGACACGAAAATTCAGTTTATTAATTACGTTGAAATTCCACCGGATGCGTCTATCGGCTTTCATCGACATCGTGAAGATGAGGAAGTTTATATAATACTTGAGGGCAACGGCATTATGAAAGTAAATGATGAGCAAACAAGAGTGAAGCCGGGGGATATTCTGCTAAACAAGCCCCACTGGGGACATGAATTATTTAACGACTCGAATGAGATGCTAAGGGCCGTTGTATTTGAAGTGTTGAAATAGATATAGACATAGAAATGGGTTGTGGAAAAGGGAAGAACAGGGTTAAGCATTGCTACTATAATCAATCTTGAAAAGGACATGCCGAATGAATTCATCATTCGTCTGTCCTTTTAGCTGTTGATCTGATTATTCGATCGCGAACATTCCTTTGCAGGTTTCACGTATTTTTTCAAGTCCCAGGCTACCGCTGTATTTATTTTGCTGTTAGTCTATAAACCAAGTTATTGCAAGCCCGTTATTGCAGTAAAAGCAAGATAGTCGGCAATACAAGGAAGGAAGCAAGAGTGGTCCACAGAATACTCTTGGATACAAACTGCGGAGCCGCATTGAACTGCTCCGCCAACAGAACAGCGTTAACGGCTGCCGGCATGGAAGCCAGTACAAGAATGACTGAGAACAAGATGCCTTCGACACCTAAACAAGACAAAGTAATATATGCGAGAACTGGCGCTGCTAGTAATCTCAGTAAGATACCAGCCCAAAAAGCTTTTTTATAGCTTATGGGTAGTACGGTGCTTTTAACACTTACCATTTGCGCTCCTAGTATCGCAAGAACGACAGGGGAATATGAATCCGCCATCAGGGTGAATCCTTTATAAAGGGCATCTGGGATTTGCAGCTCCAGTGTTTTGGCAAGGGTTGCCAATACCGCCGCATAAATAGATGGCATTTTAAATATAGATAATACCGCATTTTTTACAGAAAATTGGGAACGTGCCGCGAAATAGACGCCCAAGGTATTGACGATAATCATTTGAACAATGACATATAAGGAGGCTTTATCCAAGCCGGCTTGTCCGAAAGCCAATAAAACCAACGGAAGACCATAGTTCACACTGTTAGTGAAGGTCGAGACCATAGTTAGTCCCGCGCGTTCAGCAGCTGGCAGGGCAAACATTTTACTGATCAAGAGAGCGATTGCCCACAGCATCAAAATATTAATGATCGAAAATAATATCGTATTGGTAATGTCATCCCATGATATCTGCGCATTGAACAAGGCAACAAATATAAGTGCTGGACTCAAAACATATAAGGCAAGCATGGATATCGGCTTCGTATCCATCCCGCGGAAGCGCCGAAGCAGAGCACCACCGATCACAGGCAGAGAGATAGGAAGAAATACATGATAGATGGTAGAGAGGAAGGTTTGCAGAAGCATCATGAGCAGGAGTTTCCTTTCAATCCGTCCATAGTGCTACTTACTAAGTCCCTTCAAGTAGTGGATCACTTCATTCATCTCGTGAGCATCTGTATCTTCAATGGAAACATCAACGAAAGGCTTGTACTCATTAAGCTTGTGCAGGAAACCAGCTGTGTCGAACACACCTGTACCAGGTTTTACGGATTTTGGACGACCGTCGCTTTCTTTGAAAGGAGTCACCACATCCTTCAGATGAGCCAGTACGATTCGGTCTCCGAACAGCTCGAAGGATTCGTTAACAACCTGATCACGACGCTCAAAGTTCGTACGATCGAACAAATTGCACGGATCCAGCACAACTCCGATATGGCTGGAAGGGACTTCCTCTATGATGCGCTTCATTTTCTGAGGTGAGGTAAGAGTGTGAGTGCAGACCGGTTCAAGTCCTACATACGCGCCCCATTTCTCTGCTTCCTCAGCTAATTCCTCAACCGTACTGCGCAGGATGGACCATCCGATCTCTTCATACCTCTCAGCATCCTGATGACGGTAGGTTGTAAGATCTCCTGTTTCTGTAGCAACAATGGTTGTGCCAAACTCACGGGCAAACCGCAGATGCTCCTTGAAACGGTCGATTTCGTACCTTCTTTGTACAGGGTCGGGATGAACCGGATTGATGTAGCAGCCCAGCACCCCGATACGGATGCCTTGCTTGTCAAACTGTTCAGCAATATGATTGGCCAAGCCAGGGCTTAATTTACCTAAAGAAGTATCGATATCACCAATGGCCTTCGACAAAGCCAACTGTACGAAATCAATATCAAGTTCACCTAATTTTTGTGTCAATTGAAGAAGCGGCAGTGTGCCGACTTTGTGAGCCAATGTTCCAAATGCCATGGTAGTGTTCTCCTCGCTTTATCTAATGTAGTTGTATTTCCATCATACTATTTTCCGAGATAGTAGTCGATCCTATCCTTTACGCGTTGGCCCCTCGTTGCATTCCTTTTTCATTGAAGATTAGCCATAAGATACCGATGGTGCAAGCTAAGGCAATCCAGGCATTGTAATAAAAAATGTTTTTCATACCAAAGGCATCACTCGCAATTCCCCCGCCAAAGCTGCCTATAATACGGGCAATGCCTGCGCTAAGCAGCGCGTTTAACGTCTGGCCGCTGGCCTTCAATTCCTTTGGAACCTCTTGATTTATATACATAGCCATCGTTACCGACAGCACGATAAAGATCAATCCATGCAAAACTTGTGCGGGGAGGACCCAATAGGGATTGTCGGATAAAGAAAAGGCAAACCAGCGCAGCGCAGTGGCGATACTGGCAACAAGCAGAATATGGGTGATTCGAACACGCTTCATAATTCGTCCTGAATAGAGCAGAAAAGGAATTTCGCTTAAGGCGGAAATGACCATCGACCAGCCTAACAGAAAGCTGTTCCCGCCCATATTATGAAAATAGACAGGGAAGAACGTATAGTAATAGCCCAACGTAATTTGTAATACGAGATTAATGCCCATGTAGATCATGAGCTTGCGATTTCGAAATAAGATTCCGATATTCATCTTTTTGCCTGACGATTGGTAGCCTGTTGCAGCGGGGAATTTGGAAAGCAGAATAACACTGATGAACATAATAATGGCGTAGGTGACAAATAAAGAATTAATATGGCTTTTGGCGATCCAACCGAAAAGTAGAGACATAATAGCGAATCCGATAGTTCCGCCCAACCGGATTGGACCGAATGACCAGCGTTTCTGTTTGTCGAGCTCCTCTAGGGTGATGGCATCGCTTAAAGGGGCGATTGAAGTTTGGAAGAAGGTAAACAAGCAAACCATAATTAACAAATAAACATAATGGGTCGATAACGGAAAGAGCAGAATAACTACTCCGGTGCCAATGATAAGTACGCGAAGCACGGAATTTTTGGTTCGAGCCCGATCTCCAATTGAACCCCAAACAGGTTGTGCCAAGACAGCGACCAGAGGTCCCAGACTTAGCAGCAGCCCTATTTGTGTGGAAGTTGCGCCAATGGATTGGAAGTAGACTGGAATGAAGGTTCCATAAACCGCATTCGCCATATAAATAACCACGTAAAAAAGTAAGAATGGGAGCATACCTTTCAAAGCAACCGCTTCTTTCATTATTTAATGTGAAGTATGGTGCTAATTATCACATTAATCCGGCTTGGCGTAAACAATAAAAAGCAGCTTTTAATGGAAATATTCCCCATCCTCAGGAATGCAGACCTGGTCCTGAAGCTGATGCATCTCGACAAATGCTCTTAGCTCGGGACGTTTCAAAAAGCAATGATTCCAAGTCTCCATATGAGCAACCACAACACGAGTATTGGGGCTGTGCAAGCATACCTGCCGAATGTCCTCTGAGGTCATTGTTATGGGGCCGCCTTGCAGAAACTCGGCTCCCCCCGCGAATACGACAGTAACATCGGGTTGATACTTGGTGAGAGCTTGCGCTACATCCTCACACCAAATCGTATCGCCGGCTATATATAATGTCGGCTCGTTTGGGGCCTGAAGAACGTAGCCAGAAACGGGCCCCATTAGCCTTCCGATTTCGCCGATGCCGTGCTGACCGGTAGTTCGTGTAATACGGATGCCATTCCATTCAAACTCATACTCAATGGGAGTAACCTGTTGAAAGCCCTGCGAGCGTATCTTCTCCACATCCTGCGGCTGACAGAGGAAAGCAATATCTTTACGTAAGAGCTCCGCTGCAACACCATCGAAATGATCTCTGTGCGTATGAGTCAAGAGTATGGCATCAGCCTCGAGCAATTCTGTAATGTTAATCTTCAAATTGACGAGAGGGTTGGAAAGTGTATTGGCTGTGTTTGGAACAGCAGCCATCGCCCCGGCTGGGCTGAGCATAGGATCGACTAGTAGTTTTTGCCCAGCATATTGAATGAATAAGGTGCTGTGACGCACGAGTTGAATGTTCATAGTTTTGATCTCCTTCGAAAGCATGATTATCTACTTATTGTAGCTTCCTCTGGAGATGAAAAAAAGCTGTTGATGAAAGGGAAAATAGCCACAAGCTTTCACGATGAAAGAGTTTGTAAGTTAAATGATTTTACCAAGGGATAAATTGATTCTATAGTTTGCGTATTGAAGTATTTTATCAAGAAAATCATTGAGCTCTTCTTGGTTTGCAGTGCGTACTTTCAGCGAGTAGCAGCCTTCGCCAGTGATCCGATGGGCTTCTGTAACAGAAATCTGAGTTTCAAGAAAGCTGCGAAATTCGTTGTGGTTATTGCTTTTCATAAATATAGTTACAATCGCAAGTAAAGGTTTTCCTATTTTAGCTTCATCCACCTCAAGGGTGTAAGCTTGAATAACTCCGGATTCCTCCAAGCGTTTGATTCTATTGCCTACCGCTTGCCCGGTTAGAAATACTTGTTCCCCAAGATCCCGCCATTGAATCCGGGAGTTCTTCTTCAGAATTTCAATAATTTCCCGGTCGGTTTGATCTAATTCCATCATTCAGCGCATCCTTTATCTGTATTGTAAAGTAGTGAGTCAAAGAAATTATAAGCTTTGTGCCGCATCCGATACAACACGTAAACATATAATTGCCTTGGTTTCGTGATGCAGCCAATTCGGGTAAAAAAGCACATCCATCCGAAGGGGGCTTTTGCTATGGATCTCTATTACATTACGGTAAAGCTGGCTACCGCAATGGTTGGCCTATGGCTTATTACGAAACTATTAGGAAAAAAAGAAATTTCACAGCTAACCGCATTTGATTTCGTTTCCTCCTTGATGTTAAGCGAAATTGTTGGCAATACGATCTATGATAAAGATGTTCATCTAGTTCAGCTTCTGTATGCTCTGGTGCTGGGATGAGCATAAGGGGATATATTGCCAAATGAAAAAGTAAGATCACCCCAAACACTGCTTCTTCCATTGAAATCGATTTCATGTATAATGATGAAAAATGGCTTAGGGGGAGAACGTTGGATGTACAAGCTTGTTATCGTTGATGACGAACCAACCGTTCGTTATGGTCTGCGTAATTATTTCGACTGGAGTGATTTTAATATTGATTTCGTAGGCGAGGCTGATGACGGTGACGTAGGTTTGGAGCTGATTGAACGAATCCAGCCTGATTTGGTGCTGACAGATGTGCGTATGATCAATATGGATGGGATACGCATGTCTGCGCAGATTCGAGAGCGCTACCCTCATATCAAAATTGTTTTTGTAAGCGGTCACGATGATGCGGATTATCTAAAGTCTGCGCTTCAGGTCAACGCAGTTGATTATATATTTAAGCCTGTCAATATGCAGGAGCTAAGGATGGTTGTTGAGCGTGTCGTCGGAGAATTACAGAACGAAGCGAAGGAAAAAATGCTGATTGCGGATATGCAGGTCAAGCTGACCCAAAGCATGCCGTTACTTCGCGAAAAGTTTCTCATGTCACTGATCCGTGACGGAATCAACCAGCCTGGCGGCGCGCGGAAGCGGATGGAGTTTCTACAGCTGGAGCTGCCAGCAGACGCATCTTATTGGGTTATTGTAGTTACAATTGACGACAATGCGGAGGTAGTCGAGCCTCGCTCGGAGAGGGACAAGCAGTTGCTGTCCTATGCTGTACTTAACGTGTGTCAGGAGCTGATTGATCGCCACATGGGCGGGTATGCATTCGAGAATAGAAGCAGCGAATATGTCGGCATACTCCGTGTGTGCAGTAACAGTGATGGAGATGGCGGCGGTACTGGAGATGAGGAGAAGCCGCAGGAGGATCTGCTATTCAGCTTAGCTGAAGAGATCCGGGAAAATTTGCAGCGTTGGCTCTCCATCACGGTGACCATCGGGGTCGGCGAGCATGTATCCAAGCTTCAGGCATTGCCATGGTCATATATACAAGCACGCGAAGCGGCGGATCAAAAGTGGTACCTGGGCAAAAACCGCGTCATTTCTATGGACAGCCTCGAGCACGAGGAGCATAGTATGTACAGATTTGATCAAGTACAAAGCGAACGTTTCTTGTCTGTTATGAAAGCAGCGGAGCCTAATCAGCTGTCGATGGAGCTCAACGATTTGTTCGAATGGTTAGCCAGAAATCGCCGTGAAGGGTTGAAGTACAGCCGCAACGTGTGTCTGCAGTTGATCCTGCTGTCCAACCGTTTATTGCTGGAGCTGAACATACAAAGCCGCGATTTGGAAGAAAAGGAGCTTAGCTTGTGGGAACGTGTGTTTAAGCAGGAGACGATCACGGACCTGAGATTTACATTGGAATCCTATCTCGTAGAGGTTTGCTCACGCATTCAAGAGAAGCGCAGCGGGAAATCGAGTAACGTCATTGAACGTATACGACAAGTCATTGAAGAACGGTTAGCAGATAGCTTGACGGTTTCGGATATAGCGGAAAGCGTTTATTTAAGCCCCACCTATGTCAGCTTGCTCTACAAGCAGGAAACAGGAGATACGGTCTATGAATATTTGACCAAGGTCCGGATTGAGAAAGCTAAGGAGCTGCTGCGCGACACAACGGTCAAATTATACGAGGTTTGCTATGCTGTCGGGTATTCGGATCCCAGCCACTTCAGCAAGCTGTTTAAAAAGGTTACCGGCTTTACGCCGAGCGCCTACCGTGAACAAGTGCTATAAGGAGGGGAGTTCTTCTGATGAAATCCATGCTCCATAAGGGTGCTCGTTATTCGTTATTACTGTTAAAAGAGTTGGCAGCCGCCAGAACCTGGCTGCTATGTTATGTTCTATTGATTTTGCTGCCAGCCTCTTTCCTGCTGTACTTTTATTACGAGCGTTCCTCAGTAATATTGGAAAAGGAAGTAACCCGCTCCATGCTTCAGACTATGAAACAAACAGGGATCAATCTGACCTATCAATTTGAACGTGTGCGCGATACGTCCAATTCCCTCTTTATGAATCCTAATCTATATAAGTATTTAGACCAATCGGAGGCGACCGCTCCTATTGGACAACAATTGGTTGTGTTGAAGGATTTGCGTTATATGATGGATACGGCTGAGACGAATGGCAACGTGTTTCGCGTCAGGCTGTTTGTGGATAAGTCCAGAATTTATGCTGGAGAGTTGATCAATTTCTTTCCAATGGACAGCTTGAAAAGTCGGCCTTGGTACAATAGTGTCATTGAAGCCGGGGGTTCAATCGTCTGGATAGGAGCTTATGAGGAGAAATATATCGACAAGGGCAGTGCTTATGTGCTGTCCACGGCTCGTATGATTCGCGATGCTAAGAAATTCGACCAGATGACGGGCATGCTTGTCATTGATATGACAGAGCAGACCGTAAGAAACATACTTGATGCTGTAGATTTATCCAAACAGCAGGTTATTTATATGGTTGACTCCACTGGAATCGCTGTATCGCATGCGGATCAATCTTTGCTTGGCAAGCCGGTCCTGAGCGCTGATCTGAAGAAATCGATTACAGAAGCAGACGAGGGCATAATTAAAATAGCAGAAGGTGACGATGCGAAATATGCGGTTTTTACAACCATACAATCAACAGGCTGGAAGCTGGTGGCCGAGGTGCCGGCATCAGAAATATCGCGTCAGGCGGTTACGCTGAACCGGTTTTCCAGTGTTGCTACATTGCTTGGAGTATCAATCATGTTCCTCTTGCTGGTGTTCGTTCTGTTGGCTTTTATCATACGTGGGATGAACCGACGCGTTCAGCTTGTCATTCGAACTATTCACAAGGAAGGCCTGGAAAGCTTGGATGACCGCAATGCAGCATCCGATGGTCATATCAACGTTCTGGAACGGAGTGTCGATCATTTAATAGATAAGGTTAGAAATCTGATGGAAGAGACATACAAGACGAAGGTGCTGGAACGGGAAGCCCAGCTTCGTGCCCTACAGGCGCAAATTAATCCGCATTTTCTATACAATACACTCGATACGATCAATTGGATTGCCATAGGGCGTAATGCGCATGATATCAGCCAAATGATCGATGCGCTGGCCAAATACTTCAGGCTAAGCTTAAACAAAGGCAGGGACAACGTTAGTGTAGAGGATGAATTGAACTTAGCCAAAGTTTATTTGGAAATCCAGCAAAGCCGGTTTCCGCAGAGCTTTGAATTTACGGTTGAGTCAGACCCCGCTATACATAAACATTATATGCCCAAGCTGACCCTTCAGCCTATTGTGGAGAATGCGCTGCTGCATGGAATTCGTAAATCCAAAGGCAAAAGCGGCCATATCCGAATTACTGCCCATCAGGATGGCGAGGAGCTGGTGCTGTCCGTTTCCGATGACGGAGCCGGCATGGAAGAAGAGACTGCAGGGAAGCTGCTTAGCGAGCCACGGCCAGAAAGCTCCTTCGATAGCTCTGGCAGCTCTTACGGGCTGTACAATGTTAACGAACGTATCAAGCTATACTCGGGAGAGGGCTATGGACTGTCCATACGATCCGCACCAGAACAAGGAACGACGGTAACCGTTCGCTTGCGGAGTATCCGTGAGGAGCTGGTAAAATAATTGATGGATTCTCATAGCTAGTTAGCCCGCCAGATTGCATTTTTCAGAAAGATCATTTTATAAGAAAATGGCGCTCTTAACCCCGCTTGAAATCGGGAATGGGAGGGCCATTTGTTGTCTATTATCCGTTATTAACCGTACTTATTCGACAAAAGGCAGTAGGATTAAACCAGAAATCATAGCTTTACCCTCTACTGAGCTTTTTACAAACCCGATATAATCACATTACAAGCACAGGAGGTGACAACAATCATGAATACAACAACTACAGCAAACTTAGATAGTAAAGAGATTAGCCCTGAGCTTGACGTCAAACGGGACAGCCGGTGGAAGCTGTTTCGCAACAATTTGGACATGTACATTTTGTTGGTGCCGGGACTTCTTTTCCTTCTACTATTCAAGTACACACCCATGTATGGAATTGTGATAGCCTTTCAAGACTTCAATATTTTTGATGGAATAGCGGGCAGTAAATGGGTAGGGCTGGAGCAATTCCAGAAGCTGGTTCATTCCGATGAATTCATCCAAGTGTTTGTCAACACATTATTGATTAGCTTTTACAAAATTGTTCTGTTGTTTCCCATCCCGATCGCAGTCGCCTTGCTATTAAATGAGGTACGCAGGATGTTTTTCAAACGAACCATACAAACCATCATCTATTTGCCCCATTTCTTGTCCTGGGTGATTATTTCGGGCTTATTCATCAACATTTTGTCTCCTTCAGGCGGTTTGCTCAATCAACTCATACGATCGTTTGGGGCCGAGCCGATTTCCTTCCTGCTGGATAATGGATTTTTCAGAAGTGTTGTCGTCTTCACAGCAGGGTGGAAGGAAGTTGGCTGGAACGCTATCATCTTTATTGCAGCGATTGCGGGTATCGAGCAGGAGCAATATGAAGCGGCAGCCATTGATGGAGCGGGGCGAATTAAGCAGATGTTTTACATCACGCTGCCGGGTATATTGCCTACCATCGTATTAATGTTCATTTTGCGTATAGGCCATCTGCTGGATGCTGGAACCGAACAAATACTGACTCTGTACAATCCGGTGGTTTATCAGACGGGGGACGTTATTGGGACCTATGTATACCGCATGGGGCTTGGCAAAATGGATTACAGCTTCAGCACAGCGGTAGGATTATTTAACTCAGTGGTTGGTTTCCTGCTCATTATTTTCGGCAACATGCTTAGTAAAAAATTGCTCAATCGAAGTATATGGTAAAAGGAGGCAGGAACGATGCGTAGAAAATCAATAGCTGACTTGAGCTTGGATGTATGTGCTTATACATTTCTCCTTCTTATGGCTGCGTCCACACTGCTTCCGTTTGCCAATGTGCTTTCGAAATCGATCAGTGAAGAATGGGCAGTAGTTTCAGGTAAGGTTGGTATTTTTCCAGTAGGCTTTCAGCTGCACACGATGGAGTATGTAGTCACATCCGCTCAATTTATTCGCTCTTTTATGGTTTCAGTTGGTATAACGGTGGTAGGGACGCTTATATCGATCCTTTTGACAGCGGTTACGGCTTACCCTTTGTCGAAAAGACATTTGCCGGGAATCAGCTTCATTATGGTGCTTTTCGTTTTCACGATGATGTTTAATGGGGGCATTATTCCGAATTATTTGCTGATGCGCAACTTGAATTTGATCAACAGCTTATGGTCGCTTATTTTACCTGCTATGATCAGTGTCTTCAATCTCTTAGTTATTAAAAGCTACTACGAGAGCTTGCCGGAAGCGCTTGAGGACTCAGCCAAAATGGACGGTGCCAAAACCTACACCATCTTGTTCCGAATCATTCTTCCGCTTAGCGGACCGGTACTGGCTACGATTGGATTGTTCTACGCGGTTTATTTCTGGAATGATTTTTTCAATCCGATGCTCTATATAAGCGATGCGTCATTAAAGCCTTTACAGCTGTATTTGCGGGATATCGTCATGGATGCGGATTCCTCTTCGGCTCTGAACAAAAGCGTAGACGATTTAATGAATGTTTCACCTGAAGGTGTACGTGCAGCCACGGTTATCGCTTCCACGATTCCTATTTTGCTGGTGTATCCGTTCCTGCAGAAATATTTTATAAAAGGCGTTCTCATAGGTTCCGTGAAAGGCTAAGCAAGCATTCAATCCCTGGTATTGAGGGGTTAATGATACAGAGATTGTAAATTAAACTAGGAGGGTTTTCTATGAACAAAAAGAAATGGCTCCTCATTACATTGGCTGCAATGACCCTGACTTCTGCTGCTTGCTCATCCAAAGGGGGAGATACCTCAGCGACGGCTCCCGCCCCATCCGGATCCACACCTGCTCCCGCTGCCAAGAATGAAGTGAAACCGACATTGAAATCGCTGCAAATTTGGCAAAAGGACGACTATAACACGTATCCGGTAGCTAAAGTACTGGAAGACAAAACCGGTTATAAAGTGCAGTATGAAATGCTTCCTCAGGATAAACCTCAAGACAAGCTTAATTTGTTGATTGCATCTGCAGAACCGTATGATGCTATTACGACCAATGGCGGCAGTGAATTTAAAGCGCTTTATTCCGATTATGCGAAAAAAGGGGCTTTAGTTGATTTAACGCCTCTGATCGATAAGTTTGGTCCGAACATTAAAGCATCCGTGTCACAGGAAACATTCGATGCTGCCAAAGTGGACGGGAAAATTTACGCTATTCCTACCAAGGCCATTAACTTTTCAAGCACAGGCTTGATGATTCGCCAGGACTGGTTGGATAAGTTAGGTCTGAAAATGCCAACTACGCTGGAGGAACTGACGACCGTTCTGAAGGCATTCAAAGAGAAGGACCCAGGCGGTAACGGCGATAAAAACGTTGCATTAACACTAAAGGGAGACGATCCATTCCTGCAAAATGTGGTCGGTGCGTTCGGGATGCCTAACTTTTGGAATCCGGTTGATGGCAAGCTGACTCCGCGTACATTGGACCCAGCCTTTAAAGAATATGTGGGGTTCATGGGCGATCTGTTCAAGCAAGGGCTACTGGATAAAGAATTTGGTGTAAATAAAGATGCTACGATGAAAGAAAAATTCACTAGCGGCCGTGCCGGCGTTATCCCGCTTAACTGGTCCGATGTTCCTACCATTGCGGATGCACTGAAAAAAAATCAACCTGATGCCAAAATGGTTTTTGCCCCGGCTTTGAAGGGCCCAAGCGGCAAAATGGGCTTCTCCGCCTCCTCAGGTTTTGACCGGATCACCTTCATCCCTAAATCCTCCAAACATATTGAGGACACGATTAAATGGATGAATGCCAAGCTGGAGAAGGATACTTTCAGAACGATGGCGATAGGTGAGGAAGGAAAACACTTTACATTTAAAGACGGTGCGTATAACCCGATTTTGCCGATATTCACCGATGAACGGAATCAGGCCAATAATTACTTGATGGGCGTTGACGAGAAAAATTATCCGATCTACTGGCAAGCACGTGTACGTAAAGATCCTCGTTTATTTGAAGCTTGGGAGTTTCTGAATGTGAAGCAGCCTACAGAAGTAAGGATTATCGACCCGTTGGGAATGGCACCGTTTATGCCTGAGTATTCGAAAAATTTCCAACAGCTCAACACGATGGTTAATGATTACACTGTGAAATTGATTTTTGGCGCAGAGTCTATCACGGGATTGGAAGCTTTCCAACAAAAGTATAAAGCAGCCGGCAGCGATGCGAGCTATAAAGAAGTTAACGATTGGTACACTACTTTGAAAAAATAACAGGTAGCAAATAGAAAGCAGCTTATCTTTTAAAGTACCTGTTCAAAAAGTTAACTTTTCAGCACCGAAAAGGTTGCAAGAACCTGAAAAAGGAGGAGCGAAGTTTAGGGAAACCTAAATGAGCACCGGACTTCGAAGGTGAATGCAAGATTCGATGTCGAATAAGCTTCCTGAGATACTTCGTGATCAAAAGGGGACTTTTTGAACGACCTCTTAAAAGCGGCTGTTTTCTGTTTGCTTACGATTTTTCATCATAAATTTGAGGAGGAAATCAAATGACCATCAAATTGTCTACTGTCACCATCCCGCAGCAGGAGCTTACCGTATCCTATACACCGGATGTTGTAGTCATCGGCGGAGGAGCTACAGGCATTGCTGCGGCAATTGCAGCTGCTAGGAATGGCGCGGATACGCTGCTAATAGAGCAGCGAGGTTACATGGGCGGTATGGGGACCGCAGCGCTCGTTCCCGCATTCTGCCCTTATACCGATGGGGAGAAACCGGTCATAAGAGGTATCGGGTTGGATCTCATGGAGAAGATGAAGCAAGCCTCTGGCGATATCTATATGAGCATGCATAAAGACAGGCTGGACTGGGTTCCGATTGATGTGGAAGTATTGAAACGCATCTATGACCTTGAAGTGACTCAAAGTGGAGCTAAGGTGCTGTTCCATACATTTGTTGATCAAGTGCTTTCAGAAGGTGAGCAGATTCAAGGAATAGTGATCAGCAACAAAAGCGGCCGTTCGGTTGTTCAAGCGAAGCTGTACATCGATGCTACGGGTGATGCGGATATGGCAGCATTGGCCGGAGTACCCTTTCACATCGGTGGAGAGGAAGGGGAGCTTCAGCCGGGCACGATGTGCTTTATCTTATCCGGTTTGGACAAGGATAAATTTGATAAATTTATCCAGGAAACAGGTCAAGGCGGCCAGTTGCCGGATACGGTCACGCAAGCGCAGCAAAACGGCGATTTGCCGGAGGGACGTAAGCGAATCTCCGGCACTGCTTGGCTCTCGAAGTCAGTGGCCGGTTTTAATTTCGGCCATGTATTTGGCATTGATGGTACGAAAGCAGAGGATTTAACCTACGCTGCTATAGAAGGCAGGAAATTGATCGAGACGCAGCTTCGCTTCTTGCACAAGTATGTGCCCGGCTTCGAGAACGCGCATCTGGTCCATTCAGGCGATCAAATCGGAATCCGTGAAACGCGTCGAATTGTAGGAGACTACACGTTGGTGGTAGATGACTTTCTCCAAATGCGCACCTTTGAAGATGATATCGCGCGTAATTCCTATTTCATCGATATTCATCTGGCTAACGCGCAGAGCACTATGGCCATCAAGCATTTGCCGAAGGGACAATCGCATGGCGTTCCATACCGCTGCATGCTGCCCCAGGGCAAGGAGAACCTGATTGTGGCCGGGCGCTCGGTGTCTTCGGATCGTCCCGTACAAGGCTCCCTGAGAGTGATGCCGAACTGCTTTGCAATGGGGCAGGCGGCAGGAACCGCTGCTGCCATGGCCGCGGAATCCAATACCGGATTCCGCGGAGTCGACATTCGGGCGCTGCAGATTACGTTGATTGAGCAGGGAGCATGGCTGGGCGACCGTGAGGAAGCGGTATTTGAAGTCGTGGCGGCTGGCATGAGCCCGACAGCTGAAGTTAAATATGATGAAGAAGCTTGAGGGTTGGCTTGAAGCGGGCCCATGGAATCACGAAGCCAATCGATGGCGAGGTAAGAGCTGGGGGACGCTTGGTGACAGCATTACAGAGGCAAACGGCTATCAGCCGCTTGTATCCAGCGGGCTTGGTTTGAGCCAGGTAATGAATTACGGCAAAAGCGGCTGCACCATGACGGCTGGTGGTGACAGAGATTATGGTGCAACCGTGAATGTCGGTCGGAATATCGACCCAACGCTCGATTGTGTGACTATTTTTGCTGGAGTGAACGATTTTCGCTTGGATAAACCGTTAGGAGAACCTGACAGCTATGATATATTGACCTTCTATGGAGCCTATCGAACGTTAATCGAGCATATTTTAACGAATAATCCCTGCTGCCGGTTGAATCTGTGGACTCCATTGCCAAGAGATAAGGATGGATATGACATATTCAGTACGAATACGGTAGGGCGCCGATTAGTTGATTATGTTGATGCTATACGGATGATAGGAATTAACTATTCTTTGCCTTTGTTGGATTTGTATGCGGTGAGTGGATTTAACAAGTTAACGATGCATTACTATACATCGGATGGGCTTCATCCGAACGAGAACGGACATCAGCGCATAGCTGATTTGGCTGTTTCGTTTCTCTCGAGGCTGTAGATAGAGCAGTAACGACGGAGCGGCGGAAGTGAGGAGAGTAAGCTCTTATTTAGTACAACCAAGACTCCATTACCAACGTTGAGTGGTGATGGAGTCTTGGTTGTGCTTGTGATGGAATATTCTGATAGCAATTGCTGAGCCAGGGGGGGCGTGGGTTGAGAACCAAGTTAGTGGAAGTGCTCGTTCCGTTATTTCTAGAAAAGCATATAAAATAGGGGGATAGCGGAACTAGAAGTTCCGCTATCTCTTGGTTTATGCGTAAATTGGCCGCATTCCCCCAAATAACGGAATTGAGGCTTCCGCTATTGTGTTCAATTTGTCATGGCGGGTTGAATAACGGAACTTCTGGTTCCGCTAAGGTATAGTTCTGAGCAGCATTAATATATTCCCATAATTTAACAAAATTGTTTGACAGGCAAACAAGCTTCCATTCCCACTTTGATAGGGGTCATAGAAGCTTGTTGGTTTAAATTTGTTGAGGGGTTCGTTCAGTAAGCTTTTGGGATAGTCCTGCAGTCCCTTGCTCGTCCCGTACCATCCCCGCACACGTCTTGCACTTGATCTTGCACTTGCTCTTGCACTTGCTCTTGCACTTGCTCTTGCACTTGCACTTGCACTTGTACTTGATCTTGCACTTGTACTTGATCTTGTACTTGCACTTGCACTTGTACTTGTACTTGATCTTGCACTTGTACTTGATCTTGTACTTGCACTTGCACTTGCACTTGCACTTGTACTTGATCTTGTACTTGATCTTGCACTTGATCTTGCACTTGCCCCTGCTCTTGAAACAATGATTAGAACATCTTTGTCGTCCAGGATTCACAGTTCCATACTTCTGTAACGACATCACGATAAAATTCGGGTTCGTGAGAAATCAGAAGAATACTGCCTTTGTACGCCTTGAGGGCGCGCTTCAGCTCGTCCTTAGCATCCACATCCAAATGGTTGGTCGGCTCATCGAGTACGAGTAGGTTCGTTTCGCGGTTGATCAGCTTGCATAAGCGAACCTTTGCCTTTTCGCCACCGCTTAAGACTGTAATCTTACTCTCGATATGTTTAGTTGTGAGCCCGCACTTGGCCAGTGCCGCTCGAACCTCGAATTGTGAGTAAGAAGGGAATTCTTTCCATACTTCTTCTATGCATGTATTGTAATTGGCATCTTTTGCTTCCTGCTCAAAGTAACCGATACTCAAGTGTTCCCCAAGCTGAACGGAGCCGGATAGCGCTTTAATTTCGCCTAAGATACTCCGCAGCAATGTCGTTTTACCGATACCATTTGAACCCACAAGCGCTATCTTCTGTCCGCGTTCCATCCGGAGGTCGAGCGCCCTTGATAAAGGCTCATCATAACCGATGACAAGATTTTTAGCTTCAAAAATCAGCTTGCCTGACGTTCTTGCATCCTTGAAGTTGAATTGAGGCTTCGGTTTCTCTTTAGCTAGCTCGATGACATCCATCTTATCCAGCTTCTTCTGTCTGGACATCGCCATATTCCGAGTCGCGACACTAGCTTTATTCCGGGCTACGAAGTCTTTCAAATCAGCGATTTCCTGCTGTTGGCGCTTGTAGGCTGATTCCAACTGCTGCTTTTTCATCCCGTGGACCTGCTGGAAGTAATCGTAATCGCCAACATACCGGTTGAGCTCTTGATTTTCCATATGATAAATCAGGTTAATGACACTGTTAAGGAACGGAATGTCATGTGAAATTAGTATGAATGCATTCTCATACTCGTTAAGGTAGCGCTTCAGCCATTCGATATGCTGCTCATCGAGATAGTTCGTCGGCTCATCGAGGAGCAGGATGTCCGGCTTTTCGAGCAGCAGCTTTGCTAGCAGCACCTTAGTCCGCTGTCCGCCGCTAAGATCATTAACATCTTTATCCAGGCCTATATCGGTAAGTCCTAGTCCGCGGGCGGTTTCTTCGATCTTGGCATCGATTAAGTAAAAATCTTGATTCGTCAATGTATCCTGAATCGTTCCGACATCCTCTAGCAACCGCTCAAGCTCTTCCGGAGATACATCGCCCATCTTAAGGTACATGTCGTTCATCTCTTGTTCCATATCGAACAAATATTGGAAGGCTCCCTTCAGGACATCGCGCATCGTCATGCCCTTGTTGAGCACTGCGTGCTGATCGAGATACCCAACGCGCATCCGTTTGGACCACTCTACCTTACCTTCGTCCGGCTGGAGCTTGCCTGTAATAATGTTCATGAAGGTGGACTTACCTTCACCGTTGGCACCAATGAGTCCGATATGCTCACCTTTGAGCAGGCGGAAGGATACATCCTTGAAGATCGCGCGATCTCCAAATCCGTGGCTTAGTCTTTCTACATTTAATATGCTCATGAATGACACCTTTTCTTTTAAACTTTTTTCTCATTGTTTATTATAAGCGTTAAGGGGCGGTCAACTCAATATGGGAGCCTATACAAAAATTTTGTGCAGCTTGCTGGTGGTCGGTAAGCTGTAGGTAACAAGGCTGATTTTTGTAAGAAAAATTGCATTATAGCGACCTTCTTAAGAGCTGAAGCAACAATTTCCAATGTTAAAGTTACTATACTTAAGGTTACTTATTGAAGCGGAGTTCAGTCCTTATGAAATTTTAAGAAATCAGCTATGATTAGAAAAGCTTCTAGAATTGGAAGCTGTTGGTGGAAAATACGTCTATAGAACGGAAACGAAGGTGACTGCATGAAAGCGCGAACAAATGAAAAAGAACAACCTTCCGAAGCGGATGAACAGATGGATGCTCCAGAGGCAGCCTTAGCCGATCCCAATGATCGTCAAGCAATCCGTAAAATTATTTTGAAGCTAGCTGGCCCATCCTTGGTGGAGATGCTGCTAATTAATTTTATGCAAATGCTTAGCATGATTTTGGTAGGGCGGGTAGGACCTGAAGCAGTGGCGACGGTTGGGCTAACCAGCCAGCCTTATTTTCTATTACTAGCTATTTTTATGACTTTAAATGTAGGTACCACTGTAATTGTGGCAAGATCAGTCGGCTCCGGTAAGATTATGGAAGCCAATCGAGCGGCGAGTCAGGCTTTTGCATTAAACATTGTACTTTCTGTGCTAGTCGTTGCACTTGGATACTTCTTTGCAGCTGACTTGCTCCGTATGATGGGAGCCGGGGAGGACGTAGTTGCACATGGATTGCAATATGCAGAAATTATTTTCTTGTCTGTCGGCTTTAATACGATTTCAATGGCATTGACTGCAATTTTACGCGGAGCTGGCGATACTCGTACCCCAATGAAAATAAACGTATTATCGAATGTGCTCATTGTTATTATCGGATTTCCATTGATTTATGGAGTCTATGGTTTGCCGAAGATGGGCGTTACTGGCGCAGCGGTTGCCACTATCGTATCGCAGCTGGTTTCCATGGTTTGGGTCATTGCTGTAATGTTCAGCGGCAAGTATACCATCCGTTTAACTGCGCGCGGCCTATTTCAAATAGACCGTGTGATGATTGGACGTATTCTCAAAATTGGGCTTCCTACGGCTATTGAGCAGATCGTGATGCGTCTCGGGATGCTTGTATTCGTCAAAGTTGCAGCCAGCCTTGGAACCGTAGCGTTGGCAGCGACTCAAATAGCGTTTAACGTGTTTGGGCTGACCTTTATGCCGGGTATGGCTTTTTCCATTGCTGCTTCTACTCTGGTAGGTCAGGCACTTGGAGCCAACAATCCGGACTTAGCTGAAAAGTATGGATGGCAGGTACGTAAAATCGGAATGGTCGTAGCAGGCGCTATGGGTGTGGTTTTTATCTGCTTCGCCTCCTATATTATGATGCTGTATACGCCAGACCAAGCTGTAATCGAACAAGGAGCTGTTGGCATAAGAATTATGGGCTTTATTCAAGTATCACAGGCAACCCAATTTATTTTAGGTGGCGCATTGAGAGGAGCAGGGGATACGAAGTACCCATTGTATTCGACTTTAATCGGTGTATGGGGCTTTCGGGTTGCTTTGAGTCTCTTGTTTGTTTTTGGATTGAAATGGGGTACGGCGGGTATTTGGACTGCAGCTGCTGCGGATCAATTCGTACGTTCAGTGCTTATATACGGACGGTTTAAGAAGGGGATTTGGAAAACAGCCCGAGTGTAGCTTTACAGCTCAAGATATGTTCATTTGAAACGGTCCTAAATTTGTATTTTATTATAAATAGAAGGGTTGGGGAAATGTATGAAACACAGAAGATTGGGAAGAACAGGATTGAAAGTATCGGAGGTCAGCTTGGGGACAATGGCTTTTGGCCGTTGGATTGATGAGGCACAGTCTCGCAACGTATTCGACGCAGCATTGGATGCAGGAATCACATTGTATGATACAGCAGACGTTTACGGAAAAGGAATGGATCGGGATAATCCGCTTGAATCCGGAGAATCTGAAGAAATTCTGGGAAGAATCATGCAAGGCCGTCGTGATCAAATCATTTTAGCGACTAAGGTGCACGGTAAAGTCGGACTAGGTCCAAACGATTCAGGCCAAAGCCGATACCATATATTCCGTGCAGTGGAAGCGAGCTTGAAACGGCTGCAAACGGATCATATCGATTTGTATCAGGTGCATCGGTTTGACTCTCAAACCCCTTTGGATGAAACACTTCGCGCACTCGATGACTTGGTAAAATCGGGTAAAGTCCGCTATATCGGATGCTCGAACTTTGCCGCTTGGCAAATTGCCAAAGCCCATGGTGTCAGCGCCTTGAATCATCTTCACCGGTTTGAAAGCGTGCAGCCTGAATACAGCATCATATCCAGAGGCATCGAGGATGAGCTGCTCCCGTTCGTTGAATCGGAAGGGGTTGGGGTTATTGTATATAGTCCTTTGGGTAGAGGGCTGCTGACAGGTAAATACAGGCAGGGTGAAGCATCTCCGGAAGGATCTCGCGGTGCTGCAGGAGAAAAAAGGCTTCATTCATTGCTAGGAGTAGACCGGAATTTTGACATTGTAGAGTCGATCAAGCCGTTGGCAGCTCAGAGGGGATGGACATTGGCTCAATTCGCGTTGGCATGGGTGCTTAGCAATAAGAATATCACTTCTGCTATATTGGGGGCTTCCCGTCCTGAACAAATAAAAGATGCATTACTGCACCTCGGAGAAAACTTGACGGCCGAAGAATTAGCTGAAGTGGACCGTGTATCGAAACTACGATGAGCTCTGACAAATCAGCTAAGTCCACCTACGTATATGTATCCTTTTATTATGCGCTTATGTTTATGGCATTAGGGGCTTTCTCTTCCTATATTAGTTTGTATTATAACAAAATTAATTTGGATCTTTTTACAATAGGGCTGCTTACCTCAGTGGGATCCATTATTGCTTTGTTCATCCAGCCCTTGTGGGGATTGGCGGCAGACCGGGCCAAATCGAAAAATGGCATTTTATTATTAAGTCTGCTGCTGACAGCAGCTACGATATGGCTAGTTCCGTTATCGGGTAACCATCTCTGGCTGCTGCTGCTTTCGACAACCTTGTTTTCGGTGGTTCAGTGTGTGGTAAATCCGCTTAGCGATACGATTGCCTTGGAGCTTGCCAACAAATCGAAGTTTAATTTCTCACGGGTCAGGACGGCAGGCTCAGTTGGTTACGCTGCGATGTCGGCGGTTGCAGGCTGGATATTGGAGAAGAATATCGATTACATGTTCCCGGTATTTTCGATTATGATGTTTATCGCATTTTTATTTGCGTGCGGTATTCCGAGAGTAGAAGGTCATCAGCGCAAAGTGAAGGTAAAGCTGAAGGAGATTTTTAAAAACAAGCCGTTAATGTTAATTTATATTTATACGTTTACGATTGAGTCTACGTTGGGCTTCTTTTTCACCTTTCATGCAGTCTATAGTCAGGAGCAGGGAATCACCACCAGCTTGATCGGTATTGGAATTATGATTGGCTCTATCAGCCAGTTTCCTTTTATGATTTTCTTCGATCGGTTGTACAGAAGGTTCGGCATTTATAATATATTGATGTTTTCAGGCTTCATTCATATTCTTAGATGGGTGCTGTATGCGATTGCTGTTACGAAATTCACGGTCATACTGTCATGGGTGCTGCACGGAGGAACGTTTATTTTATTTTACCTATGCCTTGCAGAATACGTGAACCGGAATGTTCAGAAGGAATTGAAAGCGAGTGGTCAAATGATGAATTCCATCATGCTGCTGGGAGGAAGCCGAATTTTTGGCGGATTGGCAGGTGGAGCCTATGCGAGCTGGTTCGGTATGGGTTCGGGGTTTGTTGTTTGTGCAATCGTGTGTATTCTCACTATGATTTATTTTAGTTTATTCGTAAAAAAGTATTTGCAACCGCAAGAGGAGCAGACCCAGATAGGAATTTCATCTTAATTACACAAAACGGAATGCTCTTATCATAAAAAGTTAGAAGAAGGCTGCCAACAGGAATAGTTGGCCAGCCTTCTTTGCTTTTCTGGAGGCATGAGAAACTGCTACCCGCAAGTTCAGCTGTTTCGACTAACTAATCCACAATAAAGCCGCAGGTCAGGTTGGCCACAGTGCCCGTCATGGCGCCGGCTTGATCCGAAGCTATGAAAGCTGCTGTGTTTGCGACCTCAGCAAGCTTCGGAAGACGCTTCAACAGAGTACCACCCGCCGCGCCAGCCAGCATCTCTTCCAGGGTAATTCCGGCTCGTTCGGCATTGAGGCTGAAGAGCTCGCGGCTGTGGGAGCACATCATCGTGGCCTCAGGAATCATATGGGACCTGAGGCAGATAACGCGGATTCCATTAGGTCCGAGCTCACCTGCCAGATGGCGGGAGAATGCTTCGATACCTGCACACGCAACGCTGTGTCCCATGAACCCTGGTCCCGGCATTTGCGACACGGGCGTAGAAAGTGTAAGGATCACGCCTGATTCTTTCTTCACCATGTGCCGGGCCACGGCCTTTGCCGTGATGTAATTAGTCCGTATGTAACCGGCGATTGGGTATTCGAAGTCCTCGAGAGACAGTTCCGCGAAAGGTGTACCCTGAACGTGAAAGATCCCGACTGCGTTTAATGCAATATCGATACCGCCAGCCTTTGATGCCACAGCATCGGCATGCTTCTCGACTGACTGCTCGTCAAGAGCATTGACTTGAGCGGTCTCAACCACTCCCCCTGCGGCAGAAATCTCCTCTGCAACCGCGTCGAGCTTGGTAAGCGTGCGACCGGCGAGGAAGACACGCGCCCCTTCTCGGGCGAAAGCACGGGCAACCGCACTGCCGATTGCTCCTCCCCCTCCGTAAATCACGGCGTTCTTGTTCTCAAGCAGCATATTCAGAACAACCTCCTTTTTTTCCATTATCATAGCATGTAACGGATGTTGAGATTTCTTCTAGATTGCTATTTTTGTTGAACCTATGGAGGGTTTGATCTTTGACGGAGAAGCTCCTGGAAAGGGAGGGGATACATGAACAGATAGGGCTGGGGGGACCAGGGATCAATTGTTTTATTAGGAGTTGTGATCTATCTAAACTAATGGAGCATGAAGGGTACCATGACTTGAAGATGATACCGTTAAGGGATAACCGAATGTTGAACACATGAGGTTAATCGAATCGTATTCCGCTTTCGCAGTGTTCCTACAAATGGGCAGTGGAAGGAACACGGATGCGCTATTTTAAAATGCACACGTGATCATACAAGTGGAAGGGAACTA
>NZ_WHOD01000131.1 GCF_013141765.1 Paenibacillus foliorum
TTATTATCTGCTAACAAGAAAAGAAATGTATGTTGATCTAGGTGAAGATTATTTTGATAAGCAGAAACTTGGGGCAATTGTACGGAATTCAGTTCGAAGGCTTGAAACTTTAGGTTATAACGTTACGATTTCGGAAGTCTCCTGATCCACGCCCCCCCTATATCCTTGGCGCTACACTTTAAAAAAATGAATGAGCAGCGTCTTCTTCGTGCTGTTATTTTTCTGAGACTGCCAGATCTTTAATTTTCATGGTAGTTGAACGACAAATTCTTTATAACGGTCTCCAATCAGGGTCTTTTATATCGTTGATTGTTGGTTTTCTTATAAATTCAATACAACGCTCCTCACAAGCACCAAACTTTATAAAGTTCTCTTGACCTTGTCTTAAAGAAACTTCGTTTGCTCCCCCTTCATAATCAGGGTCTCTAAATTGCACGCCATCATCTTCCCAAAAGCATATCTTACAGATTTCATAAGTATCAGTTGGTTCTTCGTCTAATGATTTGTAGCCACAACAAGGACAAGTGTATTTCATAAGTCCACCTTTCTTTCGACAGCCTTCACTAGAATGTTAATTGAACTATCGTGTCCCGTTAGCTGAACCTCACTTCAACCGTTCTCTTTTTCATATTTAATTCGTTCTGCAATCTTATTTGGTTTTACATCGTAACCTGTTGCTCTTTTCCCACTCCAATTGATTCCTACATGTAATCCATCTTTTTCAAGTCCAGTTAGCCACTTATTTAGAAAATCCCCCAAGTTAATTTCTTGTGGTTGAAATTTACTATATGCAGGATTAGTTGAAATTACCTTCTCTGCTCTTGATTTCAATGACCAGAACGGGATTGCTGTTTCACCGCTAAGATTTGTTGAACTAGGAAAGCCTTGCTCATCTTTCATTGTCCACACTGTTTTATTCTCCAATATCTCATTTATAAAAGCATAATATTGTGCCGATGACTGACTCATAAAACACCTCTCAGAATTTCACTGATTTTGAAGACAATTTCGATATTGTTATTGAAGTATCCTGCACGTTACTTCAGTAAAATAGGGATCGTCTGACTGCTCTGCAGCCTGCGATCCCTATTTAAATAACGTTACCTGTTACTTTAACGAACTAAACCTTAAGCTTCCCAGTCACTTTTACCAAGCTTGTAATAATTACCATTTGATTCCCATGCGTTACCTCCAGTTCGAATATTTTGAGGTGCTGGACATCTTAAGAAGACTTTTAAATAGACAAAGAGGCTGCCCCAGGTCCTTCCAACCTTGCGGGACAGCCTCCATAACCATGGAAACACTATTCATAACTAATCTTACAGTTACAACTTTCTTTTTTACAATTTCTTAAGGATTCTAAAGATGATTACCGCTGTTTCCGCTCTGGTAGCATTTCCGAGAGGATTGAGGCCAGCTCCATTTCCTTCTATAATTCCTTGATGCACCATGGAAGCCACACCTTCTTCAGCGTAAGAAGCAACAGATCCTTTATCGCTATAGCTGGCAAGATCCGAGGTATTTCCTGTAAGCTTGAGCTTCTCTGATAATTGAAGCGCTCTTGCACACAGTACCATCATATCTTGTCTGGAGATTTCTTGTTTTGGATTAAAGAGGTTATCCCCTACTCCACTGGCAATACCAAGTTGTTTAGCAATACCTAGAGCCTGGTAATAATAATCACTACTGCTCACATCGTTGAAATTAGAGCTAAACTCAGCTTTCATATCAAGCGCTCTAACCAACAAGGTGATAAAATCAGCTCTTGTTATTTTTTTATCCGGATCAAAGGTGGTGTCAGATGTGCCTTGAATGATCCCCTTTGAAGCCAGGAACTCAATCGCTTCTTTTGCCCATGAATAATTTGTGCTCACATCGGTGAATTTTTTACCTTCAGAAGACGGCTGTGTGCTAGGATTCGTCGATGGTTTCGATGGTGCTGCTTCTGTTGGCGTCGTTTCTGTCGGTGGCGTTGGTACTGTAGGCGTCGCAGGTGTCGTGCCCCTCCCAGTGCTTCCACTCGACTTTTTGTTGGTCACGTCAACTACCTTAACCGCCTCTGCCCTCCAAGATGTATAAATGGCGGAGTTGATATTAGCGGTGTTAAGCGAGGTAGGCGCGTTGGTGCTGCTGGCGTATGTGGTGCCGAAGCCGCCGAAATCGTTCCAGTCAACTTCCGCTTCCAGCTTTATGTGGCTCATATAGCCATAAGCCTCGCCGCCAAGCGTTACGCCGTCTTGCGCGTCATTGGCATAGACGATCGCCGTTAAAATGCCTTTGGTCGGATCATCAGGTTTTTGAATCATGCTTATCGTTATGCGCACGTCGTCAACCATACCCTCAATACCATCATAAATACTGGTCATTGCGCCTCTGGGGCCTTTAGGGTAAGTTACGCCGGTTTGCAGGTCGGTAATAGTTTGATCCAGCTTAGTGCCGAAGTCTGTACCGAGTGAGCTTGCAGGGTCGGCGTATGCCTCGCCGTTATTAAATTTCATAAGGAACACGTTTGTGCCTGCGCCTGCGCCGCCCGTGTTCGAGCCTGCCAGTGCGTATTTACTAATCCCGTCTGCATTGTCCATGCGCTGTATCCGCAAGCCGTACCCGTTCTTAATACCGGGTGAATAAGCCCTATTATCTTTGTTCTGCCTCATATACCTGTTGGGGTCGGGGTTGCTCAATGTATCGGCTTTGATATAAATATCCAGGAAACTTGGCGAGCTGCCGAAGCCGGAGCCGCCCTTGCTGGATACAAGGCCTACTTCCTCGATCATATCACCGAACTTGCCACTATAGGTGGGCGGCACGTAGAACAAACGAGACGTGGCTGCAGCGGGTCCAGCGTTTCCGCTTGCGCCGCCTTTCGGTTCAATGCCGGAGAAATTCCACGTGACGGTGTTGTTGCTGCCGCCTTTCGCGTCGTTCCTCCACCCGTTCACCATCATCATCGTGCCGGGAATTGCCGTATTTTGATTGTCTGTGGGAATATTGGCAAGAAGCGGCTGATCATACCATATCACTTCTTTGCCGCTTGCGGCCGTAAAGCCGTCTTTGATTGTGTCGGTCCAATAACGGGTCTTAACGTCCGCCGCCGTGATTACGCGAGTCATAGTCAAAGTAGTTTTGGCGCCGACTTCGCTGTGGTTATATTTGGGCGAAATTTCGGCCTGCAAGTAATACCCTATGTCGCCTTCGTTTACCGCATAATCCTTCACGGGGCCGCTGCCGTCACGCGAGACGGCTACAGGGGTTCTAACCGCCGGGTTGGCTGCGTTGACGCGGAACCAGTCAACAACGGTTCTATCAAGTAATCCCGCTTGCGCGCCCGTGCCTGTGAAGCCGGTTATTGTGTAATTCACTTTGGCTACACCGTTCACAGGGTCAAGCAGACTTGCCCCCGCAGCCAATACAGGCGTCGCTTGGTATTCGGCCTCAACATTCAGGGGTATGCCGCGCGCGATTCCGAGGGAAGGGCTTCTCGCTATAACATACAAGTTCACATCGTCCG
This sequence comes from Paenibacillus foliorum, assembly GCF_013141765.1. Lineage (GTDB taxonomy): Bacteria > Bacillota > Bacilli > Paenibacillales > NBRC-103111 > Paenibacillus_S > Paenibacillus_S foliorum. Next base: position 3,509 of record NZ_WHOD01000131.1, read on the forward strand.
TAACGCCTGTTAAGTTAGCCGTGACCGTGGCCGTGTTTGTGCCGGTAGATTGGAGCGATATCACATCCGTGCCCGTGATTAATTTGCTCGTCGCCTTGTTTATGCCCGTCGCTTCGTGGGTATAGGAATACGCGGAAAATTCCCAGTCGCCGGGATTGGTTTTCCCGGTGGCCACTGCGGCTGTGAGCGTGGTCGTCGCGTTTGCGCCGCTGCCTTTACGCAGGTTTCCGCTGCCGCTGCGGGTCAGCGTAGCGTTCGTGGCGATTGTGTTATAGTTCGTGCCGCCGGTAAGCGAATCATACATAGCTTGCCTTAAGTTGCTGTTCCTCTCGACTAAAGCGGCTTCCGCGATTTTAGCGGCAATCGCCGTGTAGTTAGTAGTGCCTATGATATTTTTTACGTTGTAGTAAGCTTTACCGTTCGATTCAAGCTTATACGCCTTAAGCAGGTCGCCTGTCATATTGATAGCGACTCCCGGGGTTATTGCTTCTTGCACAAGGTAAGGCGCGCCGTCAAACGTCACATTGGATTGGTAATTGCGGCTGGCGGGGTTCATAGGTCCTTTGCCCGCCCAGTTAAACAGGGCTTTGAAACCTCCTTGCGGCGCAGGTTTCGCGGATGTTCCGTTAAGCAGCGTATTGCCGCGATGTATCCGCGTATCAACCATAACCGCGTTGTTCACGTCAGTCGCGTCGTTAAGCCCGGATATGTATGTATCCGCCGCGGCAAGGCCGTTTACGCTCACCTCAAACGGATCCACATAGATATCGCTGTTATAGAATTGGGTGCCGCTGTTGAATTGGGTCATATAAAAGTGCAGTTCGCTATTCATATAGATAGAAGGGTTGCCCGAATGGCCGCCCGCGACGATATAGCAATTAATCATTACGGCTTGGCCGAGGGCCAGCATATTGTGGAGGCTCATAAACGCGCTGTTAACAGAGATGCCGCCTCTGCCCGAAGCGTTGGCGCCCATAAACAGCTGAGCCTGCGTCCTCGTTTCGCTGCGCATAGGGCGGCTGAATCCGCCGTCTTTAAGGCCGAGAATGTTGGCGGCAAGTGTGGGGTTCGCGCTTGTCCACGCCTGCGCTTCGTTCTTAAGCGGGAAGTTCAAGTCTATGTTCGTGTAGTTGGCGAATGTGACGTTGTCTGTCCACACGCCGCCTGTGCCCGTAAGGTTAAACATCGTGAAGTTTCCGTTTGCGCCCGCTTGCTGCCCGCGGGCGGAGGCATATACCACTTTGCTGTAATCGCTGCTCAATCCGAAGAAATAAAGGTAGTTCGTCGTCAGCGTCATACCGATAGGCGTGGCGTTGCCCATTGTAGTGGAATCATTAGTTTCGGGGTCATTCGCATTACGCAGCGGGCGAATGTTATTATCGTCCGGGTTATCAACCCAATAAACGCCGGGGGCCGTCAGAATCGTCATACGGCTGGCCTCCGTGCCGTTTACAAGGCCCTTGGGGATGACAACGTCGTCGGTTGTTTCAGGTGTTCCCATCGTAAGTGTCGTGCCCCATTTGGCATCCTGTATGGAGCGGAAAGCGTGGCCGTTGCTCGCCGCCAGCTGCGCGTCCGTCAAGCGCCAATCCAAAAAGATTGTGTTGGCGCCCAGCGTCCAGGTTTTGCCGTTCCAGCTTACCGTGGCGCCGTCAAAGGTAATTGCTTCCGCGCTATTCGGATCTAACGAGGCGTATCTGGGGAAGGCCAGCTGCTCGAGGTATTTTGTTTCCACATCGTAGACCGATTCAGCCACAGTAACTGTCGATGATGTGTCCTTATTCGCTGTCACTAAAAGCGAGTCCCCTGCTTCCGGAACGAATGCCTCCTGACTCTTAACACTTAAGTTGGCCTCCTGTTCAGCCGCTGACACCGTTATCAATCCCCCAGTCAAACTTCCGACTATCATGGCAGCACTTAATAAACCAGCTAAGATTTTCTTTTTCATCTTTCGTCGTACCATAGTCAAATTCTCCTCCTCATCTTTTGTAAGCGTTTTCCTCCGATGTTGCACCATGGCTGCGGTCGGATTGGCGGCACCAGAATAAGAACTCAGCCCAGGTAGTGTTTCATTTGGCAGTGCACCAGCTGCGGCTGCCTGTTGGTAGGTAAACACGTACGGGAAAAAACGGCAAGCATTGTAAACACCAGAAAGGTACTTGCACATTTCTTCAATGAAAGCCTGCTCGTGTAAAGCCTCCCTGCAATCGATTTTTTCAATTTTGTCAATAACCAATAACGAGCAATTGCATCCCCCCTACTTAGTAGTTATGAAAGCACTTACGTAGGTAAATGTAATGGATTAGGTCGTTACAAACAATATACATATATTAACCTTAATACATATGGAACAGAATATAGTCATTATTGGAAAGTAAAAAAACTTCGCTGTTGAAGAAAAGACAGGCCATAAAGTTTGGTTATAGCTAAAAGAGGTATGGCCAGTCCGGTTCAAATTGGACCTTTAATGATTATCTAACAGCCGCTCTCTCGGAGCGTTTAATGGTACATATCTTTAGATGAACCTTTGCTGGTTATGTAAGGATGGCTTTCCTCATGGGTTGAAGAAAAGACAAACCATACAGTTTGGTTATGGCTAGAAGAGGTATGGCCAGTCCGGTTCAAATTGGACCTCTAATGATTATGTAACAGCCGCTCTCTCGGAGCGTTTAATGGTACATATCTTTAGATGAACCTTTGCCGGATGAACAATGGTTATGTAAGGATGGCTTTCCTCATGGGTTGAAGAAAAGACAGACCATACTGTTTGGTTATGGCCAGAAGAGGTATCCGGCCAGTCCAAATCATTTCTTTGCCTAAAGATTGGGCTAGTCCCTCTATTGTTAATATTGCCCTTCTATATGGACTTGAGATGAATGTGTCTATACCCTCATCTTTCAATATTTGTGCTACAATTTGTGCATCTGATTCGCCCTTTAATGTCAGTCCACTGAATTATCCTGCCCGTTACTTGAATAGGCTGCCGCTTATGACGGCAGCCTAGTGTCATTGTGCTATCGTCTCCCGTTGCCTACTAGGGTTATCATTCGCTCCTCCTAGACCTTAAATGTTTTCCTTTATCCAAGAACGCAACTTATCAGCATAGAAAGAGCGTTCATCTG
>NZ_WHOD01000132.1 GCF_013141765.1 Paenibacillus foliorum
TTATTTGTTATTTCTCACTAGCTTAAGTGTTTTAGCGTTCTTAATTGGGTTCTGGACATTGAATTGAAAAAAAAGAGGCTCAGGATAACTCCTGCCCCTTTCATTTTAAAAAACAAAATCCTTTGTTCAAGGACCTTAAGCTATTCTCTTCCATTCAATAGAATTATATTCGTATCCGACTTCCCGATTGGCAGCTTCAGCTTGTTTCGTTTGCTAATTCTCTATGCGCTCTTTATAAACACTTATCCTATACGTTGAGATCCCAAGTAATGAGTATCCTATCCAAAACACACAAAACCGATCCCCTCAATTCAATGCGTGTATAGACTTTAAAAACCGCTCTACCCCAGCAAGCCCCTCTTGCTCCAATACATTCAACAACTGCGTTCCAATAATGGCGATATCACATTTCCCCTGTAAGAAAGCGACATCCTCACCACTCTGAATACCGAATCCGACTGCAATTGGTGTTTTGGCAAAGCCGCGGACACGAGTTAAAAATTCGTCTGCCTCATTACCGAATGATGTCTTCGAGCCCGTTACTCCTTTGCGCGCTGCGCAGTACAGGAAGCCTCCGGTCTGCTCCGACAAATAGGCAAGTCGCGATTCTGTTGTATATGGCGTGGCGATGAGAACCGGCTCCACATTATATTCGTGGCAAGCGTCCATGTACGTACCACTCTCCTCCGGATAAGCATCCGGCACAATCAGGCCGCGGATACCGATATCCGCGCACTCCCTAACGAATGCATCTATACCATATTGGATAACAATATTGTAGTACGTCATGAACAAAAAAGAGATGCCAGGGAAATCAGCAACCACACGTTGGGCGAAATCCATACATTGCCGAGTCGTTGTCCCGTTCGCAAGCGAAACTTGATTAGCTCGTAGAAATACGGGGCCATCTGCAATCGGCTCTGAGAACGGTAATTGGAGTTCCACTAGATCAACTTCGTTCTCATGAAATAACCGGACCATCTCATAATTGGTATCGAAATCAGGATAACCAAGAATCTGATGGGTCATGATCTGCATGGGCTTCGCAGCTTGTTTGATGGTGATTTGCTCAGCGAGCTTGGTTTTCGAATTGTTTGTTTTTTCGGTGGATAAATGATCTCCATTCTTCATCCTGCAATCCCTCCGCTATATTAAAGATGTCTTTGTCACCCCGCCCGGACATATTAATAATATAGATATCCGACTTCGATGATTCAGCAATATCCTGAAATGCTCCCGCAAAAGCATGTGTGGACTCAAGCGCAGGAATTAACCCCTCCATCTTCATAACCAGCTCCAGCGCATCAATTACTTCCAAATCCGTTGCTGCCGCAAACCGCACCCGACCTCTCTCGGACAAATCCGCCAAAATCGGCGATACACCGACATAGTCCAAGCCTGCAGCGATGCTGTAGGTATCCTTCATTTGCCCATCGTTATCCTGTAAAAACAAGGTCTTATATCCTTGGGCCACACCCATTTTCCCTTCTCCATAGGCAATCCGCGTAGCATGATTACCAGATTCCTTACCTTGTCCACCTGCTTCGACCCCAACTAGCTGCACTTCATCATGAGGGTAGAAGGCTTGGAATACGCCAAGCGCATTAGATCCTCCGCCGACGCATGCATAGACCTTGTTTGGCAACCGACCAACAGCACGCATAATCTGCTCCTTTGCTTCAATTCCGATAATGGATTGAAAGAATGCCACCATAGCTGGAAAAGGGTGCGCACCCGAAGCCGTTCCCAGAACGTAATGGGTCGTCTCAAAGCTGGATACCCAGTCTCTCAGCGTCTCGTTGATCGCATCCTTTAGCGTCTGCGAACCGTAATCCACTGCAACTACCTCTGCTCCAAGCCTCCGCATCCAGAAGACGTTCGAATATTGTCGCTCCATATCCTCGCGTCCCATATAAATGGTCGCGGACAAGCCTAACTTGGCCGCAACAGTAGCAGTCGCCACGCCATGCTGCCCTGCTCCTGTCTCAGCAATAATCCGCGTTTTGCCCATTCGCTTGGCAAGCAACGCTTGACCAAGTGCATTGTTCAGCTTGTGCGCACCTGTATGATTCAAATCCTCACGCTTGATGTAGATCTTCGCACGACCATAATGCTCTGTCAGCCGACCCGCATAAGTCAGTGGTGTAGGACGGCCTGAATAATCAGTCAGAAGCGCACAGTATTGCTGCCAGAAGGTCTCATCATGCCTGATCTCCTCGAAGTGTTTACTAATCTCCTCAAATGCGGGAACAAGAATTTCAGGTATAAACGAACCGCCATAATCACCGTAGTAACCATTCTCAGATGCCGAAGCATTCACTGCTGTTGGCATAGGCTTGGATGCTAAATTCATATCAGACATGGAATAATCCCCCTTTCCTACTACTTTGCTTCATTGGAACGATGAAAATCTAAAATAGCCCGAGCGGTAGCGGCATCCGTCACCAGTATATCCATCCATTTGCCACGCAGCGCCGCTGTTATTGCTTCGACCTTCTGGGAACCACCCGCGATCCCTATCACTTTTGGAATTACCCGAAGTTCACTCGCAGTTAAGCCGATAAACCTATTTTTTTCCGGAACTTCAATCTCCCGACCGCTGCTATCAAGAAAAGAAGCACATAGACTCGCAACTGCACCTCGTTCTTCTACGGCCGCTATATCAGAGAGACTGAAATTGCCCGATCTCACCATCGTCGCTTGCTCACTCACTTCACCAATACTAATAACAGCTACTCGGCTCTGCTGTGCAAGCTGGAGTACTTGATCAATTGCCGGCTCTCTCCGCAAAAGTGCGCCTGTTTCTTCACTTGCCACAACGGCGGGTGCATGTAGTATCCAGCATTTCGACTTCAGCTTGTTTGCAAAGGCCAGTGCATTAGAGTTTGCATGCCATGAAGTACCCTCAGATCCCCAACCCCCAACCAAAGGAACAAACTGCAGTCCCTCTCTTTCAAAATAATCCAGCTTCTCCGCTGCACTCGCTATAGTCCGTCCCGCCATTATCCCAACAATATCACCGTCCCTCAGCACGGATTCTATAAGCGCAGCACTTGTACGACCGAGTTGAGCATGTAGTTTGATGGGATCTGTTTCAGAGGAATCAACAATGAGTGCATCCTGAATACTGAAGGTTTTAATAAAAAGCTTTTCGAGCTCCTGCTCGGTAGAGAATGGATTATTAATCGAAATATTCACAATACCTTCGTTCTTGGCGGCCGTCAGCATTCGACTAACATGTGGACGAGATATGCCTAAGCGTTTTGCGATATCCAATTGGTTCAGGTCTTCCTCATAATAAAGCTGGCATATTTTAACTAAAAGCCGATAACGATCCTGGTTAATCTCTGACATGTGATTCCAAACCTCCTTTTTCCATATGTACATATGTACATCAATTAACACTTTTGTGTTTTTATTGTGATTATACAACCAAGACCCATTTTTTGCAAATTAAAGTCATCAAGGGCAAGCCAGTGCCTGTGTTAACTTCTCGCTACCTTTTCGCCCTCCCGCCAAATCTGGTGTATAAATTTTGTATATTCCAACTCAACTCCGTTATAGCGCTTTCATTTTATGTTGCGATTTTGAAAAATCAGCTTGTGAAAAGTGTCCTTTGCATTCGTTGTGCACATTCCAAAAGTTACATTTTTGCTTTTAGCTACTGCGATGACTATTTCGGATTTTTTCACACAATTAGCTTCAAGCCGCATAGTTTGTGCATGGAATTATAAACAGCTTGTGAAAACAAAAAAAATCCGCGAAATATCGCGGATTTAATTCGGTCTTCTATGAAGCAGATGATGGGAATCGAACCCACGCCACCAGCTTGGGAAGCTGAAGTTCTGCCATTGAACTACATCTGCAAAAATGGTCGGGACGACACGATTTGAACATGCGACCCCCTGGTCCCAAACCAGGTGCTCTACCAAGCTGAGCTACGTCCCGATGACATATGAAGT
>NZ_WHOD01000133.1 GCF_013141765.1 Paenibacillus foliorum
TTGACAAAGCCACGTCATTTCTGACTTTCTTCTTTGTCGATTTTTGTCACCATGTTTAGCGGCGACTTTTATAATGTAACACATTTGATCACCGCATTGCAAGTATTATTTTCAAATCATCGATAACGATTTATTCGATTTAACACCTGCGCCAGAAGCGACAAAAAGTAATATACCAAATCACACTCAGAAAAGCAACTGAAATGTTTTTTCTTCCCTTTGAAACAAAAAAGCGCATCTACTCCCATAAGGAGAAGATACGCTATATCATGTCACCATTCCTATTTCTTTATTCGCCCTGACGCTCGCGCATCGAAGGAAATAACAGTACGTCTCGAATGGATGGGGCATTCGTCAACAACATAACCAAACGGTCTATACCAATACCTAAACCACCTGTAGGCGGCATGCCGTATTCCAAGGCACGGATGAAATCCTCATCCATTTCATGAGCCTCATCATTGCCCTGCTCACGCTCGACAAGCTGTGCTTCAAAACGTTCCCGCTGGTCAATAGGATCATTAAGCTCTGTAAATGCATTCGCATGCTCACGAGCGACAATAAACAACTCAAAACGGTCCGTAAACCTCGGATCCTGCTCATTCTTTTTGGCCAATGGCGAAATCGCCACAGGATGCCCGTACACAAATGTGGGCTGAATTAAGGTTTCTTCAACAAACGCTTCAAAGAACTGGTTGACGATATGGCCGAATGTCATCATTGGCTCTACGTGGACTTTATGCTCTTTGGCTAATTGATGCGCTTCTTCATCCGTCATCTGCTTGCTGAAGTCAACACCTGTCACTTCTTTAATAGCATCAACCATAGAAACCCGTCTCCAATTTGGTGTCAGGTCCACTTCATGCTCTTGATATTGAACTTTTGTTGTGCCAAGCACTTCCTGCGCTATATGTGCAATCATTTCTTCGGTTAGCTTCATAATATCCAGGTAATCTGCGTAAGCTTCATACAGCTCAATCATCGTAAACTCTGGATTGTGGCGAGTTGAAGTTCCCTCGTTACGGTATACGCGTCCGATTTCATACACTTTTTCCATACCGCCAACAATCAGACGCTTCAAATGAAGCTCAATGGCAATCCGCATATACAGCTGCGTGTCCAAAGCATTATGATGCGTTATAAAAGGACGAGCCGAAGCTCCCCCGGCTATTGCATGCAAAGTTGGCGTCTCCACTTCCAAATAGCCGCGTGTATCCAAATAACGACGCATGGATTGAATAATTTTGGAGCGCTGGATGAAGGCAGCCTGAACCTCCTGATTCATAATCAGGTCAACATACCTTTGACGGTAGCGAAGCTCAACGTCCTTCAAGCCGTGGTATTTATCCGGAAGGGGCAGCAATGATTTGGACAGAACCTCAATGCTAAGAGCTTTTATTGAGAGTTCCCCCGTTTTTGTTTTGAATATGGTACCTTTAACGCCGATAATATCCCCAATATCCAGTATGTCAAATGCTTGATATCTAGCTGATCCTATCGCATCTTCCCGCACATAGATCTGAATCTTCCCGGTAATGTCCTGAACATGCGCAAATCCGGCTTTACCCATACCCCGCTTTTGCATAATTCGTCCAGCGACACTAACCTCCGCTCCAATTGCATCTAAATCTTCTTTGCTTTGCTCATCATAGGCTTTAAATAGCTCTCCTGCATGATGAGTCACCTCAAATTTTTGTCCGAATGGATCGATTCCCAAGCCGCGAAGCTCGTCCAATTTGTTACGACGGATCTGCAACAGCTCGTTAAGTTCCTGTTGTTCTACAGTCATGGTTCCAACTCCTTATATAGCTTAGCGTTTTTTATAGTATTCATCTGGCTTTGTTCTTCAACCAAAGATAAGCAGCTGCCGCCTTAAGGACGAGTATGCTTGCCAAAGTCTAAATGAAGCAAAGCTTAAGAACTTACTGTTTATTCAACTAAAAAAGCTTCCATAGGAAGCTTCTATCGACAGTTATTAGCAGAAAATGGCAGGTGTCCACTTACTTCTTAATATCGATAATTTCGTACTGAATGGTACCCGCTGGTACGTTAACGTCCACCAATGCGCCTTTTACTTTGCCCAAAATCGCTTTGCCAACTGGACTTTCATTCGAAATTTTATTGTGCAGCGGATCAGACTCCGCGGTTCCTACAATGTTATATTCAACGACATCGCCAAATTCCATATCCTTCAACGTAACAATAGCCCCTACGCTAACGGTATCCGTACTGACGTCATCATTATTGATGATTCGAGCGTTACGAAGCAATTTCTCAAGAGTCATAACTCTACCCTCAATAAATGCCTGTTCGTTCTTAGCATCCTCATACTCGGAATTTTCACTAATATCGCCATAACCGATCGCTACTTTAATTCTTTCTGCAACTTCCCGGCGCTTTACACTTTTGAGATGTTCCAATTCTTCCTCAAGCTTTTTTAAACCTTCCTGAGTCAGGATGACTTCTTTTTCACTCATTACAAACGATCTCCTGTCATGTGAAAGATTTTCATATTTCGAGCAGATACATCGACACTATGAATTCACTAATAATTAATATATTAACGAACGAAATCCTGATGACTGATCCGTCTCCGGAAATGACTATTGACTGATTATATTGCAAGCCCATACAAATGTCAATCTAAGCCAAATACGTAAATCCTTCTGACAATCAGTGGATTAATGTACCTGCTTCAGGCGCGTCCTCTACGCCCTTTCCGTCCATCGAAGCAACAAAATCCTCAAGCACCTGCGCCATTGCATCCCGCTTCGTTTGTTCCATAATAATGTCCTTCACACGTGCTGATCCCGTCAATCCTTTCAGATACCATGCCAGGTGCTTGCGCATTTCCTTTACGGCTACATTCTCACCCTTCAAAGCTACCAAACGGTCCATATGCAAAAGAGCAATACGAATTTTTTCCTGGCCCGTTGGTTCTGGAGGAAGCTCCCCTTTAGTTAGGTACTGAACAGTTCGATACAGCATCCAAGGATTCCCCAGAGCAGCACGACCAATCATGACACCATCTACACCTGTATGATCAAGCATCCGTTTAGCATCCTCTGGAGTAAGCACATCCCCATTGCCGATGACCGGAATCGATACCGCTTCCTTAACCTCTTTAATAATATCCCAATTGGCATGGCCAGTATACATCTGTACACGAGTCCTGCCATGAACGGATACCGCTGAGCCTCCGCCATTCTCAACAGCTTTGGCATTTTCTACTGCATATACATGCTCGTCATCCCAGCCGATTCTCATCTTAACGGTAACTGGTTTATTCACCGATTTCACAACTGTAGAGATCATCTGTTCGATTCTGGACGGGTCTAGAAGCCAACGCGCACCTGCATCACATTTCGTGATTTTGGGTACCGGGCAGCCCATATTAATATCAATGATATCCGCATTTGTATGCTGATCGACATATTTAGCAGCTTCGACAAGCGTATCCGTGTCTCCGCCAAAAATCTGCAGACTAAGCGGCTTCTCTCGATCATCAACGAACAGCATATCTATAGTACGGTGATTGCCGTGAACAATCGCTTTATCGCTTACCATCTCAGCACATACAAGTCCCGTGCCGAATTCCTTGGCAATTAAACGAAAAGCAGGGTTACACACACCCGCCATAGGCGCAAGAACTACTTTATTCGGTGCTTCAACATTCCCTATTTTCAACATTATTTTCACTCCTTTCTATTTTTACTTGGCTACAGGCAATAATTCTTCGGGATCAATCCCCAATACCTCGGAAATTTTACGAATAATTTTGGGATCCGGCTTACGTGTTCCCCTCTCAATAGCTCCTAGGATAGCAATAGATACATCGAGTTGATCAGCCAGCTCGTTTTGTGTGAAGCCTTTTAGCTTGCGGAAAGCACGGATGCGCTGTGCGATTATATTCTTTTCCATAGTGTTACGCCTTCCCTTCCTTCCAGCCCCTCTAAATGTGCCTTTAAACTGACAGCCTGCTGTGGACTGTGTGCTTGCATAACCTCGACCAAAGGCACAAGGACAAAAGCTCTTTCCATCATCCGTGGATGCGGGAGAATAAGCTGTGGGTCATCTTGCCGAACTTCATCAAACAGCAGCATATCCAAATCAATCGTTCTGGGTCCCCATCTTAATTCTCTTGTACGGCCGAGATTTTGTTCAATCTGAAGCATAACCGTAAAAAGCTCATCTGCGGTGAGCGTAGTCTCCAGCTCTAGCGCCATATTAAGAAAAGGAGCTTGATCGGTAACACCCACTGGATCCGTTTCGTAAATTCCGGATCGGCCGGATACGCTGATATGATCGCTAGCATCCAGCTGCCGGATAGCCTCTGTCAGATAATGCTCCCGATCTCCTATATTAGAACCCAGCGCAATATATGCGTAAATTGGCTTAAAGCCCATGAGATTTATGCCTGCTTTCTGTGAATTTCAACCTTAACTCCATCAAAAAACATCGCTACAGGCGGATGCGGCTTGATGACGCGTACGGTAATTTCATTTATACTAGTATAAGTTTGAAGGAGCCTAGATGCAATACGTTCTGCCAAAGCCTCGATCAGCTTAAACACTTCTTGCTCTACAATGCTTTTAATAACTTCATAGGCCTCTGCGTAATTAATTGTATCGTCGATACAATCACTGGAACCAGGCTTATCCAACGGCAAGTACAGTTCCACATCCACTTGATAACGTTGGCCTAGTATATTTTCCTCTGGAAGAACCCCATGGTAGCCGTAGAACTGCATCCCGGTCATCACTATTTTGTCCATATTATTCCGTTCGCCCCCTCTGACCCACTATTGCATCTGTCATTACCGACACTCGCTTCATAGCCGATACATCATGAACACGCATGATCCGGCAGCCCTGCACAATTCCCATAGTTACTGTTGCCGCAGTCCCCTCTAGAACATCATTAGCTGGAAGCTGAAGTGCCTTCTGAATCATGCTTTTCCGCGAGGTTCCAAGCAGTACGGGATAGCCTAAATCCACAATGCGGTGAAGTTCATTCATAAGTTGAAGATTTTGCTCATAGGACTTGGCGAACCCTATCCCCGGATCTAGTATGATCTGCTCATCCTTAACTCCAGCTTCATGAGCTAATCGGATACACTCGCGCAAATCTTGGATGACATCATGGATGAAGTTATCATATACTGCCTCAACGCGATTATGCATCAGCACAATAGGGCAGTCATAATCAGCGGCAATGCGAGCCATATCAGAATCTTTTTTCAAGCCCCAAATATCATTTAGAATATGAGCGCCCGCTTCAAGCGCCTGACGCGCAACTTCCGCTTTATAGGTATCTATCGACAGCGGCACTTGAAGCCCCGCCTCGCGTATCGCCTTAACGACAGGAATAACCCGCTCCAGCTCCTGTTCAAGTGTCACTGTTTGAAAGCCTGGACGAGTGGATTCCCCTCCGATATCAATAATATCCGCCCCTGCAGCAATCATTTGTTTTGCTTGCTCCACTGCAGCCGACAGCTCCGTATACCGACCCCCATCCGAAAAGGAGTCCGGGGTGACATTCAAAATCCCCATAATCAACGTACGACCCGTAACATCCAACGAGAGACCACGACAATCCAATGGACTACCTACCTGTTTCATCAATATACTCACTCTCCCTGTGCTAAAAGTAAGGTATGCCGTTCATATAGCCGTATCAATTCTTTCGTCAATTCCCCTGCATTCCCATTACCCACAATAACCTTCTGTCCTTTTGTATCAAACAATGAGGTAATTGGGACAATCTCTTGGATCGAGTTAGTAATATACACTTCATCTGCTTCTAACAAATGACTCCAAGTGTATAGACCTTCCTCTAGCTTCATTCCCGCTTCGGAAGCAACACGCATAAGGAAGGCTCGTGTAATCCCCGGCAATATGCCAGTCCCTATAGAAGGCGTGAAAAGCTGCTCATTTTTGAAAAAGAACAGATTACTGACAATCCCCTCTGCCAAATTACCCTTACCATCTGCAAACAGCCCTTCGGCATTTAATGCCCAAGGGTACTGCATGAGCTCGCGTTTCGCCAAAATATTGTTCATGTAATGAAGTGACTTCAATCGTACAGCGCCTTCTGGTGTATTACGAATTAGCTTCAGCAGCTGAAGCGGCTTGCCACTCTGATACAATTGTTCATTTCTAGCTGGTAGCTCCTTAATATAAACAATTACTGAAGGCTCAGCATAGTCTCCCCCTGGAAGTCCAAGCAGGTCCCGTCCCGCAGTAACGGTAAAGCGTATGTAAGCATCCTCGAGCTCATTCGCCTGAAGCAGCTTCTTTACGATTAGCTGCCACTGTTCCGCTGAGGGACTATAGGAAATTCCAAGCTGCTCACAACCCGCCTTCAAACGATCCACATGCTCCTGAAGCAAAAAAGCAATGCCCCCATAGGTGCGAAATGTCTCAAACAATCCAATACCGTAAAGAAAACCGTGATCATATACAGAGACCACGGCCTTCCCTTCATCTATAAGAACTCCATTCACATATATCTTCACGCTTGCTTCACAGTCGTTTCACTCAAGAAATTGCGCAATATTTGCAACCCGTGATCGGTAATGATAGATTCAGGATGAAATTGAACACCCTCAATCGGATACTCCTTATGTCGAAGCCCCATAATTTCACCCTCTGCAGTTTCCGCACTGATTTCCAAACAGTCCGGCAGCGTCTCACGCTTTACAATTAACGAGTGGTAACGTGTTGCGGTGAAAGGCGAAGGCAGGCCCTTAAATAAGGTTTTACCATCGTTAATAATAGGTGAAGTTTTGCCGTGCATAAGACGCTCTGCCCGCACAACCTCGCCTCCGAACACTTGTCCGATAGATTGATGTCCTAAGCAAACGCCGAAAATGGGAATCTTGCCTTTAAAGTGATCAATCAGCGCTAAGCTGACCCCCGCTTCATTCGGAGTACAAGGTCCAGGAGAAATCAAAATATGATCAGGTTTCAACGCTTCGATTCCGGCCAAATCTATCTCATCATTACGACGGACCTCTACCTGCTCTCCTAATTCACCTAAATATTGCACCAAATTATACGTAAACGAATCGTAGTTATCAATAACGAGAATCATGCCTATCCGCCTCCACTACACTAAATTTTCAACATTCATTTCACTGTACTGAATAGCTTTCCACATAGCTTTTGCTTTATTAATGGACTCGGTGTATTCCTTCTCCGGAATGGAATCGATAACTATCCCTGCTCCAGCTTGAACGTACCCTACTCCATCTGCAATGACTAAAGTGCGGATTATAATATTAAATTCCATATTACCATTATAGTCAATCCAACCGATAGACCCCGTGTAAGGACCTCTACGAACAGGCTCTAGCTCTTCAATAATTTGCATCGTGCGAATTTTTGGAGCACCTGTAATCGTACCTCCCGGAAAAGCCGCAGCTATAACATCGAAGGCTTGCTTCTCTTCCGCCAGAAGACCCTCCACCTGTGATACAATATGCATCACATGCGAGTAATACTCTATTACCATAAAATCTTTGACCCGAACGGTGCCATAGGACGAAATACGCCCCAGATCATTGCGTTCAAGGTCTAGCAGCATGATATGCTCAGCCCGCTCTTTCTCATTATGGATCAGCTCGTCCGCTAATCGACGGTCTTCTTCAGCATTTTGCCCGCGGGGGCGGGTACCGGCAATCGGCCTCGCGCGTACCGTGCCGTTCTCAAGCTGAACCAAGAGCTCTGGCGAACCCGAAACCAATTGAAAATCGTGAAAACGCAGCATCCCCATATAAGGAGACGGATTGACCAAACGAAGCCATTCATAAATCAGCTCTGGAGCCTGTTGAAGCTGCTTATGCTGCCGTACTGACAAATTAACCTGAAAGACATCTCCTGCTCCAATATAAGCTTGAATCTTCCGCACGGCTTCCATATAAGCCTCTCTTGAGAAGTCAGCTTGAATGCCTTTAATCGAATCAAAATCCACATGCAGTAAATCCTCAGCTGTCTGCTGCTGCATCTCGTCTCGGGTTCTAACGTACGAAGCCATAGTGTTCACTTCGGCAATGCGATCCCACTGCTGCTTCATCTGCTCAGCAGCAGCTTGAGCCCGCCCATAGCTCTGCTCCAAGGAAAGCCCTTCAGCTTTCGCATCCGTTAACGATGTGTGTACGGAACAGTAAAGCTTACGTTCCTCGTGATCGATGATCCACAGCTTATCCAAACGTACAAAGGCATAGTCAGGGATCAGCAAATCATCTGCCGCCGCTTCCGGCAGCCGTTCAATCGTCCGGGCTACATCATAGCCCCAGAACCCTACACAGCCGCCAACGAACTTCGGCAGGCTCTCAACAACTGGAGCGCGATAGGGCTCCATCCACTGCTTCACAAGCTCTAATGGTGAGCCTTGCACTTGATTAACCATATGAGGCCGATCAGCATCCTTAATGGACGCTTGGCATCCATTACCCCGAATTTCCGATAGAGGCTTCAGTCCAAGAAAGGTATACCTTCCCCCCTTACCGCTCTCTAATACAAAGGAACCTGGCATGGCTTCCTTCCACGCAAGATCCCATGAAATGAGCCGGTCCGATTCCAGCGGGTAACATTGTACATAGGGAAGCATCGTATAGTGCTGTGACCATTCCCGCCACTGTTCATTGGTTATCAAAGCCACTACAAAGCCCCCTCCCTCTACTCAATCAACGAACATATAAGTTTGGACTTAGTATACTTGAAATTGCCTATGAAAAAAAGCCCCTCAGCGAACTGAAGGGCTTCCTGCTCACAAATTAATCTTCAAATTGGTACAATGGCGTGCTGAGGTATCTTTCCCCATTACTAGGAACGACTGCAACCACACGTTTGCCGGCTCCCAACTCCTTGGCTACCTTAAGTGCTGCGAAGATGGCTGCTCCAGAGGAGATCCCACCCAAGATTCCTTCCTCTTTCGCTACGCGGCGGGAAGTTTCGAATGCATCTTCGTTGTCCACTTGAATAACAGCATCATAGATATTAGTATCCAAAATGTCAGGAACAAAACCTGCGCCAATCCCTTGGATTTTATGAGGGCCCGGTTTTCCTCCAGATAATACAGGTGAAGAACTCGGCTCGACTGCATAAACTTTAATGTTAGGGAAATTCTCTTTTAACACGCTGCCTGCACCTGTGATAGTACCGCCAGTACCGATCCCTGCGATGAAAGCATCCAGCTTGCCATCGTGCGAGTTAATCGCCTCAACGATTTCTGGACCCGTTGTTTCACGGTGAACTTTAACGTTCGCTTGATTTTTAAATTGCTGAGGGATGAAGTAGGAAGGATTCTCAGCTTGGATTTCTTCAGCTCTTTTAATTGCACCCTTCATTCCTTCTGCTCCTGGAGTCAATACCAATTGCGCTCCATAAGCACGAAGCAGGTTGCGTCGTTCAATACTCATTGTTTCAGGCATAACCAAGATTGCTTTATATCCTTTAGCTGCAGCCACTAATGCCAAACCAATCCCCGTATTACCGCTCGTTGGTTCTACAATTGTATCTCCAGGCTTAATTTTACCTTCTTGCTCCGCTACTTCAATCATGCTGATTGCGATACGATCTTTAACGCTTGCTCCAGGATTCTGATACTCTAGCTTCACATAAACTTCTGCGCTTCCTTCTGGTACAACACGATTCAATCTTACCAGGGGCGTACCACCAATCAATTCAGTAATGCTTTGAACTAATTTAGCCATTATGAGTTCCTCCTAAAATGATATCAATAATATCCGAGTAAAATGCTAGGTATTCTTCACTAATCTTATCAACCCCTATAAGGCTTGTCAATACCAATCTACCTTAAAATGTCATAGTGACCTTCCATTTTTCCCGGATTGATTTAATAACTTCCTTCAATGGAGGCGCCTCTCGCAATGCCATTTCTTTTCTGACGGCTTCTCTCAATTGATCTTTGCTAGTTTTTGGCTCTTCCTTGCGTTCTTTCAGTTTAATAAAATAAAATTGACCATTTAGCTCAATCGGTTTGCTAACCTCGCCTGTCTTCAATTGTCCAGCGGCTTTCAATAGAGGCTCAGCAACGAATGGATCATCTTCCTCCATCCATCCCAGATCGCCCCCATTTTCCCGAGTAACATCGTCTAGAGATCTCTCCCTGGCAACTTTTGCGAAGTCTACCCCTTTCGAGAGATCAGCCGTTACCCTTGCGGCTTGATCTTTACTGCCAACAACAATCTGCTGCAGGCGAAACTGCAAAGCTGATCTGAACTCTTCGGGATGAGCTTTCATATAAGCGTCTACCTGTTCAGTCGAGATCGTAATATAGCGGATGGCCAGCTTTTCTAGCAGCAGCTTATCATAAACATCCGTTTTTAAAGCTTCCGGAGTCATTCCCAGCTGCTCTTTCATTGATTCATAAAATTGTGTTTCACTGTCATAGCCTTGCTGCATGCGTTTTAATTCTTTTTGGATCTCACTATCCTCCACATTGGTGCCCTGTGCTTTTCCTTCCATGCGAATAACTTCATGATCCACCATTTGATTCAACAATTCCCGGCCGTGCTTCTGCAGCAGCTGCTGCTCCAAATCCACGCTCGTTATAGTTTTCTCACCGATTGTTGCAATTACACGCGCTGATTGGTTCTGGTTTGTCTGGCCCGGCTTCATGTCGGCATTGGGTTGGGTAAAGAAATCGGCAAACAATACGTAGGAAAGGATGACAACAGCAAGCAGCAAAACCGCATTGACTCCCCACAATACCCTAATGTTTCGCATTCCTAATCCCCTCGTATGGTCCTCTCGAGCTTTCCTATTATTGTAACGCCCGATTAATTACATCTGTTGTAGTATGGCCCTTAGATCCTCTTTATCAAACTGATAAGCCTCATTACAAAAATGGCAAATAACTTCCGCTTTCTCGTCCTCTCTAAGAAGCTCCTCAATTTCTTCCCGTCCTAAGGAAATTAGGGTTTGTTCCACTCGCTCTTTAGAGCACTTGCAGCGGAACTTGACTTCCGCTTCTCCCATTACCTGTACCTCTGGCAGCAGTCTATGTAAAATATCTTCAAGATCCAACCCCTGCTCCAGCATCTTGGTAATCGGTTCAATCCGTGATAGTTGAAGCTCTATAATCGAAATTTCATCATCCGTTAACCCCGGTAAAAGTTGAATCACAAAGCCACCCGCTGCCGTTACCGTGTAATCGAGGCCAACTAATACTCCGAGCGCTACAGCGGAAGGAGTTTGTTCGGATTTGGCAAAATAGTAGGTGAAATCTTCGGCCAGCTCCCCAGATATAAGAGGAATACTACCGCGATACGGCTCTTTGAGTCCTAGGTCTTTGATAATATTCAAGAACCCTTCGGTACCTACCACTCCTGCAACATCCAATTTCCCCGCCTCGTTCAACGGTAAATCAACCTCAGGATTATCAACATACCCACGAACCTCGCCGTGAGCATTGGCATCGACTACGATCTGACCGATCGGCCCTCCACCTTTGACAAGAATCGTTAGTTTTTCTTCACCCTTCAGCATGGCACCCATCATTAACCCAGCCGCAATGGTTCGTCCTAATGCAGCAGTAGTTGTAGGCGTCATAACATGGCGCTTACTGATTTCATCTACAATACCCGTTGCCCTAACGGCAAAAGCTCTTACTTTGCCTTCCATGGCAGTCGCTCTAATTAAATAATCTCGCATCTGTGTTCCCTTTCATGATCGGCTGTAATAATCTGTCTGATCGGTCCCATTTATTGATTTCGTTCGTAAATGATTTGCAAGCCTTGCAGTGTCAGCAGTTGATTCACACACTCAATAGTACGTGATTCACTGGAAATAAGTTCCGCTAATCCACCGGTGGCGACTACTTTCGGTTTAACTCCGAATTCCTCACAAATCCGGTCCACGATCCCATCCACCTGTCCGGCAAAACCATAAATAATCCCCGCCTGCATCGAAGCTACTGTATTGCGCCCAACAACACTTTTCGGCTTCACCAGCTCGATTCGCGGTAATTTAGCGGCACGCTGATATAATGCCTCTGTAGAAATGCCGATTCCGGGAGCAACGGCTCCTCCGATATATTGTCCCGCTTCATCTATATAGTCGAAGGTAGTTGCTGTTCCAAAATCAACCACGATACAAGGCGGCCCATATTCCTCAAGCGCTGCGACCGCATTAACAATCCTGTCAGCACCAACCTCCCGCGGATTTTCATAACGGATGTTGAGCCCTGTTTTAATACCTGGTCCCACAATCAACGGGACTTTCTTCAAGTATTTTACACATAATTGCTCAAGCACAAACATCAAGGGCGGCACAACGGAAGAAATAATCACGCCTTCCACTTGATCTAATGAAATACCTGCATGCCGGAATAAATTGTACATCGTCATTCCGTACTCATCAGCCGTTGCCGAACGATTCGTGCTTAACCGCCAATTATGCTGAAGCTGCTTTCCCTTGTAGATGCCTAATACAATATTGGTATTACCCACATCTACGACAAGAATCACGACTGTACCCCCTTCTGCTCATTAAGATCCAAACTGATATCAAGAGCTTGAACAGAATACGTCAATCGGCCGACGGAAATAACATCTATACCTGCTTCGGCAACAGCTTTTATTGTTTCTAATGTAATGGAACCTGATGCTTCTACCAGAATATGCGGAGCTTGCGATTTAATGCGTGCAACCGCTACTCGCATTTGCTCTGGCTTCATGTTGTCCAGCATGATGATATCCGGCCGCGCTGACAAAGCCAGCTCCAGCTGCTCCATGCTTTCAACTTCTATTTCAATCTTCATCGTATGCGGAATTTGGGAGCGCGCCGATTGAATGGCTTCTACAATACCGCCAGAGCCTTTAATATGGTTGTCTTTAATCATAACAGCATCATACAGGCCAAACCGATGATTATGGCCGCCGCCGACACGAACCGCATACTTTTCAAGCAGGCGATGTCCTGGGGTTGTTTTTCGCGTATCGACTAGACGAACAGGCAGTCCTTGCAAGGCATCGACATACTGCTTGGTACGCGTCGCAATCCCCGACATTCTCTGCATTAGATTTAGCGCAAGACGTTCGCCCAGCAGGATGCTTCGCGTACTTCCTGACACTTCAGCCACAATGGTTCCGTAGCTTACTGCCTGTCCTTCTTGTACTTTCGCTTCAAATTCCAATTCGGGATCAACCATTGCAAATACAGCCTCAGCAATCTGCACGCCTGCGATAATGCCGTTATCCTTTAAGTGAATAATTCCTTTGGAACGGCTCTCCTTCGAAATTGTAGTCATGGTAGTTACATCACCCATGCCTACGTCTTCCTCCAGCCACAACCGAAGATTCTTATTTATAACTTCCATCTGCAGTTCATACATCAATGTGTCCCTCCGTAATACCATGCTCCCGGCTGAAAACAGTATGTTTTCTCCACAACAAATCATCCTTCTCAGCGAAGTCCTCCCGATAGTGTCCCCCTCGGCTTTCTTCCCTAATCAAGGCTGCCTGAGTTGTCAACAGAGCACAGGTTAGCAAGTTGGCAAATTCATAATCCTCGCGTTTGGTCAAGCATGTATCGAATATAGACAGCTGTCGGCGCAGCTCATCATAGCCTTTTTGAAGACCTATTGCTGTGCGCTTCAATCCAGCATATCGCAGCATGATCTTTTGAAGTTTCAGTTTCTTTTCCACAATAGGCTGCTGAGCGTGCTCTGTTCTTCTATTATTCACTGCTGTAACATCCGTTTGTTCCAAAGGCTTAAGTTGGTGAATACGTTCCAGTATCCTTCGCCCAAAAACAATCGCTTCTGACAACGAATTACTTGCCAAACGATTCGCTCCATGCACACCCGTCGATGAAACTTCCCCGCACGCAAATAAACGCCTGACTTCTGTCTCGCCGTATAGGTCCGTTTTCACGCCACCCATCATATAATGAGCTGCCGGTGCTACAGGAATCCAATCAGAGGATAGATCCAATCCATAATTCAAACAAAACTCATAGATCGTAGGAAAACGATGCTTAACCGTTTCTTCCGATTCATGGGTAAAATCAATATAGACGAACGTAGATCTCGTCTCTTCCATCTCATTTACGATAGCTCGGGCAACAATGTCCCTCGGAGCTAGCTCCAGTTGATGGTGATACTTCTCCATAAAACGCTCGCCTTTAATATTGCGCAAGATAGCGCCTTCACCGCGTACTGCTTCCGATACAAGAAACCTCGGAGCTCCAGGATAACATAAAGCTGTCGGATGAAATTGAATAAATTCAACATCCTGAATTAAAGCTCCCGCCCTGTAAGCAATAGCAATCCCGTCGCCTGTTGCAATATCCGGATTTGTTGTATAGCGGTACAATTGTCCCGCTCCGCCTGTACAAAGGATAGTCGCATTCGCTTTCACAAATACTTTCTGACCGTCTTGCTTTTGGACCAATGCACCCAAACACTCGCCATCTTCCGTGATCAAATCAATAACAAAATGATCATCCCAAATCTCAATATTCGGATCTTGCTTCGTTTTCTCAGACAAAGCACGAACAATCTCAGCGCCGGTAGCGTCGCCATGTGCGTGTAAAATACGCCGTTGGCTGTGCGCCCCCTCTTTCGTAAGAGCAAATTCACCATTTTCCAAATCAAATTGTGTACCCATATGTATTAAATCTTTAACGCCCTCAGGTCCTTCATGAACCAGCACATCAACAGCGGATGGCGAACATAGTCCGGCTCCAGCAATCAAAGTGTCCTGACGGTGGTAGGCGGGTGAATCTTCATCAGAGATAACTGCTGCAATTCCACCTTGTGCATAGCGAGTATTACTGTCGAGAAGAGACTTCTTAGTAACCATAAGCACCTTATACTTCTCACTAGCCTTTATAGCGGTAAAAAGACCGGCGATTCCTGCGCCGATCACCATTACTTCGATATGCACTTGAGGTAATTCGTTAATATCAACATCAACTAGATAACGTGGAATCATAGTTAGGCTCACCTCTTCTTACAAGAGAGTAACGCATGCTACTTCACTAGCAGCATGCGTTCCAGGGATGCTCTGGCTTGATCTGCAACATGAGGCGGCACATAAATTTGCGGCTGCATGGTTTCAAGACAGCGTACAACCTTTTTCAAATTATTAACCTTCATATTGGGACAAACCAGATATTTAGTAGCGAAATGGAATGCTTTGTTCGGACTATCCAACCTTAATTGAAATCCTGTACCATCTTCAGTTCCTACAATGAACTCCTGATGTTCGGATTCTTTACAATATTTAATAATAGCTGTAGTACTCCCAACAAAGTCTCCCAGTTTAACTACTTCAGGACGGCATTCTGGATGAACTACGAACTTGGCATTTGGATATTGCGCTCTCATTTCCTCTACATCTTTTACAGTCAACATGTCGTGCGTATTGCAATACCCTTCCCAAATGATCACTTTTTTGTCGGTAAACTTGGATACGTAATCTCCCAAATTTTTATCCGGCACCCAAATGATTTCATCGGAATCAACAGATTCGATTACTTTTATCGCATTAGCTGAAGTACAGCAGATATCGGTCTCGGATTTAACATCAGCGGATGTATTGATGTAGGCAACAACCTTAGCATTAGGGTGCTGCTTCTTTAACGCGCGCAATCCTTCCACATTAACCATATCTGCCATAGGACAGCCAGCCCGCTCATCCGGTATTAAGACTGTTTTAGTAGGAGCTAAGATTTTCGCGCTTTCTCCCATAAAATGCACACCACAAAACACTATAACATCAGCATCGGTTGATGCTGCTTTTTGTGCTAATAAAAAGGAGTCTCCTCTAAAATCTGCTACCTCTTGAATTTCATCCCGTTGATAATAATGAGCAAGAATAATGGCATTACGTTCTTTCTTCAATTGAAGGATTCTTTCCTTCAGCTCACGCTTTTGTTCCTCTTTACGTTCTAAAGCCAAAGCTTCCATCTCACACCGTCCCTTCTGTCCCTGTACCCCTTTATTGGTTGCAAAATACCTAGTGAAAATGTTCACATAATATTTAAAGATTTACAACTAATTTACACAACATCCTTGGTGGTGTCAATGCTTAAATAACCACAAATTAGCCCAAAATTACAATTGTTAGGTGGCTTAATTCCTCGTTCTTTCTCTTAGGACTAGTTTCTCGTCAGAGGTCGATATTTAACCTGTTATTAATGAAGAAAAAGCCGGAAGCATTGGTATGCCCCGGCTTTTTTGAGTAATCATTAAATCAAGATTCTTTCTTTTCGTCATCGCCTGGATCAGGAGATTTATCGAAATCCAGCTTGTTGGCTTCAGATGTCGCCTGCTGACTTTGGATGTTAACCTTCACATCCGTAGTAGCGACATCGTCCAATTTACCGTTATCAATAAGCTGTTTAATCTGATCCTTTTCTAACGTTTCTTTCACAATCAAAGTTTCTGCAATAAGACGAACCTGATCTGCATACTTCTCAAGTGTTGCCTTTGCGTTAGCGTAGCAGCTGCGGATAATTGTCTGCATTTCTTGGTCGATTTCGTAAGCAATAGCATCACTATAATTCTGTTCATGACCCAGGTCGCGGCCAAGGAACACTTGCCCTTGTACGTTACCGAATTGCATCGGACCCAGCTTATCGCTCATTCCGTACTCCATGATCATTTTACGAACAATAGTCGTTGCACGTTGGAAGTCACTATAAGCGCCTGTTCCAACTTCGCCAATAAACATTTCCTCAGATACACGTCCCGCAAGGAGACCCGTTACTTTATCAAGAAGTTCGGTCTTGGTATTCATCATCCGGTCTTCGCCGTCTTTAGGCAGCATCATTACATACCCGCCAGCGCGTCCTCTCGGAACAATCGTGACCTTATGAACCATTTCCGCATTTTCTACATGGTAACCGACAATAGTATGTCCTGCTTCATGGAAAGCGACCATCCGCTTCTCACGTTCGCTGACAACCCGGCTCTTCTTCTGTGTACCTACAACTACACGGTCGAATGCTTCGTCCAGTTCGTCCATTGAAATATCTTTACGATTACGGCGAGCTGCAATCAGCGCCGCTTCGTTCATTAAATTTTCCAGATCGGCACCGGTAAAACCTGTTGTATAACGTGCCAATGCTTCAAGCTTAACATCTTTATTAAGCGGTTTGTTACGAGAATGCACCTTCAGCACAGCTTCACGGCCCTTAATATCTGGGCGATCAACCGTAATTTGACGGTCAAAACGGCCTGGACGCAATAAAGCTGGGTCCAAAATATCCGGACGGTTTGTTGCAGCAACGATGATAATACCTTCGTTGGCGCCAAAACCATCCATCTCCACGAGGAGCTGGTTAAGAGTCTGCTCACGCTCATCATGTCCGCCGCCTAAACCGGCACCACGTTGACGGCCTACAGCATCAATCTCGTCTATAAATATAATACAAGGAGCATTCTTCTTAGCATTCTCAAACAAGTCACGTACACGGGATGCGCCGACACCGACGAACATTTCCACGAAATCGGAACCGCTTATGCTAAAGAATGGAACGCCTGCTTCACCTGCAACAGCACGCGCAAGCAAGGTTTTACCTGTTCCCGGAGGGCCATTCAATAGCACCCCTTTAGGAATTCTAGCTCCTACAGCAGCAAATTTCCGAGGATCCTTCAAAAACTCTACAACTTCAACAAGTTCTTGTTTCTCCTCATCGGCCCCCGCCACATCTTCAAAGGTCACGCGCTTCTTCTCTTCATTATACAGCCTAGCGCGGCTTTTCCCGAAGTTCATTACTTTACCGCCGCCACCCTGAGCCTGGTTTAACAGGAAGAAAAACAGGATGAAAATAATAACGAACGGAATAATGGAGGTAAGGAAGCTGATCCAAACGTTGTCTCCTTCCATTTTTTCAACATTAATGGTTGGAACTTCACCCTTTTCGATCATTTGGATAACTTCTTGGTCAAAAGGTGCACGGGTTTCGAAATTCTTCTTATCCGGCGTAGGCGGATTTTTGTATTTACCGCGAACCAAGTATGTATATCCGTCAAACTTCACATTGACCGATTCTACATTTTTTTCTATTAAGGCCTGTCGGAGCTTATCGTAGCTAATCGCGTCTTTCTGATCATTTTGTGTGCTGATAAAGTGAACGATACCGACAGTGACCAAAAAAATAAGCAAATAAAAGCCTGTATTGCGAATGATTCGATTCATCCCCTACCTCCTCTCAAAAACGGCAACTTTGTTTATTGTACCACAGCACGTCTTGGCATCACAAGAAATGCTAATGGGAGTACACCTCGGGCTTCAAAATGCCTACATACGGCAGGTTGCGGTATTTTTCCGCATAATCAAGTCCGTATCCGACAACAAATGCATCAGGGATAATAAACCCTTTATAGTCTGCATCTAAGTCGACCGTTCTACGCGCAGGTTTATCAAATAATGCGGCAACGGTAATTGACAATGCATTCCGGCGCTCCAGCACATCGATTAAATAACTCAATGTGAGCCCACTGTCGATAATATCCTCAACAATAAGAACATGCCGACCTTCTACCGAAATGTCCAAATCTTTAATGATTTTTACGACCCCTGTAGATTTAGTGGATTGCCCATAGCTTGAAACCGCCATAAAATCAAGTTCTAAAGGTATGGTGATTTGTTTGACCAAATCCGCCATAAAAATAAACGCTCCCTTCAGCACACAAATAACCAATGGATTGCGCCCTTCAAAATCATGGCTTAGTTGCTGGCCCATCTCCTTTACTTTGTCTTGAATTTCTTGCTCACTGTAAAGTATTTCTTGAATGTCTTTTTGCAAGAGAGAACCTCCTACTGGAATGATTACACAATTATTTATACTATCTTGACATACTGAAGGATAATCCCTCAGGCATGTGAAGCTTCATATACAAAATCAACTTGGTCGAGTCAGTAACTGTTGAAAGCGATGACCTCCGAACGCCAGACAACCAAATTATACGGCCCTGACCATCCGTTATAATAGGCACCTTGGCACGTAAGCTCGGTGGAATTTTGGCATCAATAAAAATATCTTTTACTTTTTTCGAACCGTTTAATCCAAACAGGCTCATACGGTCTCCATCCCTGCGGCTTCGTACTTCTATCGGCTGCTGCAGTTGCTCCGCATCGAACCACGCGGTGTAAGGATTATCTGAAAGCGGCACAGCCGCTCTATTGAATAATTCGCGGTCTAACCATGTGCATTCCAGGCTCACACCTATTTCCGGTATTTCCAAATTATTCTGACCAGACTCGAATGAGTAAGAAAAGGAGATAGGTGGTACCACATAATTATGTAGATAAATCCTATCATATTCCCTGGTTAGAATCAGGCTCCCCCCAATATTTAAACGCATATTAGAAGGTTTGACGCTAACAATACCATCCCGCATCTTCTCCAGCTTCAGGAAATCTATCGAATCGGGGTCTAAGCCAAGATAATTTAATATTAGTTTAATCAAACGTCTTTGTAAAGCAACATGTAACCCCATGAACCATTTTCTTGACCATTTGACGGAATCGCTTTCTTTAGCCACACCTTCTACTAATAAAGCCCTTGCCTGCAGTTCCATATAGTCGTCTTCTGCAGTCATCATCTCGGATAAACGGTTAAGCGCCTGAGGCAATTGTTCATTATACTGCTTCTGAAGCGATGGTATAAGATCCAGTCTTAATTCATTACGAACATACTTTCTTTCCAGATTACTGCTATCGATAGAATACGGTAACTGCTGAGTATGGCAGTAATCTAATATTTCTGTTTTATATATACGGAGTAAAGGGCGAACAAGTTCCATTTCTTTTTCCATACGGCGTTTTGGAATTCCAGTCAGTCCGGATGGTCCTGTGCCGCGAAGCAGTCGCATGAGAACAGTCTCCGCTTGGTCGTCAGCATGATGCGCAAGTGCTATTCGATTTGCCTTGAAAAGCGCTGCAGCCTTGTGCAAAAAGCGATATCGAAGCTCTCTGGCTGCGCTTTGCGAATTTTTTCCGGTTTCTTTAATGTACTCTGGGACATCGAGGCGGGCCACTTCAATAGGTAAACCAAGCTTTGCGGCCAATTCTGAAACGAGCACTTCCTCCTGCTCCGACTCCTTGATTCGAAACCCATGATTAAGATGGGCCACACTCAAGCGCCATTTCCATTGTTTAGACAACGCAAAAAGGACATGCAGCAGCGCCACGGAGTCCGGCCCCCCCGATACCGCAACCACAATACTGTCCCCTTCTTCAAAAAGCCGTTCCGTTCTGATCTCCTGTTCAACCCTGGATACAAAATCCATTGTTCAATTCCTTTCCTCGAAACAATACGCATCACGATGGCCAATAAAAATATACGGCTAATCCAAACATCAATAAAGAGATAGTGAAACACAATTTCAGCAAAGAGGATAGGCTGCCCTTCTTGCGGTTTGCAAGTAAAGGCTTAGCAAAACCTTGTCTACGCCAATCAGCCAAAGCCTGCTTCGAAGTTGAATATTGCCCGAGAAGCGCTTTACGAAGCATCGGAGCTACCTGCCGTAGTGCAGGGTTCGACTGAAGCATGTCGAGCAGCATGTCTACGCTGCGGTTTTGCGGGAGCAGCTTATCGATCCCTTTCATTCTCTTCTCAGTCTCGACACTACTGATTATTAAAACAGCGAACGCAAACAAGTCGTAAGCTTCATCTGCTGAGCGAGTCCCTGCTCCCCAATAGCCTCTGTCGTATACCTCTGTAAACTGCTTAACAGAGCGGCCTTTGGCAGTCACCCCGCCAAAATCAATTAATTCAACATCACCATAACCGGACACAAGCATATTCTGTACTTTTATGTCGCCAAAAATATAGGCTTGCCCATGCAGCTCCACCAGCTTGCGCAGCATATTGGTCCCAATTAGACCGATCCAGTCCCTACCGTTTCTCCAAATAAAATCTGTCATAGACTGCCCTTTAATGTAGCGCATAACATAAAACGGAAGGTGGAAGCCGTCTTCCTCGTAATCATCCACATCCAGCAAATAATGACGGAATGATGTATTCGACTTTGACAGCTCCTTAAGCGCATTAATCTCCGACTGGTGATCCACTGTGTCAAAGCCTATTTTCATTGCATATTGGAGTTTCCCCCTCATCACAAGATAGACCTTCCCGTTAGCCCCAACCCCCAATAGTCGTTCAACACGGTACTGTGCCTTATTCCATTTTCCGATTATGATTTTACCTGAATGTAATTCTTGCTCAAACGACGTAATCACCCAGTATCCCTTCCTTGCCTGCAGGCGTGCGCCCTGATACTATCCCAGGATTCACATCATCGCCTTCTCTATTGCTTTTATCGTCAGCGATACCGATTGTCATAAGTTGAATTACTTTTAGAAGCGCAGGCCCCGTAGGCGTCGTACCCTTCATGTTTAATTTATAGAACAAACGGTTCAAATTTGCAAGGTCTCTTGTCCAATCCAAGTCCATTTCTACATCCTGCTGCGACGAAGGCGAGCCAGGAAAATGAAATACGGCTGTTTCGCTTATCCCCGTTCGCGCCTGTAGACTAAGCTGCAGATCGTAAATCGCTTCTTTTACAGCTTGCAGCTTCGGTTTCATACTTGCGCTCGTATCAATCAGTAAAGCAACCTTTAAAGTCGTGCTTTCGCTTAAATCATCCATAACTTGAACAACTTGCGAACGTTTATCCGGAGGCAAGCTTTCAATTTTGGCATCTCCTAGAATATGCTGCAGTTCTTTACTAATCACCTTCTGAATGGTCTGCGCAACTGTCTTCCGTGTCATCATCTGAACCGTTTGAGATAACTGAGCCGTCGTGACAATCCGACTCATCCCTCCACCTGCACTCGCGATTTCATTAATCTCCTCAGAACCATGCTCCCCCAACAGACCCGAATCTAATAACCCTATGACATTCACCGTAATGCCTTCCGCTTTTGCATTCGCAGCTGCAATAACCGGACTTATCCCTACATTCGAACACCCGTCAGTAATCAGTATAATCTGTTTCATTTCGGTCCCCTCCCAAGAGTTTCGCTTTAGCGAAACTGGCATCGTAAGCACTGCTAAGCTTCACCTTAAGTGAAACTAGCATCGTGAGCATTAATTGATCCTACCATTCCTATCAGTTTTTCCACTTTACAAGTTTCCTAAACTTAATAAGACTTGAACTCGAACAAGGACTGTCCGAAAATATCGGATAGTCCTTGTTATGTCAGGCCCCTAGATTTGGGCAAGTCGCGTTATGAAGCAGGTTCTATATCAACTAACTGTCTTCGGCCGCTCAATACGCTGCATACCTGGCCAGCTGAACGTGGCCCATTCTGGTTGATATTTCTCCAAACGAGCTACTACTACCGTCATATCGTCATAAATCTCGCCATGATGATACCGCACAATCCTCTCCAGCAAGATGTCAGCGAACTCCTGCGGCGATTCCGTATCAATTTCTGTAAGCAATCGCTTCATCCATATATCTTTATTAACGGCATGTCCTGGCGCATCATAGATGCCGTCAGTCATCATGATCAGGATGTCACCCGGCTGCAGTGGCAGACTAACCAAATCAACGTCAATCTCATGCAGGATTCCTACCGGTAAATTGTTAGCTGTAATTGGGAACACCTCGCCCCCTCGTTTGATAAAGCTAGGAGTGGAACCAATTTTCAAAAAGGTAGTATGCGCATTATACAAATCAATGATCGCCACATCGACCGTTGCATACATTTCATCAGAGGATCGCAGCATGAGCACTGAATTGACCGATTTTATGGCCAATCTTTCATCCATGCCTGATTGCAGCAGCTGCTGCAGAATCGTCAGTGCCGTACTGCTCTCTGCTCGCGCTCTTTCTCCATTACCCATGCCGTCACTTAAAGCAACTGCAAACTTTCCATTACCCAGCTCTACTGTACTAAAACTGTCCCCCGACAGCAAATCCCCCCCTTTAGCCGCCGCGGCAACCCCCGTCTCTACCTCGTACTCCTTGGCTGATCCGAACACTACCGTGCTGTACCCTTCCTTTCGCTCCAGCATCTGTTCATTTTTCACCGCGATATGCTCACCTAAAATATCCGTCAGCAACGGAGCTATAATTTTGCGGCATTCATCGAAGCCCCTTGTATATTGGTGTATGATTTCAATTTCCACATTCCCTTCGTCTAAGCTAATAATATCAATGCTATGAATGGATAAACCCAGCTCCTCCAGTCCAATTCGAATTTGCTCCTCCTGTAAAAACAACTCCTGCCCCTCTCGTTTGATTTCCTTAGCCAAATCCTCCATGACCTGTGATACACCATATAGCTGATCGGCCACTAACTGGCGGCTATCGATAATTTGTTTTTTCCAGTGCTGATCATTCTGATACAAGCTATATTGCTGCTTCATCACAGCGAGCACCTGATCAGGCTTGATACAAACTTTCTTCCATTGCGGCAAAATATCTTTACGACTAATCTCTTGCCTGAGCTCAACCTCTGTCATCATATCGGTCATGAACTTATGCGTCTGATAAAACTTATCATTCCAGCATTGATTGCGTTTCCAGCAAGAGGAGCATGATCGTTCAGCCACAGAGTTCATGAAATGCCCGACTTCCTCTTCTTTCTGCCTAGGCTCAGAGTCTACCGTAATTTGTTTAAAGCTTTTGGAGAGCTGACGGAACACCTCCGAGAATTGCTCCACTCGATTTGCAGTAATATCTCTTACTCTTTTCGCATAATCATGTTGAGACTTTAAATTTTCTTGGGTACCCGGTACGTATTTAGCCAGTGTATCTATAACCCCTCTCGGGGTAAGCAAGAATAACAGGACAGCCACCACCGATTCCCATGTCGAATTAATCACTTCAGATTGATTGCCAATATATACGGAGAGAATCGAAGATCCAAGCAACATCCCGAGCCCCACTGCCAGCTTATTGCCTTCTTTCAATAAACCTGCGAGCATACCGGCAAATGCCAACAAACTCATCTGGTAAATGGCATTCGAGTTAGCCAAGCTTAGGATCAGCCCTGTAATAACTCCTACCGAAGCTCCAAGGGGTGCTCCTCCAACTAGAGCGAAAAGCAGGATGAGATATCGTGAAAGCACATGCTCCACAGTCACAGATCCAAGCGACCAACCAACTGTACCAGTCATTACTGACGCAAGTAGAATAATAAGACAAATGACTTCCTCATTTTTTAAACTATAGTTTTTGCGGGTAAGGGTAAATACAGGAACAGCTTGCAAAAAGATATGCGTCAATATTAAGCTGAGCATTGCTTCGACTCCAGTAAGCATAAAGGTGTACCAGCTCAATTCGGTTGAAACGAGATGCGAAAACAATTGAACTAGAAAAACAGCCACAAAAACAATCACAGGAGAATACGAAATATCTGAGCGCTCAAACCTTTCCACACCTTTTTGGATTAATATAAACACGAGTACTTCTGACACCATATAACTGGTATGCATGGGATCCCCCGAGAGCAAACTGCCTGCAATCAAGAAGCAGCCCGTCATGAACAGAAGCTCCCGCCGTAAAAAGTACACTACAGCAAAAAATGCAATCGAAAACGGAGCTAATTGATCCAGAATCATCGCTCTACCCAACAAAAATGCCATTATCAATAACAGGATTGACCACTTCTTCGCGATTACCGATTGTACCAATCGGTTCTCCACCAACACATTTGTTGTCTTTTGTTTCGCTTTTTGACTCCATCTGTTCCAAGAAAGCCCAACATGATCTAATTTTCTTTGCATCCTTCATGAACACCACCCATAGCCTATTAGTGGTCTTAGTATAATGGCAGTCTATTATAAAGTTTGTCAGAATGAGTTGGTAGGTAGAAAGTTTTTTCCGACAAAAATCAGAACTGGCGCGCTAATGCTGGGAATCCTGTCACCTCAATATATGTAAGCGATTTCATAATTTTCATTAAGCTTTCTCCTTCTCAATCATTCATACAAAGGTCCAATAACCGTGCACTATTGCCGTTAGATGTTGTCGATTCACCCAATTCTTAATAATATACGACAAAACCTCCAAATCCTAAGAAGCCATTCAACACAAAAAACGCCCCGCCGGAATCAAGTTCTCGGCAAGGCGCCTTTTTTTCATCTTACAATAGCGGCGAAGGGGATCGAACCCCCGACCTCACGGGTATGAACCGTACGCTCTAGCCAGCTGAGCTACACCGCCACAACAAGCATGAGTATATAATAGGCCTGTACATCTTGTCAAGCTAGAAAGCAGTTCTGATCCCCACCTTGGCGTGACAATAACTAAAAAGCCGTGCAGGCGGAATCTCGCCCATACGGCTGCATATGCTATAGTTAATCGCGTCTAGCGCCTCGGCCTCCACGTTTCCCTTCAGTGTTCTTCTTCAGGGACGAGATGCGTTCCTCGCTATCTTTCAGAAAGCGCGATACTTTGTCTTCGAATGTCGGTTTACCAGCAGGAGGTTTACCTCCACGGCCTCCGCCGCCAAATCCACCACCTCGGCCTCCACGGTCTCCACCGCCTCCGCCGCCAAAACCGCCTCCACGGCCTCCGCCGCCAAATCCACCGCCTGGTCGACCTCCACGATCTCCGCCGCCAGCGCCAGGTCCGCCGGGTCCCCCACCTTGTCTTTCAAAACGAGCGGGCCTCGGAGCTTCAACCGGTTTGTCTACCGCTTGTTTAATCGATAGGCCGATTTTGCCGTCCTTGTCAACATTAATCACTTTGACGGTAACCATGTCATTCAACTTAAGATGATCGTTGACATCCTTAACATAGTTATCTGCTATCTCCGAGATATGCACCAGGCCAGTACCGCCCTCAGGCAGTTCTACAAATGCCCCAAAGTGAGTAATGCCCGTAACCTTTCCTTCCAGCTTGCTGCCCACTTCAATTGCCATAAAGTAAAATGTTCCTCCCTTAAATAGTTAACGAAACCCTGACAATGCAGATTATAACGTACAGCTACAATATGGTCAACAAAAGGTTTGATAGCGCTATCGTGCCTATCTCTTTTGTTCCTTAGGTACATAGAACAGGGTTTCTCCCTGCTTAACATAATGTAACTCTTTTCGAATTTTTTGTTCTACGTATTCCGGATCGTTCAACCGAACAATTTCACGTTTCGTATCCCCATTGGTTTGCTGCGTTTCTTTGTACTTCTGCTCCAATGCGGTTAGTTTCTCGCTTCTGTCATTGGTTTTAGCGATTTGATTCCACAGAGTGACCCCAGCCCAGCTTAAAAAGCAAGCAAAAACAATCATGACCAATCGGCGTCTGCGATAAGACCCTTTGTTAAACGGCTTTGTATTGTTTCTTGCCAATGGGGCAGAATTCATAGCTGTAAAACCCTCCTACGTCCGACCAAAAAGCCGCCTAATAAACGACGAAACCGATTGACCTATTTTGTTTACCCATGAAGTAATGCGAATCCGACGGATGAGCGGCCTAAGAAGCCACAAAAACAGTCTCCACACAGGATGGAGTAATTGTAACATAATTTTATACAGGAAAATAGCTATAGCCAATAAAAATCCTAAAATTATAATAGTTGCCCTATATATCCATACGATGGGTTTTATTATAAGGATTTCAATTGTCCGTTTACCTATACGGATCAACGCTCGGACAAACCGAATCATCCATAGAATTATTTGGATGACCGTTCGGCTGAACAGCATGAAGTACACAGCGATACCTATTAGCAAACCGACAAAAATGAACATCCGTACTTGTCCTAAATTGCTTGCATACAAAAGCTTGAATACAAGCAATGTTCCGATGAGCCAAAACACGAGATCCAGGAGGTAGTAAGCGTAACGCGGTGCCTTCAGCTGGCTTGCAAGCACCCGGTACAAATCAAACAACCCACCTAACGATAGTCCCCCCAGCAGCATCATGCCCATCGTAACAAACTGAGTTTGCAAGGTCACTTAAAGAGCTTACCCCATAGTCCCTTGGACTTTCCTTGGGAATTTGCGTCAACGTAGGCCAGCTCGTTCACTAATCCTTCAATCGCCACCAGCCCCTGCTCCAGGCTTAAGTTCTTAATATGCAGGTTCTGACCTCTGATCATTAGGAATCCATACTCGGTCTCCAGTAAAAACTCTTCGCTATCGAAGCTTTCTACGTTCATAACTCCGGACACTTCGAGCAGCTTGCGGTTGAGCATCTTGATTTCTTGTCGCTTCACTTTTCCCGGCTCGATTGCCATGGACGATCCCTCCTGGCAGCTTGGATTGTTGGGGAAGCAGTTCTTGCCATGACTTCGTCAGGCAGCGGGTCAGTGTAACGACCTCCGGCCGCTCTTGAAAACGAGTTTCTTGATCAGACTAAGAGGTGAAAACTCGTTTTCAAAGGCGGCACGTAAACTCTCCGGTTCGTTACACTACCCTCCGCCTACTAGCATGGCAATAAAAAATTCCCAACAACAAAGCTTGTTTACTTAAAAATATGGGGGGATGTCCAAGAATAGAACTACAAAAAAAAGAAGACTGAACACGTCAGTCTCCTTGGCTTTGCCATAGTTCGGTTTTGTGCATTTCTTCTTTGAGCAGGGTGTACATGTTCGCCGCATCTTCCTTGCGGGTAGACTCGGCAAGTTGTTCCACACGAACCGTCACGCTCTTTTGTCCGAATTGAATTTTCAATTCATCGCCGACCTTGACGGCACTGCTCGGTTTTGAGTCTTTCCCATTAATCCAGACACGTCCTTGATCGGATACATCCTTTGCAACGGTACGTCGCTTGATTAACCGGGAAACCTTGAGAAATTTGTCAAGGCGCATTATTTTACCGCTTCTTTAAGCTTATTACCTGCTTTGAAAGCCGGAACTTTTGACTCAGGAATTGTAATCTCTTTACCTGTTTGAGGGTTGCGTCCTGTACGTCCGGAACGTTTACGGATTTCAAATGTTCCAAAACCGATTAGTTGGACTTTGTCGCCTGTAGATAGAGCATCGGTTACTTCACCCAAGAAGTTGTTAAGAACGGTTTCCACGTCCTTCTTGGTCAAACCGCTTTTTTCTGAAATGTTGCTGATCAAGTCTGTTTTGTTCATGGATACTTTTCCTCCTCAAAATAACTCTATGTTATGTATTCTTTGTTTTTCAGGAAATTCCTGCTAGTTATTGTCGATATATAAAACTTTTTTTGCTTCCTGCCACAAAGATTCCATCTCTTGTAGATCAGTTTGGTCAAAATTTTTGCCCTTTAAACGCAATTGTTTCTCGATATACCCGAATCTCTCAAAAAATTTACGATTGGCGCCAGTCATGGCTTCCTCCGGTTCAACCTTCAGAAAACGGGCCAAATTAACAACTGAGAATAGTAGATCTCCAATTTCCTCTTGCTGTTCTTTTTTCGAAAATTGAGCGATCGCTTCCTTCACTTCGGCTAACTCTGATTCGACAACTTCCAACACATCCTCTAACCGATTCCAATCAAAACCGACGGCAGCTGCTTTTTTCTGAAGCTTATACGCCTTCATCAAGCCCGGAAGCTCACGAGGCACACCGCTTAGCAGAGGGAGCTCCTCAGGATCAATCCCTTTTTGGCGCTTTTCCTCCTGTTTAATCTGCTGCCAGTTTTGAAGAGCTTCGTTCGCATCCCCGGCTAAAGCTTCACCAAAAACATGAGGGTGACGGCGAATCAGCTTCTCATTCAAGGCTTCAATGACGTCCAACACTGTAAATCCACCTTCTTCAGCTTCAATTTGGGAGTGCAGCATTATTTGCAGCAGTAAATCACCCAATTCTTCTGCCATATGATCAGGATCTTCCTCGTCGAACGTTTCCAGAACCTCGTAGGCTTCTTCAATTAAATTTTTGCGCAAGGATTGATGCGTCTGCTCCCGATCCCAAGGACATCCCTCCGGACTGCGCAGAACTTCTACAATTTCATGGAGCCGGGCGAAGGTTCGGTTGCGCAGCTTATCCTCATCTGTTCTGGGAATCCATACGAGCGACAGATTACCGTAATCCTGGAGATGGTCCAGCTCG
The DNA here is from genome assembly GCF_013141765.1 of Paenibacillus foliorum. Taxonomy (GTDB): domain Bacteria; phylum Bacillota; class Bacilli; order Paenibacillales; family NBRC-103111; genus Paenibacillus_S; species Paenibacillus_S foliorum. Next base: position 28,965 of record NZ_WHOD01000133.1, read on the forward strand.
AACAGCGGTATGCGATGTATCTTCTCTTCGCCTACTACACCCAGAGCATGTCCGACCACGACTTCCATGTCGTCCGGATACAGCTCCATTAGCGTCAGCTTCGCATCTGAAGCAGTAAAGGTGTCATACACTTGGCCGATTACCGTATGCAGCTGCGGGTTCAAGCTGTGAACGGATAGTGCCGTTCCATTCAGCAATTGGAACCCATCAATCGGATCAAAGCCGAGACGCAGAAACGCTTGATCCAGAAAGCTTTCTCCGCCTAGCAGCTGCAGCGTTATGCCCTCCTGTGAACAGCGGTCCCGCAGCAGCTGTACCGTCATCTCAGCTACCATTGGATGACCTGGAACCGCATAGATAATACCAGCCGTTGCAGACTTAGCCAATGCTATCAGTTCTCCAGCAATAGCCTCATATACACCCTCGAACGTGTCATGACTTTCATATAATGCGTCAAATGATTCATAAGCGATATTGTTCATTGTCAGCATGGTGACCATCGGATGCTGATCCGTTCGCAGATACAGCTTATCTGCCGCCTGCAGTAGCTTCCAGACGCCTAGCGTCAGCTGATCTTCGTTGCCTGAGCCTAAGCCGACAACCGTGATGTGTGGTTGCATGAAAAATTAGCCTCCTTCGTTCATGTGGTATTGAGAATAGTTATAGATATAAGCGTGATGAGGATTAGAACGATAGAGAAATAGAACACTAGAGAGTAGAACATTAAAGAGTAGAACGATTGAGAATAGAACACAAGAGCGATAAGTATATAAAAGATAAAAAAGAGTTAAGTAAAAGAGATAAATAAAATGGGGCTCAATACTGAAATCAGCGCTCGACGAAATCATTCGATTTCGGCTCGATACCTAGCTTCTCGCTTGATGAGACTTTACGAACAGCAATGGCGGCATATAAAACATTATTCGGAGCCATTCCATACTCCCAAAACCTGCATTTATACAGTCTTTTGGAAGTTTTATCAGCCGTTTTCGTGAATTCATGTAAATGTGCATCTCTCTTTTCATTCTAAACTGAAATCAGACCATTTTACATGAAATTGCTGCACTTTCGCAGCTTTTCATCTCAACCGTAAATTTCACTAGTAAATAACTGCATGTTTGCAGGATTTTGTGCAGACCGATGATCGGGAGAGGGTCAAGCACCGATTTTGAGATTGAGCCTAAAAAAGAGAGGGCAAAGTGTTAAATATTTTAAAAAAGTAAGCTCTTATCGCAAAAGCTTCGTTCTGCGCAGCAGCGCGAGAGGCTTGCCTCTAAGCTGCGGAACTTGCTCCAGCTCGGCTGAAGACACGACGCCGAGACGCAGCAGCGCGAGCGCGTACACAAGCGCTCCAATAGCTACGCCTGTGAGCGAGACCACAGTGGCCATGCCCCGAGGGGGCAGGTCCACGTGGAGCGCGCCCAGCAGCGCGGGCAAGCCGTGCGTCACGGCGAGCAGGCCCACCGTCATCAAGCCGATGCCGAGCATCGGTTTGATGACGGTGCGGCCGACCGCCGGCGTGACGCCGGTGGCGCGCAGCGCGTGGGCGAGCGCAAGGCCTCCTGCGAGCGCGTAGGCGGCCACCGCCGCGGCTGCGGCGCCATCGATGCCCCAACGGGGCACGAGGGCGGCGTTTGCCGCGATTTTGGCCGCCGCCGCGGCGAGCAGGTAGAGCGCCGGCGCCGCCACGGCGCCGAAGCCCTGGAGCACGCTGCTTGCTACAATGTTGAGTATGCTAAACAGCGCAGTAAAGCTAAGGATAGCCATTGCCAAAGATCCTTCGCCGCTTCTGAAGAACATCACATTGATGGGCTCAGCCAGCACAGCCAATCCTACCGAAGCAGCTAGCCCTATCAACCAAGTTAGACGAAGCGACTTTTCAGTCAGACTGCGAAGCACCGCCGAATCCACCTTAGACTTCGACTGTGCTATTGCAGGCACAAGCGCTGCAGACACAGAAGAAGCTATCATTGCGACCAACTGCACCAGAGGTAATCCATGATTATACAGCCCAAACTGATACAAGGCTCCCATTTCATCCAAACCGTGGAGCTTCAACAGTCGGGGCATAGTAAACGAGTCTACCAAGGTTAGAATCGGCAAAGCTATCGTCCCCAGACAAATCGGCAAAGCGTACAGTAAAAGACGCCGTATTAAGCTACCATTACCTTCCCTTTCGTAGCAAGCCTCTCCAAGTTCATCTGAAGCAATAGCGGCAGTCTCTTGAAGAGACGTTTTATCTACCTTCCGCTCCTTCTGGTAGTAGTAAAGCATGACGAGCAACCCGGCAAGTGCTCCCATTACCGAGCCGAAGGTTGCCCCCGCAGCAATCCAATCCGGTCCATATCCATAATGAACAAATATCAACAGCAGCCCAAACATAGTACCTACTCGAATGGTTTGTTCAACCACTTGAGAGACTGCTGTTGGAACCATATTCTGGAAACCTTGAAAATACCCGCGCAGTGTAGACATCACAGGCACTATCAACAATGCAAAGGACACGCTTCGAATGGCTCTACTTGTTTGACTGGCCCCCATCAACCCTGCCAACCAGTCTGCCCCATAAAATAAAAACAGAAAAAACAAGAAGCCCGAAGCGGCTAGTACTGCTGACGATACCTTGAGTACGCGGCGAGCCTCCTCATAACGTCCCACGGATGCATGCTCCGACACAAATTTGGAAACCACAATGGGAAATCCCGCCGTAGCCAAAAACAAAATTAATATATACAGTGGATAAACCGCATTATAAATACCGAATACTTCGTCGCCTGCCATATTTTGCAACGGGATCTTTTGCATCGTTCCAATCAGCTTCGATATAACCGCCGCCGCACCCAGAACGGCTGCACCTTTTAACAGTGTCACCCCTGCCTGCTGCCCTTCATTGCTTCGAGTCTCTGAATCCACTTTCATACCGCTTCCCCTTCTTGCATGACTGGCTTGTCCCGTTTCCTGCTTTTTCCTTCTTGCAATCCACTTATTATATACCAATCTTTGTTGCTAAGAACAGCAAAAAAAGGGATCCCTAGACCCCCTTTTCAGGTTTCTCTATCTCTCCCCTTAATTAAACTGCGGCGAAGCGGAGCAAGGAAAGATACCGGATAGTTTAAGTTCCCCATTTTGAAGCCCTGTTCCGACCACATTCATCTAATCCAAAGAAACAAGTCTTCAAAAGGGGAACAGGTACTTTCCTTGCGCAGCGGAGCTAGTATTGATAATCTTCACTGCTCCATTTGTTTGGCCAAAAATCCGGCAGCTGTTTCAGCCATTTTAATCTCCATTTGGCCCATCTTAACATTTTCATCCTTACTGAAGAGAACCACGGACCCAATTGGATCGCCACCCGCAATAATAGGAGCAATGACATAAGATGTATACGTATCACTTACATCCTTGATAACCTCATATTGGCCGGTACTGCTTTCCATCGAAGTTTTACGGTTTTCCATACACGTTTCCACCAAAGAACCGATTGATTTTTCCAGATAGTCTTTCTTAGACGCTCCAGCAACAGCAATGATGTTATCACGGTCCGTAATCATAGTGATATGATTGGTGCTTTCATACAATGATTCCGCATATTCCTTCGCAAAATCACCTAATTCACCGATTGGAGAGTATTTCTTCAAGATGACTTCTCCATCGCGATCCACGAAAATTTCCAGTGGATCCCCTTCCCTGATCCGTAATGTGCGACGAATTTCCTTGGGGATTACCACTCTTCCTAAATCGTCAATACGACGAACGATTCCAGTTGCTTTCATGTTTCTAGATGCCTCACTTTCCTTGAAGAGTTAGTTACGACTGGATAGCTTTGTTTATTCAATTAGAGGGAATTTCATATTGTAACCATAGTATTCTTCGATTCCCATCGGCTTATACATGTGTTGCTTGTAAGACGTCAGTTGAGCTAGCTATACACAAATTGGCATTCATATCGTTGATCAACCACTTTGAGTTTATGTACCCTTGACGCCGTTGATTTCATTATGTCCATATTTGAGAAATAAAAACAGAGTACCCTCTCGGGTACTCTGGTAATATATTACTTAGCCGGTGTCTCAGCTTTTGGAGCCTCAGGAGTCGGTGTTCCTGCTGGCGCTGTTGGAGCTGGAGCTGGAGTAGGCTTCGGCAAATTATTAGTTTCAATGATTGTCGGCAGTTCTTTTTCTACAAACTCATACACCTGCGTTTCTGCCGCTTCAGAGCGCAAACTTGGCTTTACCTCGTCGAAAGTCTTGGTTTTACGGGATTCCACCTTGATGATGTGGTAACCGTATGAAGTTTCAACAGGATCGCTAACTTGATTTAGAGGCAGTTCAATTGTAGCTTTCTTAAATTCAGGCACCCATTGAGAAACTTCAACATTCTCATATTTACCACCCTTATCCTTAGAACCCGGATCTTCCGAGTATTCCTTAGCTAGAGCAGCAAAATCGCCGCCATTCTTCAGCTTGTCCTGCACTTCTATTGCACGTTTCTTAGCTTCTTCCTTCGAACGGCTTTCCTTTTGTGTTGTCGGATCCATCGTTCCAATTAGAATGTGGCTGACTGTTGCGGTATCATACGCATTTTTATCCTGTGCTAGATGTTTATCATAAGCTTCTTTCACCTGTTGATCTGTAACCTTGCTCTCCATTGCTGCAATACCCTGCATACTGCGGAGAATAAAATCGCTAATATCCTTTTCTGTCAGGTTGGCATCCTTAAGCTGCTTCTCTAAACCGCCCTCCTGCATGCCAAGAAATGTTTTAATCTGTTCCATTTGTTCATTCGCCTTAGTTTCTGCTTCCTTTTTCGCTTTATCGTCTGCACGGGAAGATAATACACGGAATGTTACGAACTGCTTCATCATGTCCTGCTGGAATGCAGGATCATCTTTATATTGGGCATATTCTTTATAGAAAAAGGTATTGATGTTAAGGAACGTATTGAACTCGCCACGGGTTACTTTTCCGCCATCTTTGTATGTTACCAATACTTCACTAGCATTCGCATCAGGCTTCGCCGGTGTCACAGCACCTGCAGCCGGATCTTCAACCTTCTTCCCACAGCCAGTAGCAACCACCGAAATTAAGGTCACCGCGGCTAATACAGTAATTAACCCCTTTTTTGTTTTCATCCATTTATTTGACAGCATTCTGCAATTCTCCCTTCGATTTCAACGCGCGCTTGTATTGACTCAGAAACTTTTCCAACAATTCAATGGATTGATCCGGCTGCAACCCTTTGCCCTTAAGATGGATATGAATTTGCGGACCAGCAATCAACTTAACACGGCCTTCAAACTCACCTGCTATACCGAATAGCAACTGCCCATCCAAATTGCCAGTTTGATCCGCATGGATCTTAATCTCATAATCCAGTCCTTTTTGCGAAATGGATTCGATGGCATACATGGAGCCATATGCTTTTAATCTTGCGACGGCAAGCAGATTGTGCACGGCTTCTGGCAAATCGCCAAAACGGTCTACAAGCTCATCATGCAGTTCAGCTGCTTCCTCCAAAGATTTGACGGCTACAACCTTTTTGTAAATCTCTATTTTTTGCACGCTATCGTAAATATAATCACCAGGGATATAGGCGTCCAATTGGATATCCAGTTGCGTTACCCAAGTTTTAATTTTTTCTGGCTCTTCGCCTGTAATCTCATGCTTGCGCTTGGCGATTTCCTCAGCAAGCATTTGGGAATACAAATCAAAGCCTACCGATGCAATAAAACCATGCTGCTCGGCCCCCAGTAAGTTACCAGCGCCGCGTATGGACAGATCCCTCATGGCAATTTTAAACCCTGACCCTAATTCTGTAAACTCTTTTATGGCTTGAAGCCTTTTCTCAGCAACCTCGGTCAACACTTTATCCCGTTGATAAGTAAAGTAGGCATAGGCAATCCTGTTGGAACGTCCTACCCGTCCTCTTAGCTGATACAGCTGGGATAAACCCATTTTATCGGAGTCATGGACAATCAGGGTATTAACATTCGGAATATCAACACCGGTTTCTATAATGCTAGTGCTGACCAGTACATCGTATTCGCCATCCAAAAAGTCGAGGATGGTTTTCTCCAGCTCTTGCTCGGACATTTGACCGTGAGCTACGGTCACTCTCGCATCCGGCACAAGCATCGAAATTTGTTCAGCCATCTGATTGATGCCTTGGACACGGTTGAACAAATAATACACCTGTCCTTCCCGAGCCAATTCACGTTCAATCGCTTCACGCGCCAAAGCATTGCTCTGTTCCACCACATAGGTCTGTACGGGGAATCGGTTCTCCGGCGGCGTTTCGATTACTGACAAATCACGGACGCCAAGCATAGACATATGCAGCGTCCGAGGAATCGGCGTTGCTGTAAGCGTAAGCACATCTACATTCATTTTCAGCCGCTTTAGCTTTTCTTTGTGTGACACACCAAAACGCTGCTCCTCATCAACGATAAGCAGTCCAAGGTCTTTAAACTTCACATCTGCTGACAATAGCCTGTGTGTGCCGATGACGACATCCACAGTTCCTGCTTTGACGCCCTTCATAGTTTCTGTCTGTTCCTTCTTAGAACGGAAGCGACTCAACACTTGAATATTAAAAGGATAGCCAGAAAAACGCTCGCGGAATGTTTCATAATGCTGCTGCGCTAGAATCGTTGTCGGTACCAATACGGCTACCTGCTTGCCATCGATAGCGGACTTAAACGCAGCACGGATGGCAACCTCCGTCTTCCCATAACCTACATCGCCGCAAAGCAGCCGATCCATTGGGCGCGGTTTCTCCATATCCTCTTTGATCTCACTAATGGCACGCAGCTGGTCGGCTGTTTCTTCATAAGGAAACATACCTTCGAACTCCTGCTGGTATGTGCTATCCTGACTAAATCCGTAGCCCGTTATCGCTTGTCGTTCCGCATACAATTTGATCAGATCATCCGCAATGTCTTCAACCGAAGCTCTTGCCTTACTCTTGACGCGATTCCAATCAGCTCCACCAAGCTTATAAATCTTCGGTTCCTTCTCTTCAGAACCTACGTACTTTTGGATATGGTCAATCTGGTCGATCGGGACAGATAGCTTATCTCCCCCGGCGTACACAATATGCAAATAATCTTTATGAATTCCATTGATTTCGAGTGTGCCAATGCCAACAAATTTGCCGATACCATGATTCACATGGACTACATAATCGCCAACCTTGAGTTCCTGGTAGCTTTTGATACGCTCGGCATTTTCTATCTTTTTGTCTACCTTACGCGCCTTACGCTGCTTCTGAGTGAACATTTCCCCTTCGGTAATGACCACTAAATGAATATTGGGAAGCTCAAAGCCAGTCTGCAGGTTTCCTTTAAGGATTATCGGCTCATCGATATTGTAATCAGCTAGCACACGGCGTACACGGTCTACCCGCTCTTCCCCGTTGGCAAGGATCAGCACCTTAGCGCCGGATTTCTTCCACCGCTCCATCTCAGACTTAAGCACATTCATCTGACCGTGGAAATTTTGCATAACCCGGCACATAAAATTCACAATATTCTGCGGTTGTGTTTGCGGAACCTGCCGCAAAAATAACGACATATACAGGGTCGGATAAGACTTCCGCTGAAGCAAGGTTTCATAGGACTTCGACAGCACAAACGCAGGGATGCTCTTCCCATCCTGAAGTGACATGGTCGTCCATTCCGCTTCATCCCGCTCCAGCTGCTTTGCTGTTTCCAACAATCTGGCCGGCTCGTCGATTAGCAAAATAGTGTCCGTAGGCATGTAATCAAGCAGCGTTTGCCGTTCGGGATAAAGCAAGGAGACGTATTTGAAAATCCCCGGGAAATATTGCCCCTCCCGCATCATCTCAATCTCATGGCCCACACCTTCAAGCAGTCGGTCCTTAGCTCCACGATCCGCCATCTTCTCTAGCTGCGTCTGCAGCAGCTCATAGGCGTGCTGAGCCGCTCCTTGTAAACGTTTTCCATCCACAATAATCTCACGGCACGGCGTAATCACTAGAGCATTTAACTTGTCAATAGAACGCTGATCCGTAACATCAAAGGTACGAATAGAATCAATATCCTCATCGAACAGCTCGACCCGGTACGGATGGATTGAATATAACGGGAAAAAGTCAATAATGCCTCCCCGCACACTCATCTCGCCCTTGGCTTCCACACGTTCAACACGCTCGTAGCCAAGCCCAACCATGCGAGCAATAAAATCATCCAGCTGAAGCGTCTCGCCCACTTGGATCGGAATCCTCGCTTCGGCAATCAGTCCTTTGAGCGGAAGAAACCTACGCATCCCCGCATAAGGCACAACGACAATACCATGAAAGCCAGCCGCCAACCGGGTTAATGCGTCAATACGCTGCGCTAACATCTCCGGACTCGCAATAGCCGTTTCCGCCGCCATAAGCTCCTGCGCTGGGAACAACAAGACTTTGTCGGAAGGCAAGCACTCGATCAAATCTTCAAATATTTTTTGAGCCGAAAACATGTTATGTGTCACGATAAATAACGGCTGCTGTAACTCCTCATAAAGAGCCGCCAGCATGACCTGTCGTGAGGAACCCGACAAACCAGACAGCAGCTGCTCTCTCATCCCGGAGCGTACGCCCGATACAATACTCTGCAAATCAGGATCTGCGGAGAATGCTTGAATTAAAGCCTGCAAAAACGTACACCCCTCTCACCCATTAACAAAAGCAACCCCATCATCATGAATTACGCCGTCCTTTAAGGACGATCCGTCCTGGGCTAAACTATACATATCCCATCCGTGTACCTGAAAAAGCGCCTAGACATTCAGCCTAGGCGGTATCCGTCAAGATTTGCAAATCAGTGTTAAAACTAAATCTTACTGAAGCGGACTGGTAAGAAGCGAAAGCTCTGGGTTACTGTCTAAGGCTTCCTTGCAATAATCGCATACCACTTTAACGGTGACATCACCATTTGGGTTATACGATATTATATCTCTCCGTTCCTCGGGGGTCAAGAAATGGAAGCCTAACAGCTCCTCACTGATATATTGTTGCTCCAGCTCGCCTATCAGTGTCTGGCAATGACGGCAAAAATATTTTACTCCCACAAGCACTCTCCTCCTTTTCATTCATTATGACCAAAAAAGGAGGAATTTAGCCCGGATTTCCAAATCTGTCATCCCACAGCATGCTGGAACCAGAGCCAAGCACTTTATTAAAGATTAAACTTAGCCATAGTCTTTTCAAAGGGATTTTCAAGTGTGTATTCCATAGCTTCACAGGTTGTGTCTAGCATTTGCGGCATGGACTTGAATTCCTCCTTAGAAAAAGAAGACAATACATAATCTGCTATATTATATCCGGGAGCAGGGCGATTAATGCCCATTCGAATGCGATTAAAGGACTGTGTTCCCAAGTGCTGAATAGTAGACTTAATACCATTATGGCCTCCGGCACTGCCTTGATATCGCAGCCTTATTTGTCCATAGGACGTATCCAGATCGTCATAAACAACGACTAAATCTTCTACTGGGGCTTTGTAAAAGTCCATAAACGCCCGGATCGATTCTCCGGATAAATTCATATAAGTCATCGGCTTAATCAAATAAACCTTAGTCCCGTTTATATTACCTTCTCCTATAAGAGCTTTGCATTTACTTTGTGTAATCTTGATACCATGCCTATCAGCAAACCGATCCACTGCCATAAATCCAATGTTATGCCTAGTTGATTGATAAGGCGTCCCAGGATTCCCTAAACCCACAAACCATTTCACGTTGCACCTTCTCCCCTTTCTTTAGTCGATCATACCAAACTTTTCATTATAGATGAAGCCTAGGGAACGCGACAAAGGAGCGCATCATAATTCGACACGCTCCCAGATAAGATCACAACAGATTCGAACAAAGCTTGCTGCAATATGTTTAATCAGCCGCTCCTGCAGATACCGCTTCTGCCTTCTGCTCACTTTCCTCATCGGCATCAACTGCTTCCGCTTCTTTCTGAGGCATCAACACCGTAGCCAAAACATCATGCACATCCGTTTTGATTTCAATAGCGGCTGGAAGCTTCAGCTCCGAAACCAGAATATTAGTTCCAATCTCCAACTGGCTGACGTCCACCAAGATGGAAGCAGGGATATCCTTCGGCAAACACCGAACTTCTATTTCGTGATGCTGTATTTGCAGAATGCCGCCCGCTTTTACTCCTGCTGCATCGCCCGTGAAATCCAAACGAACGGTTGTCGATACGGGTTCATCCATATTAATTTGATGAAAATCAACGTGCAGCACATTTCTGGAAAGTGCGTCACGCTGCACCTCGCTAATCATAACAGGCTGCTTACCTAGCTGCGGCACATCCATTTCGATAATTGCGTGTGGATTGGAGCGAAGCAGCACCAAAAGCTCCTTTTCTGATATAGCAATAGGAGTACTGCTAACCTTCGAACCATATAGAACTGCCGGAATTTTCCCCTTTGCGCGAAGCCCTTTGCGTTCTGATTTGGTGCCTCTGTTGCGTTCTTCCGCTATCATTGTAACTGTCATAAGGGTAATACCTCCTTCAATTTAGCAAACCGAGATGATTAGGCTTATAAATATCCTAATCTTAATTTACCCAATTGAAGGAGAATCAAACCTTTTTTTTTCTAAAGCGAGCTCCATAAAGCATCTGCTTTACGCTTTAGTTCTTTTACGGCCGCCGTTTCTTCTCAGAAAATTTATTGCGCAACTTCTCAGCATAGCCCGGTTTGTTAACCTGCCGCTCACGAGCAATAGCCACATCATTATCATCCACATTATGCGTAATTGTGGAACCCGCTACGACATAGGCACCTTTGCCTATTTTGATTGGAGCAATTAAATTCACATTACTGCCGATAAAAGCATCTTCCTCTACCTCGGTCAGCTGCTTATTGAAGCCGTCATAGTTAACGGTGATCGCACCGCAGCCGAAGTTTACATTCTTACCTATCTTGGCATCGCCAATGTAGCTAAGATGCGAAACTTTGACGTCATCAGCCAAAGTGGCATTTTTGATCTCAACAAAATCACCGATTTTCACATTCTCCCCAAGCTTTGCACCCGGACGTAAATACGCAAAAGGTCCGATACTGCTTTGGCTCCCCACTTCAGCATCCAAAAGCACCGATTGCTTGATTTGAACTCCATCTGCAATCGTGCTATCGGTTATTTCCGTTTGCGGACCGATTAAGCATTCTTCCCCTATAACAGTACGGCCTTTTAAAATGGTTCCTGGCAGCACAACCGTGTCCGAACCAATTTGCACATCAGCATCAATATAGGTGTTCGCTGGATCAATTAAAGTAACCCCGTTCAACATGTGATTACGGTTTATCCGCGCACGCATGATCCTCTCCGCTTCAGATAACGCTACACGATCATTAACACCGAACGTATCCATCGCATCTGGAGTGCAATAAGCCTCGACAATCTCATTTTGACTAACTAATATGCCAAGCACATCCGTTAAATAATATTCCTGCTGCGAATTGTTGTTAGTCACTTTGTTCAAGGCATCAAACAGCTTACGGTTGGAAAAGCAGTACATACCCGAGTTGATCTCTTTGATCTCTCGTTCCTCTGCATTGCAATCCTTCTGCTCAACGATGCGGGATACTCTACCATGCTCATTCCGGATAATACGGCCTAAGCCGAACGGATCGTCCATGATCGCTGTCATGACAGTCGCGGCTGCATCCTTTTCACAGTGAATACGGATCATTTCCTGCAGGGACTCACTTGTAATCAAGGGAGTATCACCATACAGAACAACGGTTAACCCTTCTTCATTTCCTAACAGCGATTCCGCTTGAAGTACAGCATGTCCAGTACCGAGCTGCTGATCCTGCATAGCATATTCTACCCGGTCTCCCAGATACGCTTTAACTGACTCAGCCCCATGTCCGACCACTACAATGGTTCTTTGTGTCTCTACTTGCTCCAATGCATCAATTACGTGCCCGACCATTGGTTTTCCACCAACTTTATGCAAAACCTTGTACAATTTCGATTTCATTCGCTTGCCTTGTCCTGCAGCCAGAACGATCCCCATTATATTCAATCCGGTCACTCCCTCTATTAGAAAATAGTCACTAGTGTCATGTCGCAAAAAGAAGCGAGCCAGAAACACGCACGCCCCATTATTTCAAGCTTCCTCATTTTCAAAACGAACTTTATAAACAGCCTCTAGTCTTATGCGCAGCCTTCACGCCCTGCATTCAAATATATATGAATTTGTGCAAAAAGAAAAGAGAGCCGCTCGCGGCTCTCCCCAAACTCGTCGATTATGCCCCTTCAACGATTACTTCTTCCTCAGTCGCTGCACGGTCGTACTCTGCCAAAACAGCAGCTTGAATCTTTTCGCGGGTAGAGGAAGAAATCGGATGAGCGATATCCCTGAACTCTCCATCGGGTGTTCGTTTGCTTGGCATTGCCACGAACATACCGTTGTTACCGTCAATCACACGAATGTCATGAACCACAAATTCGTTGTCGATGGTTATGGAAGCAATGGCTTTCATTCTTCCTTCGGAATTAACCCGACGGAGTCTCACGTCTGTAATCTGCACTAGTGTTCACCACCTTTTCCCATCTAGAAGACTTGGTCTATAAAATTCCACATTTTAGGTCAAATTCCTTCTTATTTTATATAAATTTATTTAATTTAATAAATATTTGATTAATTTTAAATTATTCGACAATAACTGTAGCTATCAGCTCAATTTCGACAAAAACATCCCTTGGCAACCGTGCAACTTCGACAGTTGAACGAGCCGGTTTGTGGTCTCCAAAGTAGTCAGCATAGATCTGGTTGACCTGTGCGAACTGATTCATATCTTTAATAAACACCGTTGCTTTAATTACACGGTTAAACGATGAGCCTCCCGCTTCCAAAACCGCTTTCAAATTTCGAAAAACCTGATGTGTCTGCTCCTCGATCCCGCCATCCACAACTTGTCCATCGAGCCCAAGCGGAATTTGTCCAGACGTAAAAAGCAGCTCTCCAAATCGTACAGCTTGCGAATAAGGGCCTATAGCTGCTGGAGCTTGTTTCGTTGCAATGATATCCAATGCCATAATAGGTCACACTCCATCGTAGAAATAATTTCCGGGCTCTACTGTAATTTGCTTAGTCTTCGGATCAACACCTGATAGCTTGGCCAATGAAATATACTCTTCTACCAAATGCTCTTCTACTTCTCCAGACTCCACAAAAACGCCGACCCCTTTTACTGTCGCTCTAAACTCTTTCAGCAAATCCATCATTCCATGCACCGTTCCGCCAACCCGCATAAAGTCGTCAATAATCAACACTCGTGATTCTTCCTTCAAAGCGCGTCGCGACAAAGACATCGTCTGAATACGCTTGTTGGAGCCGGATACATAATTGATGCTCACTGCTGAGCCTTCCGTCACTTTATTATCGCGTCTAACAATTACGACAGGCAGATTTAAGAAAGAGGCCGTAGCATAAGCAATCGGAATCCCCTTCGTTTCTACGGTCATAACCACATCAATATCCTTTGCAGAAAAAGCGGTTGCAAACATCTTCCCTACTTCATTCAAAATAAAAGGCTGGCCCATGATGTCTGACATATACATATAACCGCCTGGCAAAATTCGTTCTGGCTGCTCTAGCTGTTTGCAGATACCCTGAATAAACTGCAGAGATGCTGCTTTGGAAACCTTAGGGATAAACTTTACCCCTCCGGCCGCGCCCGCTAAAGTTAATAAATCTCCAAGCCCCTCTTCCTCAAACACTTCCTTTATAATCGCTAAATCTTCGCTTATTGACGATTTAGCCGAATTGTACCGATCCGCAAATGTAGTTAAAGGAATAAGTGTATGGGGGCGAAAAAGCAAGTATTGCGTCATTTCGACCAATCTTGCACTTCGTTTTAATTTTTTCATTGGTGCACCCCTCATCGTAAAATGGCATAAAATCCGAATAATATAATGTGAATATACCATTTTTATACGTATTTTTTCAAGATGTCCATGAAAATTATTCTAACATGTATCTGACATCAATAACTAACATCTTCAGGTCAAAAGACGAATGGCGAATACATCCTTACAAAATCCGCGCAGTCCATTATAGATTCTGGCCACTTTCGCTTCCTTGGATACCAAACCAAATACAGTGGGCCCGCTCCCAGACATAAGCACACCCTCAGCACCTAGCCGTAGCATACATTCCTTGAGCCGCCTAACCTCCGGATATAAATCCAGTGTCACTTCCTCCAGCACATTACCCAGCCGGTCACACAACAGATCAAAACGCTTCAGGCGAATGGCCTCCAGCACCAGCTCCGCAGACGGATGATGTTGGATAGCATTGGCTCTCAATTTACCATAAACATCTGCAGTGGAGACATTGATGGGAGGCTTGGCCAATATGACCCAACACTGCGGCGGCGACTCAATCGGCTCCAGCTTTTCTCCACGTCCGCGAGCAATCGCGGTTCCGCCAGTAACGCAGAAAGGCACGTCAGAGCCGAGTTCTGCTCCTAAGCGCTGTAGCTCATCCGTCGGAATGCCAAGCTCCCACAGACGATTCAGACCGCGCAGAGTGGCTGCAGCGTCACTGCTTCCTCCCGCCAGGCCTGCGGCAACTGGTATCTTTTTATCCAAATGTATGTAAACACCTTGCTTCACATCATAACGATCCTTGATCAACCTCGCCGCTTGGAACGCCAAATTTTTCTCATCTAACGGTATGTATCCGGCCTGGCTTGAAATCATAATCGTATCTCTAGGCAGCTCCTGCATTTCAATACGGTCAGCGAGGTCAACCATAGTCATGATCATCTCTACCTCGTGATAGCCGTCTTCCCGTTTACGCAGTACATCCAGCATTAGATTGATTTTGGCTGGAGCTTTTTCAAAAACCTTCATAGGACACCTTCTTTGCAGCTCTATTGCTTCACAGTTCATCATTCTCTAATACGGAGAAAGTACTGGAAAAGTTCTAATACTTATAGTATACCAAAAAAGCAACAAAAAAAAGCTAAAGCCGCGCTCTGCGCACTCTAGCTTCCGTTAGACGGTTTTGAACTACCTAATCAATACCTTGGCGGTTGCTGCGGTTGCTGTTTGGATGCTTGCTCGGCAATTTGAATCGCTCTTTTTACCATATTGCCCGCATCCTTCGTACGTATACCTCCCCAGCCTTCACGCTGCACTGTTTCATAAAAACCTAAGTCCTTCGCTAGCTCGTATTTGAACCCTTCCGACATTACTCCACGGTTCCTGCGTGACATGCGCGTTCCCTCCTTCGTGCTAAGATAGGTTTAGTATGTCCTGAGGCTTTATGTTACATGCACTATAGCCTTCAACCCGGACCCCAGAGGTACTAAACCCGCTTATCTCCGTGTTCACAAGAGGAAGGAGCCTCGCAAAAACTAAATAACAAAAAACAGCACACCCCGCAGGCATGCTGTTTATGTATATTATTGCTGTATAGTGATCCGTACTTGTCCGTCATCGTTACAAACCGTTACTTCAACGGACTCCGTAAGTATGTCTGCGTAACTGTATGAGACTCGCTTAAACGCGTTTTGTTCCTGATCCAGTTTCACGATAAAAACGGAAGGGTAGGTCTCCTCCAATACACCGGATCGTTCGATCGTTTTACGGCGACCACCATTTGCTCTTAGCATGATTTTCTGTCCGACATGAGGTTCCAAACTGCGTTTGATCTCCAACAGCGCGTTTTTAGCCATTGACCACTCCACCTCTTTCCTTACAAAGTATACAGCAATAGTGGTAGTATGTCAAATTAGAACAAATATTATATCAGCCACACAAACCTGTTGTCAACGGCATATTTCCTATATTCAGCAAGGTTTTGGCTAAAAAAAGACATGGCGCGTTCACACAATTGTCTTATTTACAAAAGAAAAAGCACCCTAGGGCGCTTTAACAGGAATATTTTTTTGAACTATGGGAACTCCGCGCCGATAGCTGCCTCTGGATTCTATGCCTCCCATGCCTTCCAATCCACTGTGCGTAAGCCTGATGACATCAACCATATTCACCGTTTCCTTGATGGAGGTAAAGGATACCTTCGCTGCTACACACAGTGGATCAAACGCATGAATCAAGACCCTTGCCGGAGAGCTGGCATAGTTAGCCCCTGCTTGCAGCAAGGCTTCGAAATGAGATTGACAAGCACCGGCAATGACTGTGAGCGTATCTTTATTCTTCTCGTATTGCCTTGCCACCCTGACCGCGTTAACAAAGTTATGCGAATTCTTATAGCTGCTGAGCTGGCTGATATCTCCATTTCGTTTACCCTTAAGTATGGCGTCATGACCTGTTATGACCACTATATCCGGCCTGATTTGAGGCAGCATTCGATATAAAACATCTGCCATATCCGCCTCAGCCACATAAAAGCCTTCTACAGGCACTCTAAGCTCGCCATACAGGCTCATGCATTTTCGCAAATAAGCGGGGTCTCCGTCCAAATGAAGCACCTTTCCAGGCATTTCAAAATAGCCTTGGGCCGCATCCTCTGCTGCAGACGCATTCACCCCCTCCTGAAGGGGGGCTGTCGCAGTTAGTATTTGTGTTCTGCGCATTGAATCCATCCATGTTGGTTTAAGTGATCCTGCATACTGATACGGGTCAAATTGTGCCGCCGTGGTTAAATCTTGAATAGGAGCGTCGGCAAGCAAACGATAGTCCACCCCCCGCAGCACCGCTTGCTGCATCAGGATGTCCTGAATTCTAAAAAGGATGTCACCACCATAAGATCTACGAGTGACCAGGTCTCCCTGTTTCATGGGCAAATCGCCTCCCTCGTCTATCCTATGGCTTCAATGGGCATTTGGTGAATATCCATAATCAGTTTACACTTAGAAGCCTTGCAATAAATGATTACGTCCTTTTATCTGCTAGCCACTTCTCAAGCCTTTTCCAGAGCTGCCGACAAAGCACGGCTGAGCTGTGCATATTCTTGCATAGAAAGCGTTTCTCCCCTACGGGAAGGCTCAATTCCTGCTCCCAGTAAAATGGCTTCCAGCTGCCCTTTTGTCTCTTTACTGAAATAACGAGCTGCTAGGTTGTTATAAATCGTTTTTCTGCGCTGTACGAAAGATGCTTGAACCACATCAAAGAAAAAATCTTCATCCTCTACCTCAACCGCCGGCTGCTTACGCACCTTTAATCTGATAACGGCTGAATCCACATTGGGCTGTGGAATAAAGACGGTACGCGGAACAATCGTTACAATCTCCGGCTCGCAATAATACTGAACGGCAATGCTTAGGCTGCCATACTCCTTGCCGCCCGGCTTTGCAGACATCCGATCCGCTACTTCCTTCTGAATCATGACAACAATGTTCTCCAAAGGGAGCTTTTCTTCCAACAGCTTCATAATAATTGGCGTCGTTATATAATAGGGCAAATTTGCGACGACACTGACTTGGTCCGACCCTTGAAATTGATCATCGAATAAGGGCTTTAAATCCACCTTGAGCACATCACCGTGAATAACACTGGCGTGAGGATAAGCGCTTAAGGTTTCCTGCAGTAGCGGCAGTAGCCGCTGGTCAATCTCGATCGCTATTACTTTGCCGGCTATTTTGGACAGCTGCTGGGTTAATGCGCCGATCCCGGGACCGATCTCCAGAACGCCCTTAGACTTATCCAGCTCGGCAGCCGAAACAATTTTATGTAAAATATTCGGATCTACCAGGAAGTTTTGTCCCAGACTTTTTTTCAACACTAGACCATGTCTCTTCAATAGTTCATTGGTTCTTTTTGGGGAAGCTATATCCTCTTGTACGGTTGGTTTGACAGTATCCATGGTTACTTTACTTACCCCTCTTCTTTATCTAGCTGCCGCCAAGCAGCCGCAAATTCATCACGTGTGATTTGGAACATTCTGCATCGATTATAAAATTGCTTGCCATTACAGTAGCCAATCCCCAGTATCTTCCCTACAGCCAAGCGACGTGAGGCAGCTTGTGGATGGACTATCATCCCCGCCGCAACCAAATCCTCCAAAGTAATATCGGACTCCACTGACTCATAGTCCGTACGCAAGTTAGCGAGTGCTTCACGGATTGTCTCCACAGATGCATTCTCTACTCCTATATCCCCTTTGCTTGTCGCAGCCTCCTGCGTTATAAAAGCATGCTTACAGCCAGGAACTTGGGCCGTAATGATTTTACGAATTCGCTCTCCGGCATGATCCGGGTCAGTCAGCACGATCACACCGCGGCGCTGCTGAGCAAGCTTAATTCGTTTAATAATGTCCTTGTTAATCGCCGATCCACCAGTTTCGATCGTTTCCGCTTCAACGGCTCGCTTTATAGCGGTCGTATCATCTTTTCCTTCAACCACTATTATTTCCTTAATCACTATTAGTCCCCTCCCGGCTCCCCGCCTAAACCCTCCCCGCTTGGAGGGCTCCGAAGGCTCTGCCCACTAGACACCCCTTAACAGCTTGGTGAAGAAGGTTCGGTGGCGCTCCTTTGGAGCTTTATATATGCTTACATCCCTTTCGTCCCTATGGGACACGCTTCACTTTTGGTTCACCTGCATAAATACAAGCATACAAGCAGTTTGCCTTCTTATAGCCATTATCCCCTTTAATCAGGACAAATCCCACCTAATAGCTATGTTTGTTGCTGCCCCTAGCTGTAGCCTTCCTAAAAGCGCGTCCCGTAAGGACGAAAGAGTTTTCCTCCACCTATAATAACACATGAAGCACAACCTCGCCTCTCACCCAATTTTCACGGGTGTCCAGAGTGCAGTAGTTCTTAGAGCCCTCCCTAAGAGTTTTGCGCAGCAAAACTGACTTCGAAAGCATCAGCTTGAGGAGAGTTTGGGTGTGGGCTGTAGAGCACTAACTGAAAGCAAGTCCCGTAGGGACAGTAGCAATCCTCCAACCATTATATCATATGAAGCACCACCTCACCTCTTACCCCAATTTTTACGGGCGTCCAGAGGGCGGTCAGCCCTTGGGGCTCTCCCGGTGGGGTGGGTTTGGGTGGGGGATTCAAGAGGTTTGCGTGGGGGTCTACAGAACAGAAAAAAGAAGAGGATGCCCCCTTCTCCTTTCAAAACCTTATATATGATGAGTCTGCCCCAATTGCAGGCCTTTAGTCCGCTGTTGGTTTCTTGGGTCCAATTACATAAATGGTATACCCGCGCTTAGTGCCGAATCGGTTCGCATAGTCGTTGCTGTCAAAATAGACATCAACCTTGTTACCTTTCACAGCACTGCCGGTATCTTCGGCCCTGCGGAATCCAAGTCCGTCAATATAAACCCACCAACCCAGCGGAATCACTTTAGGATCCACTGCAATCGTACGACCTTCCGTTACTCTCGTGCCTGAGGATGTTAATCCATACTGCGGGTGTTCGGCGCTTTTGCCGGTTGATGAGGCTCCAGCCGAATAGGCAGTAAGCGTCACATTGTTAATAACCTGCTTCACTCCAAAAGAAACGCCGCTCTTCATCACATCTTGCAAATTCGGCGAGGAGGCTGATAACGCCACTACCGGATTTTTCGTTCCAATGGCAACAATTTTATTGATGCTTTCGGATTTCACTTTTTCGTCAACCACTTGCTCGGAAACAAGCTTGCCATCTTCAAACAGCTTTTCTTTCGTTTTTAGGAGTAGTCCTTCTTGTCCTTCTTGAACTATTTGCTCTTTGCCCTTTACAAGCTGAGGATCATTTTTCTTTTCCACATCAAAAGCTATCGATTCCGATACCTCTTCTGTTTCTTTCTTGACACGAACGATCTGAATGGCCCTATTCTCCGTCAAATCGGCATCGATAGCAGGACTAACCTTATCTAACTCGCCAACTGGCACCTTCAATTCGTTTAAAACAGTCCCTACGGTTTTGGCCACCGTGTATAGGGTCTTGGTCTCACCATCCGCTGTTAGCTGCACCGGTTGTGCATGATCTATTGCAATCCGGTCCCCACTCTTCAGCTTGGTTCCAAGCTCTGCAGAGAGACGATCGTGCTCTCCAACAGATATTCCTTGCTCATCCAGAAAACTTTGTAGAACCCATTGTTTAGTATAAACAACCGATTCCTGTCCGTTCACAACTACAGATACCTTCTTGGTAGCCGTACCGTGTAACATCATCATAAACATGAAAATCATAGCGATTGAAATAAGTCCAACGATCAATATCAAACGCAAGTTTTCATGCTTCCATCGCAATGCGAAGGACATGCTGGATGATCGTCTTACATGGGGTTGCTCATGTTGAATAGCTCCCACTTGTTCGGTCCTCCTTCAAAGCCCCGCCGTCGTGTGTTACGCATGATTCATCTGACGCGACTATGGTTTAATTTTGCAATCTTTTCGTTAATCAACTAGGGGCTGCAATCTTACTTTCCATATCGTTCTTCCTGCGTGCTGAACGCACCTCCTTGTTTACCTGTGCAACAAAATCTACCCAGACAACGTTTGGAATACCGTAACGATAAAACCAAAGATAACCGGCTGCGCCGTCCTTAGGATGAGCGCGTTTGTCAAAGGTTGAACGTAGATAAGCAACAACTTATCCTTTCTTTTCAACACAAAAAAGTCATGGAAAGAGGACTCTTCCCGTGACTTTGAGTTATTTCACAATATGAAATAAAGCGCACGACAATCGTTACCTCTCTCTTAACGCTTACGAGGTTAGCTGACGGATTCGGACTTGAGAGTCGCCCTACTTGGATCGGTTCACTGTAACATGACCTAACCATGATTCACCCCTGAAAATGTGACCTTTGTCTCATTGAAAAATTGGGACAGTCACTTTGCGGTTCCCCCGTTTCCCTGATGGAAACTCAGCGAAAATGAAAACTTGGTAAACGTATTAAGTTAATATTGAGTTTACGCTGTCTGATACAAAGTTGTAAAGTATACAAACTGGTCAAAAAACCTCGATTTTAGATCGTATTCAGCATTTTCAACCGTTTCTACGAATAAAACCATTGTTTTTCTATTGAAATCGTACGATATTGCATATATTTCTTTGATTATCGTGTTTTCGACGAAAATAGACTCGTCCCAACCCCCTTAATCAAATTAAAGTAACCCGAATAAAGTAACCGCATTTTGGGTAGTTGCCCTAGCCAATTCTTCCAAAGTCAGACCTTTAATCTCAGCAGCGGTTTCTGCGACTAATTTCACATATGCAGTCTCATTCCTCTTGCCGCGAAATGGATGCGGAGTTAAATATGGAGCATCTGTTTCAATCAATAGACGGTCCAGCGGCACCTTCTCTAACACTTCTTTTGGCTGCTTTGCATTTTTGAATGTGACTGGACCTCCGAAGGAAATGTGAAAATTCATATCCATACAGAGCTTCGCAGTTTCCCAGCTTCCTGAAAAGCAGTGCATGACTCCTCCAACGTCTGAAGCCTTCTCTTCTCGAAGAACTTGAAGAATGTCATGGTGTGCATCGCGGTTATGGATCACAATCGGCATGCCAAGTTTACGAGCTAGCCGAATTTGCTCACGAAATACACGATCTTGCACATCTTTAGGGGAAGTATCCCAATAATAATCAAGACCAATCTCACCGATGGCTACCACTTTTGGGTGAGAGCATAATTGTTCAATCCAATCCAAATCATCCGCCGTCATATCCTTCGCGTCCTGAGGATGCCAACCAACGGTCGAGTAAATAAAATCATATTGCTCCGCTAATGCAATCGAGCTTGGGATGGTCTCTCGATTAAATCCGACATTAATGATTCGACTGATTCCACTCTCAAGTGCGCGCTGAATAACGTCATGTCGATCTTCATCGAACTGGGGAGCATTAAGATGAGTATGAGTGTCTGTTAGCATATAATTAATTTTTCTCCTTTTAAAGGCTTTGGTAGTAAGAAACTGTGTCTTAATCCATACCCAACAGCTTGCGAATATCAGGTGCAATAGACTTCCGTTGACTATGAAGAAGCAGCTCTTCCGGGAAGTATAGATGATATTTCCCCATATGAATACCGCTGATAGATCTTACAATGTCGGATTTAAGAGATATCTCTGTTAAAGTATCCTTATTATCCAGCAACAAAATAGGCAGTTTTTCGTCATGATCGCCAGGCCGATACACATCATACGAAAGATCGGACGGGTAATCAATGGCGAGATAAAAATCAGGATCAATTCCAAGTCCTTGCATGGTTTCACGCAGACGCTCGATCTGTTTCGCTTCAATCTGCTCCAGTAACACATACTTAAACAGACTGCGGTTCAGAAACCGCGTACACAGGTCTGATAGAATTTCGTCCTTTTCATATGACCATTGCATCAGCACCGTTTGCATCAACGCTTCATCCAGCATGTGGTATTCCTGAACGGTAAGAGATTGGCGGAATAGACTGAGCAGTGGTGATAGCATGAAGGTGAAGCTGTAGTTCTCTTCATACAGTTGCTTCGCTCTTTGAAATATCTTATGTAGGATAATCTCGGCGCTGCGCGTTACTGGATGGAAATAGACCTGCCAATACATCTGATAACGTGACATTAAATAGTCTTCAACAGCATGCATACCGCTTTCTTTCATTACAATATGCCCTTGAAAAGGCCTCATAACACGCAAAATTCGCTCCAAATCGAACGTGCCATAATTTACACCCGTAAAATAAGCATCGCGTAATAAGTAATCCATTCGATCCGCATCTAATTGGCTAGAGACAAGACTGACCACAATTTCTTTATGGTACGTTTTGGCGATTACCCCTGCTACTTGCTGAGGAAAAGTTGGCGACACTTCACTTAATACCCGATTAATTTCCGTGTTTCCAAGAACAATGCGGCAGGACCAGTCTTCATGATGGGTGCCAAAAGTTTTTTCAATGGAATGGGAGAAGGGACCGTGGCCAACATCGTGGAGCAGAGCTGCACATAAACACAAGAGCCGCTCTTCACTAGGCCAGTCTTCATACCGATTGCGTTCAAATTGCGAGATGATTTTACGTGTTACTTCATACACACCAAGAGAATGAGAAAACCGACTGTGCTCTGCACCATGAAAAGTTAAAAAACAGGTACCCAATTGACGTATCCGGCGCAGTCTTTGAAACTCCTTCGTGTTAATGAGATCCCAGATCGTTCGGTCCTGCACATAAATGTACTTATGAACCGGATCCTTAAATACCTTTTCTTCTCTTAGGGGATTGGACATAAGGGGTCACCTCCTTGAGTTAAAGTATATTTTTCGACATTGTAGCTTTTAATAGTCTCTCGTTATGTCGAATAGTGTCATAAACATCTTCCAATTACAAGCTGTAAAAGGCTTACATTTTTTAGTTTAATAGCAAATAGCTTCAAAAATACCCTTAAGTAAGTTTGTTCACAATTTTGCTTCATTCTCTCGGTTTTCCTTGAAATATGATAAAATTTTGGTTAAATCGGACTTTTTTTACCAAATATTGAGAGACAATTTGCCAATTAGCAGGTTGACTATTATGGGAATGGTTGGTATCATTAATGATAAGAATTATGTCGAAACATGACGATTTATTTTCCGAGAGGGGTACTTATATTATGATGAAATCTACTGGTATCGTTAGAAAAGTCGACGAATTGGGTCGCGTTGTTATACCTATCGAGCTTCGCCGCACTTTGGGCATAGGCGAGAAGGACGCTTTGGAAATCTATGTGGACGGCGAACGCATTATGTTGAAGAAGTATGAGCCTGCTTGTATCTTCTGCGGCAACGCTGAAAACGTTTCTTATTTCAAAGGAAAAATTGTTTGTCACGAATGTTTATCAGAAATGCCAATACCTGTGACAAAATAAGAAAAATAGGTTATAATAAGGATAGCACTTCTTACTTAGGTAATTCTAACCTTTTTCATATCTCCTCTATGTCCCTGATTTGCAGGTTTCTGCAGATTAGGGATTTTTTTTGAGTGGTGGTAGGAGTTTAAAAAAGTGTAACTACCAGTGATAAGGGATATGCTACAACCGCTGTTGAAGCTAGATTCTTTTGATTAGACTAGGAGCCTGTCAGATGAAGTAAATCCGTGAATATGTATTCATTACTGCGTTATTGCGGGAAAGGGATGGTACTCCACCGCTCTTGAATTAAAGTTGTCTTAAATCTAGGTTCAACCTCAAAATCAGCGCTTGACGCTCCTCCGATCATCACCCTGCACAATCCTGCAAACATGCAGTTATTATCTTACCCAGTTTGCTTGTGAGAGGAAAGAACTGCAAAAGTACAGCAATTTAATGCAGAGCGGTCCGGTTTCAGCTAGGAATGTAAAAAGGCTGCACATTTGCATGAATTCACCAGGACTGCCGAGGAAATGGCCAAAAGGCTGTATAGATGCGGGAATTGAGGGTAGGCTCTTCCATTATTTCAAACTCCATTATTATAGTAGAGAGACGAGCGCTTGGGCTTCGCAAGCCAAGCCGTGCTGCTGCCTGATGCCATGTTTGGCATTAGCTCACACAAGACGCTCTTTAAGACCTTTAAAGCCCCTCGTTAACTCCCCACGAAAACCTCAAGCGTCTCACTACTATTTATTACCAAAAATTCTAGTTTGCTTACTTATGCAAGTAATTATAAAGCTCACGCTTGGGCATCTGCCGGTCAGCAGCGGCGCGTTTGATCGCTTCTTTGCGGTCGAGACCCTGTGTCGCATAATGCTCCACATGCTCTTCCAAGCTGAATGCCTCCCACCAAGCTACAGACGCGGCATTCTCGGTGGCAGTCATACCCTCAACAACGATGCAATACTCACCTTGTGGAGGCTGTGCCAGCAGTAAATCATAACACTCTTGAATCGTGCCTCGTGCCGCTTCCTCATACTTCTTGGTGAGCTCGCGAATTAGGCACATTTGCCGTTCCGGATTCCACACCTCAAGCATAGCTTCCAAGGTCTTCATTATTCGATGAGGCGACTCATAATAAATTAGCGTTTCCTTCGCCGATTGCAGCAGCTGAAGCTCCTGAAGCAGCGTTTTCCTCTCTCTCGGCAGGAATCCGAGGAAGGTAAACCGTTCCGTTGAAAGCCCTGATATGATTAACGCCGATAAAGCCGCATTTGCGCCAGGTATCGGGATGACATCAATCCCTTCCTCCACAGCCTGCTTCACCAAATCGGCTCCAGGATCGCATATAGCAGGCAGTCCCGCATCACTTACCAATGCAATAGACTCGCCTGTATGCAGTAACCGGATCAATTCCGGACCACTGGCTTGCTTGTTGTGCTCATGATAGCTAATTAACCGCGTCGAAATTTCGAAATGCGTCAACAGCTTACGTGTTTGCCTTGTATCTTCAGCTGCTATCAGCTGCACTTCCTTTAATGTCCTAATGGCCCGGAAGGTCATATCCTCTAAATTGCCAATCGGGGTACCTACTAAATATAACTTGCCTGCTCCTGCATCCGGATGATAGCTTTTTTGAATTTTCACATGCGTTCCCTCATTAAAGTACGGGCGGTTGGATGAGTTCAGTTCGTTGGCCATAATAAATTTCCAACAGCTCATCGCAATATTCCGTTTTATTTTTGTAAACAATCAATGGCGGCAGCGTTCGAAGCTCTGGCTTCCCATCCCTGATTGCTTCTATAAGCACCATATTCGCTTCTTCGCCAGCACGTGGATGTACATAGCGGATTCGCTTAGGCTCCAGCTTGTACTCGCGCATGGTACAAAAGATTTCCACTAATCGGCTTGGCCGGTGCACCATGGCTACACGCCCCCCATTTCTTACCAAACGGCTGCTAGCCCTAACTACATCCTCCAACGTGCAATGAACTTCATGTCTCGCAGCAGCAAAATGCTCATTTATGTTCTGCTCACCATTCGGAACCGGCAAATAGGGAGGATTGACTGTAACCACATCGAATGCTCCATAGCCTAGTTCCTTATCGGCATTGCGTAAATCACCGTGAACAATTCGAACTTGCTGTTCCAGCTTATTAATCCTGACATTACGCTCTGCCATATCAGCAAGCCTATCCTGAATTTCTACGCCGACAATTGAAGCTTTAGTTCTGGTTGTTAGCAGTAGCGGAATGACGCCATTACCGGTGCACAAGTCAACGATACGTCCTTTAGCGGATAGAGGAACATAACTGAAGCGTCCCAGCAGCACCGCATCCAAAGAAAAGCTAAACACTTCATCGCTTTGTATGATTTTTAAATTTTCGGTTAGTAAATCATCGAGCCTCTCACTACTATTCAATTGAATATTTTCCATATTATAGTTTATCCTCTTTCTTCAAAAAAACCGCAGAGAAGTTTATACTTCCCTACGGTGGTTCTTATTACATGAAAGTTTTCACACTGCACATGCAGTTATTTATTTAGGAATGACATGCAGAACAAGCAGTCGCCTTCTGTCCTTAAATGTCCGTAATAAACGTTGCATATATGGAAGCCTTCGTGGTAAAGCTTAGCTAAATTATCATGGCCAACACCTGTAATCTCTTTTGCTTGTGCTGCTGTGATAGGCACGAGCGGCAATTCCGTGTCGACAGGGTCGACATCCTTCTTTAACAGCTTGCGCAGCTGCTGATTTTCTATGCTTAACCTTTTGTTCTCTTCCAAAAGCTCAATAATTTGTTGTTTCATTTGGCCCAACTCTTCATATATGGTACCCATCTGCTTTTCCAACTGATCGATCTGCACAAAAACATCTCGTTTATCCACACGCTCACCTCAAAAGCTTAATGCTGCGCTACCACATCGTCAAAGGAAAGATCCATTACTTTTCCTAACTCGTAAATCTGTACTTTGGCTATTCGCCCGCCAATGTTTAGCGATACCACACGTCCATTTCCTAACGAAGTAATGACATCACTACCTACTCGTGGCACGTCCTCTTTGGCACTTTCATAATTATCGTGCTCATATTTCAAGCAGCACATTAACCGGCCGCAAAGCCCGGAAATTTTCGTAGGATTTAATGATAGATTCTGATCCTTAGCCATTTTAATGGAAACCGGTTCAAAATCACCTAAAAAGGAAGAACAACATAAGATACGGCCGCAAGGACCGATTCCTCCAAGCATCTTTGCTTCATCACGAACCCCAATTTGTCGCAGTTCAATCCGTGTACGGAACACACCAGCCAAATCTTTTACCAGCTCCCGGAAATCAACCCTTCCTTCGGCCGTGAAGTAAAAAATAATCTTATTGCGGTCAAATGTATATTCAACATCCACCAGCTTCATCTTTAATTGATGATCTTTAATTTTTTCCTGACATAATGCAAATGCATTCTTGGCCGCAGACTTGTTATCTTCTACAAGCTGGGCATCCGTATGATCCGCAATCCGAATCACTTTCTTCAGAGGCAATACAACGTCAGATTCCTGCACTATCCGTTTGCCTATAACCACTTTACCATACTCTATCCCACGAGCCGTTTCAACGATGACTGCACTTTCATTGTCTACAGGTAGATCAATAGGGTCAAAATAATATATTTTACCCGCTTTTTTAAAGCGAACGCCAACTACTGAGTACATGCTACACCCCCTTCAGTTGCATTAACATTTTTTCCAGCACAAGCTGCGGGTTAGCGTGAAAGCGAAGTCTTTTTTGCAATTCAATCGCTTGGTCCAAGCAGTGAACCCAGTGCTTCATATCATAAGACAGGGATTGTCCTGCCATCCATTCCGTTTGGTCTGCATAAACCAAATCGTTTCGATCACCGAGACTTAGCCGTACCATATCTTTAAGCCAAAGAATCAGCATGTCCATAAACATAGGAAGCTGGTCCGAAAGCTCCGATTTAGCCATCTTTTGCTGCGCTGTCAACATAGCTGTCGGCAATCGGGTCAAGCTTTCCTTAGTCAATTGTATCACTAGGTTTCTTATTTCTGCAAACCCATTTCCTTGAATTAGCTCACGAGCAGCATCCGTACCTGCAGCCAAGCGCACAGCGGCCTGAATGAGTACAGAAGAATGGCCTTCAGACTGAAGCGCAGAAACCATCAAATGACGGCTAAGCGGTGCAAAAGGCACCCATTGGGACCTCGATCGGATGGTCGGTAAAAGAGCTTGTCCATTATCAGTAATCAGTACGGCTACGACACGCGAGGTTGGTTCCTCTAAAAATTTCAACAGGCTGTTAGCAGCCTGCACGGTCATTTTGTCGGCGTCCTCAAGCACATACATTTTTAATCCCGAGGCAACGGCACGATATGAAAACTGCTTCTGCAGCTCGCGGATTTGTTCAATCTTGATGGATGCGCCATCCGGCTTCACCCAGTGAAGGTCCGGGTGATTGCCATGCTCTACCTTGCGGCAGTCCAGGCATTCCCCACAGGCATCATCAGGCAGCACTTGGCAGTATAACGCTTGAGCAAAAGCGAGCGCCATCTGCCTCCGTCCTGTGCCTGAAGGACCTGTAAAAATATAGGCATGCGAAACTTTATCTGTACGCAAGCTGTTTTGTAGTATTCGTTTAACACGTTCTTGCCCTGGTATGGATTGAAAAGACATCGCGGGTCCATTAAATCCTTTCCTTGTTATCTATAGATGTATAAAGCTACTATTAAAAAGTAAGATTAATCAGCATGCCTCGAATCTCGCCAATTTTATGCAGCAAATCGATCCGCCCCTGCTCGCTTTCAAGCATATCATCCGCCATCATGAGCAGCTCTTGATCCACTTCCTCAAGCAGCTTGTAGCGCTTGGCGCGCCCGCGGCGATCCCATCCCCGCGTATCACGGAGTTGAACACCGCGGCGTGCCGTTTCCTCCAGAAACTGCTTAACAAGCAGCTTATACTGGCGAAGCTCGCGCACCGTCATCGACTTGGCCAATCTCTCGCCCTGCATGCTGATCTGTTGTAAAATGCGCTGCAATTGTTCCTGCGACGCTCTCTCGTCTTGATTTTGCATCATATCAGAGAATGATTTATTTTGCAGCTGCTGAGTGGATGAATTTTCACTGCGCTGAATTTCTTTGCCGAAAGTGCGTAGGCCGGGATTTATTTTCAAGCTGCGTCCAACCTTTCTGATCTTTCAAGGATAAACGGCTACGCCATCCCACGAGAACGGGCTCGATCTTAGAAATGCTCAAACCGTTCAACCGGAAGCACGAATACTGCTGCGCCGCCAACCTGTACCTCAACAGGGAAAGGAATATATGAATCTGTAGTGCCGCCCATGGGGGATACCGGTGTTACCATTTGCTCACGAATCTTACAATTTGTTTTGATCACCTGCATAACTTCACTAATACGTTCGTCTTCTATTCCGATCATAAAGGTCGTATTACCTGCGCGTAAGAAGCCACCCGTACTTGCTAATTTTGTTGCCCGAAAACCATCTTTAATCAAAGCATTAGAGAGACGGTTACTATCTTTATCCTGTACTACGGCAACAACTAATTTCATGGCATTGCCCTCCTTTAACTTTTATGAGACGACTTGTTTCTTCATTAATAGTAAGAAAATAGTGCGAGTTTCAGAAGCGGCTATTTTACATAACCTCTCCTCTAATAATTTGACATAAGTACTCATAATTCCTGCTTACTTAAGGAAGCGGTCCCAAAAGATGAGAAATCTTTTCCGCCTCAAACTATTTAAGGGCTACTGGAACAGCGCCTCCAACCCGTCTATCTATTTTAGTATATGAAGGAAATGCCGCCTAGGTTCGGACTTCGATCAAGGAGTTTACCATTGTGCTGTATCTATACAGATAAAAATAAAAAGCTGACCATGAAGGACAGCCTGTACAATTCAATCATGCCTTCGAGTCACTTTCCAGAAATTGATTAAGAACCTGCTTCACACGTTCAAATACCTCATCTTTATGATGACTAGCGTCAACCTTTACAATTCGATTGGGAAAAAGCCTTTCAACCTCCAAATAACCCTCACGAACCTTTTGATGAAAAGCTAACGACTCTAAATCAAGTCTATTAATCTCTCTATCCTCATGAGCATGAATACGTTTGAGTCCTATTTCCGGATCGACATCCAAAAAAATGGTTAAATCAGGAAAGAGGTTGTCTATTGCAAAGCTATTAATCGCTAAAACCTCTTCAATTCCTATTCCCCTCGCATACCCCTGATAAGCCAAGCTGCTATCGATAAACCTGTCGCATATCACTACCTTGCCTTCAAGCAGAGACGGCACTACTTTTTCAACCAAATGCTGTCTTCTTGCAGCTGCGTATAGTAGAGCTTCGGTACGTCCGTCCATTAATGTATTTGTTTTGTCCAAAATAACGGATCTTATTTGTTCGGCAATCTCTATTCCGCCCGGCTCACGGGAAGTTACGATGTCATAGCCTTTCGAAGAAAGATATTCGCTGGCTGAGGTAATGACAGAAGTCTTGCCTGCCCCCTCACATCCCTCTACAGTAAAAAAGTAACCTTTATGCATATCTATATATAATCTCCATTCATTTTATGGATCATACTGCGTAAAAAAACTTATCTCAGAACCATCTCATCCCTTCGAGATTATCATTATTATAATGGGTTTGTGCCGATATTGAAAGAGCCCCTCCGTTAAGAGGGGTTAGCTGTGCTGTTTATCCAATCGCGAAGCTCTTCAAGCATTTGCTTGATCGTAGGGGTTTCATATAGAATGGGGCGCGTGCTTCGCAACGTCCTGTCAAGATCAATAACATCGTTGGGCTTAATCTGGACGTTTCCCTTCTTGAAAACAATACGACATTGCTCCAATAGGCTGTATTTGCTAACCATTTCCTTGCCTGCCAGGTGAACAATCCCTCTAAGCTTGGGCTGCTCTTCAATTAAAAAACAAATGAATTTGGCTAATTCCAACGTTGTGACTCCATTCCATGCCACATTGACGAAACCCTTGACGATTCCCCGCTGACGCATAAACCATTCGAACAAGCCAACAGGCTCTTTTCCAAGCTCAGGCCCAAACATTGATACTCTAATGGTCACATTCGGAGCCTTAACTTCTCCCAATGCCTTAGTTTTGGCAAACACACTGGTTCCATCAGGCACATGAATTTCCTCGTAATTCCCTCTATTTCCTTCGAATACACCGTCCGAGCTGATCTGCACTAGTCTGGCTCCATAGCGTTCCGCGAGCTTTGCCAGTTGATGCGGCAGAAGGGCATTAATTCGGTAAGCCGCGATCTCCTGCTGTCGTGCTAGATCATACCAAATGCCGCTTGAATTCACGATAACATTGGGCCTAACTATAGCGATTAGCTTTTCAACCATGACCATATCCTCCGGATCCCAGAATAAACCCCGCTCCGGCTTGACTTTAGGATGAGATCCCGTTGCTGTATAAAACAGCTCATGAGACGTACTTCGGGATAAGTAGTTAAATAACATATGTCCTGCCATTTCATGACCGCCAAGGATTAATATTCTCATAATCACTATTCACCTTTTAGATTTCTTCAAAGTTTTGTGCCTTATAAGGCGGGCTTTTAGAGACAGCATGAATGGCTTTCGTCCAATCATCCGGTACAGAACATGAATTTTTAATATTCATTATATGTGTATGTCAGACGATTCGAGGAGGTTAGGGATAGATACCTATTTATTTGTCAGGCAAAGGCTCTCCTTCCTTATATGCAGTCCTATTTAGTTTGTTATAAGGCTTATAGCTTGGGCGTTCAATTTGGATGGGTGACCATACCGATTGTGATTTATAACATAGTCTATATAGATCTTGAAGTCGATCAATCGTTATAAACGATTCTATAAGGAAAAGGAGGATTTGTGTGCAGATCGTAATACGACATGTTTTCTATGAAGCCACCGGATATGGGAATAGTGCCCGGCAAATCGCTTTGGCTATGGATCAAGCAGGTGCGGATATTAAGCTGGAATCGGTGGGTAGAAGAGACGAATTTTTGGATCCATCTATGGAATCACTGCTGCAGCAAATGGAAAACAAACCTTACCAGGAAGACCGGATTTTATTAAAGGTAGGAACCGATTTGACCGAAGAGGATCGTCGGTTTTACCGGAAGGTTGTCAATTGTTCCATGTGGGAAACGAACAAAGCTCCCGCTCCTATGGCGAACGAATGCCATAAATTCGATGCTATCATATTACCCAATTCATTTAACCGGCAAGCTTTCTGGGATGCAGGAGTCCGTATTCCGCTTTACATTGCCCCTTATGGAGTAGACTCCAATCTCTACACGTCGGAAGGCGTAAAAGAAAGATTCGGAGAGGGCGACAATACATTCTTATTCTTATCTGTTTTCGGCTGGTCATACAGGAAAGGCCCGGACGTCCTGATTAAAGCTTTCCTGGAGGAATTTGAAGCGGATGAACCGGTAGCGCTTGTTGTCAAAACACACGGGTTGGACATTCAGCAAAAACCCGACCGGGATAGCTATGACTCCATCGTCCAATCCGTCTCAAAGTCACGGCTTCCCAAATTCAACATAGTGACCCGCGTCATGACACCGGATGAAACGGCAGCAATGTATCGAGGGGCAGATTGCTTTGTGCTTTCAACACGTGGAGAAGGGGTTGGACTGCCCGTACTAGAAAGCATGTCATGTGGAGTCCCCGTCATTGCAACCGGCTGGAGCGGTCTCGTTGACTTTTTGGGCCCCGATAGCGGCTATTTACTCCCTTACAAACTAGTTCCTGCCGGAAATGTGCATTATACAAATTTGTACGGTGAGGATCAATTTTGGGCAGAACCCGATCAAGGATCGCTGCAAAACTTAATGCGCAGGGTCTACGTTCGCCGGGAGGAAGCGAAAAATAAGGGAAGGAAAGCAAGGGAAATGGCTAATCATTGGAATTGGAACCGCACCGCCCATGCATTTATCGACGCTTTAGAGCAAGTTGCCGGAAAACCGATCGCGAGAAAATGATATTAGCAGCAGAATGATAACGATGAATCGAGGTGATTGTGTATGAGGTTTGGCGTAGATATGATGTACGCCCAAGATGATTGTGCGTTTCACGGCATAGGAAATTATTCCTTTGGGCATATGACACATCTGGCACAATTGCCTGATGTCGAATTGTTCATGTTCCAGCCTGATTTCCGGAATATGACCCGGGAGCGTTATGTGAATCAACTATCCCAATTCATTTCAATGAATAATCTGGATTTTTTTCACTTCCCGAATCCTATGATGGTTTCATTCCCAGATGTGTTTTGGAGCGGGGAGCTGCCTAATGTTCGGTTGACAGCTCTAGTGCACGATATCATTCCGTGGGTTTACCGGAGTCTTTATCTTCCCACGGCAGAGGCCCGTTTATTTTACAAGAAGCAATTAACGATGCTCCAGCAGATGCACCATGTGTTTACAAACTCGGAGTATACCCGTCAGGATCTGGTTCGTATTGGTTTTCCTCCGAAAAAAATCACGAATATTTCCGGAGGGTGCGACAACTCTTTCTTTCCCCTAGATCATGTTGACCTTGGGGGGTTCTCCCATGCGTTCGACATACACGCTCCCTATGTACTTGCTTTTACTCCGGGCGATTTCCGGAAAAACGGAGAAAGGCTGATCAGTGCATTTGTGCGGGCTGTGAGAGAAAGAGAGGAGCCCTGGCAGATTGTTTTTGCCAATGATACGCCCAATGAAGCTTTATGCCAACGTCTGCGGAATTTGGCTGAGGAAGGCGGAATTCCTGGGGGCCGGATCTGCTTTACGGGCAGAATTTCCAAATCACAAGTTCTGCGTCTGTATAACGGAGCTAAAGCCGTAGCTATGCCGACGCTCTATGAAGGTTTTGGTCTTCCCGTATTGGAGGCTATGCAGTGCGGCACTCCAGTGCTTACTTCTACCGAGACGTGTATGTCGGAAGTAGGGGGTGATGCAGCCGTATTCGTGGATGCTTACGATATTAACAGTATAACCGAAGGACTGAATAAAGTTTTGTTTGATGATTCTTTGAGACGGGAACTTAAAGCCCGCGGATTGGATAGGGCTGAACAGTTTCAATGGAACAAGGTAGCGGAACGTACTCATCATGTGTGCCAACAAATTATGGAAACCGGTGGCGGAGCAATCGGCCTGTTTGAATTGAAACCAACGAATGGGAAAGAGGAAGACATTCCTGTTGAAGTCTATTTTGCTGAACCCCGTCCCGCTGAATCCATTCCTGCCGGAACCCCTACTGCCACAAATGGTGGAGTCGTTTCTACGGAACCTCACCCGAACCGGGACCTCCCACCCATTAACGCCGAGCTCCCGACAATAAAGGATACTAAAAGAAAGAGGAAGAAGATCCTATTAAAAAAACGGTCCAAACAATCGCGCAAAAAAAGAAAGCTTGTATTGAAGCGGACGGGGCGAAAAACCATAAAAGCCCGCTATAAAAAGAAGAAAAAAGGGTTAACGGCCCGTAGATCACGCAAATTTGTAATGAAGCGTACAGGCCGCAAAACCTTGAAAGTCCGCGATAAAAAGAAGAAAAAAACGGGAACAGCCCGCAAGACAAACAAATTTATTTTGAAGCTTGTAAAAAAGAGGCGCACTTCCTTAACGAAAAGATAAGAAAAGCTTCTGATTCGGTTAAAACTTATAATTTCTTATCTTTTAGAAAGCAGTCAGCCGCCCCCTTCAAGGGTCGGCTGTTTATTTATCTATTGGATAAAATGAC
This sequence comes from Paenibacillus foliorum, assembly GCF_013141765.1. GTDB lineage: Bacteria > Bacillota > Bacilli > Paenibacillales > NBRC-103111 > Paenibacillus_S > Paenibacillus_S foliorum. Next base: position 63,478 of record NZ_WHOD01000133.1, read on the forward strand.
TTTTCGTATTCTTTTTAATCGTAGGCCCCCCTACTTCCATGATTGGTGAGTTTGGGAGCATCAGGACATTCGCCAATTTCTCACGGCTTAGGTATTTGCATAGAAATAGAGTGTATATGGCTCATAGTATATAAATAAACAGAGGTACTGAAAGGAGTGAAGGCGAAATGAAAAAAATCTCAAGCCTTCCCCGGATTAGAAAAAGAATAAGAAACCGGAATCGATTAAGAAAGCTAATGACCGTCAGATTAAAAAAGCGTTCTGTTCGAAAGGCAAAACTGCGAAATATTATTTTATTAAGAAAGAAACGTTCGTTCAAAAAGCGCCAATTAATCAAAAAGAAACAAAAAAAAACGGTACAGAAGTTAATTCACGTACAGCCCATCCACTCTGCCATTCCTATACACCCTGACTTGCCTGCCGTGCCTATACAGGCTGAGCTACAGGAGCATACTCCTCCTCCCGTGGAAGACTATTCGGAGGTACCTCCACAACAGCTGGAACCTGGTGTTAGTCTGATTGGATATACCCGAACGGAAATTGGCTTGGGTGAAGCTTGCAGATTAATGGCTAAGACCTTTGAAACGGTTCAACTGCCTTTTGGCATCCTAAGTTTTACCGATCCGGGTGCAATAAGCGCCAGAAATAATGATACATCTTGGGTTCATAAAGAAATGAATCACGCCCCTTATAAGGTTAATCTTCTTCATATGAATGCTCCAAACTTGCGCTGGGCTTTTGACCTTAATGCGCTGCCTTTAGGTAAAGGGCTCTTAAAACACCGATATAATATTGGTTATTGGGCATGGGAAATGCCCGATTTTCCTGATGAATGGTGCAATAGCTTTGAGCTCGTACAGGAGGTTTGGGCACCATCAAGCTTTATTGTGGAGTCCATAAAAAAGAAATCCCCCGTACCGGTAATCAGAATTCCGCATGCTATTGAAGTTCGAGGTCAAGACAGAAACAGGTCTGTTTTCGGTTTACCGGAGAACCAATTTCTATTCCTAGCTATGTATGATACGCACAGCCTTAAGGAAAGAAAAAACCCGCAGGGCTCAATTGAGGCGTTTAAAAGAGCGTTCACTTTTAACGATACCTCAGTCGGCTTGGTGATTAAAGTCAACAATCCCAATACGAACCCGGCGGAGATGGAAAGTCTGAAAGAATTAATCCATGGTTACTCTAATATTTACTTGATTCAGGAGATTTTGGATCGCGATAAGGTCGATGTTTTAATCAACTCTTCCGATTGTTTCATGTCCCTCCACAGATCCGAAGGCTTTGGCCTCGTACTGGCGGAAGCTATGTATCTCGGAAAACCAGTGATCGGAACCAATTGGTCCGGAAACACTGACTTTATGAACGCAGATAATTCCTGTTTGGTGAATTATTCATTGGCTCAGTTAGGAAGGGATCTAGGTCCATACAAAGCGTTTCAAATATGGGCGGAACCTGATATCGATCACGCGGCATACTTTATGCGCAAATTGGTAAACGATACACGATGGAGAAATTCAATAGCGCTGCGGGGACAGCAGACCATACGAAACGATTACTCTCCGGCGGTCATTGGGGAGATGGCCAAAAAACGGCTGATGGAAGTAAGTTTAACCAATGATCCTCCCTCTTATTAAGAATTGGAAAAATTGGCCTCTGCCGTTGTATACGCGGTCGCCTTTCTCCTTACCATCCACTTCGAGATCATTCCGCAACAAACTGGGACAAGCCAGAACCTATTTTTATTATCTGCCTATGATTTCAAACTCGTCTACATACGCAAATGGACAAGCTGTATTCAAAATTGGGCCAAATGCCAACTCTCCCTAATAGTCGTTACTTATCATGGTCGGGCAATACAGATTTCATGATCATTTCCAACTCCTATGCAATGTATTACACGGTGAAGGCGGCCACGATTGTAGCATGCATCCGATTTAAAATACAATTTGGCGGTCATGAGGACATGTGCCAATTTCTCAATTACCGGGTCATGGTCCATGGTAGCGAAAGATGACTTGCATATCGTATAGGATGCTCTATTTATTCATTAGAGATCAGGGACAGGAGGGATGGAATTGAAAGTCATCATAATGGCTGGTGGAAAAGGAACACGTTTTTGGCCCCGAAGTACAGAAGCCACACCTAAGCAGTTTTTAAGGCTCACCTCGGACGAGACAATGCTTCAAGTGACATATAACCGTTTTGCTGAATGGCTTCCTGTTGATTCCATTTACGTAGTGACTGCCAAGCTATATGAAGATAAGGTTTTAGAGCAGCTCCCCCATTTGAGTGGCGACAGGCTCATTATCGAGCCGGAGCAGCGGGATACGGGACCGTGCACTGCGTTGACTGCACTTCATTTTTTATGGTGCAAAGATGACGAAATCCTGGTGTTTACTCCTTCAGACCAGTATATATCCGACGCCCAAGCGCTGCGGCAGGCTTTACTAGACGCAGAGAGAGCGGCCTGCATGGATAGAGCCATCGCTACCATAGGTATCGTGCCGTCACGACCGGAAACCGGTTATGGTTATATTGAAACGATGGAAGAAGAGACGGAAAGCTTGTTCAAAGTGAAGAGATTTATTGAAAAACCTAACGAAATTGAAGCCAGATCTTTGATACAACGTCCCAACGTGTTTTGGAATAGCGGCATATTTGTATGGAAGCCTTCAACCATTGAGTACTATATGAAGAAACATCAACCTGAGCTATGGGAGCCCTTAGTAAGAACAAGAGGCCAAGAGGATGCCATTAAAATCATTTATCCTTCTTTGCCTAGAATTTCTGTTGATTATGCCATAATAGAAAAAGCAGAAAATATCCTTATGAGACCCGTTCAATTTATCTGGGATGATGTTGGGAATTGGACTTCACTTGAACGCATTCGTTTGGTAGATGATAATAGCAATATGCTGCAGGGTGATATCCATGCTTATTGGACTGAAAACAGCATCTTATATACGGAAAACCAGAAAATTGTGGTGATTGGCGTTCAAGATCTCATTATCGTATCTACTGACGAGGGGATGTTAATCTGCCATAAAACAAGAGAACAAGATATCAAGAAGGTTCTTCAAGACATTCAGAACGACCGGAACCTGATTGAAGGAAAGGGTTAACGAAGGTTGTTTTCGGAGCTGGGTGGTGATGCTAGAGGCTCCGAACGGAACGATCATGAAAGCCGCATGCGGCAATTAAAAGCCAGTTATAAGCAAGAGACGTGTACAAGGTATATTGACCGGTCATATCGGCCAACATACCTTGTACACGTCTCTTGCTTCGCTTGCATGTAATTATTCTCTGCCTGCTATTAATACAGGCAGCATCGGCACTTCCCCGGAAATCATCCCATGGATTCTCGCTCCCATTCGGACCAATTGGGTTAAATATCCAACTACTTCCTCTGAAATGCGCTCACCCGGACATAGAATGGGTATTCCCGGAGGATAAGGCACAATCATCTCAGCCGAGATCTGCCCAATTGCTTCATCAAGGGGAAGCTGAGCCGTCCCTTTCTGCCTGTACACATGCTCATCAAAAGAAACAGGCTCAGATAATCCGGGCACCGTAGAATACGTATAGGCTGGCTGCTCCACATTGCTCTCTGCGCGGTGCGTCACATGTCCAGTTGCTGAGTTGTCTATATCCTCCAACGCTTCTACTAACCTTCCTGCATCTTCTTGTGTTGAGGCTAAGCTGAATACAAGAAGCACAGCCTGTGGGTCTGCGAGCTCCACGAAGCACCCGCGCGCCTCAAGCGCATCCTTCAATTCAAACCCGCTCATTAAGCCTCCTCGATCCCTCAGTATCACTTTAAACGGATCTTGATGAATACTGCCAATCTCCTCTGGCTTGGTCGTCTGCAGTTCAAACCTATTCAGTCCCTGCATCCTTTCCTTGAAATGTTCCACAACAGCTATACCTTGTCCTAGAAGCTCCTCGCCGTTTGTATGCATCTGCTTCCGGCTAAGATCCAAGCTTGCCATTAGAGGATAAGACGGACTCGAGCTTTGAAGCATTGTTAGATATAGCTTGATCTCCTTGCGCTCAATAAGATTGCCCTGTACATGCAGCATGGCTCCCATTGTCATGGATGTCAGCAGCTTGTGCGTAGACTGTACTACTACATCCGCACCGTATGACAACGCCGATTTAGGCAGCGCTGGATGAAAACCGAAATGCGCTCCATGCGCCTCATCCACTAATAGCGGCTTCTCGCGATCATGAAGAAGGTGCACAAGAGATTCAAGCGGCATAGCAGTACCATAGTAACTAGGACGTGTTATAAGCAGTCCTTTCGCTTCAGGATACTTGCTCAGTGCCAGTTCAACCGCTTCAAGCGGCAGTCCGAGAGTCATCCCTGTCTCTGGGTCTACCTCAGGGTTTAGAAATACCGCTCTAGCTCCTGCTAGCATAAGTCCATGAATTACCGACTTATGCACATCCCTCTGAACGAGTAGAAGTTCCCCCCGGCGACAGACGCTGAGGATCATCGCCAAATTGCCTACAGTACTTCCGTTCACAAGGAAGAAGGTTTCCTCAGCTCCAAAGCAATCTGCTGCTAATTGCTGTGCCTCCAATATTGCCTCTTCCGGATGATGCAGGTCATCCAGACCAGCTATTTCCGTCACATCCAGCTGCAATATCGCTTCGTAATAAGGCCGGGCGGACGCCTCCAAGCCTTGGCCTGATTTATGTCCGGGTACATGGAAGCTAGTATGCTTTCCCCCAGCGTGTTCGATCAACCGCTCATATAGCGGAGTTTTATGTTTATTCATGTCTGCTATTCTCCCTATCAAACCTATAAATGTATAAGCCTATTGTAACAAACAAAAAGCTCTCAACCAACGGGCAGCCGCCGAGATGAGAGCAGTTCTTTTTTCATAGACGAACTATGCGTCTTTTTTATATAAAATTTGCTTCATTTGGTGGATAAAAAAAGAATACTTGGCATCCATAACATCGGTTTGGACCATCTCATGTTCGCAGTCCTCGCAAATAAATTCTGATATAATTATAATGCCGTATTCCTTTGTTTGTCCGCAGATGATGCAGTTATGGGTCATAGTATCCAGCATTGGGTCTCCCACACAACTCACCTCTATTCTTCTTTTCTATCAGTATGTCCGCATTCTCTTAAAGTAAACCTTACTGCTATAATTTTATGAAAATAGCTCGTACATAGTTCCAAAAGCTTATTTTTAGCGCTTTTCCTGCCGATATACTAAGTAATCAAAGAAATCTATGAAAATGGACGAGTGATATTATTGTGAGGGAACAACAGCTATCCAAGGAATCAACCGTTTACCACTACCGTCTTTTACAAAGAATCCACACCAAAAGAATTTATTTCGGTCTGTATTGGGGCGTAGTCGCTGCACTTTATATCTGGGATTTAATTCGTTTTCAGCCATTTTCCCTAGTCATCGGGCTCATTATCATTCCTTTATTGCATACTCTATTGATATACCTGTACTATAAACTAAAAGAAAAACGTAGACTTGCCAACTGGTTATTTCAGCTACGTTTACCTTGGATCGGGTTTGTTCCGACTAACTACATAGCCATGCGACGTTTAATGAGGCTTCACCTTCAATTGTTATGGATCCCCATTGTAATCTGCGCATGCTTCTACCCGTGGGTTTCGCTTGATCTGATTCTTCACTTACTATTTGTCCATTTTTGGCTATTATTGCCGCGTTTCATTATTTTTTTCCGGTTTCGAAATCATCTTGAGAATGGTTTTCTAAAAATAAACGAACAGGATACCTCTTGTTACGCCCAATAGCGCATATATTTGACAGTACCTCTCTCCAAGTCTGCTTAGTTATACAGCCCACTAGGCCCGCCTCCCACAAAAGGAAGCGGCCTTTTTCAGCATTGCGTCGATTAATTCTCCTTAGCCGCATGTCATTTGCTAGATGACCCCTTGTATCCTTTACTTCTATGTACTGTCCTCTCACTTCAGTAAAAGTTCGCCTTCTATAAAGCAAATGTTCCATTGCGGGCGTTGTCCCTTTATCCCTACTATCCCCTTTGCTCAGCAAGCCAAACTTAAGAAAAGCCATATTAGGAGTATTCTACTTACAAGATGTTTCTTATATGACAAAAGAGCCCTTCTGGACTAAGTCCAAAAAGGCTCTT
>NZ_WHOD01000134.1 GCF_013141765.1 Paenibacillus foliorum
TTGTACTTCTGATTGTTTAAACTTCATAATAAGAGCGCCTCCTTGATGGTGTTGGGTTGTAAGCCCGGGACAAACTCATCATACCGAGGCGCTCCTTTTTTGACAAAGGCTATTTCTTAGCCCTAACAGGAATGTTTTGTTAAATCTAAACGCTGCTACTCCTCTTGCCCTGACTTTCAAGCATAAAAATTGAGAATAATCCTTAAATGCGGGAAACGATACATGTTCTTGTCCTAAATCGGCAAACGATATATGTTCTTGTCACTGGCTTTTGACAAGAACATATATCGTTAAAATGAAAAAAGCCGCAGTTATGCGGCCACTTAAGCTTATATGTTCTTGTCACTCGACATTTCTTTTACTACTGCGATGATGGATCCACTCATCCTGGTCTGCCTACGCACAGATAAGAAACTCCCTGGCTGCACACTTCCTCAGTTTAGGTAATTTGTCATGTCGTCAACGATATCGTCAAGACATCCGGTCGGGTGATCGTCTTTGCGCCGTTGTTATCGAGTCGCGATCCCTATCTCCGCCGAATGTCACGCATTCTAACACTAATCGGCTGGTGGACATCCCCCGATGAGATAACGTGCCGCTACTCCCGCACCCTTACTCCTAGCAGCCATACAAGGGGCAACATTCCCACGATGACCAGAAAAGGTATATACCCTTTTAAAGCCGCTTCAGGGGAAACGCCTGCACTTAGTACGATGACCATCCCCGCAGCACTGACAATACGCCCGATACTGATCGCGATTTCCCTAGCTACGATAAGCTCCATCCGGTATTTACCTCCATCGTCAAACGACTCTATGGAATTCATCAATGTCGTATTGAAGGGCACCTGGAATAACGGTACGCATATGCCAGCCAGTATGGTATATGCCGTCAACGTATACGGACTGATGTTCCACCAGAGCAGCATTAATGAAGCGCTAAAGCCTGTCGTTCCGATAACCATTATCCGGTACTTCGCTTGACTCCCTATGCTCCTGCCCATTCTGTAATAGAAGATAACGGAGCACAAGGTCAACAGAAAGGCGAAATTGCCCATAACCCCTTCGCTCCGGGTTACCGTGTACATCAACAGCCATAGGACGAATGCGAGCACATCATCGCGAAAATGCAGCGCTGCGAAGCTATAGGACATCGCTCTCCAGCTCCGGTGTTTATGAACGGAGAGCAGGGCGGGCCAGGAAAAGGGAGACGAGTCTTTTACTATAGGGAGCTTCAGCCCGAACAGGATAGAAAAACCGTACAGGATAACGGATAAGGTAAAAATGATGCCGTAACCAAGTCCGGACTGCAGCCCGACGATAAGCCAACCAGCGATAAGCGGCCCGACCAATTGGGTGAGGGAACTGATCATGCCGTTGACGCCGTTGAACCAGTCCCGATTCGTTTTCGAGGTGAAATCCACGACAAGGGTATTGACCGACATCCAATATAGGCCGGATGAGACGCCGAATAATATCCCCAGCGGTATGGAATACGCTGCAGATACTTGTCCCAGTACCAGAATGCACAAATAAAAACAAAGGAAACCGCCGTTGCCAAGCAGCAGTCCTATCGTTCTTCCTGCCTTTTTGCCCAGCCAGGCGGCCCCGATAAAAGCGGGAACCCAAGCGCAAAAGGAGGCCAGATGAAAGCTGAGAACCTGCAGCAGGTTCTCAGACACTTTAAATAGATATACATTAACGAATATGCCGGACAAAGCGCTGGCACCTGTATTGAATGCTTTTACAGCAAGAAGCATTCGACTGGCCTTCATCAACTTCCCGGAAATCTGTTGCTCATGCTGATTCACAAAGTCGAATCTCCTCGTTGATAAATGAATAAGCTCGGTTGATTAGTTGTTACGTTATCGAATATAGATCGGATTGCACGCCAAAGCTAGCAAGGTTTGACCGACTTCAGCAAAATGTCGGCGAATTTCGGCTCGGTAAAATAAACGTTCTTCCAACCTCACTTCAAGTTCCTTTGTTTCGCAGCGAGGCTCTACGATCCATTCCTGCTCCACTCCACACTCCGTAAGCAGCCTTATAGAGTCTCCGGCGTTCAGTCCATTACAGGACATAACAAGCTGTAGTCCATCCGCCACCTCATCGGCCGAAATCGTGTCACCCATCATCCACTTGCCAGCGTTCATCGTAAGACGCGGTCCTTCCGGCGCATAGGACAAGAACAATCGGCCCCGGTCTACGGCTTCCAGAATTCCCCGAACTGTCCTCGACTCCGCATACACCCAGTTGGTCGGCATGCCGTGCTTAACATGAGGCTGTACCCGGTGGAAGTCACTGCCGCCAACAGCGACCAACTTCCGCCCTGCCGCCAGTTGTTCGTGCCACCAGGTCAACGTCAGCTCGTTATCTTTCCGCCATGGTCCGTTCCATATTTCCACCCAATCGTGGTCGACATCGAAGTCCCATAACCAACCGCAGTTGCGGCAGTGAGGATGATTCAACGAAATTTTAGCCCCGCGCTCCCTTGCAATCCGGATATACTCCTTCGCTTGGTCGAATGAGGCAGTCAGGAAATAGTCGCCCGGCTGCTCTACGCCGTAGAAATTACAGTGGCCGTAACGAGTAGTCAATTCCACGCCAGGTATGAAGACGAGCTCCGAATCCTTCGGATAAACGAAGTTCTGGCTAACCGTGTTATGATCGGTCAAGGCCAAAAAGTCGAGCCCCGCCTCCAGCGCCATCCGTTCCACCTCAAGCATCGTATATGCCCCGTCGCTATGCACGGTGTGCGCATGCAGTTCTCCTTTCAGCCATCTTGGACTTTCCATCTCGAAACGTATAGTCAAGATGACACTACAGCCGGTCTCCCCTATTTTTCTAGCGTTCAACATAACGGCCCAAGGACCCGGCGTTAAGGGTCCCGGTATGTAACCCGGCGTCGCCTTTTCCGTTCCAATAAAAAATTCAGTGCGCGCTCCCCCGCTCCATCCGCGCATCCGCTGCGCGTCTTTAATCCCAAGGTTGACGACTCTTCTATCTGCTCCGTATGTCTGCGCTTCTAATAACACATGCATACGCTCTACACCCGCAGGCATTTCAAACGGGACCTCGATATACGATTCATCCTCTTGCGGACCAATCTCGCGCCTGATGATAAGCTCCATTATTTTACACTCCTTTTTTTGTTGACCGTTCATCACTGAAACCTCACTCTTTTACCGAGCCAACCATGACGCCTTGAACAAAATATTTTTGCACGAAAGGATAAATGACGACGAGCGGCAGCAAGGAAATGACAATACCGGCCATCCGTATGTTTTTGGTTATAATAAAGTTGCTAGATGTCGAGGCCGTATCGATAATAAGCGATTTGAGCGCAATTTGCAGTGTATACTTGGTACTATCGTTCAGGAACATGAGCGCCGAGGTGAAATGATTCCATCGGCTGACGAATTCGAACAGCGTGACGGTGGCAAGACCTGCGGCTGCTAGGGGCATGTACAGCGTTAAAAAAATCCTCAGTTCCCCCGCTCCGTCGATCCTTGCCGATTCAGCCATCTCGTGAGGCACCGCCAGGAAAAAGTTGCGCATTAACAACACGCTGAAGCCGGATACGAGGCCGGAGATGATTAATGCCGATAAGCTGTTCAATAGTCCCAGTTCTTTGTTCACGATGTAAAGGGGGATCATAATCATTTCACCCGGTACCATCATTGTGAGCAGGATGAACGATACCATGAGCTTCCGTCCTGGTAGGGAACGTTGGATTAGCACATACCCGGCTATGGACGACAGCAATACGTGTCCGACCGTTCCGACTACCGTCACGATGGTATTGTTCAAGAACGGCTGCCACAGCTTGATTTTGCTCCATACCGTCACATAACCTTCCAGACTGAATTCCTTAGGCCATAAAACAACCCTCGGTTCCATTGAATCAACGCCTGTGGAGAACGATAGTGCTACCGTATTCATTAAAGGAATAATCATAGTCGATATCAATATCAGGAGAAAGAGCGTATTCACAGCGTCAAACGCTCTCCCTTTAAAACCGGTGCCTTCAGTTCTTCTGTTCATCGTATGGTTCACCCCTCGTCGTAACGGATTGCCCGACGGACAACTAGCGTCAATAGTAATGTAGCGGCAATGATCATAAACCCGGCTGCGTTGGCAACGCCCATGTCGAACTTGATGATCCCTTTTTCATACGTATAAATCATGAGGACGTCCACCGAATGCTCGATGGCAGGATTTTTCATAATAAATACTTGATCGAAAATTCGCAGCACGCTCAAGGTGCTGAGCAGAAGCACGACCTTCATAGCAGGCACCAGCTGAGGGATCGTAATGTAACGGACCAGCTGCCATCGGTTCGCCCCGTCGATCCGGGCCGATTCGAATAAGGACGGGTTGATGCTGACAATCGAGGCGAGATAAATGACGCAAGTAAACCCGGCCTCCTTCCATATCGATGAAGCGATCATGATCCAACGTCCGTAAGCTTCCTCCGCAAGAAAATGAATCGGTACCGCGCCGAACCAGCCGAGAATTTCGTTAACCAGTCCACCGTCGGGGCTCAGCATAAATATCCACAGACCAGCCACGACGACCCAAGAGAACAGATGCGGCAAATAAATGATCATTTGCGTGAATTTACGGAACCAGCTTTTCATGACTTCGCTCAAGGAGAGCGCCACGATCAGCGGAGCCACAAACCCGGCCACCAAAATTCCTCCGCCGATGAACAGCGTGTTCTCCAGCATCCGCCAAAAGTTCGGATCGGTCAGAACAGTCTTGTAATTATCCAAGCCTACAAAAGGACGGTTTCCAATCACGCGAAACTTCTGAAATGAAGTAATGAAACCGCGGAGCAGCGGATAATAAGAAAACAAGAGAAAATATACGATTATCGGAAGCATCATGAGATAAAAGACCGAATGTTTCCGTAGCGCCTTCATGTTGCGAACACCACCTTCTCTACTTGTCAGCTGATTTGAAAGAGAGGGCACAAACACCCTCTCCCTTATTCTGAATGGACTTCATGCGGAGCGGTCAGTCGATGAATTTTGCCGCTTTCAGCTCCTGATTCATTTTGCTGACGGCTTCGGATGCCGGTATTTTGCCCTGCATGGCTTGAAGCGCGTAGTTGTTAATTATTTTCTCGATATCCTTCCAGTCCTTACCCGTCGTTTCCACAGTACCGTACTTCATGACCAGCTCCTTCGCTTCCTTCACGCCTGGCAAGGAACCGAACGGGTTCGTCCAGTTTGTATTGTAAACATAAGGGGCGCCGTGGTCGAGATTATGGTCTTTTCCATCCTGTGTCAGCTCGTATTTGCCGTCTTTTACGGTATAATCATGGCCTTCGATGCCAAGCGTTGCGAGAACATTGCCCTTCTCCGTACTCCAGAATTCGATAAATTCCATGGCCGTCTTCGGATCTGGGGAATTTGCCGGAATGATCCATGCGTTCGGTTCTCCACGGCGCATCATGATTTTGCCGTCCGGCCCCGCTGCAGGCAGCAGACCTTTTGCCTTGAATGTGGTATTGGGATCCTTTTGCATGCGCATATTATTGAACGTCCCTACCCACGTATCCCAATAGGTGACCATACCAACGCGGTCGGTCAGGAACATGTCCCGCATTTTACCTGCATCGTTCGTTGCGAAGTTAGGGTCAAGAATACCCTCTTTGTACAACTTGGCAAACCATTCATAGACCGGGATAGCGGCTTCAGTCGCGTACGGGATCGTGCGTTTGCCATCCTTAGTAACGTAACCGGCTTTGACACCAGCAGCGCTCATAAACCCCTGGATATCGTACAAGCCGGCTGTGGACAAGCCATAGGTGTCGGCTTTGCCGTTCCCGTCGGGATCTTTCTCTTTGAATGCTTTCAACACATTGTAATATTCGTCGAGCATCTTCGGTTCCTGGAGCCCGAGTTTGTCCAGCCAGTCTTTGCGAACTATTGGCATCGTACCGCCCTGAAGCTTGGTGAATATACCATATATTTTGCCGTCGCTCATCTTCACCTGCTCCCATTCATTCTTAGGGAAAATAGAAGGGTCGGAAATGAATTTGGACCCCTTGATACGATCATCGAGCGGAGTCAATACGCCTTGATCGAACAGTACTTCCATAAGCGGTCTATCCACTTGGATTAAGTCGTATTTCTCGCCGGAGGAAATAGCGGTCAGCAATTTATCGTTGAATCCGGTAGCAGGCTTCTCCATTTTGACCTTGATACCGGAAAGACGTTCCACTTCCTTCTCAAACAGCTCATGCTCCTCAGGGGTTTTACCGCCAATGGTGCCTACCATCATGCGAAGCTCCTTTTTCTTCTGCTCCGAAGGCTTTTGACTGTCACCATTGCCGCCGGCCGACTTATCCGAATTTCCGCAAGCAGCCGTAATCAACATCGTGGACGACATTACGACCGCCAAACTAACTTTCATAACTTTCTTCATCATGACTAGTCTCCTTTTGAATTCGTTTTGTTTGGTGCATCTATGTTGACTCATTGAACAACCTTGACTGGACCGCACGATTCGCGGTGAATGAGCTCCCACGGGATAATGACCCGCTTGATGATTGGTGTTTTGGCTGCACACTGATCCAGAAGCATCTTGGCTGCTTCGCTTCCCAACAGCTCCCCGTTCAACAACATGCTGCTTACCAGCGGCTGGAGCTCGGCTCCATATGTGGTCTCCAAACTGAAAGCAAATACCGACAAATCTCTTGGAATTACCAATCCAAGCTCTTCGGCCGCCTGGTAGACGCCACGCGCCACTTTATCCGTATCCGTAATAATTGCCGTGATGGACGGGCGGGCGGAAAGCAATCGTTTGGCCGTGATGTATCCGTATTCCTCAGAGCTTCCGGATCGTTCGTCTTTATACACAACCAATTTGGCATCTACTGGAAGCTCCGCCGTTTCGAGCGCTTTCCGATATCCGTCAAAGCGCTCATGGGACACGGTACGGTGTTCGGGTGCATTCAAGAATAAGATATTCCGGTGTCCGAGACCAATAAGGTATTCGGTTACCTGACGGCCAGCTCCAACGTTGTCGTTGCTGACGTACGAAACGGTGGATTCGTGAGACTCTGGCGGCCTTCCAATGACGACGATTGGGATACCGCCGGCCACCCTCTCCTCGATGCGCGGATCCCGAACCATCGGATCCAGCAATATTTCCCCGTCCACCGGATCGGAGGACCAATTTTCCAACCGGTTCGTGAAATGCTTCGGCAGCATATTCACGAGAAGCCGGTAGCCACGTATGTAGCATTCCTCCAACACTCCATTTAGCAGTGTCATGCGAAATTGGCCAAACTTGACCTTTTCATCCTCCATGTTGAGCCCGATGATTCGTGTTTCCTTATTGGCTAGACTGCGTGCCCAGTAATTCGGTTTATAGTTCAATTCACGGGCCGCCTCCAGCACTCGTTCAGATATTTCTTTGCTGATCGGTCGTTTTTGTGAAAATACATTGGAAACGGTGCTTTTGGATACGCCGGCGGATTTTGCAACATCATCGATCGTTGTCAACTGACCAACTCCTTTGTTCGTTCGATGAGTTTTATATTAAACCGGTTTTGTTAACTGAATGTCTTCGCTGTACTTAGAATTTGTAAAGATGAGGTTTAACTACAGGATATATAGGTCTAAATAGAGAGAAATCAAGGATTTTGAAGTTAATTTGACCGTGAAAGAATATTTCTCTCGAACGGCTAGCGGTAAAATAACTTGATGATTATGAAAGCGGTTCGACGATTTCGGAATGCAATCACCCTCAATTCCATATTCACATAAAGAAAAAAGTCTTCCCTGATGGGTGAAGTGTACCCCTTAGAATAGACGTTGGAAAAAAAACCTGGTTAATCCGATGAATTCTAAGGGGTGCATTTTGATGCCAGCTAAGAAAGGACAGAAGTTCAAGCATTACAGTGAAGAAACTGTAAAAAGAAATAAAATATTAGACTGAAAATTATCAAGACCTAAACTTAAGAAAAATCAAATAACATAAAGGGTTCCACATATTATGCATGAATAATATGTGGAACCCTTTATGTTTAACTATCGTATCCCGTCCCTCAATAACAAATTACCAATCCTCAGTCATAAATATTCTTAATAATTTTCCGTTTAAGCTATCAAATTCTTTCAACATTTCATCCGAATTCTTGGAGTGTTTGCTTTGAACGTAGAACCTGCTACAAGTGTAAATCAGGATGCTGACAATCTCTTTGGAAACCATATCATCGTTGCTTATTGATTTTTTATAATAATCTAGGTTCGTGTGTAAAGTACTAATTAAGTTACTATCAATCAGTGCATTACCATTTCCAGCGTTATTACCTCTTAATTGCAATATTAATTCCCTGCAAATATTTTTCAATATTTCTTCAATGCTGCTTTCCATAATTGTCGTCCCTTCGGATCAATGAGCAAACGTTCTTCGTTAGATTCCTGTAGATGGATAAATTTCAGCTTTGTAAAAAAACGAACGCCTCAGTACGATGGAAGTACGCTACGGGTCAATGCCCTTTAATTCCATCATCCAGGAGGACGCTCTACTATGATTTAAATCACAAGATAAGCAAAATCAACTCATTGAAAACATTACCGTTAACCACATTGTTGTGGGTGTAGACATTGCTCAGGAGGCTCATGTTGCTAGAGCAGTTAACTTCCGCGGAGTCGCTCTCGGTAATCCATTAGAGTTCAGAAATGACGAAGATGGGTTCAAATCCCTCGACCGTTGGATTCGCGACTTGTTAGCTTCATATAAGCTATCCCAAATAATCGTTGGTATGGAACCGACTGGTCATTACTGGCTTAACCTTGCTGGGTGGCTCAAAAACAAAGCCATTGAAGCCGTACTTGTGAATCCTCACCTAGTTAAAAAGAATAAAGAAAACCACGACAATACTCGCTCTAAAAGCAACAGAAAAGATGCTTTAGTTTTCGCCGACATGGTGAAAAACGGCTACTACTCCCCTGTCCGCTTCCATTCCACAGAGTACGAGGAGCTGCGAGTACTCATGGCTAACCGAGAAACAGTCGTTAAAAGGCTTGTAAGTGCGGTAAACCAGATCCATCGCTGGGTCGACATTGTCTTCCCTGAACTGAGACAAGTCTTTAAGATCTTAATTTGTAAGGGTGCATTGTTAACTCTTAGGCTTTTTCCACTCCCAACTGACCTTTGTAAACTGAGTCCTGACGATGTAATTAAAGGATGGCAGAAATCCATGAAGCGGCATTCTGGTGTACGTAGAGCTCATCTTCTCATCGATCTTGCCAAGCAAACTGTTGGTTCTAAGCAGGCAACACACGCTTACAAACTCCATCTAGAGCAGCTCCTTGAGGAGCATGATTTAGCAACTAAACAACTGCAAAGGATCGAAAAAGAAGCTAAGGACGTTGTTGAACGTATCCCTTACTCAGGCAAGATCCTAGCCATTACAGGTATAAGTTCAATTGCTTTAGTTGGTGTTTTAGGAGAGTCTGGAGATCTTAGAGGTTACGCGCATGGGAATGCCTTACTCCGCCACGCAGGACTTAATTTGATAGATGTGACAAAGGAATGAAAGGGCTATTGGCCCGTTGAGACATGGGAGTGAAAATCGCTAAGGGCACCGTGGAGAATACGTGCAGCATTTGGAATGAATTGGGTGATTCAACTCCACCTCTGTTCCCGCGTGCCTTTTTAACGACACGCCCTAATATATCTCGCTCTCTTTCATTCATCATCGAAATCGAAAGGATGAAATCCTGCGAATAGACGAGCTTGCGTGAGATAATTAAATCATACCGAGGGAGCGGAACGCCTGCCAACGAAATTTATATTAATACCGCTAGTCCCGTCTTTTATCTATGACGTCCTTAATCATCTCTTCAGTTTTGACTTCTTCATGACTAACTGTTATAAAACAAATTCCACCTTTTTTAGTTGGGAAACCCAAAGATAGTTTGTTATCAAAAGATGCTTTAAGCACGTAACCATCTCTGACTAAACCTAAGTACATTTCAATTGATTTTTTTGTTTGATCATCTTGTTCACGGTCCAAAGCATCCTCAAAAATAGGAACGAGTTCCTTTAAGTTAAGTTCTTTGAATGCTTGTGCTGCCTTTTCCCTTACCCTTTTTCCTTTTTTATCGGCGATTGCGGTAAGGATTATTTCTTTGCAAAAAGGAACCGAAACACCTTTTCTAATACATGCAATGATTTGGAGACGTTCATTTACCTTCTTTGACGTAATTAGGTTGCGAATAGCCTCTCTAGCTACTTCATGTTTAATAGCTAATTTCCAAAGAAAGTCAGCTCCTATTTGCCATACCCCCATATGTTTATTTCTTGCCGCATTAACGATTGGTTCAAGCTCATCAATAGTAATTGTTTCTTTCGGTTCTAAGGTGTCGTATACGTCACAAGTCGCCAATAATATTTGCTTTTCTTCCACGTTATTAAAAGCTTCCTCAATAAACTTTCGTGTTCTTGTAGTAGGCATGCTAGTTTATTCCTTTCTGTATTCATGTTCGGTAATAGTCCCTTTAAGCTTCATGCATCTACCTACTTTCTAACAAACGCCGATCCTAATATGAACATATTCTTCGCTCTTTACCGCATTCCCTTTCGTACTATCCTACCTGTTTGTTAAGCAAATCTGCCCTTTAGCTTAATAAAAACAAGGAGCAGCTGCTGAGGCAGTACTGCTCCTTGTTTTGTTCAACTATAGTGTCCGTTTGCTTAATAAATTCGCTAGATTCAGCCTTTTAATTTCTTCTCTATTTGTATTTCACGAAGTAATAAAAATAAAGGAAGGCCTAATGAAACACCTACTACAA
>NZ_WHOD01000014.1 GCF_013141765.1 Paenibacillus foliorum
AAGATATCTGAAGCACAAGGGGAATCTTCTTCCTCCTGAATTAATCCAGAAAATTTGGTTCATCTAATCAAAACATGTTTGACGCTGCCGATTAGGTAGCTTTGTTTGTTTTTGGATAAAATGTTTGTATGAACCGAAAGGAGTAAAAGGCAAATGAAGAATAACAAACCAGTAAAGTTGGATGAACTAGTCAGTGAAATTGAACTTCAAATTGATGATACTTTTACTTTTATAAACATTAAAACAGGCGAAGTTATTACATTAATGAGAGAAGAAATTGGGGCTGCAGAAGATGAAAAGCCACTCGAAAAATTTCCTGAATGGCAAAGGGAGAACATTGAAAAAGCCATAATGATTTTTGAGGATGAGGACGAGGAATACGTTGACTTCACATTAAGAAACGATTTCAATGAATATGAAACAATGGAAGAGTTTATTGGGACTCTTAAGGATCAAAATGTTCGAGAAGAACTTTATGAAGCCATTCAAGGAAGAGGAGCATTTCGGAGATTTAAAGATGGGATTGTAGAAAATGATGTTGATAAACAATGGTACAAGTACAAAGAAAGTAAGATAAGGAAATTAGTAATTGAATGGTGCAAGGAGCAGGGGATTGAAATCCAAGAGTAGTAAAATGAAGGTGAGCGGCTAGAAACATAATTTCTTTCATTTCAACTTCAATGCTTCGAATAGGTTTCGTACATATTGAAACTAATATGGATCTCATTTTAAATTGTTCCAAATACATAGAAATAAGGTCTTGAACGCAAATTGAATTTTGCTTAATCAAAGTCCTTGATATTAAAGGGCTTTTTGTATTTGGAAGCATAAGGTTGCC
>NZ_WHOD01000135.1 GCF_013141765.1 Paenibacillus foliorum
TTTTTATTTCCATATTTTCCTAACAACTCAACAGCTTTTCATCATTATTCCCATCCTGCTAATGAAACTAACCTCATGTCTGAATATTCAAAAACACCAGCATTTCATAGCTTACGGAGCTTCAGATTGAATCGTAAGATGCTCCTCCAAGGACGGCTTGTTGGGCACGATCAAATAATGGGTTTTACCTGGAAATAAACCTATCTCTTTCCCATCCCGATACAGATGGAATCGGTCAAACACATCGCTTTTTCTCCACTCGATCGGCTGGGCTATATTTCTTTGAAACAGGTACCCTCTGCCACTGCCAATCATCTTGATGTCCCTTCGCCCCTCATTATCTAAAATAACATGCTCTGCCGCTAGAACGACTACATTCGATGCCGCCAGCTGCTCATTATTGCTCAAATCCAAATGCGGGACATCATTAACAAACCGCTTATACAGCTTAAGTCCAGCATCATATGTATAAGATACAGCATAGCTTTTCAGCAAAAAGGTAATGCGCATACCAGAGGAGAGCTCTCCGAGCTTATCCGCATTCTCCGGTACATAGGCAGGTATCGCTTGAGTCGCCATATATTCGTTACGCAGACCCAGCTTCTCCGTTCCCATTCGTATTTTCACAAGTCCTGTATACAAATTATGTGGCGCCTTACGAAATGCTTCCCGCCAAAAGAATCTTCCTGCATTGGTGATCTCGTCAAGGTGATCGAGCTTCTGCTCTTCCAACTGCGTATAAGCATCAGGGCTACCGCCTGCATGAATGAGCACTGCATCGTATATTTTACCTAAATCTATAAAATAGGGCCTAATACTTCGCACGGGTCCAATTGTAAAATTTGCTTTAGCACTTTGATATAAGGCTGCTATCCTAGTGACTTCCCCTTCGGCCAAACTCTCATACAGCACATCGGCGTAGCTTAAGCCGGACTGGGGTCTTGCTGACGGATGATTGTTCACCATAACTAAAAGGGGGCGGCTATCATTCTTTTCCTCTGAAAGCAACCCTGTAAAAGGCTCCTTAAACATCGCCACCTGTTGTTTCACTTCCGTTGAAGCAGCGGACGAAGTTGATGTAGGAGCAATGGGTGTCATTGCTGGAGCAGACTTTTTCGTCCCAGGCTCCAAGCTGCAAGACGTGATCAGCAGTGTTACCATAAACGCGGCAATGAAACCGGTCATTCTTGTAACCATCAACATTCCTCCTTAAGAGTATCGCTTTTGTGAAACGTTATTCACAAGCATTTGCTGAGTTTTCGCAAGAAAGAAAATCTGCATTATAAACTTAATGTCGATTAGGGGAATTTTTTACATACAAGGAGTGTATGCACCCTGCTTTATATTATACTTGTCTGGCCCTGATTTACACCTAAGCCGACTTGCGCATATATGCGAAGGAAGTAGAATAGAAATGTATAGATAATAGGAGAATTATCAAGCGGGATAGGTAGATGAATGGATACATGAATTCATTTGGTGAACCAACGGACCAAATACATAATTAAGGATAGCACTACACTAATAACAATACAGGTCGCTATCGGGAAGTAAATTTTGAAGTTACCCTTCTCGACCGCAATGTCGCCCGGCAGCCGTCCCAAATTCAGAAACTTGCCTCCAACAATCCATAACACTCCTGCAATGATCATAACAATGCCACCGACGATTAATAGCTTAGCTACAGGATTCAATCGTGATCCCTCCCTTATATAGGTTGCCTGCTCCTATTATTATAGTCGAAAGAAACCCACTTGCAATAATACCTAAAGCACCAGACTCCTTAACGCTTGTATTCCTAATTACGACCAAAAAAACACCCGCTCCAGGTATGTTTCTTACCTGTTGAGCGGGTGTTCATTATTTTATATGAATAACTTAGATACTCGCCAAGAGAGCACGCGTTTCTTCGCCATACTTTTGAAGCAGTTCCTTTGAACCATAGAGGCCACTGAAATCCTCCACGCCTAGGTAACCATCGTAACCGACAGCCTTCAGGTCAGTTAACACTTGCTTCCAATTTACAACGCCCTGGAAGTTAGGTTCCCAATAAGAAGTCCAAGCTTGAGAGCCGTCTTCGCGGACGTCTGTTTTCTTCCAGCCTGTGTTTTTAATATGAACATGAGCCAAATATGGACCCAGTATTTCTAAGCCCATGCGGAAATTTTCATACCCTTCATGCACCATGTTGCCTGGATCGAACAATACGCCGATATGTTTGGGATCAAATTGACTGACAAGGCGGAACGCGCCCGAAACACTTGCAGTAATCGTGTTGTGATGAGTTTCAATTAAGCATTTCACGCCGTACTGCTTAGCTAGCGGCTCTACGCCCTTCAGGTACTCAAGCTCTAGTGCATACAGCTCATTGAAGTGCTGTGTGCCATTGTAAGCCGGTACTCCTACACGAATCGTCTCTGCACCCAGCTTTTGCGCTACTTGCAGCACACGTTCCGTGCTTTTCAAATCACCCGCTTGCAAATAAGGAGTAACACTTACTGTTTTCAACCCGTTATCTTGAGCTGCACGAGCAAATCGCTCCAGTTCAGCATCGGATGCGGCAGGATCAATCGAGCATAGATTTCTCCGCCAGTAGGAGGGCTTTTCCTCTAGAGCATCCTGTGGAATTTCTTTAAAACGCCATTCAATACCGTCAATACCCGCTTCTTTAGCTGCTACAGCAAGCTCTTCAGGTGTTAAATCCGGTGTAACTACAGTAAAAACAGATAATTTCATGAGAGTAACCTCCAGCTTGTATTGGACTATTGCCACTATTGAAATTATATCAGGCAATTAAAAATATATCTATGTTAACGTGAACAATAAAAATATTCTGAAAAATCAGATTGTATTGCGTATCTCTTTCTGCATATGATAACTTTATATCATCGAATTGGAGGTGCTGTTATGTTCCCATCCTTTTTCATGGCTCATGGCGCACCCACACTCGTACTGGAGCACCATCCGTACACGCAATTTCTGAGAATTCTCGGTGCCCAGATACCCAAGCCCGAAGGCATCGTCTTAGTAAGCGCCCATTGGGAGAGCCCTAGACAATTAATTTCAGGAGCTTCCCAGCTGGAGACCCTCCATGATTTCTTCGGCTTCCCGCAGGAGCTGTACGAGATAACCTATCCTGCTGTTGGTAACATTGTGCTCAGCCTGCAGATTCAAAAGCTCCTTGCTTCAGAAGGGATCACCTGCTCAATTGACGATTCCCGAGGGCTGGACCATGGCGCTTGGACACTCCTCTCTCTGCTGCTTCCGCAAGCCGATACGCCTGTAGTAACCCTTTCCTTAAATCCCCGTCTGGTACCCGAGGAGCAGTATAGAATCGGTAAAGCACTCATGCACCTGAGGCAGCAAGGAATCCTGATCATTGGCAGCGGCGGTACCGTACACAATCCAGGTTTATTAAGCTGGGATTCCAAAGACGCAGAGGATTGGGCCATAGAATTCGATCAATGGGTCGCGGAGCGAATTCATATTTGGGATTTAGAGGCTTTGTTCGACTATGAGCATCGTGCGCCTTTTGCTGCCAAGGCTGTGCCGACCAAAGAACACTTTGCTCCGCTGTTCATCAGCATGGGAGCTGCGGACCGCATGAGAAAAGCTACTCTCCTCCACCAACAATATCAGCTGGGCACATTAAGCTTGAGCTGCTGGATGTTCAGTTAAATTTAAAGCAATGGAACCAATTCATGAAATGAGGGACCGTTTTGTTCAACAAACTACAAGGAAACGCCAGAGGATGCATGCTGTACGAGCCTATGTTTCTATTGCCGTACAGCCTGTATTTGACCTATGCATCAGTCTATATGCTGGAGCTTGGCGTAAGTGAAACTCAGATCGGTTTACTTACATCCCTCGGGCTTATGCTTCAAATATTTACTTCCTTAATCAGCGGATATTTAACCGACCGGATGGGCCGCAAAAAAGCACTGATGGTTTTTGACTTTGTCAGCTGGAGTACTGCAACTCTCCTGTGGGCCTTTTCACAAAATATTTGGTTTTTTCTGGCCGCTGCGATCTTTAACAGCTTTCAAAAGGTTCCTAATACCGCTTGGTATTGTCTGCTTGTTGAGGATACGAAGCCAGATGAACGTCCGCATATTTTTAACGTCCTTCAATTGATCAATATTATATGTGGATTGTTTGCTCCTCTCGGCGGGCTGCTCGTTAGCCATTATGGTTTAGTTCCAGCAAATCGAATCATGTACTTGATTGCTTTTGTAAGTATGACCTTGATGTTTATTGGGCGTAATTATGCCACCCATGAGACGGAAATCGGGATTCGTAAAAGCAAGGAGCAAGGAGCCTTTCAGCCCCGCGTTATCGTTCGCGATTATTGGCAGGTAGTGAAAATGGTCTTTGCCAATACGCCGCTGCTGCTCATTTTCGGTATTTATATGCTGTATCAGTTTCAGCTTAATATGCGCAATACCTATCTCTCCATATACCTCGTGAAAGCGCTTAATTTTAGTGAGGCCTTTATAGCCTGGTTTCCTGCCGTCACTTCAGTATCCATGTTGGTATTAATACTGTACGTTGTACCACGGATCAAATTAGCTCATGTAAACCGGTTCATGGTAATCGGCTTCCTCTTATCGGCCGCAGCCATGCTGCTGCAGATTGTGGCACCTGTCGAGGGTACCTTTTGGATTGTAGGAAGCACCATACTGTTCGCTGTCGGCACTATTATTACATATCCTTATCTAGAAGCATCGGTTGCCAACGTCATACAGGATGAAGAACGTGCCAAAGTGTTTTCCATTCTATCCGTAATGATTCTAATATTCGTTTCCCCGTCCGGAATCATTGGAGGATGGTCCTACGCTATCAACCCGCGGCTGCCATTTGTCTTGATTGTTGTGTCTTTTGTGATAAGCGCGCTGCTGATGGTTTGGTTCACGAAAAAACAAGCTTCCGTGGACAGCCACTCAGCTGCTGTTTAAGATTGTTTGGTGAAATCTATGTATCCATTAATGGCTTACCTTTTCTAATTGATATTGCTCGTTGCACACATTCACTATGTATTTGATGAAGCTCTGTGTCCGTGCTGCCCGTTCATCAATGGATGGGAAGTGCCCGTTCTCCCTTTTTCCTTGGCGGATTCGCATAGCTTCGTATATAAGGGCATGCCATTCAGTAGGGAGCATCTGAACAAGATAATCGCCAGCCTGATCCTTAGTTATCACAGATTGATGTTCAAGTGTATACATGATCCTGCCTAAGGTCAATACCGTATCATCCACCCAATTATCCTGCAAAAACAGTTCATAATTATCCGCTTTTTCCGTCCAATACTTATGTAAATTATATTTCATCGCATTAAGCAAATCAGGCCAACTAACGTTAATCTCCAGTCCCCTAGCATTAGGTCCAAAAAGCGTAAGTCCATGATTCTTCAATATCCATAAGGCAGTACTGTCAATCTGTCCTTTCGTAAGTCCCATACACTTGCCGTAAAAATATTTGGGAAACCGCTCCCGCTCCAAATCTGCAGTCCTTCTCAAATGATCAAGTGTCGTATACTGACCCTCCATAACGCTGTAGTAATCATGTTTGTTCTTCAATTTTTCATGGATAAGATCTATTTGATTTATTTCCTCTGGTGTCAGGTTTCTGGATACGATCGTGATAAAGTCAATATCACTTCTTTCGGGAACAAAGCCATCCAGAACTATCGAGCCCTGAAGATAAATACCGTAAACAACTTCCGGCAGTTGTGAGATAAGCAGCTGCACATAGTCCTGTAACAGCGGGAGTATAACATGGGGAACACGTGGAATCACAAGGGTCACCGTTCCTTTTTCTTAGAATCACTACACAGAATCCAATTGTATCATATTCCCATCTTACCCAGCACACACTGCTATACCATCCTTTGAAGACGAGCGCATTTGTCAGTTTTGATGCAAAGCCATGTACCTCATTTATACTTACCTATCAACAAATAAAGGGCAGGAATTATCCCCCTTAAAGGAATGTTCCTGCCCTGTCCACTTTGTATCGATATCGCTTATGATAACTGCGGCTCTACCCAAGCCATCATATCCTGCAGCGGTTTAAAACCAACTGTTGTGGATACTTCCACACCGTTTTTGAACAACTTCAACGTAGGGATACTCATGACGCCGTATGCTCCTGGTGTTTCTGGGTTATCGTCTACATTCATTTTTGCAATCGTCAATCGGTCACCCAGCTGGCTGCTCATTTCCTCAAGAACAGGAGCGATCATTTTACAAGGACCACACCACGGAGCCCAGAAATCTACCAACACCAACCCATCCTGTGCAATCGTTTCTTTGAAATTATTATCCTCAACTTTTATTATTGCCATAACGCATCAACTCCTATTTCAAATTTATAGTACGGGTTCAAAGGTTAGCTGTTCAGCATACTTAGACCCATTCATTATTTATATGATTAACATGCAGCATCTTTAGTCAATTCTTACTCTGCCGGCCCAGCTTCCACTCCCATTGCCATAATGCTTACCTTTACCGGCAGAACGATGAGCTGTTTTCTCTTGAGCGATACGGAGAGCGGCCGCCAATTCGTTAAACCACGCTTGGTCACGTGTCATTAAAGCCAAATCCATCAAGCTTTGCAGATCATTCACCTCGTTTGGCACATAATCATCCAGCTTTTCTAGCTTCGATAAAGTAGCTTCCACCCATTCACCTACGGCCTCGTCATGATCGCTTTGGGTCACATACACCATCACTTTGCCATTTCCGGTGATCGCTTCCAGATACCCAATAAATTTTTCATCTAACAAAGAAGTGCCACTCACCCAATCGCCTACTTGAACCGTTTGTTGTTTTGCCCATGCCATACTTGCCACTCTCCCTTCCTAATTTCAAGCTAACTGATACTTTTTGAGTAACAGTTCAAATGCGATTGTCTCAACATTAAATCTAATCGCCAATGGATGACTTACTACAAATATTAACCTCAAAACTGAAACAAATCAAGTAACAGTTTGACCGAGGACAAGAAATAGTACTGTCCTTAAGCACTTACGAGTATGTCAAGCTGAGCGAAGCAGCTTTCGTCCACTCAACTACTAAGAAGCAAGAACTATTTAGCCGCTTTCTCCCGTACCTGCTTCAGCACATCTTGAATAGTGGAAGCATTAAAATAATCGATCAGATGCTTCTCAGCACCAGCAAATAATTGATCCATCACACTCGCCATGTTGCAAGCAACCATGCACTCTTGTTCCACATCTCCTGAGCACCAATTCGGTTTTACAGACCCCATGGAGGTCAGACGATAAATCTCCGCTAGCGTCACTTGATCCGGAGCGCAATTCAACAAAAATCCGCCGCCGGTTCCTTCCTTGGCCGCCACATAACCTTGCTTCCGCAGCAGCGCCATCACCTTACGTACTCTTGCTGGATGGGTACAAACATTGTGGGCAATCATATCGCTCGTTGCCATATGATCGGGTCTATAAGCAAGCAGGACCAAACTATGAACCGCTATGGTAAACTCGCTATTCATTGAATGCCCTCCCTACTCTATACCGTTTTTTGCAGCTAAGTTATACTGTTATTATATTTATTACAGTTGATAATGTCAAGCCTATTTATGATGGAAGAAACAGAGAGTATCCAGATGCAGCAAAGAACGAGCGAATTGACAGAAATTTATGATCTTTTAGAATTACTGTCAATCCCAATCCCTCACTTACTTCAATTGTTTCCCCTCTGTCATACCGTAATATTAGCTTAAGCTTTCTTCCTTAATCTCATAAGTTCCAAATGTTATTTCTTTAAATTCCTCTCTCCAAGGAGAACAAGAAGGCATCGAATTATACAGCTCCTCCGCCCTGTTGAAATATAACGACTGTACGATTTTACAGTATTCTATGCAGCCTGATTCCGATATATATTGAAGGCACGCCAGCTTATGCTTGAGAAATTGCTCAGCCGTTAGCTGCTCTTCATAGAATTGCTTCAATATCGGGAAATCCTCGTCGCCATGCAGCAGAAGGAATATTATAGGCAGTGTGCGTTTCTTTTGGATCAGATCATTTTTAAGATCAAATCTCATGACATCCTTCATATCATTCTCAATTTGAGCCATAATACCAATACAGTCAGCCAACTCATTCATCTGTTCGATCGTCTCTTGAGTGCAGTTCTCCACAAACACATACCCCATATAACAAGCAAGCTTAATCAATGAACCTGATTTTTCCCGAACCATAGCTAAACAATCGGCTTCAGTAGTAATACTGCTATTCAAATCCTTCTGCTGACCATTTATAGCTCCCGCCAGTATATGGCTTGCTCCCTCTACCAAGTTTGATGTCCCACTGTAGCTTTGCTGAAGCCTCCCCATCTCCCCCATAAATATCGTTTGAAATGCGAGCAGCGCGTTTAAAGTATAGGATGGAGGGCAGGTCATCCATGGTTTTGCAATATTATCCTGATCCTGCAAATCATCAGCAATATCCAAAGCTAGAACAATCAGCTCGCTCAGTGCTGCTACTTGCCCGATATGAGTGAATGTCCCCCCCAGCATTCTGTGACTATATTCCGTAATCCTCGACCAGATGCTGTCTTCTGAAGCCTTTTCTTGAATAAACTGTTTGATTAGAGTATTTAAATCATCGGAAACTATGTATTGATCGATGACCCTGTGCAATTCCTCTACCACATAACGATCCATACTATTCCCCCGCCCGCCACTAAGTGTAATATTTGCTCTGGACAAATTTCTCTATGGCTTGCGCCTTAGATTTGACATCCATTTTTTCATATATTTTTTTCAAATAATTATCAACAGAACGCTTACTTACATAAATCTCATTGGCAATTTGCTCATGTGTTGCGCCTCTTACAAGCAAGGACATAATTTGGACTTCGTCATTGCTCAACATAATCTCATGGGGGGAATCACTCCCTACCAGCCTCATATGACGGTAAACAGATATCGGTATTGCTGTGTACCCTTCTATAATACAATACACCATGTTTCGCACAACGTTTTCACTAGATTCCTTGGAAATAATTCCACTTACTCCTATCTCCAGAAAATGATTATACATATCCGCTACATCAATTCCTGTAAAAATAATAATATGAGTTTTCGGATACCGCTCCTTGATTTGTTTAGCAACTGCACTGCCAAATTGATCTGGAAGATGATAATCTAGAAAAACAATGTCAGGCTGATGCAGCTCCACAAACTCCAAACACAAATTTCCATTACCAGCATTACCTATGACCTCTATTCCTTCAATCTGCTCCAGAATGGCCATAGTTGCTTTAACCATGACAGGATGGTCATCTACAATTAGGGCTCTCAGAATATTCCTCATGCCGTCATTACCCTTCTTAGCGGTAATGTGATCCATACAGTTGTGCCAGACCCTCGATTTACAGATATTTCGAGATGTCCGTTCAAATGCAAGACGCGACTTTTCATTTGTTCCATTCCCATGCCTGATGCTCCTATATGCTTTTCCACTTCTGGTTTGGGTATAAAACCGATTCCGTCATCCTCATAGAGCAGCTGAAAGGAATCTGCCTCCTTTGTTATGAGAATACTAACTCTAGACGCTTCGGAATGCTTTTTCGCATTATTTATTAGCTCCTGTATAATGCGAAAAACATGACGCTTTGTTTCCATATCCCAAGACTCTATCATTTCAGCTCCTATAGCACTGAACTCAAGCTGAAACGGAAGTAGCGCGCCCTCTTGTTCAACGACCTTGGTCACGGTTTGAAGCAGTCCAATCTCATGAAGCAAATGGGGATTCAGCTCAAAGCAGCTCTGCCGTAAATTAGTATTAATAATCTCAACATAATCGATAATACCGCTCATTCTCTCCATCTCCTCTTCTTCAAATGGATGGCTGTTCATAATGGCCGTAAATCTTTTTTTCAGAAAAAATAAATCCTGCAATGTAGTGTCATGCAAATCTGTAGCAATACGTTTACGCTCAGATTCCTGCAGCTCGAACATTAATTTACGGAACCACATAAAATCCTGCGCGACCAGTTCATTCGGAATTTGTGAAGCCAAGTGCTGCAATCGCACATTCAGCTTCCCGATCAAATGCAAGTTCTCCAGACTGACCGCCAAATACGAAATAATCAAATTCAGCCATTGTGTCTCCTCTTGCCCTAGCAAAGTATTGGTTTTTTTCCTTGCAATGATCATATAGCTGGTGTATTCCTCATGACGATTGATCTTCATACACGAATAGGATGGGTGCCCCCATGCCCCTAATACTGCCATCCGTTCCACTTCATCAGCCTGAATATCTCCAGTAATAACCGTTTCCACACTGTCGTTGTACTTAAATACGATAGCCGCGCCAGACACCTCTAGGGTATTCACAATATCGACCAAAATAATATCCTTCAGCTCCCTGAAGCTGGAGATGGACCGAAGGTTAGTAGCTATGTTCCTCAAAGCATTCTGCAAATGATATTTACGGGGAAACATAATTTTTTGCAGCTTCGTGGTGAAGTATTCATACGAATAAAGCACAGATGAAATAATCACAACAGAGAAAATAAAGCTGATGAACAGGTCTTTGACCGAAGTAGTCCCCTGAAAAATGACCGTATTTAACGCCGAGATAGCTGCGCTAGGAACAATGGAAAGCAAGACGGTAAACACTATACGACGCAATACAATATCGATGTCGTACAATTGCTTGGATACGATGAGATAAGCGAATGATATCGGAAAAACCAATACCAACCATGAGGTATATAGGGAACTCACCCATTCATATCCGAGAAATAACTGTGGAATAAATGAGAGGCAAGCAAAAGGGAAAAACGATATGATTAAACTCCACCAGACTGTTTTTACAATAGCGGATAAAGCTGAGCCTTCATTCCTATATTTCAAATATACAAAAGTAAGAAATAAGAAATTAAACGAAAATACTATCAAGAACAATGCAATCACAACGTTTGTATTGAATTGATAGACATAATAAGCAAGGTCGGGAAAAAAGTAAGCTAATCTAGGCAATACTGTTATAAGAACGATACCATATACTAATTTCATGAATTTATCAGGTAAGTGTACGTTCCCTTTCTCTCTCAAAAAAACAACCAGAAAATGAAAAAACATAACAGGGAACAGTATCATAGACGTACTTATAAACATCTTTCCTAATGCATCTCCTCGAACGGAAGCGCCCAAGCTGGCAAAAATAAACCCTATATTCAAAAAAACAAGCGATAAGAATCGTCCCGATTTGGAATTTCGTACTTTCCAATAAACCATAGCCGCAAATAAAACACATAAAATTTCCCCTAAAAGAGGAAGAACTTGTGTGCTGGCAGAGGCTCTTGCATGTTCCGTAACCACTCTAAATTCCTCGCCATTCCGAGAAATTAAAACGCTGTCTGCTTGTTCGATAGCTCTCCACTTTTTAACGGTAGCATATTTACCCGTTTCTTCATCATTTACCTGTCTAACAATATCTCCAACTTGAAAGTTTAGGTTTAAGCTAGCGCTATCCGTATCAAGCTTTCTTATGACAAATTCGTTGTTTTCATTTAAGGTCAGAAGAATACCAATAAAAGGATATTGAAAAGTAATAAAAGCAAACCAACCATGAATGACAATTAGCAGCAATATAACAGATCGAATAAAAAATTTCTGTTTTATCGTAATTACCCCCTTGCTTTTTATATTTTTCTGATATAATAAAAAGTGTAATATATGTAAAAATATGTCGAGAGAGGGTTGGTAATCATGAATACTTTAACTTACTCACCAGGACTTACTACTACAGTTCGCTCACTAAAACAATTGGATTCACAACAAATTGCACAGCTTTTCAAGGATACTCGTTGGTTCGAGGCTTTCTCTTTATCCGCAGAAGAAGGAAAAGCTGTCATGATGCAATTGGCTAAAACATCCAGAGAATACATAAAAAAATCAACACCAACAGATTTGTGGGAATAGTCTTACTTCTTTATTTTACCAAATGAAAAAGAGATTGCATATCGGGACTTGTCCGAATGTGCAATCTCTTTTTCATTTTTGTCGAATAAAAGTAAATAAAGACGCAAATAAAATGTGCAAAAGTGCAAACATTTTGCACAGCATTGGAAGCATTTTTATTTTATGATATAAGTATATATTTGGTAATTGAGGAAAATTTCATAAATGACTTATAGGGTCATAAAAGACGAAGGGAGTAAGAACTAATAGAATGTATGACTCGCTTACAGATACAGATTTAGTTAACTCATATGTAAATGCTGTAGGAATGAAGCTTGACCAAGATTTTATTGACATGCTTTTCGCTGAACTGAAGCGGAGGAAGCTGCAAATCCAAGCGATGCAATCTTTCACTTCCAACGCCTCTGTTCATAAACCATAAATTCTACCAGCAGATTGAGTATAATCAACTGATTGCACAGACAAGAAATAATCATCTATATGTAGCCCCACATCCAAAAACCGTCCTTGACTCCATTGGAGCCCAGGACGGTTTTTAATATACATTATAGATCATTCCGGCTTCGAACCAGCCTAATTTATTATACCAATGCTTTTTTAGCTATATCTGAACGGTAATGCATACCATCGAAGCGGATGCAGTCCGCGGCCGTATATGCTTTCTCACGCGCTTCTGCGATATCTTTGCCGAGGGCGGTAACGCCAAGCACACGGCCTCCATTAGTTACGATCTGACCGTCCTTCAACGCAGTACCAGCGTGAAACACAAGTGCGTCCTTCACTTTATCCAAGCCTTCAATTGGAAGCCCCTTTGGATAAAACGCAGGATAACCCTCCGAAGCGAGAATTACGCACACCGCTGCCTCGTCACTCCATTGGATATCCATTTGCTCGAGGTGACCGTTCACCGCTGCCAAGAAAATATCAAGCAGATCCGTTTTCAACCGCGGCAGCACAACCTGAGTTTCCGGGTCGCCGAAGCGCGCGTTGAACTCGATGGTTTTGGGGCCTTGCGGCGTTATCATAAGTCCTGCAAACAGCACACCGCGGAACGAACGGCCTTCGCTAACCATCGCTGCAGCCGTCGGCTTAATAATAGTCTCAATCGCTTCATCGATGATAGATTGAGGAATATGCGGCAGTGGCGTATAAGTGCCCATACCGCCCGTGTTCGGGCCTTTATCGTCATCGAACACAGCCTTATGATCCTGTGCGGGCACCATAGGGCGCACCACATTGCCATCTACAAAGGACAGGATAGACATTTCCTGACCACTCAGAAACTCCTCGATCACAACCTGATCCCCGGAAGCTCCGAAAATTTTAGTAACCATGATATCATGAAGCGCCTTCTCAGCTTCTTCCATCGACTGTGCAACCACAACGCCTTTTCCTGCTGCCAAGCCATCTGCCTTGATAACAATCGGAATTTGCTGCTTGTGCAAGTAGCTCAACGCTTCATCGTAGTTTTCGAATGATTCGTAGGCTGCGGTTGGAATGTTGTACTTTTTAAACAGATCCTTGGAGAAGACTTTGCTTGCCTCAAGAATCGCCGCATTTTTCCGCGGACCAAACACAGGAATCTTCTTGGCCTCCAAGTGATCGACAATGCCTTCGGATAACGGATCATCCGGACCGATAACAACCAAATCAATGGAATGGTCCAAAGCGAATTGGCCGATCTCCTCAAACTGATTCACTTGTATAGGTACGCATTCCGCAACCTCAGCAATACCTCCGTTACCCGGCGCACAGTACAACTCTCGCACCTTGGGGCTTTTTTTCAAAGCCCAACAAATCGCATGCTCACGGCCACCGCCGCCAATGACTAAAACCCGCATTCCGCGCACCTCCTACTTGTTGATTACCCGCATTTCGGTCTGTCCATTGTCGATGTTAATCGTTTTAACCAACAAGGAAATTTTGTTTTCTTCGTTCAGTCTATCCCAGTAAGCACTTGCTGTTTGCTCTATATCGTTGTACACAGGTACGAGAACAGGCTCTCCATTGAAGGATGGCAGCGGATTGCCGTCTGCGGAATAAGTATGAATACAGTGACCAAAGCCAGCAATTCCCTGTTCGTAATGGAAAAATTGGCGAAGCGTCTGCTCCGGATTTCCCGCATTCGTTTTTAGGATCGACAGCTTGTATTGGCACTGCTTGTTATTCAAATCAACTAAACCTGAAATCCGCGGCGTATAGTTAGGTGCATCCGGCTCAAAAGTCCGTGTAGTCAATGCTTGCTCGAAGGTGCCGCCATTGTTCAATGTATCGTAAATGGTATCCGTTTGATCACCATTCGTTACAATGTGCGCGCCATCAGCATATTTGACAGGATAATAAATAATAAGAGAAGGATCTGTCAGCTTGGCCGGGTCTTTCGCTTCCGTACGGAGAAACCCATTGTCTTCTTGTACAAAAATCCGGTTGCGGCTGTTTTCGCTGCGTCCCATAATCCAATACACTTGAACCAGACGTTTGCCATCCGGAGTCAAACCTATAACAATACCGCGCCCTGGGTAAGGATTTTGTTTCAATCCGTCCAAATTTTGTTCTGCTGTGCTGCTCCATTGTACTGCTGCCGTCACGAGTAGTTCCTCCTTAGAGTTTCGCTTTAGCGAAACTTTCTTCGTAAGCTTGTGCTGAGTTTTGATTTAGTAAAAGCTTGCTTCGTAAAGCACTATTTTCTAATGATGGAACAGACGCACGCCTGAATAAGTCATGACCATATCATAATCATTAGCTGCTTGTACAACCTCTTCATCACGCATAGAGCTGCCCGCCTGAACAACGTATTTCACACCGCTGCGGCTAGCACGGTCGATGTTATCACGGAATGGAAGGAATGCATCCGATCCGTAGGTAACCCCCTGCAGCTTATTCAACCACTCACGCTTCTCCTCACGTGTCAAACGTGGCGGCACTTCCGAGAAGCAGCTCTCCCAGCTTGCATTCTCTACGGAAGTAACTTCATCCTCCAGCCAAAGATCGATCGCGTTGTTCTGCTCAGCACGGGATAAGCCCGGACGGAATGCCATCGAAAGTGCTTTTGGGTGCTGACGAAGGAACCAACGGTCCGTTTTATCACCCGCTAGACGAGTGCAATGAATTCTGGATTGTTGTCCAGCTCCAATACCGATGGTTTGACCATCAAGCGCATAGCAAATTGAATTGGACTGTGTATATTTCAAAGTGACCAGGCTTACAAGCATGTCTCTTTTGGCCGATTCCGGTAAATCTTTATTTTTTGTAACAATGTTAGTTAGTGCGGATTCATCAATCACTGCATTGTTGCGTTGCTGCTCCAAGGTCATGCCGAACAAATTACGTTTTTCAACAGGGTTCGCCACATATTCCGGATCTATTTGCAAAATTAAGTAACCGCCGTTTTTCTTTTCTTTCAAAATTTGCAAAGCTTCTTCCGTATAACCCGGAGCAACGACCAGATCAGACACTTCACGTTTTAGAAGTCTTGCAGTTGAGGCATCAACAATATCGCTAAGCGCAGCACAATCGCCGAATGATGACATCCGATCTGCTCCTCTAGCTCTAGCATAGGCTGTTGCAAGCGGTGACAGCTCTAAGCCTTCAACGAAGTAAGCTTTGGCCAATTCTGGGCTAAGCGGTGCATAGACAGCGGCTCCAGCCGGGCTAACATGCTTAAATGAAGCGGCTGCAGGAAGCCCTGTTGCCAGTCTTAGCTCTCTTGCAAGCTGGTAGCTGTTAAGAGCATCTAACAAATTAATAAAGCCAGGATCGCCATTTACTACGGTAAGAGGCAGCTTGCCGTTCTCACTGTAGATTTTTGCTTCCTTTTGGTGCGGATTCATGCCATAGCGCAAATGAAGCTCGTTCGAGTTACTCATTGGTTTATCCCTTCCTAACTGGTTATAGTGATATTCCCTTGCAATTGAACCTGTCCTCTAGCAATTCGCTCTATGACTTGAGGCAGCAGCACATGCTCTATCTCATGAATGCGTGCAGCCAAGCTTTCTTCCGTATCCTGAGGCGTAATTTCAACACTTCGTTGTGCGATAATAGGCCCTGTATCCATACCGCCATCTACGTAATGTACCGTAACTCCCGTCGTCTTAACACCATAATCCATAGCTTGTTTAATGGCGTCTAAGCCCGGAAAAGACGGCAGCAGCGATGGGTGAATATTGATCAGACGCCCATACAGCGGCTCGACCAGCACATTTGTAATAAGACGCATATAACCGGCCATCACTACCAAATCGATCTCAAGCGCCTGCAGCCGCTCTAATATTTCTTTCTCGTAAGCTTCGCGATCTGCATAGTCCTTCGGGCGAAACACAAACGCCGGCACCCCTAATTGCCTCGCTCGTTCCACCACTTGAGCCTTCGGTCTGTCACATACAAGAAGCTCGATGCGAACATCGAGCCTCGGTTGCATGGACGAGCTGGTGACGGAGTCACCTGCAAGCCTGCCTGCATTCACCGCATCCGCGATTGCCTGAAAATTCGAGCCGCTACCGGACGCGAAAACGGCGATGCGAAACGGTTTCGTCATACTACCGCTCCTTGAAACGTCACAATCCGCTCACCGGCTGTTACCCGACCCAGCGTGTATACTTTTTCTCCGTGCTGTTCGAAAATAGCTGAGGCTTCCGCTGCCTGCTGCTCAGATACAACGATAACCATACCGATACCCATGTTAAAGGTACGGAACATATCATTATTGCTGATGCCACCCTCTTGCTGCATCAACTGGAAGATAGGCAGAATCGGCCATGAGCCGTAGTCGATATCCACGTTGACATCATCGGGAAGCATGCGTGGGATATTCTCGATAAAACCGCCACCTGTAATGTGTGCAAGACCTTTGAGCTCTACCTTCTCCAAAGCTGCAAGAACGGACTTCACATAAATCTTAGTCGGCTCCAGAATCACATCACCCAGCTTAGCACCCAAAGCGTCTACGTGATCATGTAAGCTGTAGCCTTTTTCCTCAAGCAGCAGCCTGCGTACAAGCGAGAAGCCGTTACTGTGTACACCTGTGGAAGCAAGGCCGATAACTACATCGCCCGGACGAATGGTGGAACCATTGATGATTTTCTTCTTGTCCACTACGCCAACTGTGAAGCCTGCAATATCATACTCGCCTTCGGAATACATCCCTGGCATTTCTGCCGTTTCACCGCCGATTAGAGCACAGCCGGACTGCACGCAGCCATCGCTAATACCTTTGATGATCGATTCGATTTTCTCAGGAATAACTTTGTCGCAAGCCAAGTAGTCGAGGAAGAAAAGCGGCTCCGCACCTTGTACGATAATATCATTCACGCACATCGCCACAGCATCGATACCAATCGTATCGTGCTTATCCATGGCAAAAGCAATCTTCAGCTTCGTGCCTACGCCGTCTGTACCGGAAACTAGCACAGGCTCGTCGTATTTATCCTTATTCAAGCCGAAAAGCCCGCCGAATCCACCCAAATCCGTCATCACTTCGGGACGGAAGGTTGTTTTCACGTGCTTTTTCATTCGTTCTACGGCTTCGTTACCTGCCGCTATGTCAACTCCGGCCTTCTTATATGCATCCGACACTTGGATCATCTCCTTTTGGGTTGTTGTGCGATTTTACTGTTCGAATGAGGTGGCTCGAAACTAGAAACCCTAATACGTCGCCTTAGCCGACTCCGGTCTGTGTGCCGCCTACGGCCGCTGTTGAATGCGTGTTCCCTTGATTAGATTAGGACGCAGGAACACACATTCAAAGGCGGCTCGTAAACTCTCCGGCTGGCACACAGACCTCCGCCTCATAGGCGATCGTTTCCTCAGAGCCAGACCACAGATCGAAAGGCAAAACGCGCGCTACAACCGTGCGTTTTATAGGTTAGGGCGGGGTCGGGACGACCTCCCCCGCCATTTCTCTCTACTCCTCACAGACAGGAGTCTGTGAGAGATATGCTTGTGAATTTTGATTCATTGGAGGTGATGGAGGGAAAGAGAATGGCATGGAAAGTGTAACGTCCGCCTTTGAAATAAATCTGATACCTATAAATAGTAATAATGGCAGATTGTATTTCAACAGCGGTGGAATGCCATCTCTTTTCCGGAATCACAGACCGCATGAATCAAAATTCACTATGTTTGCCAACCGATCAGACTCCTGTCAACACCCTAGTCGCAGCCACAGCCGATCTCAGTTTCTTCAGTGATACGAGTCGGGTAGCTGTTGTCAAAACAGGCGGTACAGTGGCCGCGGTTCAGCTCCACATTCGGACGGCCGATGGAACCCAGCAGGCCATCCTTGCTCAAGAAATGCAGCGAATCGGCGTTGATCGCCTGGCGGATTTCTTCGATCGACTTCTGCGCGGCGATCAGCTCCTTGCGGTCCGGCGTATCGATGCCGTAATAGCAAGGATTCATGAACGGCGGCGAGCTGATACGCACGTGGACTTCTGTTGCTCCCGCTTCACGCAGCAGGTTTACGATGCGAAGAGAAGTCGTGCCGCGAACGATGGAGTCATCGATCATGACTACACGTTTGCCAGCTACGATGCTGCGCACCGCGCTCAGCTTCATCTTAACGCCCTGCTCACGCAGCTCCTGGCTCGGTTGGATAAACGTCCGGCCAGTGTAGCGGTTCTTGATCAGCCCCAACTCGTAAGGGATGCCCGTCTGCTCAGCATAGCCGATAGCCGCTGAAATACTGGAATCCGGCACGCCGGTTACGATATCAGCGTCAACGAACGCTTCAAGCGCCAGCTGACGCCCCATCCGCTTGCGAGCAGAGTGGATATTGATTGAATCTATATCGCTGTCTGGACGTGCAAAGTAAATGTACTCCATAGCGCAGATTGCGCGCTGCTTGATTGGTGAGAAGCGGTCCTCAACAAACCCGCTTTTCGTATCGATTACGAGCAGCTCACCCGGCTCTACATCACGATAGTAAGTTCCGCCTACCGCATCAAACGCACAGGTCTCGGAAGCAAATAAATACGCATTCCCCAACCGCCCCATTACAAAAGGACGCAAACCGTGAGGATCCCGAGCAGCAATCAACTTGTCCTTGGTTTGGAACAAGAAGGCGTAAGCCCCGTCTACCTTCAGCAGAGCTTCCTTGACTGCCATTACAATGTCATCGTGTTTCGAGCGAGCTATTAAGTGCGCTACTACTTCCGTATCGCTTGTCGTTTGGAAAATAGAGCCTTGGTTTTCGAGATCATGCTTAATCGCCGCCGCGTTAGTCAAGTTACCGTTAGTAGCAATCGCAAGATCACCGCCGCGGTATTTGAAAATAAGCGGCTGTGCGTTAGCCAGCTTGCTCTCTCCAGCTGTGGAATAACGAACATGAGCAATCGCTGAAGTACCGACTAATGTACTCAAGGTGTCATTAACGAATACTTCTTTGACCAAGCCCATGCCACGGTGATATTTAAATCCAGCACCATCAGCTACGCAGATACCCGCGCTCTCTTGGCCGCGATGCTGCAGAGCATGCAATCCGTAATAGGAGAGTGATGCTGCCTCGGAGTGACCGAACACTCCGAAAACACCACACTCCTCACGAAGCTTGTCAAACAGCCCATCATGACTGTTGATTCCATCATTATAGAAACGTCCTGTCCATAGCTCTTGCGATGTCTTTATTTCATCAGACATGGAATCGCATCCTTCCAAACCTTTTCTAATTGAGTAACCGCTGCTTGGATGACTGGTTTAGCGTTAACTTGGATTAGCAGTTCTTTGCCTTGGACTTGACCTAATTCCTGATAAGGCACCCCTTGCTGTTCGATCAACTGCTTCAATTCAGCAGCCTTTTCTGGAGATGCGCTTAACAATATACGAGACTGACTCTCACTGAATAATGCAATATCATTGCGAAGCTCTGTGTTGAAGTTGACTTCTGCACCAAGACGACCGCTCATGCAGCTCTCAGCCAACGCCACAGCCAAACCACCTTCAGACAAGTCATGCGCAGAAGCTACAAGACCTTTTTGAATAGCGCCTAGAACGGTATCCAGCAGTTTTTTCTCAACATCGAGATCAATTTGCGGAGGACGTCCTTCAGTAACGCCATGAATGACATATTGGAACTCGCTGCCGCCCAATTCTGCTTTCGTTTGGCCGAGCACGAGGATGATGTCGCCTTCTTTTTTGAAGCCTTGAGTTGTAATATGATCTGTATCGTGAACTAGTCCGACCATACCGATAACCGGTGTTGGGTAGATCGCGCCTTTTGAATTCTCGTTGTACAAGCTGACGTTACCTCCGATAACCGGAGAATTCAGCTTACGGCAAGCCTCGGATATACCATCGGCCGCTTTCTCAAGCTGCCAGAAAATTTCTGGTTTTTCCGGACTGCCGAAGTTAAGGTTATCCGTAATGGCCAGCGGTTCACCACCCGAGCACACGTTATTACGCGCAGCTTCAGCTACAGCGATCATACCGCCCACTTCAGGATCCAAGAATACGAAACGTCCGTTGCAATCCGTGGACATGGACAACGCTTTACGTGAGCCTTGAATCGTTACTACCGCTGCATCTGACCCCGGACGAACCGCTGTGCTGGTACGCACCATGTAGTCATATTGATTATATACCCATTCTTTGCTCGCTACCGTAGGTGAAGCCAATACTTTATTTAATGCACCATTCAAATCCGTTACTTCTGCATAGCGATTTGTATCTACGGATGCATTCTCCAAATAATAAGCAGGCACTTGGGAAGGCTTGTTGTACACTGGGCACTCATCAACTAACGCTGTTACCGGCATATCGGCAACCATTTCACCGCCATGGAACAGCTTCAAACGGCCGTCATTCGATACTTTACCAACCTTCGCGCAATGCAAGCCCCAGCGTTCAAAAATCGCTCTCGCCTGATCTTCATCCTTCGGCTCAACAACGAACAGCATCCGCTCTTGAGATTCCGACAGCATCATTTCATATGGCGTCATGCCAACTTCACGCTGCGGCACTTCATCCAGGTACAGCTCCATACCGTTCCCGGCTTTACTTGCCATCTCCGCACTCGAGCATGTAAGGCCCGCTGCGCCCATATCTTGAATACCAAGCACGATACCTGAATTGATCAAATCGAGACAAGCTTCCAACACCAGCTTCTCCATGAACGGATCGCCAACCTGCACCGCAGGACGCTTCGCTTCGGATTCGGCTGTCAGCTCTTCAGAAGCAAATGTAGCACCGTGGATGCCATCGCGGCCCGTTGCCGGTCCAACGTAGAACACTGGGTTGCCTACGCCTTTAGCGACACCCTTTTGAATCTTATCGTGATCGATTAGACCTACACACATTGCGTTAACAAGAGGATTACCTTCGTAGCTCTCGTCAAACATAATTTCGCCGCCAACCGTAGGAATCCCGATACAGTTACCGTAGCCTGCAATCCCTGAAACTACATGCTCGAACAAATATTTAACACGTTCATTCTCCAAACGACCGAAGCGCAAGCTGTTCAGCACGGCTATAGGACGCGCACCCATGGAGAAAATATCACGGATAATGCCACCGACACCTGTTGCCGCACCTTGGAAAGGCTCGATTGCCGAAGGGTGATTATGACTCTCTATTTTAAATACAACCGCTTGGTTATCACCAATATCGACGATCCCCGCGCCCTCACCGGGACCCATCAATACGCGAGGACCTGTGATTGGAAATTTACGAAGCACTGGCTTTGAATTTTTGTAAGAGCAATGCTCAGACCACATAACGCTGAACACGCCGATTTCCACATAGTTCGGTTGGCGACCTAGGAACCCACAGATTTTATCGAACTCTGCATCGGTTACACCCATTTGCTTATATATTTTCTGCTCCGCGATTTGTTCTGCGGTTGGCTCCTTAGCTGTTAACTGCTGCGCCATGTTTTTCCCTCCATGTGCTCAAAATCGAAGTAAACATCCGTTTGCCATCTGCTGAGCCTAACAGCTCATGAATCGCACGCTCCGGATGCGGCATCATGCCAAGCACGTTGCCTGCTTTGTTGCAAATTCCCGCTATATCATCAACGGATCCGTTCGGGTTGTTACCCGCTTCGTAACGGAACACGATTTGGTTATTGGCTTTAAGCTCTGCTAGAGTTGCATCGTCACAGTAGTAGTTGCCTTCACCGTGTGCGATTGGAATATTGATCAATTCGCCTTGCTTGTATTCCGCCGTGAACGGCGTATTCGTATTTTCTACCTGCAGCATAGCTGCATGACAACGGAATTTAAGGGATTCGTTACGCAGCATTGCCCCCGGCAGTAAGCCGGATTCAAGCAGAATTTGGAATCCATTACAGATGCCGATAATGTATTTGCCTTGTTCTGCCGCCTGAACGAGTGCAGTCATGACTGGAGCAAAACGCGCAATGGCGCCACAGCGCAAGTAGTCCCCATAAGAAAATCCTCCGGGAACGATAATGCCATCATATTTAGATAAATCCGTTTCGGTATGCCATACATATTCAACAGGTTGGCCGATCGTTTCTTCAACTGCTTTGTAGCAATCAATATCACAATTGGAGCCTGGAAATACCAGTACTGCGAAATTCATCACATGGTCCTCCTTCACTTTGGTTGCCTTCTATACCAATTCGTAGCGGTAATCTTCAATAACGGTATTAGCTAAAAGCTTCTCGCACATTGCTTTCACGCGTTGCTCCGCTTCAGCACGGTCGCTTGTCCCAAGCTCCAGCTCCAAGTATTTACCTACACGTACTTTGCCTACTTCATCAAAACCCATAGAGTGAAGCGCGCCTTGTACCGCAACCCCTTGCGGATCGA
This sequence comes from Paenibacillus foliorum, assembly GCF_013141765.1. Lineage (GTDB taxonomy): Bacteria > Bacillota > Bacilli > Paenibacillales > NBRC-103111 > Paenibacillus_S > Paenibacillus_S foliorum. The sequence goes on from NZ_WHOD01000135.1 coordinate 22,719, forward strand.
GTACGCTTTGTTTGATCGTTACATAAACGGTTGCTTTTAACATTGAGGTGAATCCTCCTAAAGTGGGATGGAGACGATTGAAAAGTGCATTTTTCGGAAACAGATGTACCTTTTACACTTTCAACCGTCTCAATTTTATATAAAAAACACAAATCAGTTCTCGTAAGCTTTTTCTACTTCACCAATCGATCCAAAATGTTTCTATAACGGCGGGAGGTTTCCTCCACCACATCAAGCGGCAAAGGATCCGGCTCGCTATTCTTATCCCAGTCGGTACTGGACAAGTAGGTACGCACAGGCTCTTTATCCATGCCGTCAATCTCGATATCGTAAGCGTAGTTTTCTTTGGCCCAGAAGCGAGAAGAATCCGGGGTGAAAATTTCATCGATCAAAATGATTTCCCCGTCAATCAGGCCAAATTCGAATTTCGTATCTGCCAGAATGATGCCGCGTTCCTCACAGAATTGACGAGCGAACTCATACAGCATGATACTCTTCGCTTCTAGCTGATCCGTCAACTCAGCGCCAACCAGCTCTTTCATCCGCTCGATCGAGATATCCTCATCGTGGCCGACGTCGTTTTTCGCTGCAGGCGTGAAGATCGGCTTGGCGAAGCGTTCGTTTTTGCGAAGGCCTTCCGGCAGCTTGTGGCCGTTGACTTCGCCGGTTTTTTCGTACTGGCGCCAGCCGCCGCCTGTAATGTAGCCGCGCACTACGCATTCGATGTCGATGCGCTCAGCCTTTTTCGTAACCATGAAGCGATCCTTCATAATCTCGCGGTCTGTTACGATGTCACCCAGTTGGTCGACATCGGTGTGTACCACATGGTTCGGCATCAGATGAGCCGTTTGCTTGAACCAGAACGCGCTCAAGCTGTTGAGCACGTTGCCTTTATCCGGCACGGCTGGAGACAGCACCCAGTCAAAAGCCGAGATGCGATCCGTTACCGCGATTAAGTAATGCTCGCCCAAATCATACAGCTCACGTACCTTGCCTTTGTAGAGTAAAGGCGCTGTTACATAGGATTCGGCACTCGATATTGCTTTTGTTGAGACCATGGTTCGTGGTCCTCCCCTGAATGGTGTTTAAAGCCTGATGCCTAGCGAGCAGTAAAGTACCTCCAGACTCTATTGAAGCTGTGTTACTTTGATTAGATTAAGTCGTGGTAACACAGCTTCAAAAAGAGTCCCGTAAACTTTCCGGTATCTTTACTTGCCCGCCCTAATCAGGCTCTAAACACCGAAATTTTATATAAATAGAAAGAATTAATATAGAAAGAATTAATTCAGACCCAAACGTGTGAAGATAGTATCCACATGCTTCAAGTGCCAGCTAGGGTTGAAGCAATCTTCAATTTCTTCAAGGCTTAACTGCTCGCGGATGACTGATGCGTTCTCCACGATATCGCGGAACGAACGCTGCTCTTCCCAAGCTTGCATCGCGCGCGGCTGAACGGTGTCATACGCTTGTTCACGGCTGAAGCCTTTATCGATCAGCTTCGTCATAACGCGGCCTGAGAAAGGCACGCCATAAGTGCTTTGCATGTTGCGCTTCATGTTTTCCGGGAACACTGTCAAGTTCTTCACAATGTTACCGAAACGGTTCAGCATGTAGTTAAGCAGGATGGTAGCATCCGGCAAGATGATCCGCTCAACAGAGGAGTGCGAAATATCGCGCTCATGCCACAGCGTAACATTCTCATATGCCGAGATCATATGACCGCGGATTACACGGGACAAACCGGAAATACTCTCGCAGCCGATCGGATTACGTTTATGAGGCATCGCTGACGAACCTTTTTGACCCTTAGCAAAAGCTTCTTCCACCTCGCGGAATTCGCTTTTTTGCAGAGCGCGAATTTCCGTTGCGAACTTGTCCATCGATGTTGCTATCAAAGCCAATGTGGCCATATATTCAGCATGGCGATCACGCTGCAAGGTTTGAGTAGAGATTGGTGCTGCTTTTGTTCCCAATTTCTCGCAAACATAGGTTTCAACAAACGGATCAATATTCGCGTAAGTACCAACAGCGCCAGAAATTTTTCCGTATTGCACGCCATCAGCGGCGAAACGGAAACGCTCCAGGTTACGTTTCATTTCTTCCCACCACAATGCCATTTTCAGACCAAATGTAGTTGGCTCTGCATGAACGCCATGTGTACGTCCCATCATCGGAGTATCTTTATACTGAACGGCCTTGTCCTTCAAAATCTCGATGAAGTTCAATAAGTCTTTTTCCAAAATTTCATTAGCCTGACGCAGCAAATACCCAAGTGCCGTGTCCACAACGTCAGTGGATGTCAATCCGTAATGTACCCATTTGCGCTCCGGACCTACTTTTTCAGAAACTGCGCGAGTAAAAGCAATAACATCATGACGAGTTTCCTGCTCGATTTCATAAATACGGTCGATATCAAAAGCCGCATTCTTACGCAGCTCCACTACATCTTCCTTAGGGATAACGCCTAGCTCGGCCCATGCCTCACAAGAGAGAAGCTCGACCTCCAGCCATGCATTAAATTTATTTTCTTCAGTCCAAATGCGCGCCATTTCTGGCCTGCTGTAACGATCAATCATTGATAAAATCCTCCGCTTCTATACACTATTCGTTAGTTTTCCATATGTTTGAAGCCTCTATCCATTGCAATGCCTCATCAACTGAACCAGCTAGTACGTTCACATGCCCCATCTTGCGGTTATGCTTGGCTTCATGCTTGCCGTACAGATGAACTTTAGCCGTTACTCCATCAGCTTGCTGCTCCGATTCAGGCTGTACAATCCAATCAAGCAGAGGCTCGACGTGCTGTCCGAGCACATTGCCCATCACAACCGGCGTCAGGAGCTCTGTTGAACCCAAAGGCAGATTGCATATGGCTCGTACATGCTGCTCGAACTGCGAGGTTTTGCACGCCTCCATCGTATAGTGACCGGAGTTATGCGGCCGTGGCGCCAGCTCGTTGACGAATAATTCACCTTCCTCGGTCAAAAACAGCTCAACAGCAATCAGCCCAATCACGCCCATAGATTCAGCGATTTGCATTGCCAGACGCTCTGCTTCCTGCTGAATGTGCTCCGATGTCCGGGCAGGAACTATAGATAGATGCAAAATATTATTGACATGTATATTTTCCGCTGCCGGGAAAGTCTTCACTTCCCCTCGCGGACTTCTAGCCGCAATGACAGAGAGCTCTTTCTCAAAGTGGATAAACTGTTCCAAAACAAGCTCCGTCTTAGCCCGGCTCAACGTTTCGTAAGCTTCCTCCACCTCATCAAGCGAGCGGATAACCCACTGCCCTTTGCCATCATAGCCGCCCGTTGCAGTCTTAAGCACACAAGGTGTGCCAAAACGTGTCACGGCTTCGTGCAGTTCAGCCGCACTGTTGATTTCCGCATACGGTGCAACCTTCACGCCCGCAGCTTCAATCGCACGCTTCTCACGCAGACGATGCTGTGTTGTGTACAGCAGCTTGCTGCCCTGCGGCACGTAGGACTCCGCCATCAATAGCTCTGTAACATCGGCATCGACGTTTTCGAACTCATACGTGATAACGTCCGACTCCTCTGCGAGCGCTCGGGCAGCCTCCACATCGTGGTAATCCGCCGTAATTTGCCGATCGGCCACCTGACCGCAAGGCGAGTCCGGCGTTGGGTCCAGCGTGACGAAGCGATAGCCCATCGCGCGACCCGATAATGCAAGCATTCGACCTAGCTGTCCACCGCCCAGAACACCGATGGTGCCTCCTGGACGAATCACCTTTGTCGCATCCATAACGCCGTTCCCCTTGTCACTCATTCCAGCACGCTGCTTTCGATTACCGCTTGGCGGGTGCGCTCGCGGCGATCACGTACCTTTTGCTGCAGCTCAGGGTCGAAAGCCCCGATGATTTGTGCTGCTAATAAACCTGCATTTGTTGCACCAGCGTGGCCTATCGCTACAGTAGCTACCGGAATGCCTCCCGGCATCTGTACAATGGACAGCAGCGAGTCTAACCCGTTAAGCGTGGACGTTTTGACAGGAACGCCAATAACCGGCAGCTCCGTTTTCGCGGCAACCATACCGGGTAGATGAGCGGCTCCACCCGCTCCTGCAATAATGACCTTTAATCCTCGTTCAGCCGCCGATGCCGCATAATCAAACATCAGGTCTGGCGTACGGTGGGCTGATACAACCTTTTTCTCATAAGGAACCCCAAGCTCTTCCAACATGTCGCAAGCGTGCTTCATGGTTTCCCAATCCGACTTGCTTCCCATAATGACTCCTACAAGAACAGACATTTCGAACCTCCATGGTTTTCACTATATAAAAAACAAAAACGCCCGGCAAATAGAACGCCTAACACAAGAAGTCGATTGTAAGGTATTCCGTAAGTACTTCCCCTTCAACTAAATCGACAATCCCCATAAGCAGCCTATCAACAGGACGACAAGAATAAACCCAAGCGCAAGCTAAGGCCTAGCACCATTGTGCTGACCTTTCTGTTCACGCTACTCGTAGTCCAAAAATTAAAGGTTTCTGGGTAGATACTTACGGGCCATATCCCCGACATTATACGAGACGCATCGACATTTTTAGCTAATAATAGCAGGTAACTTTTACGTTTTTAGTTTACCAGTGATCAAAGGTTCATGTCAACCTAAAAAGACGAACGATATGTGAAATTCAACCTTAAAAAGTTCGCATTTCATCTGAATCATTGGTCATATTCATTCCACTTGCTTCCATTTTGTTTCAATTTGATAAGTATCTCATAGATTCCGTGAATTTCTTCGGCGGTCAAATCCCCTGCTGACAGCTCATCTACAGTAGGTTCCAGCCACTTTTCAACCATTTGCAGCCCTTGTTCAAGCAGAACCTCATTATCAGGATCATCCTCAAGCAGAAAAAACAGCATATCCTCAGCTTTCGCCAATTGTCCATTCTCCGAATAATAATTCATCAATAATTCCGTTATCCGTGGTGGCATCCGATAATGCTGCATTTTAGGCAATAACTCAAAAATTCTTTCCTTTATATCCACCTTATACTCATCCGCCTCAGCAAGACGGTTTATTTCAAGCAGCAGCTCTATAGACTTCAACCGACATCCCCATCCGTCCGCTTCCTGTCCGTTTTCAAGCAGCACCTCGCTTTCTGCCTTCAGCATGTCGCTAAGAAGCAATCCCTTCCCCGCATCAAAATGTCCTTGTGTGGACAACAAAGAGATTAAGTCTTTTGCTGATAAAGCGCGTACGAGCTTCGAATTCAGCCCCAGCAGCTGTTTCATCGATTGTGCCAGCAGCTCCAATGCCTCGGTAAACCGTTGATTTCGCCGCTGAAAAATAACTTTGCCCAGCACCACGCTGAATTGTTCGATCATTCGCAGCAGATAGTCTCTTTGGTACATCCCGATTCCTCCGTTCTAAAACAGCTGTCTTCCTATTTCTATTGTAGCGTAAATAAAACTTTATGGAAAAGTTTGCAGCATGTTTGGCCTAATCATTGCTCGTTCTTACAGCCCCCGGGAAACTCCACTCACCTCAGAAGTATCACTAAAAATATTAGTTTTGTATAAATGTAGACGTATATCGTTTATTGTTCTAAGGTGAAAAACTCTTTACACTAATAGGTATTGCATTTAAATAGGAATGAATGACTGGCGTAAACGTTTATTTTTGACTACTATTATACATAATTGAGGGGGATTCACTATGAATTCAAGTCAACACAATCAGGAGACCAAGCTGTTCTACCGTAACCCGGCAAAACGCTGGCTCCAAGCTCTCCCGCTTGGGAACGGCCGGATCGGCGCAATGGTCCATGGTGAAATCAACCGTGAGGTTATCCAACTTAATGAGGATACAGTTTGGGCGCGTGGTCCGAAAAATCGTAACAATCCGGATTCTCAGCACACTGCCGAAGAAATCCGCCGACTTCTTAAAGAAGGACAAGTAGAGGAAGCTCATGATATAGCCGATATGGGAATGATGGGAGTTTCACGAAGACAGCCGCCTTATCAAACCTTGGGCGAGCTCAACTTATTTCTCCCTGGACAAATGGAGAGTGAAGTCTCCAATTATTATCGCGAGCTGGATTTAGAAACCGGCATTGTCAAAATAAGCTACCGTATTGGTAATACCGTGTACACAAGAGAGGTGTTTTCCAGCGCTGTCGATCAAGCACTGATCGTGAGGCTAACAGCCGATCAACCCAATCAAATCCGTGTTGGCGCGAATTTATTCCGTAAATTTGACGCTCTTACGGAAATTGAAGGTCCGGATTCTGTCTGCATGGACGGGCAATGCGGGGTATGGGGAACGCGGTTTCATGTTAAATTGAAAGTTATTCATGAGGGAGGAAGCAGCAGAACTCTTGGAGACCATATCTTCGTAGAGGCTGCTAATTCCGTCACTTTGATTTTGACGGTCGCTACCGACTACAGACATAAGGAGTATCGGGATCACTGCTTGAAGGAGCTGCAGAATGCCGCAAGCCATTCCTATGACCGTTTGCGTGAACGACATATTGCGGAGCATCGGCAATGGTTTGATCGAATGGATCTGTCGATTTCCGGAAAAAATACTAGTGATTTGCATAACCTTCCGACAGATGAGCGTCTCGCCCTTGTCAGAAACGGCGGAGAGGATCTTGGGCTGGTGACACTGTTCTTCCATTATGGACGTTATCTGTTGATCGCAAGCAGCCGTCCGGGTACAATCCCCGCCAACCTGCAAGGAATCTGGAATGACAGCTACGTCCCTTCATGGGATTCGAAATATACCATTAATATTAATATCCAGATGAATTACTGGCCTGCGGAAGTATGCAACCTGTCAGAGCTGCACTTCCCTTTATTTGATCATTTGGATATCATGCTGCCTAATGGCCGTGAAACAGCGCGAGTACAGTACAATTCCCGCGGCTTCATGTGTCATCACAATACCGACCTATGGGGAGATACGGCTCCGACCGACTTTGCACGGGCTGGATTATGGCAGATGGGTGCGGCCTGGTTATGTTATCATCTATGGGAGCATTATACGTATAGCCTGGACAAGGAGTTTCTGGCAACCCGTGCTTATCCTTTAATGAAGGAAGCCGCTCTATTTATTTTGGATTTCATGGTTAAGGATGAGCAAGGGAATCCACATATCGGCCCCACTGTTTCTCCCGAAAACATATTCCGGCTTCCTAATGGGCAAACCGGACGAATTTGTATGGATCCAGCGATGGATGTACAGATTGCCAAAGGACTTTTTGAACGGTGCATAGAAGCTGCCGACATATTGCAAGTGGATGAGCAGCTGCGAAACGAATGGAAAGAGGCCGGCAGCAGATTGCCTGAGCCTAAGATCGGGAAATATGGACAGCTTCAAGAATGGGACGAGGACAATGAAGAGTTCGATCCCGGGCATCGCCACCTATCCCATCTATTCGGGATTTACCCGGATCACCAGCTGCTGCGCGAGGAGAAATGGTCCGATGCGGCAAGAGTTGCCTTAGAACGTCGGTTGGAGTACGGCGGCGGCGGAACGGGCTGGAGTCTGGCCTGGATTATCAGCTTGTGGGCACGATTTGGAGAAGGTGACCGATCCAATGAAATGATCACCAAGCTGCTGCGTGTCAGCACAGCAGACAACATGCTCGATCTTCATCCGCCGCTTATTTTCCAAATAGACGGCAACTTAGGCGCAACCGCAGGTATCGCGGAGATGCTGCTCCAATCGCATGAAGGAGCCCTCCAGCTGCTTCCGGCGCTGCCAACCTCCTGGACTAACGGATATGTCAGAGGCTTGCGGGCACGTGGCGGTTATGAGGTTTCGCTTCGTTGGCAGGATAACCAGCTAGAGCTTGCGGAACTCCGATCTATGGCAGGAGGACTCTGCGTGATTCAGGCGCCATTCGATATTCATGTTTCATATGAAGGACAGCCGGTTGCCCTCAAGAAATTGTCATCCGGAGAGACCGAATTTATGACCGAATCAGGCGCAATATATGAAATTAGAGTTGTTGCTTAAATTGTATGAATAGGCGTCTCGTAAAGCTTTGAGCCAAAGGTAAGACCAACTCCTGAACCATATACAGGGGTTGGTCTTTAAGATTTTAATTAAGTAAAACAGCACAGCGAGGAAGTTGAATATGAACATATTAAAAAAATGGTTTAATCGCCGTACGATGTATTCAAGTATTTTATTCTCCTATTTGCTCATGCTTATTATCCCCCTGTTAATTGAAACCTTCAGTTATTTTCAATATTCTAACTTGATCAATAAGGAAACCGAAGCGTATAACTTGTCTTTACTAAAACAATCTCAACGGGTGTTAGACGACCGTTTGCAAAGTATTGAAGAAATGACGATAAATCTTTCGCTGGACACTCAAGTACAGCGTTTTATTAATGTATCCGAAAATATGGATGCCGTAGATAAATACAATATGAGCAAGTTGATTGAAACCTTATCCAACTATAAGAAAACGAATAGCTTCATTTATGGCATTTATATATATTTTCCGAATTCGAATTCTGTAATAACGGAAACCGCTAAATCTACGGCCTCTGATTTTCATAAATATGTATATCGATATGCAGACTGGGGGTTCGATGACTGGAAATATTCAATCAATCAAAACCACAATCTGGAGTATAGAACATCTCAAATTACGCAAAGCGAAGCATCTGATCCAAACCATGTCATTAGTCTGCTGCAATCCGTATATCAAGGCTCTCTCAAACAACCAGTGGCCACTATCGTGATTACCATTGATGAAAAGAAAGTAGAGAAGCTTCTTTCCAACGGACCCTCGGCGTTAGGTAATCTGTATGTTCTGGATCGTTCCGGCCACACCATATTTGGAATTGGGGATCCATCCCTATTATCCATACCTAAAGAAGAGCTGCTCAATCATCAAAGCTCTCGTATCCACGTGGACAACCAGCAGTATCTTGTTTCGAGTATTCATTCAACCTACCGTGAAAGGCAATACGTGTCGATTACATCCGTTGAATTCATAAAGAATGATTTAAAAAGAATTACCGATTTAGTCATCTTAGTAACGATTGGTTTGATTACCGCTGGCATCGCCCTAGCCTTTATCCTGGCTAAAGGAAAGTACAGGCCGATAAAAAAATTAGCTGATGCTTTTTCAGCAAAAATGAGGGCTGTTCCAACTGATGCAGCTAACGAGCTCAAACAAATTGAATGGATTGCTGACAACGCTTTTAAGGAAAATGAGAATTTCTTGCATGCTATGCAAAGGCAGATGCCTGTAATGCGTTCCAACATGCTTTTAACCTTAATGAAGGGTAGCATCACTGACGAGGAAAACTCCTTCGAAGACATCGGTATACAATTTAATGCCCCTTATTTCAGTGTAATTATAGTTCATGTGGATCAATATCACGAAAGCAAGCTTAAGGAACTCAATTTGTCTAAATTTGTAATCAGTAATGTGCTGGAGCACCTGGGCAGGGAATTGGGCCCCTCGTATGCCGTAGATTTGGATGTTGACCGCGTAGCTCTGTTAATCAACTTGAGTGATGAGAGCGATGCCGTTCGACAAAGTTTACATGAGGTCGCTATAAAAGCTTTGGAGTTTATTGGAGCTAAGTTTAATAATACGATCACGGTTAGTATCGGGGATATTCATGATAAGCTGGAGGGCATTTATCACTCCTATCTAGAGGCTTCCCGAGCGATGGAATATCAAATCATACGGGGATACAGCAGCATTATAAGCTTTGATGAAATTAAAGCGATGCATAAACCGCAAACTTATGTATATCCGATACAAACGGAGGAGCTGCTCATTAGCAGCATCAAACACGGCGACATCAAAAAAGTTCGCGAAATAATGAATGATGTTTACGAAATGAATTTTGTATCCGGTCAATTGCCTTTGGAAATGGCGCGCTGCTTGTTTTTTGACATGATGGGTACATCTATTAAGGTGTTGAATTCTTCCGTTATGGATTTCGAAAAGATTTTTGCCGATGGTCCGCAGCCTTATGAACGGCTTATTTCCAGTCGCACCATACAAGAAATGCAGGCAACACTTTTGTGGATTTACGAGCAAATTTGTCAGCATATCCATGAGGATAAGAAAAAGAACAGCAACCATTTGGAGGATCGCATCACGGCTTATTTACAAGAAAATTATGCAGACCCCAATCTCAGCTTGACGAAAGTAGCCGATGTTTTCAACCTGAGCTCGACCTATTTATCCGGATTATTCAAAGAACAAAGTGGGGAAAACTTCCTGAATTATGTAAACAAGCTAAGAGTTGAAGCCGCCAAAACGATTCTAGTGGAGCAGTCCGTATCACTCCAGGAAATCGCAACCAAAGTAGGCTATTCCAACAACGTCGTTTTGATTCGAAATTTTAAAAAATACGTTGGAATGACGCCTGGTGAATACAGGGATAAAAGCACTTTAACCGATCGTAAGAATTGATAATGAAGATAATATAATGTTTACCACAAATATAATCAACGCCTAGAAGTATTGATTCTTTACCGATTTCTGCGACTTCTTTATGATAAACCTCATGCAGCGATAGATAAGGAATGGAGGTAAAGGTTATGGAGGTAACCCGCAAGGAAGCAACCACGGAAGTATTCAATCAGCGACGTGCAGAGCCTACAAAGCTTCAAATGCTCAGCAAGGATCTTCTGAGGAATAAGTACATTTATCTAATGATGCTTCCAGGGATTTTGTATTATATCGTATTTCACTATATTCCCATGTACGGAGCTACGATAGCCTTTAAACATTTCACACCTGTGGCCGGTATATGGGGCAGCGAGTGGATAGGGTTCAAGCATTTTCAAGACTTCTTCAATAGTTATTATTTTTTGCGAATCATTAAAAACACCCTATTAATTAATTTCTATTCCTTATTATTTGGTTTCCCCGCACCGATCATTTTGGCTTTGTTGTTGAATGAGGTGCGAAAGCTATGGTTTAAAAGAACGGTTCAAACGTTAACTTATTTACCTCACTTTGTATCTGTAATGGTTATATCCGGTTTGATTGTTGATTTCACTTCCAAAAACGGATTGATCAACGATATCATCGAATGGTTTGGGGGGACCCGAGCAAACTTGCTGATGAATGAGGATCTATTTCGGACGATTTTTGTCAGCTCCGGCATATGGCAGGAGATCGGATGGGGCTCGATTATTTATTTGGCCGCGTTATCAGGAATCGATCAAGAGCAGTACGATGCAGCAAATATAGACGGTGCCGGCCGCTTTAGACAGATGCTGAGTGTCACACTGCCGGGTATTATGCCGACCATTATCATTTTGCTCATACTGAGAATTGGCCATATGATGGACGTGGGATTCGAGAAGGTCATCCTGCTGTATAACCCTTCCACTTACGCAACAGCTGATGTCATATCTTCCTTTGTTTTTCGAAAAGGTATAGTTGATGCCAATTATAGCTACAGCGCAGCTATCGGGTTATTCAATTCCCTCATTAATTTTGTCCTGCTGATTGGGGCCAATAAATTAAGCCGAAAATATTCGGACTCGAGCTTATGGTAGGGAGTGGAACATGTGAAACGAAATATTGGCGAGACTCTTTTTGACACAACGAATGTCATCATCCTTGGTTTACTGACAATTGCGACGTTATATCCATTTTTGCACGTAGCTTTCGCTTCCATCAGCAGCCCTTCGGAGCTTGCAGGCCACAGTGGTTTACTGTTATTTCCGCGTGGCATCCAATGGGAAGCTTACAAGCTTGTGCTCAGTAATAATTTGATTATAACCGGCTACAAGAACACTCTAATCTACGTAGTTGTAGGCACTACCTTGAATATCATTGTGACTTCATTAATGGCATATGCGCTTTCACGCAGAGGAGTTATGCTACGAAACCATGTCATGATGTTCATCGTGTTTACGATGTTCTTTAGCGGAGGCTTGATTCCAACCTATCTTATGATAAAAGGCTTGGGACTATTAAATACAATGGGTGCCATTGTTTTACCGGGCTTGATCAGTACGATGAATCTGATTATTATGAGAACTTATTTTCAATCGATCCCGGAGAGCTTGGAGGAATCAGCGAAGCTTGATGGTGCAGGTGATTGGGTTATTTTACTCAAAATTATTATCCCATTATCCATGCCGGTGATTTCAGTAATGATTTTGTATTACGGCGTTGGTCACTGGAATGCGTGGTTTAATGCTTCTATTTACTTGAACAAGCCGGAGCTATTTCCTTTGCAGCTTGTTCTCCGAAATATATTGATTGGCAACAGCACCGATGACATGATGGTATCCCTTGGAGTTGACCAAAAAGGTCAGGACATGAGCGAAGTCATCAAATATACGACCATTATGGTTGCAACTATTCCCGTGCTGCTTGTGTATCCTTTTCTGCAAAAGTACTTTGCCAAGGGCGTTATGATCGGCGCCATCAAAGGCTAAGCCATAGTGACATCCTTTCAGGTATATAAACTAAAAAGTGTAGGGGGAAATTTCTCATGATAGTAAGAAAAACAGTAAGCTCATTATTGGCTTGTGTTCTGTTAGGCGGTGCACTCGCTGGCTGCTCCAGCGGCGGCAAAGAAGCAGTCAACACACCCGCAACATCGGATAAGGGTGCTCCAGAAACATTAACGATGCCAATCACGCAAAAACCGATCACTATCAAATGGTATCAACGAAATTACGTAGAAACTGAATTGAAAAGCATGGGAGAAATGGAAGCGTTTAAAGAGCTGGAAAAAAGGACGGGAATTCATATTGAATTCGTACACCCTCCCAATACACCCGATGCGTTGAATGTTATGCTGGCTTCAGGCGATTATCCGGATGTTGTATTCTGGGACTGGGGAACGGTTCCTAGAGGCTTAACAGGACTGATTAATGATGGTATCGCGATCAAGCTGAACGATTATATGGACAAGTATGCCGTTAACTACAAAAAAACGATCGATAAAAACCCGGATTTAAAAAAAATCGTAACCCTGGATGACGGGACTTACCCAGCGTTTTTCCAATTGGATCCCGATCCTATGAGAACAAGCTACAACGGTTTGATTACCCGTAAAGATTGGTTGGATAAGCTTGGTTTGAAGCCGCCGACAACAATTGACGAATGGCATACTGTATTGAAGGCTTTTAAAGAAAAGGATCCTAATGGCAACGGCAAGGCCGATGAGATTCCTTACAGCATTGCTAAAAGTCCGAGTGGAACAGCGCTTGGAGGGGTCGGAAGCGGAATGTCCGAATTCACCGCTGCTTGGGGAATACTGGATGGATTTTATAAGGACCCTGCCAGTGGCAAGCTGCTTTACGGGCCTATGCAGCCCCAATACAAGGATTACCTGACAACAATGGCTTCCTGGTACAAAGAAGGACTGATCGATTCCGAATTTGCTTCCACAGATGCTAAAGGTTTAACAACAAAGCTGCAAAATGAATTGGTTGGAACTACTTATGGTTCGCTTGGATCTATCATCGGTAACACGACAACAGCGGCCAGAACCAAAAACCCAAGTTTTTCATTAGTCGGGGTTAAGCCTCCGATCGGCCCAGGTGGAAAAGCTTATAACTATTCAGCTTCCACTATTCAAAAGGTCGGCCTTTCAGCTATCGTAACTAAGAGCTCCAAGTACCCTAAAGAAATCGTTAGGCTCATTGACTACATGTACTCAGAAGAAGGTCAGGCGCTTCTAAACTGGGGTATCGAAGGCAAAAGCTATGTAGTTAAAGATGGCAAGAAATCCTATTCAGAAGATATTATGAAAAGCAAAGATGGCAAATCACCTCAACAAGCCATTTATCGCTACGCGACACCTGTCTTTGGTCATACAAAAGTAATGGAATACGACGCTTGGAGCGCAATTTCCTTGCCGTTCCCAGAACAACAGGAATCTATCAAAACTTTTGCGAGCGCAGATACTTCTTTGAATACTACAACATCGCTTAGCTTAACAACGGATGAAAGCTCCAAGCTGGGCTCGATTATGAGCGATATCAATACGTATAAACAAGAAACGGTTCTTAGAATTATTATGGGTGCCGATCCGGTAAGTAAAATTGATGAATTCCAAAAAAGGCTGAAAAGCATGGGTATTGATGAAGCCAACAAGATTTATCAAACTGCTTTCGATCGTTTCAATGCAAGGAAGTAAAATTATGAGCTAGACCTGTAGTAAAAATACCGCCACGCCTCTGATCTGAGGTTTGGCGGTATTTTTACTAGTTACTAGATATCAAGCTTGTAAAAGCGACTCGCGTTACCACCAAAAATTGCTTCATAATCATCCGGGGACAAGCCTTCCGGCAGAGCCCCTTGCAATGCGTCGTATACTTCGCCATAGCTGCAGGTCGTTAAGCACACTGGCCAGTCGCTTCCATACATGATTCGCTCTTTACCGAATATCTGTACAATATGATGTACATACGGTACTAAATTCTCGGTCTTCCACGATAATTGATCTGCTTCGGTAACCAGACCCGAAAGCTTGCACATAACATTGGGATACGCAGCTAACATCGTCATATGTGATTTCCAAGGCTCCAAAATTCCCTCTTCTATAAACGGTTTGGCCGCATGATCCACAACCGCTGTCAAATTAGGGTAGGCTTGAAGAGCTTCCAGCATGTAAGGAAGATGACGCGGTCTAAGTTGTAAGTCTATGGGAAACTGATCGTTAGCAATCAGTTCCAGATTATTCATAACCGTCTTTCTTAAAATCCATGGATCAGGCAGATCCTGAATCATCGGCCGAAAGCCGACAAAGCCTTTGTGCCTGCGAAGTCTTGTATAATGGCTCGCAAAATCCGGCGAATCCAGATCAAGCCATCCGACAACTCCAGCAATGCTGTCATACTTCTCATATAAGGAAAGCATGAATTCCGTCTCTTCCATCGTTGGCGCCGCCTGTACAACAATCGTACGCTCAAATCCATAACGCTGCAGCTGTTCATCCAATTGCTCAGGCAAATAATCAGCGAACAATATGCCTTTATCCGGCGTTAACCATCCGTAGTCTCCGCGCTCCGTGATCCAATAGTGCTGATGAGCATCAATACGCACTAGTTATTCCACCTCCTTAAGGGGTAATCACGACACTGCTCAAACCATTAACCCAGCTAAAATGTCTTGGGCTGTGCGGCACCGATTCTGCTATGCCGAAGCTGTAATCCAGCTTCTCCCCTACTCGGACCAGCTTCGCGACAATCCGGTTTCTTCCTTTGCGCAAATGAACCGGAATATCATGATTATACGGCATCCAGAAGCAAGCTTCACTGCTTTGTTCGACAAGCTTATTATTGACCCACAATTTAAAGCCATTATTATTCCCTACCATGATTCGTACATCCCGTTCTTCCGGTGAATCAATATCCTGAATCAGATAAAAGCAAGCCGGGCCCGCCATACCGAACCAATCTTCAACGTTGATTTTGTGCTCTGGAGCATTAAAGTGCTTTCCTCCGGTTGGCAGTTGTTCAAAAGAGGCTTCATCCATATAAGCCTTCTCCATGTTTACATAATTATTAAAGCTGGCTGGCCCTCTCGGACGCGACTTTCTGTTGTGAACAGGATCGTAGAACGGGCAGCTATCATGCACTTTCGTATCATACAAATCCCAGAAAGGCCCGATTACATAATAGGGCTGCGAACCGGCGAGACCAAATTCGACTCTCCCTGCTGCCGTTCCACCTACTTCGTAAACAACGCTCACAGGAATTCCCGATGGAATAATCGTTGTCTTTTCCGGAATACAAATGGTTACCCGCTGAGCAAAGCTTTCTCCTGCGCCGAGAGTGAGATGAACCTCTTGAGGGCTAATTTCAAACCCATCTGGAACAGATAGAAGTATTCTTCCTTGTTTAGGTACAGCTGTGTTATTAGTAAGGTTGAGCGAAGCTTGCTTAATCTCACCGTAACCTACAGCTGGAACTCCTAAATAATCAATGTCTATTGTGATTTCTTCCGGTTCTCTTGCAATGGGTATCTGTTCAACCCCAAGGTCGGCAGGTACATCCTGTATGGACACAACGGCATTTAAAGACCGCGATAAAGCAACGCCAACCCTACACGTATCAGTCGCCAAATCAGAAATCAGCGCTGAAGGTCGTACGACATCAATGCCTACGGTAAATGTATCCTTCGCTTGGCCTTTCCACAGCTCAGGAAGCTGCGAAGCTCCATGCATAATACCGAAGATCGCGCCTGCCGTTGCGCAGGTACAATCCGTATCATAGCCGCAGTTGAGACTGATCATCTGCGTTTGGGCAAAATCACCTTCGCCGAACAGCAGGGCAAGCATGGTAATGCCTATATTTTGCACGGCTTTGGAAGCATCAGGATGTCCGAATTGCTCCAGCAGCCGCTGCCTCGCTATTGTCCATTCCACTTTCTCATTGTGCAGCCGTTGAATGTACCTGATGCATTGATAGAGCCTGCTGTCAGCGGGAATATGCCCGAGACCGATTTCGATGAGTCGGTCAATATCATCCTCGAAGAAAGCCTCCGCTTCCATAACCGCCAGCATTTGCTCGCCCCAAACCGACTCCGTCTCATGATCCAGCGTCGCATCCTCGTAAGCATAAGCTTTAGCCAGCTCAGCATTGCCTACCGAGATCATCCCCCATATTTCCGAGCGTATAGGAGACCCCATGGACTCTGCAAAATAATGGTTGTTAAAGGCGCCAGAAATCGGAGGATGAATTTGTCTTTGATAATTATGCAAAAAGTAACCGTATTCATTAAAAGGATACCAGCAGTGCTTGAGCCATGCCTCCGCCAAATCCTTGCCGGTAAGATGTACGCCTTTATTCTCCAATACTTGCAGCCACAGCAGTTGAAGGTCCAAATCGTCGTTAGGCGGTATTTCCTCCGGGAACACCTCGTGTTCCTGCAAATCCATCAAATATTTATTGTTCTCCACGCAAGCCCCGATATTTCCGCCAATGCATTTACCAATCCAACCACCGTATACTTTATCATAATAAAGATTATAGCTAATCGTCCTCATTTAATGTTATCCCCGCTTCCAGATTTATTTTATGGAACCTGTAGTCATCCCGTCTTCGAAGTATTTCTGTAAGCTCAAATAAAGGACAACTACCGGAATGCTGATCAATACTAGCGCCGCAAAAATTTTACCGGTATCCGACGAATAAGCATCCGTGAAAAATTGCGGTGCCTGTGTTATCGTCTGCATCGATTCTTTTCTCATAAAAACAAGCGCCAAAAAGTATTCATTCCACGAATTCAGGAATCCCCAAATGATGACCACTACGGACATTGGTTTGCATAACGGGGCAATGATAAACAACAGAGCTTTAAACGATCCGCAACCATCGATCCGTGCGGCATCCAGCAGCTGGTTCGGTAAATCATCCATAAAATTTTTGGAGAGAAGCAGTGTAAACGGCAGCGTAAAGGCGCAAATCGGACCGATTAATGAGAAATAATTATTAAACAGACCTAAATTTTTTACAATGAGAAACAACGGCACTATTAGGGCAACTGAAGGAATCATCAAACCCATCAGAATGAGATTGAATAATGCCCCTTTTGCCGGGATCTCCAGCTTGGAGAAAGCATAAGCAGCAAGCAAGGTGATGCAAAATACAAGCACAATGGTGCATACGGAAACAATCAAACTGTTCAGGAAAAACCGTGGTATCGCAGGATGTGTCAATACAGCGATATAATTGCCGAGCCCCTCACCTTGAAATGAAACCATGAGCATGATGACCAACGGGGTAGCGAACACAGCAGCCAGGACAGTCAGGATCAATTGTGCAATAATCGTTGTTTTTTTACTGGAATCTGTTAACATGTGATCCTCCTAAAGGTTTCGCTTTGGTGAAACCTGCATCGTAAGCCTAGTCTGAGTTTTGCGCTTTAAAGTAACCAGCATCGCAAGCAACAGCACTATGGATTGCGGTAAGCGCGTAGTTGAATGACGGTTATCAGCAAAGCAAGCACTAACAGAATGACAGCCATTGTTGACGAATAGCCCGCATTATATTCCAATATCGCCTTTTTATAGATGTACGTGGACAGCAATTCCGTTGACCTGCCAGGACCGCCGCCGGTTGTCAGAAATACATAATCAAACTGCTTTAACGAGCCAATAACGCCAAGAATAATCAATGAAAAATGGGTAGACCTCAGCAAGGGAAACGTAATGCTGGCTACGGTGCGGAACGGGCTTGCACCATCGATTTTGGCGGCTTCATACAGCTCTTTGTCGATTAAAGTTAATGCCGCGTAATACATGATGAAGCTAAATCCAGTCCAAGCCCAAATATTAATGACAATGATCGAATAAAGCGCGATATCAGGGTCAGCCAGCCAAGACAACGCCAAAGCGTCAAAGCCTATCGCCTCAAGAGCACGGTTAAGACTCCCGTCATTCGCATCGTATATATGTCTGAACACATAGGATACGACCGAATGGGATAAAACAACGGGCAGGAAAAAAATAATTTTATATAAAGTTTTCAGCTTTACATTCGTTTTCAAGAGCAGCGCGATAAAAAGTCCAAGAAGCATTTGTACAACTATGGTTATAACCATATATACAAACGTATTGCGGATAGCCTGATAAAAAATTGGATCTGTGAATAGTTGTATGTAATTGTTAAATCCGATAAACGTCTTGTCTTTACTGATTCCGTTCCATTTGTATAAGCTTGTGAGAAAGGTATCGAATAAAGAATAGTAAATAAACACCCCAAGAAACAAAAAAATCGGCAGTGTATACAAAATATTCATCCATCGGTGCAGCTTTAGATTCATCTGATTGGATCCCCCTACGACATACTGGTTCCCACCGAAATCCGCCCTACAGCGGATTTCGGTGAGAGGTAAACACCGGTTAACGGCTTGTTTTCTCCGAGGCTGCCTGTACGTACTTCATTCCTTCCTCAGGCGAGGTTTTGCCGGTAGCAATCATTTGCAGAGCGTCTCCAAGCGCCGACTTCACTTCCGGATAAATCAGCTCTCTTCTGCCCAAGCTGTTTTCCAAATCTTTCATTTGCTGCTTCAGGTTATCCTTCTGCTTCTGTGTAAGGACATCGCTGTCATCAACGTCTACTCCTTTAATAGCCGGCATCATCAAATATTTAGCATTAATCTTCTGTCCATCCTCTGACTCCAGCCATTTCATAAACTTCCATGCAGCATCCTTGTTCTTGCTGTTTTTATTAATAGCCAGAGCAACGTCAGGGCCGCCGAACAGCTTGCCCGTTTTCCCGTCTCCGTTCATATCAGGAAAAGGCGCAGGTATAAATTCATAATCAACCGTTACACCGTATTTCTGGCGATGCGTCTGCAGAATGGTTTTGGTCATCCGATTGTCATTCCAAGTTCCGAGCAACGTCATAGCTGCCTCACCCTTGTTGAATTTATCATACGAATCCGGATAGAAGCCGCTGCCTAGAGCCCCCTTCTGCATAATGCCGTTCTCGAACATTTCCTTCCACACCGTTGCCGCTTTGACAAGACCGGCTTCCGTCCATTTCGCTTTTCCCTCTTCAGCTTCATAAATTTTACCGGGATCGAATTCGTTCGCCAAAGCAATGAACATATCGAGGTTTTGCCAAGCATCCTTGCCACCCTGTATATAAGGCGTAATTCCTTTTGCCTGTAGCTTTTTGCTTACTTCAATCCATTCTGCATAGGTTTTAGGAGGCTGAAGCCCTTCCTTTTCCATAATGGTGTTGTTATAAAACAGATAGCCTGCGGCAGAAACAAACCAAGGAAGAGCAGGAGTTTTTTCCCCTGACATCAATTGCTTTAGGCCCAAATCATAGAACCTTTTTTGCCAATCATTACCCCACTCTTTCTTGGCATAAGGCGTAAGATCTTCTGTAAATTCACTATATTCCTTGACCATCGCCCCTGCCTGCAAGCCGAAGATATCTACTTCATCTACAGAAATCATGGCCAGCTTCAGCGTTTTTACGTAGTCTGTAAATTCATAGCGCTTGAAATTCACCTTAATATCAGTTTGAGAGGCATTAAATGCTTCCACGTAGGATTTCGCTTTGTTTTCATCCGGATTCCAGGACCACCAGTTCAATGTAACTGGACCTGCCGTTTTGGCAGGCGGATTACCGGTCGCGCCAGGTGATGTCGAACCTCCCCCACACGCTGAAAGCAATGCAGAAGTGATTAAAGTTAATGAAGTGATAATACCGATCGATCTTTTCTTCAAAATTATCGCGCTCCTTTTCTTTGCCTAACCAATAGCCAGCCTTGCTATCCGCGAAGCTTTAAGTAAACAAAACATCCGTATAATAATAATAAGGTCCCGGTGTTTTCGTATTTTTGACAGCAACGGGCAGTACATACAGCTCCAGAGGTTCTTCCCCCTTCATCACTTCGATCTCAAGCAGATGCTCCCCGGCAGGCAATTTGATCTCCACCAGCTTCGAGGGTATTGCGCGGTGAAAGGCAGGCATGCAGTCCGTTTCATTGTCGTCATTGATAATCAATTTTCCGTTTAAATAGGCTTTTACCGGGCTAGCTGTTGCCGTGATTAATCGAATTTGCTTAGCTTCGGGATTGTACAGCGTAGTCGACGCCCGATACAAGCCCGCATCGGATGTCTGTAACACATCGGCAAAGTCGATTCGATTTCCAGGTATGATTGCCTCTTGCCATCCGTTGTTCTCAGGACCGTTTAATTTCCAATGCGATGCGCTGACCAAATAGAATGGTACGGTTTCTGAATTCCAGAAATGATTATCATGATTGCGTACAACCTCAAGTTGCAGCGGGTAATAAGCTTTCATTTCCCCATTCGCCGTTACTTGCAGGGTCCATGATATTTCTTGATTCGGCTTAAGGTCAAGCTTTTCTTCCGTAAGCCCACTCCAACCTTCAGGCACAGTAAGCCTCAGCAGTCCCTCCCATGCTTCCGTCGAGCGGTTGATTAAGGTTACTGCGATATCCTTGCTCTGTCCCTTCCCTATAGAAGGACCTTGATTCCCGTAATCTATGATCAGTTCAAGCCCAATGTTGTTTTTCGTGCCCTTCGGCAATAAATACCGATTCGATTGAAAGCTGTATGTCCAAAGCCAACGCGGGTCATAAAATTCAAGCAGCTCAGGCTGTAGCTCTGTTGTCGATTTCTCTTGCCCGAATTCTATAGGAATATTCCATACCGCAGCTACTTCCTTACCTATTGTAAGAGTTCGTGTAGTTAGCTCATCGAGCGTTTGCGGAATCGGGAATCCTTTGATCGGTGCGTTGACAGCGATTCGGTCGCCCACCGGCTTTAACCACCGCTCAGGCAGATTCTCAGGTCCAAGAATAATACCAAGAATAGCTCCAAGTGTCGCTGCTGTACAATCAGTGTCATATCCACAATTAACCGCTTTCAGTATAGCATCACCGAAATCTTCCCCATACAGCCAGCCTAACAAGGTGAAAGCGATATTCTGGGGCGCATCTGTAAAATTGGGGTGTCCATGATGCTCTAAGATGAGCTCCCTAGCCTCTGTCCAAGTTCTCCCTTCCTTATGCCACTCCAGCAAAGCGTTCACCGCTTTCGCAGTGCGACTCTCATCTGGGATGTAGGTTAAACCGATTTGAATGAGCTGGTCACGGTCTGACTCAAAAAAGGCTGCGCTCTCAATGGCCGCAAAAAACATTTCTCCGTATACACCTTCGCCCCCGGCATGATCGACAATAGCATCCTGATACGCATAATAAGCGGCTACACCCGGACAGCCTGGAGCAATCATCGCCCATATCTCCGAGCGGATAGGCGAACCCATGCAATCTGCAAAAGGATTGTTAAACCAACCCGCTACAGGAGGGATGAGTCCTCTGCGTAAATTGGCCAGCCCATAACCGTATTCATCAAACGGGAAAAATACATGCTCCATCCATTCTTGACCCAGTTCTGTAGCAGTCAGGCGGGCACCGTATTGTTCCAGTGCATGCAGCCAAACGATTTGCAGATCCAAATCATCATTTGGCAGCGGCCCTTCAGACAATTGAGGATAATAAGTCAAATCGAGCAGTTCCATCCTTCCCTCAACAGGGTAGCCCAATGTACCGCCTATATTTTTCCCTAACCACCCACCGTAAATCTTTCGGTAATATTCTTTCTCGTTTAGCTTGCTGATTCCCATCCTTCATCCTCCATAGCATCTGATTTGTTTACCCAACACCAATTTACCAATTTGGATAAAGAAAGAACATTGACGATCTTAAGATTATAAATTCTTTTATCCTTGACTTGTTAAGGTGTTAACATAGCCTCATGACAAAAGGAATTCATCTATGCTACTATGAAGTCACTTTTCGACAGGGGAGATCAGGGTGATACAATGAAATATTACGCAGCCTCACGCTTGTCCGTATTCGATGTCAAATGGACCAAGCAATATTATGTGAACGAATCATTTTATACCTATCACTACAATCCCTATTATCAATTGATCATGGTTTCGGAAGGACCTGTCTATTTACAGGTGGAGAACGAGAAATTCATTCTCGAAGCTGGAGAAACCTTCTTGTTGAATCCATGGGAACGCCATTTGGGATGGAGAAAACCCGAAGGGGCCTCCGCTTTTTTCTGGGTTCAATTTTCTTCCGATCCGCCGTTTAAGGAATTAGATACCTCGACAAAACCGATAAGCGAGTACGAAATTTTACATGCCGAAAAAAACGAATTGAGAACAACAACAACAAGCGATGCGGATCAACTGCTGATTCCACGACGCTTTAAGCCCAGTCAACGATTCAAAATCCTCAATCTCTACGAAGATCTGGATAAAGAAATGAAGCACCCGGTAGGCTACTTCCGTTTCCGGCTAACCCAGCATCTCTGCAAAATACTCGAAATCATTTCAACAGACCTGCTCGAACAAAATTTCCAGACGATAACTCTACCGGGTTCCTACAATATATATCGGCAGCTGTTAAGCTTTTTCCATGACTTCTACCAGACCGACCTGACCAAGGAAGTCATTGAAAAGAAAATGAATCGAAGCTACGAGCATATAAGCCAAGTTTTTAAAAAGCACTCTGGGATGAACATCGTCCATTACATTCATCAACTGCGCATCCAGAGAGCCAAGCATTTGCTGGTCGAGAGCAGTCTCTCTATAAAAGAAATTGCACGTGAAATCGGGATTGAGGATGCCTTTTACTTCAGTAAAATATTTAAACAGCTCGAGAATATCCCGCCCTCCAAGTACAGGGAAAATAATTTAAGGCAGCGGTAAAAAAAAACACGCAACCTGAACGGTCCGTGAGTTTAATCCTCTTTATATTGGCTGCTAATACATAAATTTTAAGGCTCTCTAATTTATTCCTAGGGAGCCTTTGTTGTTATATATTTTTGATTCCTTTACAAATCATCTGAGTTGGTATCCTGCAATTTATAAGCAGGAAAAGATCGATAACCAAATTCCAATATGTCTTGGCACATATCACAAATGTCACCTTCCCATGCCGGTTCCTTAGCTTCCTGGCAACACAAACCACATACTTGTGTATTGTTCATTGATGTCTCCTCCCTGCACAAGTTGTATTTGCTTGCAGGCCAACCGTGCTCATAATTTCCAATCAAGGTATATCTCGCCCCTCTACAGCCATTACTAGTTTTTACGTTTATTGTCGTACTATTAACTATGATTATGTCATTCTAATAATGCGTTTTTACGTAATTTATAATACAATATTTTTAATTGGTATATAATACTTAACTGAATATTGTCTATATTATTCATTTTGTTCATGCTTTTCAATTACTGGACCAACTGAATCAGTGCCTGGCTGCTGCTGGGTGGCTAATGTATCTGACCATGTTTTTCTTGCTCTTATACATCCGTTCCGGCCTGCCAACAATTGAATTCGACTTCTCCAAAAAAGATAAGACCCTACTTTTTGCGGCTAAGTAAAATGGTTATTGATATCTTCGGATAAATTTTGTATAGTTGAAGTGTAATGCAAATGTTTTTCGTATATTTTAATTTAAAAAGAAAATAATTTTCATTTTAAGAGGAGTTATATGTCGGGAATACTAACAGCTATCCGGGAACAGCTCGAAACCATGAATCGCAAGGAAAAAGAAATTGCTGCTTATATTCTTGAACAATCGCAGCATGTCACGCAAATGGGCATTACCGAATTGGCGCAGCAATCAGGCAGCAGTACGGCGACGATATCGCGATTCTGCAAGCAATTTCACTTTTCCGGATATACGGAGTTTAAGGTAAAGCTGGCCGCAGAGCTCGCGCAGCAGCCTATGGAGCAATCGTATCAGGATATTGTCGCAGGCAACTCGCTCTCCAAGATTGTGGAAGCTATGGAAGCCAATCATGTGCGGTCCATTACGGATACAACCCGCCTTCTCGATATGAAGCAGCTTGAAAAGGCTGTAGATGTGCTAAAGCATGCTCGGCAAATTGATATCTATGGTGTAGCAACTTCCGGGCTTGTGGCTCAGGATTTTTATCAAAAGCTCATTCGAATCGGTAAACGTGCCGTTACTTTTTCCGACCCGCATATGGCCGTTACTTCTGCATCCAATTTAACTTCCGATGATGTTGCAATCGGTATTTCTTATTCCGGTGAAACCTCCGAAACCATCGCAGCACTGAAATGTGCAGCCGAGAATGGAGCAGCTACGATATCGCTTACTAAATTCGGCAGCAACAAGCTGGCTTCACTTGCCGATATTGCCTTATTCACCTCCACATTGGAGGAAGGAATGCGCCGCGGAGATATGGCTTCACGAATCGCTCAGCTGCATGTCATTGATATTTTATTCGTCGGTTTAATTAGCGACCAATTTCATGACTTAGTTCCGCGGCTGGAAAATTCATTCCAGATGGTCAAAAAATACCGATAAGCCTACACTTTCGATGCCAGTTTTTCTGGCGAAAAAAAGGAGCACAACCAACTATGAATCTTTTAACCTTTGACACCCATACTAAACTTCATGAATCAGGAGCAGGCATCATCACAGGTCTGGTCCAAACAAACCCTCGAGCAGTACTTGGTCTCGCTACAGGCGGTACACCCGTCGGCATCTACGAAGAAATTGTCAAAAGCTACCAGCGTGGAGTCGTGCATTTTCGGGATACAACCACCTTCAATTTGGACGAATATGTCGGATTGCCTGAAGACCACGCAGAAAGCTATCGCAACTATATGAATACGCATTTGTTCAATCATATTGATCTCCCCCGGGCTCAAGCACATATACCGGATGGAAATGCAGTGGATGCCCAAGCCGAATGCGCTCACTACAATATGCTGTTGGAGCAAGCCGGCCAAATCGATCTGCAGCTGCTCGGTCTTGGTCATAATGGGCATATCGGCTTCAACGAACCTGATCATGCGTTAATTAGCGGTACACATGTTGTTGAGCTTCGCGAAGAAACACGTAAGGCGAATGCACGCTTTTTTGATTCAATGGAACAGGTGCCAAGCCATGCTTTGACGATGGGTGTGGGTACCATTTTGAAGGCCAAAATGATCTTGCTTGTTGTTAAAGGAGCAGACAAGGCGGAGATCGTTCACCGCGCGCTGACAGGACCGATTACGACTGACTGCCCTGCCTCTCTGCTGCAAACCCATCCGCATCTGGTCGTACTTATGGATTCCGAAGCTGGGAGGTTATTTCAATGAGCGGGATAAGGGCGGTGTATCTCTATAATGTGAATGTGGTTACGCCTGATGGTGTGATTGAAAACGGATGGATCCACTTTGCTGAAGGTCTTATTGAGGAAATTGGAAGCGGCAGCAGTTTCGATGATAGTAAACACAGAACGGGAACGACTGATGAACAAGCTGAAGTAATTGATGGACGTAAGGGTTGGGTATTACCCGGATTTATTGATGTCCATGTGCATGGCGGTTACGGATATGATTTCATGGATGCCGACAGCGCAGGCCTTGATGCTATTACTCGGTTTCATGCTCAGCATGGAACAGCTACTATGCTGGCGACAACGGTTACGGCATCGAAGTCCGATATCGATCAGGTATTGGATCGAGTCAGTCAGTACAGAGAAACGGACATGCCCTATGCCCAACTGAATGGCGTTCACCTCGAAGGCCCCTTTATAAGCGCCAAGTGGCCTGGGGCACAAAATCCACAGCATATTACAGAACCTCAGCTAGCTTGGCTGGAGGATTGGACACAGCGCTTTCCGGAACTAGTACGTATGCAGACACTAGCCCCTGAAACCGAAGGTGCACTTCCCTATATCGAAGCGCTGACAAGTAAAGGCATAGTCGCCGCGCTTGGTCATACAGATGCTACATACGAGCAGGTCCAGCTCGCTGTGCAGCATGGACTGAGCCACGCCGTGCACTCCTTCAACGCGATGCGCGGGCTACACCATCGTGAGCCTGGCACTGTCGGCGCAGTGATGAGCAATCCCGCCATCATGGCGGAGATCATCGCCGATGGCCATCATGTGCATCCCGTCTGTATAAGCCTGCTCGCCAAGGTTAAAGGACCGGATAACCTCGTGCTCATCACCGACGCTATGTCAGCGGCTGGCCTTGGCAACGGTGACTATCAGCTCGGCGACCTCGATGTTGTCGTCCAAGACGGTGTTGCCCGACTCAAAGAAGGCGACAGTCTGGCAGGCAGCACCCTGACCATGATCGAAGCGTTCCGCTATGCCGTACAGAAGGCTGGCCTCAGTGTGGAGCATGCTAGCCGCATGGCTAGCGGCAACCCAGCACGCCGACTTGGCATCGATCAGATCACTGGAGCTTTGCATCCAGGCAAGCAAGCCGATATCTTGCTGCTGAATGAGCAGTTGGAACTGGAACGCGTCTGGATCCAAGGACGAGTTATTCTTTAAGCCAGAATCCTGCCAGACAGTTTGTCAGTCCATAACTTTCAACATAAAAAAGCTTGGCCATTAGGCCAAGCTTTCTTTCTCTAACCACTCCACAGCATCGCCAAAATGATCATGGCTCTGCTGTAAAGCTTCCAACGCTTTCGCTTTTCCGATGCCGAATCGAATCATCAGAATCGCCAATCGCGCATCGCCATCAGCCTGCTCAACATGAGCCGCGGCCGTTACCTGATCGGCTCCGGTAGCGTCCTGCACGATGCGCACGACACGGTCGCGCAGCTTCAAGTTCGTCGCCTGCACGTTCACCATCAGGTTCCCGTACACTTTACCGAGCTTGATCATCGCCGTTGTCGTGATCATGTTCAACACCATCTTCGTTGCCGTACCGGCCTTTAACCGGGTCGACCCGGTTACGACTTCCGGCCCTACCGGCACCTCAATCGCATACTGCGCCGCCTCGCTCAATCTCGCGCCTTGATTGCAAGACACGCCCGCTGTCAGCGCGCCTATCTCCCGTGCCCGGCGAATCGCGCCGATCACGTACGGCGTGTTGCCGCTGGCGGCTATGCCAACTACCGCATCGGCGGCTGTAATGATCGCCTCGATGTCTCTTGCTCCCGCGTCTGCATCATCCTCGGCGTTTTCAATCGCCGTCATAATCGCCGCTTCGCCGCCTGCAATGATACCGGTCACCAGCTCCCGGTTCACCCCAAAGGTCGGGGGGCACTCCGATGCATCCAGTATCCCTAATCTGCCGCTTGTACCCGCCCCTATATAAAAGAGCCTCCCGCCGCGTTTCATCCTCTCAACGATTCCGCCCACAGCCGCGCCAATATCCGGCAGCGCTTGCTGTACCGAAATCGCAACCGATTGATCTTCCGCATTCATAATTCGAATGATTTCCGGGACGCTAAGCTTATCCAAATTTGCCGTTTGCTCATTACTTTGCTCTGTAATGGGTTGACTTGTGTTGTGTTTCACTTAGTTTCCCTCCTTGTCTCCCATGCCACAATCCTCTGTTTTACCGTATCCGTAATCTCTATATCCGCCTGCTTAAGCGCAAGCACGTAACACCCTGCTACCGGTGGTATGTTCAATCGACTTACTACTAACTCGCTTTTTTGAATATACTCATGCTGTTGAATCAACGACATAAACCAATCGTCCGAAAACAATCCGCCACTCAAAACAAGTGAAAGTCCTGCTAGTGCTGCTTGAGGCTGCAGCTCAGACAATCGTGATTTTGCAGTAACAGCTAATTCCACTAATTGCTCTACCGCTTCAACGATAATGCCGACTGCTACCTCATCACCCGCCTTTGCCGCTCTAACAGCTAGCTTCGAAATATCGGCGACACCGGTGCGCACATTCGACTGACTGTACACATGTGTAACAATCCGGTTTGGATCTGATAAAGACCACTCATCTAAGACAAGCTCCGTTAAAGCTGTCCATTTGCCGCGCCCATCATGCTGCTTCATAACAGCTATCAATGCTTTTTGTCCGATAGCAAAGCCGCTGCCTTCATCACCTAGTAAATAACCCCAACCCCCTACCCGTACATAAGTATCCGTTTCAGGTAAATAGCCATATCCGATAGAGCCCGTACCAGAAATCAACACAATTCCTGCCTCACCCCATGCCCCCGCAGCTAAAGCTGTAATCGCATCATTTTGAATAGTTACAGGAACTTTCGTTTTGAACTTATCTTCGAAAAAGTCAACAAACTGCTGCTTATCCTCGGGCCGATCTGCCCCTGCTAAACCAAGGAACACACCAACCAGTTGAGATTCATTACTATTGGACAATTCAAGAGCTCGCTCTATGAGCGTCCACAGCGTGTTCTTCACTTCATCCCAAGGTCGTGACTTGATATTGCTCGATTCCCCATGGCACATCGCCAAAACATTCCCGCAGCCATCACCGATGATGCAAGTCGTCTTCGTACCGCCACCATCAACACCTATAAACCTTTGCTGGCTTAGCGCCTCCTGCTCTTGCTCCTGCTCTTGCTGTTGCTGTTGCCCCTGCTTATGCACTTGCTCCAGTTCCCGCTCTTGCTCTAACCCCGGCCCAACACCGCTTCCTTCTACTTTATGTTCACTCCTACTTAACGGCACCGGCGGTCATCCCTTCCATAAATTGTCTGGACGCCACTGCGAACAAAATAATCATGGGAAGCGAGGACAGCGTCAAGCCTGCGAACAGCACGCTCCAATCCGTCGAATACTCACTGAACAAAGTAAGCATCCCGACTGGAATAGTCTTCCTCGCCTCATCCTGAATAAAAATCAAAGGAAAGAAAAAGTCATTCCACACCGTTATAAAATTCATAATCATTACCGTTCCAAGCGCCGGACGCATCAAAGGAGTAATAATACTAAGCAGTACCCTCAGATCCGAGCAGCCATCGATTTTGGCGGCCTCTTCTAATTCTTTAGGCAGCGTACGGAAAAATCCAGTCAAAATCAACACGGACATCGGAATCCCGATCGCCACATACACCAGAATCAAGGACAGGCTTGAATTCAATACACCAAAGCTTTTCATCAGCATAAACAACGGCACAATCCCCAGCTTGATAGGAATCATCATCCCCAGCAGAAAGAAAAAGAACAATGCGGAATTCCATTTAAAGTTATACCTTGCGATATAAAACGATGCCAATGCGCCAAAAACAAGAATAAGTGCCACCGAAATTACGCTAACCAGTACACTGTTACCAAAATAATCGAAATACGGCAGTTGATCCAAGAGCTTACGGTACGCGGCCAAACTCCATATTTTCGGAAAGGACATCGGATTTTTAAAAATCTCAATATTCGTTTTCAGTGATGACAGCAGCATTAGAAAAATCGGGTAGAGGCTGACCACCGCGAACAAATATGCGATAACATATTGTCCTATGCGCATTCCCTTATGTTCTCTCACAAGCAATCCTCTCCCTTCTAATACTCCATATCCCGTTTTTTCACAAACGTCATAAACATCGCGGATAATGCCGCAATAATGAAGAACAACGTAACCGCCAACGCCGAGCCTAATCCGATCTGCACACCATCACCGCTGGATCCTCCGAATGCAGTCCGGTAGAAAAATACGGCCAACGTGTCTGTAGCATGATACGGCTCCCCTTGCGAACCCTGCATAGCATAAATCAATTCAAAAGCCTCAAAAGCATGAACAAACGTAAACACTGTAATGATAATTATTGACTGCACCATCATTGGCATAATAATCGAGCGGATCATACGAAAGCCCCTTACACCATCCATCCGTGCCGCTTCAATCACTTCCTGGGAAATCGATTGCAAGCCTGCAAGAAGGATCAATACCGAGAATCCGATCCCAAACCAGCAGTTCGCCAAAATAATCGCCGTCAACGCCGTAGCCGGTTCACCCAGCCATGGACGCGCCCATTCTTCGAGCCCTACTTGTTTCAGTATCACATTTACCGCACCGAAGTTCGGATTAAGCATCAACTTCCATAAAAAGCCTACAACAATAACGGACAACAGCCTCGGTAAAAAATAAGCCATTTTAAACAATTCCGCACCCTTCACCTTTGAAAAAATAACATATGCCAAGATAAAGGCAATGCCATTTTGTACAATCATTTCCAGTATGAAGTAGTACCAATTATGCCAGAATGCATTCCAAAACAGCTCATTGAACGGCTCCGTCGTGAACAGCTTTACGAAGTTGCCTATGCCGATAAAAGCGCCCTTCTGCAATCCCTTCCAATCAAACAAGCTGTAACTGAATGCCGCAAGTATAGGATATACGATAAATAACGTATAAACGGCGAGGGCAGGAAACGGAAACAGATGAATGAACCCTTTTCTCCAATTGAACTTTTTCTGCTTGTTGTTGGATGCATGGATCTGCACATTAATCTCATTCATTACGCCTCGCCGCCTTTTTCTAAGCTAATTCCGCTTTATTTTGCTGCTGCCGGTTTAAACCAGGTGTCAGCGCTCTTTTGAACTTCATCTGCTACCTGCTCTGGTGTCTGTTTACCTAAATACATGCCTTGCATGGATGTTTCCAAAGTGACTTTTGTAGTCGGGTTGCCTGCACTAAAATGAACTACAAACATGTATGGAGTAGAAATGCTATTAGCAAATTTTGCAATTTTCGTTACCATCGGATCATTAGACTCAATACCAGGAATTGTACTAGGCTTTTTCAGTTCATTTGCAACCAGTGTTCCGAACTCTTTAGTCGTCATGAACTCGACAAATTTCAATGCTTCCTTCTTATTAGCTGATTTGGAATTGACCGAGAAAGAACCATCGACCCATGTCGTTACAGAGGCTTTGTCTGCCGCAGCCGTAGGAATCGGGAACAGATCCATATCCAGATCCGGGTTCATCTTTTTCATTACAGCTATTTCCCAATCCCCCATCACCATCATACCCGCCTGCTCAGTTACGAACAGATTACGCATGTCATCCATAGAAAGACCTACATAGTTATCTGGAAAATATTTCGTCAACCCCTGCATCATTTTTAGAGAATCTATGAATTCTTTGCTTTTAAAATTGGTTTGACCTGTGGTCACCTTTTTCACGAAGTCGTTGCCCCCGTAACTCGCAGGTCCAAGCGCGCCGTGAGTCATAGAAATAATCCAGCCCTCCTTGGAACCAAAAGCAAACGGAGCAATTTTATTTTGCTTCAATGTATCTGCCGCTTTTATTAGCTCATCCCATGTTTTGGGCTCTTGAATGTTGAATTTTTTGAACAGCTTCTTGTTATAAAAGATTTGCGTGGAGCTGAACACCGTCGGCACACCGTAGACCTTACCGTCTTTACCTGTAGCCGCAGACAATGTTTCCTTGGATAAAACGTCCATGCCTTTTATTGAATCTAAAGGCTCAAGATAGCCTGCATCCGCCAAAGCAATACCAGCCGCATAAGGACGAAGATGAATAATATCGGGACCGCCACCAGTTTGAAGAGCCGTGTTTAACACTGTATTGTACTCGGTGTTTTTAGTCGGTTTGAAGTCGATTTCGACGTTTGGATTTTTCTTTTGGTATTCCTTAATGATTTTCTCGTAAGCTTCCTTGTCCTCGGTTCTCCAGCTGCCCATTGTCAGCTTCACCTTTTGCTGCGGCTGCTCTGCTACTTTGGTGTCCTTAGGCGCCGGTGCTGGTGCTGTCCCTTGTGGGCTCGGTTGCTCAGTCTTACTACAGCCTGCTATTACCATACTCATTGCTACTGCCGATACCAGAGAAAGTTGAACCATACGTTTCATACTCGTTGACCCTCCTTAGAGTTTTGTCAGCCTAAACTGACCTTGTAAGCGCTTGCTATTTAGCTATTATATTTAACCTCATAATTGAGGAATAAATAGCGGTTCAGGAGGCAAGTGATCATGCCTTGCATCCCGATCAATTAAACAACCTTATCACCATTTCGTTTGGAGCCCTTAACTGCATTGCGGGTTCTATCCAAAGCCATAATGCTTTCATCATAAGTTCGGCTGGCAATTCCCACATACAAAATATCAATAACATTCAGCTGGGCTATCCGCGAGGCCATCGCTCCACTTCTTATACTTTGCTCCAATGAGCTTGTAAACAGCCTAATGTCAGCAGCTTCCTCAACCGGATTGCTTCCAAATTTCGTTAGCGATATGACAGTTGCTCCACTTTCTTTGGCAATTTTGAGCGTTTGAATGATATTTTCCGTTTGTCCTGAATAAGAGATACCAAATGCTACATCCTCATCTGTCATGTTCGCTGCAAGAGTCGCTTGGGAGTCAAAGTCAGGCGCCGCTTCGCACCATCTGTTGATGCGGGACAGCTTTTGCTTGAAATCCTGTGCAATAACCGAGGAAGCGCCGACTCCGAATACGTACACTCTTCTAGCCTTGCTTAGGCAATCGATAGCTTTTTCAACATCTTGTTCCGACAGCACCGACATAGTATCTTGAATCGATAAAATATTGTTATGTGAAACCGATTGAATTAAAGCAGGTATCGAACCATCAATTTGAATTTCTTGATATGATTTCGTTATGTTGTGAGAGGATTTAGCCAGATCGCCTGCGATTCGCAGCTTAAGCTCTTGAAATCCCTTCAGATGAAGCGATCTCGCTAACCGAACAATTGTCGCTTCACTAACTCCAGCTAGCTCTGACAGCTTCTGCACCGATGCATTCATCACCATTTCCGGATGCTCCAGTATATACTGTGCTACCTTGCGTTCTGTCGGCTTTAAGCTTTGGAGCGACTCCTTGATGCTGACGAGTCCACCATTAATCATACAAAACCCACTTTCTCTCTCTTATAGCTGATTTACTTTATCTTCATAATCTCATTATAAAATAATATTTCATTTTGTAAATACATTTATGAAATTTTATTTCTAGATGACTTGTCCTAATTATGCTGTTGGATAAATTAATTAATTTCCATGCACGCAAAAAAGCAGCCGATCTAAATAGATCGGCTGCTTTTTTG
>NZ_WHOD01000015.1 GCF_013141765.1 Paenibacillus foliorum
AATAAAAAAAGACACTTCCCCTAAGAGGCAGTGTCCCACTGAATCTGTAACTTTAGCAGTTATTATTATATTTTTCACGATCAAAAATCCTCACCTAAGGCCTATCCTTTACGACTTTTCAGCTCACAAGTCCTCAAAAGCTAACCTCAAGCTGTCCTGAGTCGCTGCCACTAAACTATCATCTTGCTGGTCATATCCGTACAATAGTAACAGAAGCGATATATGAATGGATCGAAACCTGGCTAATTTCAAGGTAGCAGTATCAGCCTCTCCGTAAATGCTAAAGAACATTCTCCTGCCCTCCCAAGGCAAGTAACTATAAACGAACGATAGATCAACAGCCGGATGGCCAATATGTACATCTCCCCAATCAATAACTCCCGAAATGAGTTGATTATCATCTGCGAGCACGTTACGGATATGAAGGTCACCATGCACAAGGCATTGAGTGAAGCTGCTGTTCCCACTTTCCTTAATGTTCTCCCCATCACCTAAAGAACTTAGAAAAACATCTAATACCCGGCGATCCGACCATAAGCCTAACTCCATTGCTTTATTCATATTGCTATCCACTTGGCTTAATCTTTTAGTAAGATCCAGCCTCCCCAGCAGGTCGTTCGGTACACCCAGCTCCTTCGCCTTTGCCACTGGAAAACGGTGCAGCATGCTTAAAAATTGAGCAAGCGGCAGCGCTGACTGCATTCGTTGTTCAACTGTAATTACTCCTGGCGATTCGCCCACTATAAACCGATATCCTGCAAAAGGCCACAAATACCTTTCTTCAGGCTTTCCTATAAACACCGGCTCAGATACCGCTAATGGAAGCCCCAATGAGTAAAGATGCGGCAGCAGCGCGCACTCAACCAGCAGTAAATCTACCGCAATAGATCGTCGGGGAAACCGAAATACATACTGTTCATTGACTTGATAAACCGTGTTGTCAAATCCTTCGCCGATTAGCTTGACCGTTACTGGAACAAGCTCAGGGAATTGAGTGCTGATTAATTCTAACGCCACATCGTTGGTTACAATCTGCTCCGCAGCCCAAGGCTTGACCAATTACTTCAGCTCCATTCTTAGCATGTTCTATATAATACCTCTGTTTGTCCGTTCCAAACAAAGCTTATTAATACCAAGACAAAGACAGCCCCATCTCAGAAAATTGAAGAATAAATGGAATATTTCGTCATAGTAATCCATTTGGAATCGTATACATATACCGATCATCCCATTCAGATCACAACCCATTGAAGACCCCATTTTTCCCAAAATGAGGGGCCAAATTGAATTAAGGTGGTGTTTTTCATGGAAATGTTACTGTTGGTGTTGGTTGTCGCAGCCGTCATAGTATGGTTGGTTATCAGAAGCAATGCGAAGTGGAAAACGATTGAGGCCGGTACCGCCAATGCGGTGGCAGAGATTGAGGCAAAGCACGCTTTTCTTAAGTCTAATCAAGTGAAGAGCCGCATACGCTCGACGGATAACATGGGTGCTGTCCAAGGATCCTCCGGTCACGGTTCCATCAAGCTCGAGGTTCCGGAAAAATATGTCGACCAAGCAATCTCTTTAATCGCAAACAATTTTAAAGAATAACGGATAGAAGGATAACCGGCTGCTGCCGCTTCACTTTATAATTACTTACTCCAGCAGCCCTAATTCCCTCGCTCGCACGATCGCTTGCGCCCTTCTCTTCACGTCTAGCTTTCCATACAGATTAAACATATGGTTTTTGACGGTTCCTTCTGTTAGTCCAAAATGCTCGGCAATTTCCTTATTGGACAAGCCATGAGCAAGCGCCTGGAGCATCTCCATCTCTCGGTTGGTTAGTGGGTCCACCAACGGCTGTGCAGCTTTGACTGATTCAGTTCCACGAGCCCTTTCCTCTTCTTCCGCCGCTTCCGGCATTGCACGGGAATCCACCAATGATTGTAAATATACCATCCGCGAACACAACATATCCAACACAGCCAACCTTTCCTCTGTAAAAATCCCGAACACCAGACTATTCTCCAGATATAGCACCTTGGGGAGGCGCTTACCTGGATATGGAATAGGAAGACATAGAATAGACCGTGACTTCTGAAGCCGAATATAGGGATCAGATGCATATATACTCTGCGACGCATCAGATAGCACGACCGCCTTGCCAGTTCGAACGGCGTAATGAACAAGCGAAGCGGCAAACATAGCGGTGTTTTTCCGGGCAGGCTTCGGACCACTTGACGCTTCAATGCTGAAAGATTCCTCTAAGGGATTGATTACGTATCCTTTCTCCGCACCCGCATAACGTAGTGCCGATTCAAGGAAACGTTCTGTCAATCGTTGTTCACTTCGTTCACCCGGCCAAACGGCGGCTTGCCGCATGACTGTCTCATCGATATTTCTAAAGAGTTCCGATTCGCGAGCGTTCTCAATTAGGCGGACATCCTCCACCACTTCGCTTGCGTTAGCACCCACCGCCTGAACCGTTTCTAATTCATAGACCTGCTTGCCAAGACGAGTGGCTGCCAATTCACGAAACGCTGCATTCGCAACTACCTCTAATTGCTCAGGATACTCGGCTTGTAGCCTTCGAACTTTAACCATTGCCCCCCAGCGAGAATAGGCAATGCAGGTATCAACCAATAAAGCATCTGCAGCCGAAGCCATTCCAATGCCTTTATAGTAGACAACCGTACGCTCACCAGCTATGGCTTCCATCCATACATATCCTTCTTCGCGTGCAGCTGTAAGCGAATGCTCATACTTCTCCGCCGCGGCTGCTTTATTTCCGTTAAACCGCTCTAACTCAGCTTCAATAAGAATATAATCGGACGATTTCTGGCTGAAGCCTCCAAACTCCATCTTCATGGCACGAAGATGCTTGGTCATGATGCCAAGGATCCCTTTGCGTTTATCTGCCGACAGCCCTCCCTCCGAATAAAGCGACGCCAGCGACAAAGAATGGTAAAGCTGCTGTTTACGTATCAATAAAGGTCCCTGATGGTTGCAATTAAGCTTATTACTGCGATCTACCCATTCGAGCACTTCACGATAACGACCCGACAGATATGCAGCCTCGATATGGCAGATACAATAATAATAAGCTTGGTTTCTTTGAGTTTCGTTGGAATGTTCCTCCTGTATCCACTCTTCGAATTCACCACTGTCGACAGATTCATCCTGCAGCATTCCCATATGCCAGCGAGCGATGCGAAACACTCTTAAAGTAACTTCATTCAGCAGATGCCGTGACAATTCGTATTGAGAAATACAATCTGATAAACTGTACAGATCCCCAACATGATTGAGGATACGAATCGACATAGAGTAACCAGTAAACATCAAATCTCCGGATTCTAACCCATAACGCACGGACTGATCCATATTCGCGACTACCTCAGCAGGAGATTTATATTGTGCGATAAGGCCCATGATAAAGTGGAGTCGGCATTTAAGAACCTTGTTTTCGAATGGAGCCGCAAGTTCATTAGCAATCTCCACCAGCCTGTATCCACTGCTAAAGCGATTAAGCCCGAATGTCAGAAGTGTGCCGTACGCGCCTAACATAAAGGCAAAAGCTTCGTTATTGCCGTGCTTTAACCCATGGCGGACGAATCTCGAATAAAGCACACCGCTTAATTCTGCATTTTCTATAAATGCTGGTGCCGCGATCGCCATGACTAAATCAGACAAAGCTTTATAACGGGGCTCGTTGTTCAGCGGTAGATGGGGCAGAACATCACGTTTACGGTAAAGCGCCCAATGTGTTCGTGCCAGTTCCCCAGCCATAACTGATCT
This sequence comes from Paenibacillus foliorum, assembly GCF_013141765.1. Classification (GTDB taxonomy): domain Bacteria; phylum Bacillota; class Bacilli; order Paenibacillales; family NBRC-103111; genus Paenibacillus_S; species Paenibacillus_S foliorum. Next base: position 3,781 of record NZ_WHOD01000015.1, read on the forward strand.
TGACGGCTCTGCCGGTATTTCCCAACCAAATTCTTTCAGTGCCTGCAGCCCGATGTCCACAGCTGCACCGTCTCTTTTCAAAAAAGTATTCATCGCTATTCGAATCAAGTAAATACTGGAACGCTCCACTAGATCCTTAGAACGCCTCATCAACTGCCCAAGCAGCTCCTCTGCGCGTTCCTCACGACCACACATATACTCACATTCAGATAGCTCCATCATCAATTGTGTCACGAGAGCGTCTTTCTCTTCATTATGACCTCCGAGCAGCTGCAGCCCTGCTTCCAGAAAATGCTGTGCTGCTGAGTATGCCGTAGACGCCTTCGATTTCATACCGGCCCGCAGATTACACTCAGCAAGTTTTCTCTTCTCTTCCTCGTTCATTATCTCTTCCGAACCCAAGTTCAAGTGATGCACGATCTCGAAGATCAATTCCTCTTCTTCGAGAACAGCCTGGCGGAGCATAGCCCGCCCTATTTGCAGATGCAAGCCCGCTTTCTCCGATACGGGGACGGTATCATAAGCAGCCTGCTGAACCCGGTCATGCAAAAAACTGAAGCGACATGCATCTTCCCCCGTCTCATCCGGGGGCGTCTCGCACCATACTAAGCCTTGCTCCATAGCAGGGCGTAAAACTTCTATCATGTGCTGTACCGACTGCTCGCATATCATCGCCACTTTGGACAGGCGAAAACTGTATCCGATGGCACTAGCTACGCCAAGAAGCTTAACCGTATCAATCGGCAGCGTATGAAGATGTGCTTCGATTAATGGAAGCGCATCTTCATACTCAGGCACTTGCCTGATAGCAGCTTCATCCCAAGTCCACATAGCTAGTTCTGTATCAAAAAAGAGCTTTTGCTCTCGATGTAGGGCCTCCAGAAAATGGTGCATATATAAAGGATAACCGCCTGTTTTTTGATAAAGGAGCTCAGCCAGCTGCCGAGTACGTCCCGTATCTTCATGAAGCACGACCGCAACAAAACGAACCACTTCCACATAGGGCAGTGGATTCATCTTAATATGACGGATAACCGGGTGTGTATCCACTTCAAGCAGAGAAAGAGATTCCCTGATCAATGCCACCGCCGCCGCATGGTCTACCCCACCTTCTCCCCACTTTGGCTTTGTTTCAATCTGGTATGTACCCAGTATCAATAAACCATGCAAGGAAGCATCCTGCAAAAGAACCCTTAGCACCTCCATAGTAGCCGTGTCGGCCCATTGGAGGTCATCTAGAAATATTACAAGCGGATATTCCCTACCCGCGAATGTTTGAATGAAAGCTGGAAACAGCTGGCGAAAGCGCACTATCGCCTCGGCAGGCGGAAGCTGCTCTACAGCAGGAAGCTCCCCTAGTAGCGCCGATGCCTCGGGAAGTAGCTCGGCAATAATACCCAGGTTAGTGCCCGTTGCATCCTTTATTCGTTTCGTCCATTCGGCAACCCGTTCAGGTGTTTCCCTTAGCATTTGCCGAACAAGTCCCCGACACGCTTGAAGAACTGGCGCGAACGGGGTGTCCCGATTCATGAAATCGCATTTACCTTCAATAAAGTAGCCATCCTCTCGAAGGACCTCCGTCTGAAGCTCACGGATCAGCGCGGTTTTACCACTGCCCGCCCGACCCGTAACGAGCACAAATGCAGAAGCTCCTGCGCGGGCTAACTCATAAGCATCCCGAAGCTGCTCTTCTTCCGCAGCACGGCCGATTAGAGCCTTTGGAAGATGAAATCTACCTACAGCATCTACCAAACCTATCTCAAAAGGAATAACTTCCCCAGCTTCCTTATTAAAGGAGGCGGCACATTGCCTTAAATCGGCTAATAAACCATAGGCGCTTTGATACCGGTCTTCTGGTGCTTTTGCCAGCAGCTTCATGATAATGTCAGATAACGATCCTGCAACCTCTGGACGAAGCTTCTCTAGAGGGATCGGCGGCATGGCGAGATGAGCATGAACCCACTCCTCCGCATTCTGTGCCTGAAAAGGCATGCGCCCAGCAAGCATCTCATAGAACATGACACCAAGTGCGTATAAATCACTGCGCTTATCAGGTGCAAGATTCATTCTGCCCGTTTGCTCTGGAGACAGATAGGCATAGTCCAGCTTGCGCCCATCATTAAGAATAGCTTGGCATACTTCTGCTTGTCGTATCCGAATCCCCGCTGGATTCAAGTCTCGTATAACCGTGTCCTTCCTATGCAGCCCATAAACCAGCTCTACCATTGCAATCGCTACATATATAAACGGCGAAACCCCGATAGTTCCGTCCAATAAATTCTTTAGCTCAATGTCATCCATTTGCCGCACTGATGCTGCTCCCCCACCCAATTAACAGAAATTATCTTTTTTCCAACTTATACCTCATTTCATTCTATCACCATTTCAATAGAGGGAATAGATGCTAAAACTGTCGAAAACCACTATTTAATGATTTTTATTAATGGTTTTGTCATAGTTTTGATATAAAAGTACTAGGTAAAGTGTTTTTTCGAGCAAGTTATACCTAATAATTTAATTAAAACTAATAAAATGTCAGGTTATGTAACTTTGGTTAGATGTCTTTTCATAGTTAGTTCTATAGAATGAAATCAACTTGCAATGCAAGAGGAAGCTAATAAGGGGAGCGATAATTCAATGAATCCAAAATCAAAAGTTACCGCAGGCATACTTGCTATTTTAGTAGGAGGTTTCGGTGTTCACAAGTTCTATTTGGGCAAAACCTTGCTTGGTGTAGTTTACTTATTGTTTTGCTGGACAGGTATTCCGTCCATTATCGGTTTAATTGAAGGTATCCTTTATTTGACCAAAACAGACGACGAGTTTCAACGCAAATACGCTTCAGCTTAAGATTACTCAAGCGTGAGAGAGACTTGGAAGAGTTCATTCCAGTCTTCAAGAAGCCATTACCTTCGGGTAATGGCTTTTTTCTTGTTCTTACAAGCCCCGGCTCATCCCAAATCCGAAATCATAAGAAACGTGATCGATGCTATGCTCCTCCACTTCATCCTCCATACCCTCCATGTAATTCCTTTACTCCGTGCTTTGCGTTCATTCCCTACTTCTTGACACTTCTTAACAACCAATCTTCGATCCGGTGTTCATAGCCATTGCACTCGCTTTTTATTACACGCTTCCATCCACAACATGCCGTAAGTAGTGCTCCTACCTTGGGAACGGAGCATCACTCAATCTGCTTTCTTGGGGTGCGTT